>CBDCYN010000030.1:0-61597 GCA_965224205.1 Phycisphaeraceae bacterium
TCGGCCGGCCGCTTCACGATCGTCCACGATCGCCCAGTGCCACTTTAGCCGCGAGATCGTCTATGCTGGTACATCGTCGTGACTTAGACTTGCCAGGGATTCGCCATGGAATGCCCCAACCTCGTTTTTTCCGGCCATGCCCTGCGGCAGATGTTTACCCGCCAGATCAGCGGTCAGGACGTCCGTCACGTCGTGGCCACGGGCACGGCCGTCACGGAATACCCTCACGATCAGCCTTATCCGAGTCGCTTGCTCCTGGGTTTCGTGGATGGCCGGCCGATCCATGTCGTTCTGGCCTATGATGAAACCAGCGAGACGGGCTATGTCGTGACGGCTTACCAGCCCGACCCGGATCTCTGGAACGATGATTTTACGACCAGGAAATGAACAAAAAAACGACCCGGCCAACGACGAGGAAAACCCCATGACCTGTGTCATTTGCAAGCACGGCCAAACACAGCCCGGGACGGTGACCGTCACCCTTGAGCGGGACGGATGCACCGTCATTTTCAAACAGGTCCCCGCGGACGTATGCGACAACTGCGGCGAGTACTATCTATCGCAAACCGTCACCGATCAGCTTCTGGACCTGGCCAATCAAGCCGTCCACAACGGGGCGGAGGTCCAGATCATGCGCTACGCCGCGTGACGAGTCGACCCGCCAGTTCGTCGCGCATCTGCATCCGATCAACGGCGTCCGGGACGAACGTCGCCAAGACAACAGGCCTTCGGCCTCACACCTGTCCCAGACACGGGGCACTGGCTGGTTGTGAGCTTCCACCTGTCGCCCCACCCGTCGCCCCGTGATTGGGATATGATTTCCTGGCCATGGTTCCCAGTAAGAACGACATGCCGATCGAGGATCTACGCGGGGCGTCCCAGCGGTGGAAGGTGGTGGACGCCTAATGCAAAACGCGATGGAATCCGAAATGGCCAGCCCCGTGGACAATCCCTTCCGTTTTGTATTTTCCGACGGGTTCGCGGAGCTGCTGGAGGGGTTGGGCGTCTGTCTGTTAGTCACAACGTACCAGGCGGGCAAGCTTATGGCGGTGCGGGCACGAGGTGGGCGGGTGATCTTCCCCAGGGAAAGTGGACGGTCGGTTTCGTGAGTTATGCGGTCTGCAGCTCGTAGGCCAGGGGGCTGTTGTACCCCAAAGACGAGTGCAGCCGCACACGATTGTAAAACACCTCGATGTAATCAAACAACGCCGTGGCCACCTCATCGAGGTCGACCCAATCCGATCCGTGAACCAGCTCGATCTTCAACGTGCCCATAAAACTCTCCATCATCGCGTTGTCGTAACAGTTGCCCTTGCCGCTCATCGAGCAGGAGATCCCATAAAACCCCAGCAGATCCTGGTACACCCCGCTGGCGTATTGGACCCCACGATCGCTGTGATGAATCACCCCCGTCAGAGGATTTCTTTTCCCTGCCGCCCGACGCAACGCCTCGCACACCAGGTCGGCCCGCAGGTGATCGGCGACCGACCAGCCCACCACCATGCGCGAGAACACATCCAACACCACCGCCAGATACACCCAGCCCATCCGCGTGGGCAGATACGTGATATCGGCCACCCATTTCTGGTTGGGACCCGTGGCCGTGAAGTCACGTTGCAAGAGATTCTCGGCGATCGGCTGATCGTGTTTCGAATCGGTCGTCACCGGCTTGAACCGTTTAGGCCCTTTGGCTTGCAAGCCTTCTTCTTGCATGATCTTGGCCACCGTGTTCACGCTGCAACGCTCACCGTCGGCTTGGAGTTGTTCATGAACCCGTGGGCTGCCGTAGACCCGACGATGATCTTCAAAAACCCGGTGGACCTTCTCCGCCAGTTGCCCGCGACGGGTCGCCTGCTCGCACACGGGACGGGCTCGCCAGGCGTAGAACCCGCTGGGGCTCACGCACAGGACCCGGCACATCACGCGGACCGGCCAGTGGTCGCGGTGCTCGTCGATGAAGCGGTACCTCATCGGCTTTCGCTCGCGAAGAAGGTCGCGGCTTTTTTTAGGATTTCCCGTTCCATCTTCAGCCGACGGTTCTCTTGTTCCAACTCCCGCAGCTTGATCCGAATCTCTTGATCAGTGAGCCGACCGTTAGGGGCTAACTGCCGAACCCAAGCACACACCGTCGTGCCCGCGACCCCTAAGCGCCGGGCGACCTCGGACTGGGACAACCCTTCCTCGGTGACCATCCGCACCGCCCCGGCCTTGAACTGATCGTCATACCGCTTGCTCGATTTCCCGTTGCCCATCGACTTTGACATCTGGTGGACTCCTTTCGCCAGGCATCCTACCTAGCAGTTAGGACCGTCCACTTTCTCTGGGGAAGGTCAGGGTGTCGACCCTGCTGAGGAGTTTCGAGCAGCCGATGGGGCTGGCTCTTGATGGTAGCTGTCTAGCGTTGGGGACCCGAAACACGGTGTGGAAGCTGCGAAACGTTCCCGACATCGCTCCGCAGCTGGAACCGCGTGGCACGCACGACGCCTGTTTTGTGCCGCGGTCGTGCCACGTGACGGGTGACATCCGCGGTCACGAATTGGCCTTTGGGTTGGTCCCCGGGTACGACGCGCCGCCGGGCGGTGGCCGGGACCGCCGTCGAGACCTCTGGATGGTCAACACTCGCTTCTCGTGCCTGTGCACAATCGATCCCGATTACAGCTTCGTACCGAGATGGAAACCGCCGTTCATTACCGACCTGACCGCAGAGGACCGCTGCCACCTCAACGGTCTGGCCGCGGTGGAGGGTGAGCCGAAATACGTCACGGCGTTGGGACAGAGCGATACGCAAGAGGGCTGGCGAACCCATAAGGCGAACGGCGGAATCCTCATGGATGTTCCTAGCGGCGAGATCGTCTGCCGTGGCCTATCCATGCCGCACTCGCCGCGCGTTGACGCGAACAAGCTGTGGATTCTCAACTCTGGGGAAGGCGAACTCCAGGAAGTGGATCTACCGACAGGGAAACGAAACACGGCTGCCCGGCTTCCGGGTTACACCCGCGGGCTGTCGTTCCACAGCCTCTACGCGTTCGTGGGTCTATCGAAGATCCGTGAGAAGAAAGAGTTCGGGGGCCTGCCCATTGAAGATCGTCACGACGATCTCAAATGTGGTATCTGGGTAGTGGATCTGCACAGCGGGGACGTCGCCGGGTTCATGGCGTTTGAATCAGGCTGTGAGGAGATCTTTGGGGTTGAGGTGTTACCCGGTGTCCGATGGCCTGCGATCATCGGGTTCAAGAAGGACACGATCGATGATGTCTTTGTCGTCCCACCACAGATGAAGCCAGACCCATTGTAACGGCGAAGGGGGGGGCGGTGGCGTTGCCACTCACCACTGGTGAGCGTCATCATCCGCGGCGGCGGGTTGAGAGGAAGTACGCCCAGCTCGTGAGAACGATACACACGCCCGTCGGTTCCGGGACTACGGTGAAAGATCCGGTCAGAGACTCCATGAAGATCGGCGTCGTGGTCAGCCTCGGGATCTCAAACAGGTTGACCTCGTACGTGTACCCGCCCGCGGCCAGGGTGCCCAAGGCGGTGTTGACCGTATCCGAGCCCACCACGGTCAGGACGATGTCGCCCGGCGCCGGGGCGTTGACGAAGACGTCCACAGAGATCGAATCCGGTTGGACAAACGCGAGGCTCGAGCCCGACACACTAGAGCATATTGCGTGAATATTCTTGATAGCCGCAGGATTCAAAGTAGTTTCTGCATTCAGTGGCATGAACGGCTCGCAGGGCGTCGGCGATGACCTCGGTCAGCGTGTCCAACGTCTTGGCCCCCACGCGACACAGCCACGCCTTGACCTTCGACCACAACTTCTCGATCGGGTTCAGGTCCGGCGAATACGGCGGCAGATACCACGCCTCAGCCCCCGCCGCCTCGATCGCCTCACGCACACCCTTGACCTTGTGGCTCGACAGGTTGTCCATCACCACGATGTCGCCGCGACGCAACGCCGGGGCCAGGCACTGTTGGGTGTAGGCCAGGAACGTCTCGCTGTTCATCGGTCCGTCGAGCACGATCGTCGCGTCTTGAACCACCCCCTCGAGTCGGATGACGCTAAGCATCGTCACCGTTTTCCAATGGCCGTGGGGCGTGTGATCGACGCAACGTTGACCCATCGACGACCAGCCATACCGACGCGTCATGTTCGTCTTGGCTCCGGATTCATCGAGAAACACCCGACTCCCCGGATCGATGAACCGACGGGCGATCGTGAAGTTTCGGCGACGATCGACCACGTCGGGTCGATCTTGCTCGGCGGCGATCAGCGACTTCTTTTTAAGGATAGCCCCAGCCGCTTCAACGCCCGACAGACGGTGGACTCCACCACGGGGACACTCAGCCTCGCCATCAATTGTTTGGCGGTGATGCCCGGCTGCGCCGCGACCGCTTGACGCATCCGCTGCTCATCGTCCGCCGTGAGCTTCACCGATCCCTTGGCCCCGGTGTGCCCGCCATCAACTCGCCGCCACGGGCCCGATCTGGCCAATCACGCACCGTCGGCCACGTGACGGAAAACCGCCGTGCCACCGATGCGATCGAGTCCCCCGATTCCACCGCCGCCACCACACGCTGCCGCAAGTCCATCGAATACGCCATGACGAGGCCTCCTTGCCAGAAATTACACTTATCGACTATTCAAGATTAATTACGCCAGTTGCTCTAAACCCCGACGACGGGTAGAACAGGTCCGTCCGCAGCGTCACGGGCTGGCCTTCAGTCGGGTTTGGGGGCACGACCGTAACGTTAGAGATCGACGCGGCGCGGGTCGACGTGGCTATGAGGGTTGACACAAGGATTGCCGTGGTTACGAAAAGACGGGTTGGGATCATGCGATGGCCTTTCATTCGAATCCGAATCATTGTCGCGGGTGAGCAAGGAGTTCCTTCCCACTGGATGGCATTACACTGGTGGGTGTGATGTTACTGATCCTCGTGGATTTGAGTTACTTGGTATCGTTCCGTCGTCGCGATAGAGGATCACCGGTGACGACGGGTCACGGCAACACCTAGACCCGCGAGGCCCATCGCCGCTAAACCGGCCGTGAGCGGTTCGGGCACGGCGCCGCCATCGGGAGCGGTCACCACGAACGGCAGGTCGGCGCCGGGGTCGACGTCGACCAGGATCGGGAACAGCGGGTCGTTGGGGTCGAACTGCTCGGCTTGCAGGGCCAGGGCGTCGAACGTGAATACCCCAGATCCTACCGACCCGGAGGTGACCTCGAAGGTGAAGAACACCCCGTTGTCGGTGATGTGTTCGGTAGCGTCGACGTTGAACGTCAGGAACGTCGCGTCGGCTTGTCCCGGGGCGTCGAAGACCTGAAAATCAAACGGGTCCGACAGAGGATCGGGGATGATTGGCCCGGCGGTAATGTTGGCCGGGGTACCGAGGATCGAGCTGGGGAACAACACGCTGCCGGCCAGCGAAACCAGCTGCTCACCGGCGGCGGTGTCGAGCCCGGTGAGGCTCATCTCGACCGTGGCGGTCTGCCCGACCGACAAGTCGAGCAGGTCGTCGGGGGAGGACAGCTCGAGGTTGACCACGGCTTGGGCGAGCGAGGTGGTGGTGGCTGTGACAGCCAATACGGTGGTGAATATCGTGGTGTATCGCGTCATCTTTCACTCCTGGAGGAAGGGTTTATTTTTAAGAATTACAAATAGCGTGCCAGATCTGTTCGCTATTTTCAAGAAGACAGTACCCCTGGCAACTGCGATCGCGTTAGCCACCTTTGTAAGTCTGATCGGTTTATATTCACTCCGCCACTCCGCGCGGACTTACCAGCCGTCTAACTAAAATTTTTTTAATAATGCATCGATTATAAATGCTGGTGGGACACCACCAAATTTGATAACAATATCGTTGATAACCGCAATTAGCTTTTGATTTCGCGAGATTGCCGCCGCAAGTCTTAGCAAGGCTAATCGTTGAGCCTGTTGAGATGCTGTAAGACCAGCGGCTCGCTGCGCAAGCAGTGCGGTGTTAACACTAAATTCACTAATCTCCCCAGACGGATCTATCAAGTTTATAACATTATTTTTTACATACCGGTAGATATTCACGTCGCCACTTTCAAACCCAATCGGATCCTGACTCACGAACCTCCCGATGTTGGCGTCGTAGTATCGCGCCCTATAGTAATACAACCCCGTCTCGGCATCGAACTCACGGCCGGTGAACAGGTATCGGTCGACCGCGGCGGGGTCGGTCACGCTCAACACGTTCCCGAAGCTGTCGTATTCGACATGAGCGATCAGATCGCCCACGGCGTTGACCAGGTCGCGTACCGAGCCAAGCCGGTCCGTCAGGTACCATACGATTCCCTCGGCTGGCTTGAATCTTGCCAAGAGCTGGTCAATCTGATCGGCAAATAAATATCGTGCCAAGACCTGACCGCCGTCATCGAAGTCGGCCCACGCGTTTTCTCCATCGTATACCGTGTAAGCGGTCTGACCATTGACGGTCTTGGCGATGCGCCGCCCCATGGCATCATAAGTAAACGCCACCTCTTGGACGACGGTCCCGTCAGCCGTCTTTTCCACCACGGACGTCATCCGGTTGCGGTGGTCGTAGGTGTATTCGGTGGTCTCGCCGGTGGCGATCTCGGTCTTGAGGATCAGGTTCCCCTCGTCGTCGTATTCATAGCTAAACGTCCCGTCCGAGAGGACCTGGTTGTTGGGGCCGGTGACGTAGCTGTCTCCGTGGCGAGACGACTCGACCCGGTTGCCGTTGGCGTCGTACAGGTAATCCTCATCGGGCAGATCGGAGCGGTCTGCGTCGGCAAGTTGCCCGGTGAGGTCGTAACTGTAATCGGCGGTCTGCCCGTTGATCGACTCCGACACCAGTTGCCCAGCCACGTCGTACCCATAAACGTAATCTGCGATCGTTGCACCGGCACTATCACGATGTGAGAGGCTTGTCATCCGGCCCAGGGTGTCGAACGCCGCGGTGCTAGAGCCGACGAGCTGGGTGGCGGCCAGGTCCGCATACCGCTCCACGCCGATACGGTCGCCACGGTCGTTGTAGGCAAAGTCGATCCGAACGTTGTCGACCCCACCCGCACCGTTGATATCAGTCCATTGGCGTGACTCAAGCAAATCGCGGTCGTTGTACGTCGACACGACTTGAACCCCAAAATTATCGGTTACGCCTATTCTGTTCCCGTCAACGTCGTAGGTGAAATCGAGGATGACATGAGGCAACCCCGGTGTGCCGGCGTTGTCTTCTCGGATTATGCGGTCAAATTCGTCATAGATGAACGTATAGGTGGCATCGGGATCAGAGATTGATAACAGGTTCCCCACCGGATCGTAGGTCGATTCGATGGTACGGACCAAGACGCCATCATGTGAACGTCGGCCAGAAAATGTAGCGCCCGTCGGGGGGCTGACGGTCGGCCCAAAAATGTAGCGCCTTGCCTAGTCCTGAGACTGGGGCGGCAATGGAACAGTTTTTACTGTTTCACCCCCCCCCAGTAAGGACGCAGACGAGGTGTATACGGATATGTAGTTTTGGACGGATGTGCGGCGTTATGTTCTAACCCAGGGCCACAGCAAGCGTTCGGCGTGTCGGAAGTTTGACATCCATTGGCAGACGCTTGAGAAGATCCTCGAATACCCTGAACCCCCGGGGTATCGACGGGTCAAACAGGTGGGCGAGAAGAAGATCGATCGGTTCCTGCCGATCCTCCACCAGATCCTCGAGGACGACCGGAAAGCTCCGCGCAAGCAACGTCACACGATCCGACGGATCTTCGAGGTGTTGTGTCAACATCACGGGTTCGACGGGAAGCTCACGGTCGTGGGCGACGCGGTTCGGGCGTGGAAACGGGTGCACGCCCAGACGTTTGTGCCGCTGAGTCATCCGTTGGGTGAGGCGCAAGTCGACTTCGGGGAGGCGACGATCTTTCTCAACGGCGAGGCGGTCAAGGTGGCGTTGTTCGTGATGAGCCTGCCGTATTCGGACGCGGTGTTCGTTCGGGCCTATCCCCGCGAGTGCACCGAGTCGTTCCAGGATGGTCATGTCCGAGCGTTTGAGTTCTTCGGAGCTGTGCCCACGCGGATTAGCTACGACAATAGCCGGATCGCGGTCAAGAAGTTCGTGGGATCCAGGAAACGGGAACTCACGGACGGGTTTCTTCGGCTTCAGAGTCATTATCTGTTCGACGAGCACTTCTGCCTAGTTCGCAAGGCTAACGAAAAGGGCCACGTCGAGAACCTGGTGGGATATACCCGCCGTAACTTCCTGGTGCCGATCCCCCAGGTGCGATCATTCGCTGAACTCAATGAACATCTCGAGCGATGTTGCCGTGCTGAGTTGACCCGGTCGTTACGAGGTAAAGAAACGACCAAGGGTCAGCGGTTGGACGAGGAACGCTCGGTCATGCTTCCTCTCAAAGAGGAGGCGTTTGAGGCCCGTCGGGTCATATTGGCTGGAGCCAACTCTCTGAGCCTGGTGCGGTTCGACCGCAACGACTATTCGGTGCCGGTGTCGTGGGCGCATCACCGCCTGACCCTCGTGGGCGACATCGAGACGGTGCGGGTCATGCAGGGGGACCAGGTGATCGCCGAACACCTGCGTGACTGGGGCCGTGAACAGGTCCACTTTGACCCGGTGCATTACCTGGCTCTGTTGGAGCGACGCCCCGGGGCCTTTGATGTGGCCCGTCCCTTGGAGCAATGGGATCTGCCGCCGTGCTTCGGGATCCTGCGTCGCAAACTCGAAGCCGACTGGGGCTCGAAGGGCACGGGCCAGTTCATCCAAGTGTTGCGGCTATTGGAACGGGCGAGCCTGGGTCAACTCAAGCAAGCGGTGCACAAGGCGTTGGAGTTGGGCACGGTCATCCCTGACGCCGTACGAGTGATCCTCGAGGGGCTCAAGGAACCCCCCGTGGCGTTATTCAGCCTCGACGGCCGACCGCATCTGAGCGGTGTCCACGTAGCCAAGCCCGATTTATCCGCCTATGGCTGTCTGCTTCCGCACCCGCTCCAAGAGACGGCGTCCAGCGATATTTGCGGAGGACTTCCGGGGGGTGCGGCATGAGCAAGAGCACCGTCCTACTGGAACACCACCTCAAGGCGTTGAAGCTGCCGACGATGCTACGCGAGTACGCCAAGATCGCCCGCCGCTGTGCCCAGCAGAACGTGGGTCACGTCGGGTTCCTTCTGCAACTGGTCGAGCTGGAGCTGATCGAACGTGAACGCCGCGCCGCAGAGCGTCGGCTCAAAGCCGCCAAGTTCCCATCGCCCAAGACGCTCGAAGGCTTCGACTTCGCCGCCCAACCGTCGATCAACAAAGCCCTGGTTACCGAGCTGATGCGGTGTGTGTATCTCGACCATCGCGAGAACATCCTGCTGGTCGGTAACCCCGGCACGGGCAAGACCCATGTCGCCACCGCCCTGGGCATGGAAGCGTGCCACCGTGGCAAGAAGGTGCGGTTCTACAAGGTCACCGAGCTGATGACCCAGATGATGGAAGCTCGCGAAGAGCAGGTCCTGGGTCGGCTCAAGAACCAATTGGCCAAGCTGGACCTGTTGATCCTCGATGAACTGGGCTACGTCCCAGCCAGCAAGCTGGGAGCCGAGTTGCTGTTCGATGTGATCTCGACCGCCTACGAACGAACCAGCGTGATCGTGACGACCAACCTCCCGTTTGAACGTTGGGTGGAGGTGCTTGGCAGCGAACGCCTCACCGGCGCGGCGCTCGACCGGCTCACCCACCGCTGCCACGTGCTCGAAGCCAACGGCCCTAGAGCGCTTGGCGTAATTAATCGCCGCTGGCCGATAAGAGAGATTTCTGGCAAGGAGGCCAAGGTCATGGCGTATTCGATGGATCTACGTAAGCGGGTGGTATGGGCCGCCGAGTCGGGTCAGACGATCACGGGGGTATCACGACAGTTTCGGGTGGCGAGGTCGACGGTTCGCGACTGGTGTGATCGGCACCGCCGGGGCGTGTTGACGCCGGGGGTGCCGGGGCCCAAGGGGTCGGTCAAGCTTACGGCGGCCGATGAGCAACGGATGCGTGAGGCGGTGGCGGCCAAGCCGGGGATCACGGCCAAGCAGTTGAGGGCGATGCTGAACCTGGGCGTCGTGGAATCGACGGTGTGCCGGGCGTTGAAGCGGCTGGGGCTGTCGCTCAAAAGAAGTCGCTGATCGCCGCCGAGCAAGATCGCCCCGACGTGGCCCA
This sequence comes from Phycisphaeraceae bacterium, assembly GCA_965224205.1. Taxonomy (GTDB): domain Bacteria; phylum Planctomycetota; class Phycisphaerae; order Phycisphaerales; family Phycisphaeraceae; genus CBDCYN01. Next base: position 10,187 of record CBDCYN010000030.1, read on the forward strand.
ACGCCGCCACAACTTCACGATCGCCCGGCGGTTCGTGGACCCGGCCCATCTGGTTTTCCTCGACGAATCTGGGGCCAAGACGGATATGACCCGGCTGTATGGCTGGTCGCCGATCGGGCAGCGTTGCGTGGACCGCACCCCGCACGGCCGCTGGAAGACGCTCACGATGCTCAGCGCGATCCGGCTCGACGGGGTGATCCAAGGTGCGACGGTCGTGGTCGATGGCCCGATGAACTCGGCGACGTTCCTGGCCTACACCCAGCAGTTCTTGGCCCCGTCGTTGCGCCCGGGTGACGTGGTCGTGATGGACAATCTCTCGAGTCACCAAGCCGCCGCGGTGCGCGAAGCGATCGAGGCCGTCGACGCCGACCTGGGGTACCTGCCCCCGTACAGCCCGGACCTGAACCCGATCGAGAAGCTGTGGAGCAAGGTCAAGGCGTGGCTACGCCGCGTCGCCGCCAAGACCTTCGGCACGCTCCAAGACGCCATCGCCGATGCCCTGACAGACGTCACGCCCACCGAGTGCCAAAACTACTTCACCTCTTGCGGATATGGCGATTATTGACGCAAAACGCTCTAGCTACCGACTCAAGGACGCCAAGCGGCGACGTAAACCCAAAGACAAATAATCACTCAGGAGATCAACCAAGAGGCTGGACCAACCCTCCAGCCAGAGATACAGTCATCCCCGGCGCCACATTTTTTACTCGACGGGCGCTACATTTTCTGACCGACGTTTACAGGCGGCTGACCTGCGGTTCATTTCACCTTATGGGGGACCGGCCGACGGTCACCATCAATGCCGGCTACAACACCAAGCAGCGTCAGCTCGTCGACGTGGCATTGCGGCCGGACACCGCGTCTGAGATACGATCACTGTTGGCCAGTAAGCTGCCGACAACGCCGGCCTTCAACCTGCCACGTCCCGAACGCGTGGTCTACATGCTCCGAGAAGATCTAGAAGTGGCCGGGATCGCCTATCGCGACGAGACCGGGCGTGTGTGTGACTTCCACAGCCTCCGTCATACGTGTGGCACCCTCCTAGCCGCCGCCGGCGTGCACCCCAAGGTCATCCAGCGCGTCATGAGGCACTCTACGATCACCCTCACCATGGACCGCTACACTCACGCCTTCAAGAGCGACGAAGCCGAAGCGATTCAGAAGCTGCCTAACCTTTCAAAGCTCTGTGGCGTGTCAAGATCGGCGACTGGCACGCTCGGGCCCAATGATCCTGAATCCTTGGCCCTCAAACGGGGCGCTATACGGGGCGCAACGGGTGGACAACAATACACTGAAATGCCTCCCTCTGTGGATTCGGTGATGAAAGAAACATCGCCGTCACCGCGTGCGTCCTCAGATGTAAGTTCTGGTAAAAAACACAGTAAGGATAAGGACTCATCAAAAAGGCCGCGGTGGGATTCGAACCCACGATGGCTTACGCCAACGGATTTGCAATCCGCTCCACGACACGCACAACCAGATAAGAATAAAGCATTTGCGATTGACCAGCCCTTCGGCGGGGCGCATAACGGGGCGCAATCGCAACTGGAGGGCTCCGACCTTCAGCGGGTGGTGACTGCTTGGGCGCAGTTGCCTAAAGCGGTACGGGTAGGCATCGTGGCGATGGTCGACGCCATAAGTTAAGAGTCTGTCGTGTTGTCCGGACTTCATGTCCGCTTGCTTGTGGCACGAGTCACCTGCTAGAGCTCAGTACCTTTGGCAACCTTCGATTCGCTTGGCAGTCTTTGATCCCGACGAAATTGGCCCTGGCAGCTCAGGAACGCCAAAGGTTGCCAACATCGCCAAGGATGCCAAGGTTTTGGGGGTAGGGCAGCTTGGCAACCTTCGAGGGCAACGGGTCCTTTTTGCGACTGAGTTTCAATCTACCGACGGAAAAGCTGAAAATGACGGTTTTGTTTGTTTTGCCCAGGATTCTCAGTTCGACTTTCGCCCTTATGCCGCCTGCTGGTAGACGTGCAGGAGGATTTTGAGGGTTTTTCGACAACCCGGGCCGGATAGGCCGGTTGATATACCTTCCTCGGGTGAGTTTGTCTGATCGGTAGAATAGGCTGACGTTAGCGGTTTGATTTTACTACGAAGTCACTGGACACAGGAGGCATGGATGCTTCAGATCACATTGACGGACGATGCGGTGGCGGCGTTGGATCGGGGGCGTTTTAGCGATCCAGATCCGCGGGTGCGGCGGAAGTTGCAGGTGGTTTGGCTCAAGAGCCATGGGTTGGCACATCGGCAGATCGCGGCCTTGGCAGGGGTCAGCAGCCGGACGGTGCAGCGTTATTTGAATACGTACCTCGACGGTGGGATCGAGGCGTTGAGGCAAAACGGCTACCGGGGTCAGCCCAGTCAATTGAACGCGCACGGCCCGAAGGTCAAGGCGTCTTTGGAACAACACCCGCCGTCGACGATCCACGAGGCGAGCCATCAGATCACGCAACTCACCGGTCTGCGTCGCGGCCCGACGCAAGTGCGAGCTTTTTTGAAACGGCTGGGTCTGCGTCGTCGCAAGCTCGGGGGTGTGCCGGGCAAGCTTGATCAGGCCAAGCATCAACAGCAGCGTGAATTCCTTGAACAGACCCTCGATCCGGCTTTGGACGAAGCCGAACGGGGTGATCGCAGGGTTTTTTTGTAGACGCCTGCCACTTCGTCCATGGCGCGTTTCTGTGCTACGTGTGGTGCGTGGTGAGGCTGTTCATCCGCACGCCCACCGGCCGCCGCCGGCTGAACGTGTTGGGGGCGTTGGATTTCGTGACCCGAGAGTTGGTGACCGTCACGAACACGACGTACATCACGGCCCAAACGGTCTGCGAATTACTCGAGACGCTCGCGGGGCGTTACCCCGGCCAAGCGATCACCCTGGTGCTGGACAACGCGCGGTATCAACGCTGCCGGTTGGTCCAAGATCGGGCCGTGGGGTTGGGCATCGAGTTGATGTTCCTGCCGTCCTACTCGCCGCACCTGAACCTGATCGAACGGATCTGGGGCCTGCTCAAGAAACGCTGCCTCAACGGCCGGTACTACGAAACGTTCGATCGATTTCAGCAAGCCATCCACGACGGCATCGCCAAGCTGGCCACCGACGACAAACCCAACGTCCAAACCCTCATCACCCGCAACTTCCAACACTTCAACAATCGGACAATCTTAGCCGCGTGAGGTATAAAACCTCTTGGCGGGCGCTGTGGCTTCGTAGCGTTGCGAGCATGTCGGCGAAGGAAGCGTGGGGCTTCTTCGGGTACCACGGGCGATGCGGCGGGGTGTACAGGCGATGACCGGTTTTAGCGAACCACAACACGATCAGGCTATACAACAACATCGCCACCGGGGCGGTGCGTTGGGCGGCCTTGCGTGTCCAGCCCTGAGGCTGCGCGAAGCCCAGGTGTTGCTTGGCGTCGTGGAAGGTCACCTCGATCGACCAACGCATCGCGTACCACGTCAAGACCTCTTGGGCCGTGGCGTGATCACACGTCGAGTAGAACGCCTGTTTCATCGTGTTGCGATCGCTGATCGGGTCGGTGGCCACGACCCGCAGCGGTCGATCGGGTGCGGCGTAGACCCGGGCTTGGGTGTGGGCGACGCGTACCGATCGCTTCTTGCCATAGAGGTTCAGGTCGACGCGTTGCGTGGACTTCTCAAGCATCTGTTTGGGAGTGGGCAAGCGTTGGCCGCGTTTGCGGGGCCGGCCGTTGGTTCCCGGGACCCGTTGGGGCGGGGGGGCGTACAGCCGCGCGTCGAGGACCAATCGACTGGTCAGGTCGCAGTTCTTGGGCAGATTCAACAACACACTCTGGCCGCCGTAGGCCGAGTCGGCCACCGCGTGAAAACGCCTCGATTCATAGGCCCCGCACAATACGGCGAGCATCTCGACGGCCAACTCGGGACGGGTGCGATAAGGGCGTTGGTGTTTTGCGGCTGTCTTCTTATTGAGGTAGAGGCGGAACAAGATCGGCAGGCAGAAAGAGCGTCGAGAACAAAACGGCAGCTGGACGATCACCCCCAGGACGACCCAGCTATGGCCCCAGTTCGTGATGGTGGTGCGTCGGCTCGACACCAGCGGGTCGTGGTGCATGCCGGCCCCGAACATCTTGGTGCCGCGTTTGCGGGCCAGCGTATCGTCGATGCCCAGCATGACCGTCCTGTCGTTGAGCCAAGGCTCGATGATTTCGAACACGGCCAAACCCACGGTGTCCAGCGACCATCGGGCGCGGGCGAAGAAGCGATGGAAGACCGAGTGGTGCTTGTGAGTGACGGCTTGGGCGGCGACGATCATCGCGGTGACGGTGCGTCGCGTGGCGAAGACCCAACCGGTGACGAGGGTCAGGAAGTTCGAGAAACTCGGGGCGGTCATCCCCGCGGCCAAAGGTTGGACCACGTCCAGGAAAGAAGGTACAAGCGTCACAGCGAGCCTCCATGCTCAGTAGGTGGATCGGTTTCCAACCCACCCATCGGCAAGGCGGCTCGCTTCTATCTAAACGTCAGACCAGATGCCAAAAAATGGCGAAAGTCGAACTCAGAACTGCTGATACAATAATGATGTCTTGCTAATCGCTGAAGTTTGTCATGATCTATAGCGCTGAAACCGGAACAGGAACCATGATCCAACGACGTTCTAACCCGACAGTTGCGTGCGAGGAATCTCCTTCAATCCCGTCCAGCTCTCGGTCCACGACGGGCGCGGTCGCATGCTCTGATCATGAGCATGAGTTTAAGGCGGCGCTGCACCGCCTCACCGACCTTTACGAGAAGAGTTACGAGCTGGCCGACTACGCGGTGGCGCTGCGGGTTTGTAAGGAGATCCACAAGCTGTTGGGCTTGTACGACAAGCCGGTGGACGGAGAGCGGATCGCCCCGGACGCGTATCGCGAGATGTTGGCGACCCTGGACCTGATCCGTGATCACTTGGTTCCTCTCGGCCTGGCGGACGAGACCTTGCCGATCGAGGAGCACGTGAGGATCGCTGCGGGGAAGGTGATGGAGCAACTGTCACTCGAGTAGCGGTAGGTCACTGACACGTTGGCGTTTATCGGTGTCGGTGGGGATTGTGCTCGATGCTGATTCCTACGCATAACAAAGTGGCCCATAGCGGTTGTCCGATCCGCTCCAACGCCCGTGCCGCAGGGCCAGCGATCGCGTCATCCAATCACGGAGCCTTGGAACTTCCGTCATCTATGTACGACGGCAAAGGGAATATATGTACACACGGCCTGGGTGATGTAATCATTTGAATTATCAAAGCTTTATCGCGTTTGGTGATCGCATGAGGTTGAGGTCGAGCAACATTTTTTCAGAACCCTTGAAAGAAAACTTGGAGGCGAGGGGGCCGGTGGTTACAATAGGCTCGTTGGTAAGGTGATTCGGGGTTCAAGTCAATCAGGTGGTCTGGGCGGACAACGGGGCAGTTCGAAGTTTGGGACATCAGCGGATTCAATCGGGTTGGGTACCGCGTCTTGGGGCTAAGGCGTTGCGGCGTTTGACGGGTCTGTTGGAGGACCGGTCGACGCGGGTTTGGGGGGGTTACCTCGAAGCGTTGGAGCAGAAGATCCTGCTCAATGGGGATCCGTTGAGCCACGTCTTTTCTCGTTACAGCGATCAACTCAATGACCCGACGGATACGGCGGCGATCACGGTGCCGGTGTCGGCGGGGGATTTTACGGCCAACCGTTTGGGCGGGGTGAATATTGGATTCCGCGTCAAAGCCCAGGCGGGTAGTGCGTTGGCCCCGGCGGCGGTGGCGATCCGCGATGCGGGGGGGCAGGAGGTTGCTTTACGGTTCGCGAACGCGGATCTCAGCGATGGGGTGAGCCTGGCGTTAGCGGAGCTGGCGTTTGGGGATTACGAGGTGACGGTGTCGGGGGAAAGCGGCACGTCGGGGGCGTTTGACCTAGAACTATTCCTGATCGGCGACGCGGACGGAGACCGGGACGTGGACCGCGACGACACGGTGCTGGTGCGTGGGTCGTTCGGGAGCTTGGCCGGCGAGGGTGGTTACCTTCTTGAAGCGGATTCGGACCTCGACGGTCGGATTACGTCGTTCGATGTGACCCAGCACATTCGCAACATCGCTGCTAGCACGAGCCTCGAACCGGTCACGCCGACCGGTGAGATCCGGGGGATGAAGTTCCTGGATGTGGAGCCTACGGATCCGGGTGATCCGGCGGACGGGCCGATCCTGCTGCTGACACCCGATGGTGAGCTGAACAGTGTCGGGCCAGTGCTCGAGTCGGCGGGGTTCGAGGTCATCGTCGGCACCCTGGGCCCCGGTGAGATCTCGGCGGTTCTATCGACCAACCCGGACGTGGATCAGGTGTGGGTCTGGAACGACGGCTCGCAGCCGTTGCGGAATTCCGGGACGCCTCCGATCGACTCGCTGTTCTTTACCGATGACGACCTCGATGCCCTGGCCCAGTTCCAGCAGTCTCACGACCACTGGATCATGGACGGTCTGTCGTGGCGGGGTCATGTGACCGACTCAGAACGCAGCCTCACGGCTAACGAAGCGATCAATCTCGCGGCCGTCGGAGGCGGGATCGTGCTGGGCGCCGACAACGGCCCGCCGACTGGGGTCTCGAACGTCATTACCCAGCACGTGAATCAGGTGGCTGAGTTCTTTGACTTCGATCTGTTTATCGGCGCCTACATGACCACGGCGGATATCCAGTTCGAAGGTGGTGACCTGTTCGACACACCCAACCCGGTCGACCCGGATCAGCTCACTTCGTCGACGACGTCGTACTCGGAACTACCGCACGGTTCGCAGCCCAACGGGGTGTTCCTGGCCACGGCGGTGTTCGGTTCGCCTTCGAGCATTTATCCGGGGTTCTCCGCGTCGTCGCCGCCTCTGGAGCCCGACACGTTCGACGGGCAGGCATTCAACAGCGTTAATCATATTGTCACGACCAGCATCCCGGGCGGCGGGATCGATGTCCAGGGCCTTGAAGGCTGGGTGATCTATCTGGATGAGAACGACAACGCGGTGCGTGATCCGGGTGAGTTGTTTACGACGACGGATACGGACGGCAACTACGCGTTCACGGACCTGCCGGTGGGCACGTACATCGTCCGCGAGGAGCAGCAGCCGGGGTTTGAGCAGACGGTGCCGTTCGATGGGTTCTATGAAGTGGTGCTGGCCGCGGACGAGGTGGTGACCGGGATCGACTACGGCAACCGGCAGGTGGAGGACAACAACCCACCGGTGATCGTCAGCGATCCGGTGACGCAGATCGAGTTGGGTGCCCCCGGGGGCGATCCTCAGCTGATCGACCTGTCGACCTGGACGGTGGTGCAGTACGAACTGAACGCTCAAGACGACGCCAACTGGGCGTTGGACGCTACGAACACGGTCGTCGAACAAACGATCAACGCGGATGCGTCGATCTTTCTCAGTGATTTTGACATCGCCAGCACACAGATCGAAGGCTCGTGGCGGGTCGATACCAGCGGCGACGACGACTACATGGGCTTCGTGTTCGGGTATCAGGGCCGGGGGCACTATTACCTCTTTGACTGGAAACAATTGGATCAGGGCGACGCGCTGGGGTTCGCCCAACACGGGATGAGCGTCAAGGTGATTGAGGTCGACGGGGGCGGGGACCCGACGGGCTTGGACCTGTGGCCTACGTCCCCGACCACCGGCAACGTGACCGTGCTTCGGCACAACACGATCGGTTGGGAAGACTTCGTGGATTACGAGTTCCAGCTCACGTTCTTCCCAGGCCAGTTCCAGATCGAGGTGCTCGAGGGCGACACGGTGCTCGAGTCGTGGACGGTCGACGACGACACGTACACCGGCGGCGGGTTCGGGTTCTACAACTACTCTCAGGGCAACGTGCTCTATAGCGGGTTTACCCAGCGAGACCTGCCCCCGCAACAGTATGTGTATGACGTGGAAGCGGTGGACCCCGACGGCGACCCGCTGACGTATTCGCTGGTCACCGGCCCCAGCGGGATGGGGATCGACCCGGACACGGGTCTGGTGACGTGGGACGTGACGTCGACAGACCTCGGCCAGCATGATGTGACGGTGCGGGTCGACGACGACGGGGGGTTATTCGATACGCAGTCGTTTACGATCACTGTGGAGGCGGCGGGGAACAACCCCCCGGCCGTTGAACCTCAGGTTTTTACGGTCGATGAAAACAGTCCGAACGCTACGGTGATCGGGACCGTCGTGGCCACGGATCCGGACGCGGGGGATACGCTGACATTCGCGGTGACCGGTGGGACTGGGACCGACGCGTTTGCCGTCGACGAACAGACCGGCCAGATCACGGTGGCCGATACCGGCCTGTTGGATTTCGAGACGACCCCCAGTTTGACGCTTGACGTCACGGTCACAGACGGCGGCGGGCTGACCGACACGGCGACTGTGACGATCAATCTCAACAACGTCAACGAACCGCCGACGATCACGTCGCAACCGGTCACCTCCCTGGTGATCTCGAGTGACGAGCTTGCGGATCCACAGATCATCGATCTTGGCGCGTGGGAAGTGGTCCAATTTGCCACGAGCAATCAGTCTGGCAACCCGGTGTGGACTTTAAGCAACGGGAACACGGTAGCCCGGCAAGCCATCAACGCCGAAGCCTCCGTTCTATTAAGCGATGCGGAATTCGAGAATGAGCGGATCGAGGGCACGTTCCGGGTGGACAGCGCCGCGGACGACGACTTCATGGGGTTCGTGTTCGGATACCAGGACCCTCAGAATTTTTATCTGTTCGACTGGGCCCAAGGCAATGAGAACAATACCCCTCGGATGCAGGTGCGGGTGGTGCATGCTTCCGTGCCGCTGACGCAAGACGTGTTAGGGCCGGACTCGGAGCATATCACGACCCTTTTCTCGAACAGCATCGGTTGGGAAGATTTTACTGACTACCGATACGTGTTGGAGTTTGAGCCAGGGTCGATCTCCATCGACGTTTTCGAGGGTCAGACCGTGCTCGAATCGATCGTGTTGAGCGATACGACCTACCTGTCGGGGAGATTCGGCTTCTACAATTTCTCGCAGGAACAGGTGCTGTACAGCGGCTTCACCCGTCAATCGGTGACACGCTCGACCTATCAATACGACGCGGAAGCGGAAGACCCAGATGTTGGCGACGTGCTGACCTTTTCGCTGGATCAATCACCGGTGGGGATGACGATCGACGTGGACACGGGTCTGATCACATGGGACGTAACCGCCACGGACGTCGGCGACCACGACGTGACGGTGCGGGTCGAAGACCCGGGCGGGTTGTTTGATACGCAGAGTTTCACGGTGAGCGTTGTCTTCCAAGACAGTGATCCTCCGGTGGTGGTGGCGGGATTGTTGAATGATACGGGTCGTGAGGATGGGGATGGGGTGACGTTTGAGGCGGCGGTGGCGGGGACGGTCACGGATGCGAGCGAGGTCACGGGGCTGCGGGCGAGCCTCGATGGTGGGCCGTTGGTGGACGTGCTGGGTTCGCTGTTGAGTGACGGGTCGTTCACGTTGACGGAGGTGGATCTGGAGACGATCGGGGGCGGTCCGTTGTCGCAGGGTTCGCACACGCTGAGCGTGGAGGCGGAGGATGAGTTCGGGAATGTATCGTCGCCGTTAGAGGTGGGGTTCGAGTTGGATTCGGTGGCACCCGAGGCGCCGTCGACACCGGACCTGTTGGCGGGCAGCGATAGCGGGGCCAGCGATAGCGACGATGTGACGAATGATGAAACGCCGACGGTGTCGACCACGGCTGAGGCGGAGAGTTTGGTGCGGTTGTTGGTGGACGGGGTCGAAGCGGATCAGGCGGTCACGGGGGGCACGCAGGCGTTTACCCCTGGACCGTTGAGTGAAGGGGGGCATACGTTTGAAGCGACCGCGGAGGACGTGGCGGGCAATGTCAGTGACGCGTCGGGAGATCTGGTGGTGACGGTCGACGTGACGCCGCCGTTGGTGCCCACGTTGGATCTGGACCCGGGTTCGGACACGGATCCGGTGGGGGACCTGCGGACGACGGAGGCGACGGTCACGCTCGTGGGTACGACCGACCCGGACACATCAGTCGAACTACTCGAAACCGGCGATACCACGGTGTCGGACGGTGCGGGTGCGTTCGCGTTTGCGGAGATCGCGTTGGCGTTGGGGGGCAATGACTTCACGGCGGAAGCGACGGACGTGGCGGGCAACGCCGGCAGTCCTTTCGCCGTGACGATCACGCGTGACTCGGCGGTGTCGAACAACCCGCCGGTGGTGGACGACCAGACGTTCGTGGTCGACGAGGACAGCGCCGCGGGCACGGTGGTGGGCACGATCGCGGCGAATGACCCGGACGTGGGCGATACCTTGACGTTCACGGTCACCGGGGGCACGGGTCAGACGGCGTTCGACGTGGATCCGGGCAGCGGCGAGATCACGGTGGCGAATTCGGGTCAGCTGGATTTTGAGACGACGGCGTCGTTCACGCTGGAAGTAGAGGTCAACGACGATGGGACGCCGTCGTTGAGTGATACAGCGACGGTGACGATCGAGGTGAGCAACGTCAACGAGCCACCGGTGGTGGACGATCAGTCGTTCACGGTCGACGAGGACAGCGCCGATGGGACGGTGGTGGGCACGATCGTGGCCAGTGATCCGGATGCGGGCGATACCTTGACGTTCACGGTCACCGGGGGCACGGATCAGACGACGTTCGACGTGGATCCGGGCAGCGGCGAGATCACGGTGGCGAATTCGGGTCAGCTGGATTTTGAGACGACGGCGTCGTTCACGCTGGAAGTAGAGGTCAACGACGATGGGACGCCGTCGTTGAGTGATACAGCGACGATGACGATCGAGGTGAGCAACGTCAACGAGCCACCGGTGGTGGCCGCCCTGATCGCGGACGTGACGGTCGATGAAGACGCCCCGGACACGGTGGTGGATCTGTCGGCGGTGTTCGCTGACCCGGATTCCGGGAGCGGCGACAGCCTGACGCTGATGGTCGAGGGCAACGACAACGACACGGTGGTGGGCACGAGCCTGGCGGGCACAACGCTGACGCTGAGCTACCTGGCGGATCAGAACGGGGTGGCCAATGTCACGGTCCGGGCGACGGATAGCGGGGGGTTGTTCGTCGACGACACATTCGTGGTGACGGTGGCGTCGGTCAACGACGCGCCGGTGAACGCGGTTCCGGGTAGTCAGACGACAGATGAGGACGTGCCGCTGGTGCTCTCCTCGGGTAACGGCAACGCGGTCTCTATGGATGACGTCGACGCGGGGGCGAACGAGGTGGCGGTGTCGCTAGCGGCCACGAACGGTCTGCTGACGCTAGCGGGTACGGGGGGGGCTAACGTTCAGCGACGGCGACGGAACCGACGACGCGGCGATGTCGTTCACGGGCGTGATCCCCGACGTCAAGGCGGTGTTGGACGGGTTGACGTTCACGCCCACAGCGGGATTCACCGGTGGGGCTCAACTTTCGATTACGACCGACGACCAGGGCTTTAGCGGTTCTGGCGGTCCGCTGAGCGACAGCGATACGGTGGCCATCACGGTCTCGCCGATCGTGGTCGGCCCGGACACCGAAGCGCCGGTGGTGAGCCTCGCGATCGACGTGAACAACGTAGCGGTGGACGAGGTGATCACGTTGACGGTCACAGCCACGGACAACGTGGGGGTGGACCAGCTAGAGCTGCTGGTTGACGGCATGCCGGTGACGCTGGATGCGTCGGGGGTCGGGACCTTTACCTCTTCAACCCCGGGGGTGTTCGACGCGGTGGCCACGGCCACGGACGCGGCGGGCAATATCGGTACCGCCTCTGCCCAAATCCGCGTCCTAGATCCAAACGACACGACCCCGCCCATCGTGGAAATAACCTCTCCATCGAACGACGCGGAACTTATGTTCCAGATCGACGTGGAAGGGACCGTGACCGATGCGAGCCTAGAGTTTTATCGTGTCGAGTATGCCCGTGCCGATTTGGTGGACTTCGAGGACCTCCTCGCCACCGACCCGGACTACTCGCTGCTCTTCGAGGGCACGGATCAGGTCATCGACGATGTGTTGGGCCCGTTCGATCCGACTGTCTTGGCTAATGATGCGTATGTGATTCGTGTTCTAGCGCAGGACCTCAATGGGCTGGTCAACGCTGACGGTGTGTTAGTGAGCCTTGTCGGTGAGGCGAAACTTGGGCAGTTTAGCCTTGAGTTTACCGATCTCTCGCTGCCACTAGCGGGGATCCCGATCGAGATCACTCGCCGCTACGATAGCCTCGAATCTAACAACGAGGGCGACTTCGGTTTCGGGTGGACCTTGGGCTTCCAAGACGCCGATATCCGAGAAACCGTCCCCGACACCGGCTCGACGGCGTTCTCCGCCACGACGTTCAAAGTCGGCACACGGGTGTACCTCACCACACCTGAAGGCAAGCGCGTGGGCTTCACGTTCGAGCCGACGGTCCACACGATCAGCTTCTTGGGCGTCTTTTATGCCCCGACGTTCCAAGCCGATCCGGGTGTCTATGAAACGTTAGAAGTCCCCGAATCAAACCAAGGGTTGCTACAGATCGACGCCGATGGCAACGCCCGGATCGCCGCGTTCGGCCTGCCGTATAACCCCGATACTTACATCCTGGAGACCAAAGATGGCGTCCGCTATACGTACAGCCAGGGAGCCGGGCTCCAGAACGCTACAGACCGCAACGGGAACACGGTTACCTATACCGACGCAGGGGTCACCCATTCGTCGGGTGAGTCGATCCAGTTCGTGCGCGACTCCGAGGGACGCATCGCGGAGATCATCGACCCGGACGGTAACCCGATTACCTATACCTATGACGCTGCCGGCGACCTCGTCTCGGTCACGGATCAAGAGGGCCTGACCACCCAGTTTGCGTACCTGAGCTCTCCCGCCCATTTCCTGGACGAGGTGACCGATCCGCTAGGCCGGATGGCTCAGAGGACCGAGTACGACGACCAGGGTCGCGTCGTCGCGGTGATCGATGCACTGGGTCACCGCGTCGAGCAGCTCTTTGATCCGTCGAACTTTATCGGTACGCAGACCGACGCCTTCGGCAACGTCACGGAGCTTCTGTACGACGACCGTGGGAACATCCTCGAGATCCGTGACCCGCTCGACGGCATACGCACGTTCGAGTACACCGACCCCGCGAACCCAGATCTTGAAACGTCGATCACCGATGAGAACGGCCACACCACGACGTTCACCTATGACGACCGCGGGAACCTGCTCACCCGCACGGACGCGCTGGGCAACACCGAGACGTTCACCTACGACGCGCTCAACAACGTCACCAGCCGCACCGACACGCTGGGCCGAGTCACCGCGCTAACCTACGACGGGACCGGGAATCTCACGACCATCACCAACCCTGCGGGCGGGACCGCGACGCTGTCGTACGACAGCCAGGGCCGCGTGATCTCAGCGATCGATTTCCTCGGCCACACGACCCTGTTCGAGTACATCGGTAATACCGCTCAGCCGACGAAGATCACCAACCCGGACGGCAGCTTTCGCTTGTTTGAATTCAACTCATACGGTCAACCCACTCTTGTGGTGGATGAGACCGGGGCCGAAACCGTGACGGTGTACGACAAGCTGGGTCGTCAGATTGCTCAGATCGACGACGAGGGCAACCAGACCACGTTCGTCTACAACGGTCATCTCCAGGTCAGTGCCACCGACCCGTTGGGTCGTGTTACGCAGTTCGAGTACGACGACGCCGACCGCCTCATTGAGCAGATCGACCCCGAGGGCAGGGTCACCCTGTTTGCGTACGACGCCAACGGGAATCAAACAAGCCTCACCGACCCGGTCGGAAATACCACCACGTTCGTCTACGATGAACTCAATCGCTTGGTCGAGCGGATCGACCCTCTCGGGAATAGCAGCACGTTCAGCTACGACGCGGCCGGGAACCAGGCCGAGGTGATCGACCGCAACGGGCGGCGCACCACCTTTGAATACGACGCCCTCGACCGCCTCATCACCGAGCGGTGGTTCGATACGGATGATTCCCTGATACGCACAATCGAGTCCACATACGACCCGGTGGGCAACCTGCTGTCGGTCTCCGACCCCGACGCGACGTACTCCTTCACGTACGACGCCCTGGACCGGGTGGTCCGCGAAGACAACGCCGGCTCGCCGGGCCTGCCGCACGTGGTGTTCGACTTCGTGTACGACGCGAATGGGAACCGGGTCACAATCAGCGATAACGCCGGGGTCAGCGTCGAGTCCACATACGACAACCGTGACCGTTTAGCGTCCCGTCTGTGGTCCGGGGGAGGGATCGACGATACCCGGATCGACTTTGTTTACAACGACCGTGGCGACCGTATCGGCGTGGAGCGGTATGCGGACCTGGCCGCCACCCAGCTCGTCGGCTCTAGCACCGCGGCGTTCGACACCCTGGGCCGGATGACAAGCCTCTCACATCGTGATAGTGCCGGTGCAACGATCGCAGATTACGTTTATGGGTACGACGTGGCTGGGCAACTGGTGTCGGAGTCGATCAACGGGCAGACCGCCGATTACAGTTACGACCTCACCGGGCAACTTGCCGACGCAGACCGCTCCGATCTGCCCGATGAGGATTACCTGTACGACGCCAACGGCAACCGGGTCGAGTCGTCTCGCCACGGAGACAGCTACGTCACCGGCCCCAACAACCAGGTCCTCTCGGACGGGACGTTTAGCTATGAATACGACGACGAGGGGAACCTGATCCTCAAGACCGAGATCGCCACCGGCGAGACCACCGAATACACCTACGACCACCGCAACCGGATGACGTCCGTGGTCGAGAAGACCGCAGCCGGGGTCGTGACCAGCGAGGTCGTGTTCGTTTACGATGTGATGGGCCGGCGTATCGCCAAGACCGTCAACGGCCAGACCGTGTTCACGGTTTACGACGGAGACAATGCGTGGGCGGACTTCGACGACACCGGCCAGGTGCTCAACCGTTACCTATTCGCGGACCAGATCGACCAGATCCTCGCGCGGTGGCGACCCACGGGTGGGACAGCCTGGTACCTCACCGACCGGCTGGGCACGGTGCGGGACCTGGTGGACGCCGCTGGCGATCTGATCGCTCATGTCGAATACGACAGCTTCGGGAACGTGTTGAGCGTGACCGACCCCGCCGCGGTCGACCGATACCTGTTCACCGGCCGTGAGTTCGATGCCGAGACGGGGTTGTATTACTATAGGGCGCGATACTACGACGCCAACATCGGGAGGTTCGTGAGTCAGGATCCGATTGGGTTTGAAAGTGGCGACGTGAATATCTACCGGTATGTAAAAAATAATGTTATAAACTTGATAGATCCGTCTGGGGAGATTAGTGAATTTAGTGTTAACACCGCACTGCTTGCGCAGCGAGCCGCTGGTCTTACAGCATCTCAACAGGCTCAACGATTAGCCTTGCTAAGACTTGCGGCGGCAATCTCGCGAAATCAAAAGCTAATTGCGGTTATCAACGATATTGTTATCAAATTTGGTGGTGTCCCACCAGCATTTATAATCGATGCATTATTAAAAAAATTTTAGTTAGACGGCTGGTAAGTCCGCGCGGAGTGGCGGAGTGAATATAAACCGATCAGACTTACAAAGGTGGCTAACGCGATCGCAGTTGCCAGGGGTACTGTCTTCTTGAAAATAGCGAACAGATCTGGCACGCTATTTGTAATTCTTAAAAATAAACCCTTCCTCCAGGAGTGAAAGATGACGCGATACACCACGATATTCACCACCGTATTGGCTGTCACAGCCACCACCACCTCGCTCGCCCAAGCCGTGGTCAACCTCGAGCTGTCCTCCCCCGACGACCTGCTCGACTTGTCGGTCGGGCAGACCGCCACGGTCGAGATGAGCCTCACCGGGCTCGACACCGCCGCCGGTGAGCAGCTGGTTTCGCTGGCCGGCAGCGTGTTGTTCCCCAGCTCGATCCTCGGTACCCCGGCCAACATTACCGCCGGGCCAATCATCCCCGATCCTCTGTCGGACCCGTTTGATTTTCAGGTCTTCGACGCCCCGGGACAAGCCGACGCGACGTTCCTGACGTTCAACGTCGACGCTACCGAACACATCACCGACAACGGGGTGTTCTTCACCTTCGAGGTCACCTCCGGGTCGGTAGGATCTGGGGTATTCACGTTCGACGCCCTGGCCCTGCAAGCCGAGCAGTTCGACCCCAACGACCCGCTGTTCCCGATCCTGGTCGACGTCGACCCCGGCGCCGACCTGCCGTTCGTGGTGACCGCTCCCGATGGCGGCGCCGTGCCCGAACCGCTCACGGCCGGTTTAGCGGCGATGGGCCTCGCGGGTCTAGGTGTTGCCGTGACCCGTCGTCACCGGTGATCCTCTATCGCGACGACGGAACGATACCAAGTAACTCAAATCCACGAGGATCAGTAACATCACACCCACCAGTGTAATGCCATCCAGTGGGAAGGAACTCCTTGCTCACCCGCGACAATGATTCGGATTCGAATGAAAGGCCATCGCATGATCCCAACCCGTCTTTTCGTAACCACGGCAATCCTTGTGTCAACCCTCATAGCCACGTCGACCCGCGCCGCGTCGATCTCTAACGTTACGGTCGTGCCCCCAAACCCGACTGAAGGCCAGCCCGTGACGCTGCGGACGGACCTGTTCTACCCGTCGTCGGGGTTTAGTGTGTCGGGCTCGAGCCTCGCGTTTGTCCAACCGGATTCGATCTCTGTGGACGTCTTCGTCAACGCCCCGGCGCCGGGCGACATCGTCCTGACCGTGGTGGGCTCGGATACGGTCAACACCGCCTTGGGCACCCTGGCCGCGGGCGGGTACACGTACGAGGTCAACCTGTTTGAGATCCCGAGGCTGACCACGACGCCGATCTTCATGGAGTCTCTGACCGGATCTTTCACCGTAGTCCCGGAACCGACGGGCGTGTGTATCGTTCTCACGAGCTGGGCGTACTTCCTCTCAACCCGCCGCCGCGGATGATGACGCTCACCAGTGGTGAGTGGCAACGCCACCGCCCCCCCCTTCGCCGTTACAATGGGTCTGGCTTCATCTGTGGTGGGACGACAAAGACATCATCGATCGTGTCCTTCTTGAACCCGATGATCGCAGGCCATCGGACACCGGGTAACACCTCAACCCCAAAGATCTCCTCACAGCCTGATTCAAACGCCATGAACCCGGCGACGTCCCCGCTGTGCAGATCCACTACCCAGATACCACATTTGAGATCGTCGTGACGATCTTCAATGGGCAGGCCCCCGAACTCTTTCTTCTCACGGATCTTCGATAGACCCACGAACGCGTAGTGGCTGTGGAACGACAGCCCGCGGGTGTACCCCGGAAGCCGGGCAGCTGTGTTGAGTTTCCCTGTCGGTAGATCCACTTCCTGGAGTTCGCCTTCCCCAGAGTTGAGAATCCACAGCTTGTTCGCGTCAACGCGCGGCGAGTGCGGCATGGATAGGCCACGGCAGACGATCTCGCGGCTAGGAACATCCATGAGGATTCCGCCGTTCGCCTTATGAGTTCGCCAGCCCTCTTGCGTATCGCTCTGTCCCAACGCTGTGACGTATTTCGGCTCACCCTCCACCGCGGCCAGACCGTTGAGGTGGCAGCGGTCCTCTGCGGTCAGGTCGGTGATGAACGGCGGTTTCCATCTCGGTACGAAGCTGTAATCGGAATCGATTGTGCACAGGCACGAGAAGCGAGTGTTGACCATCCAGAGGTCTCGGCGGCGGTCCCGGCCACCGCCCGGCGGCGCGTCGTACCCGGGGACCAACCCAAAGGCCAATTCGTGACCGCGGATATCACCCGTCACGTGGCACGACCGCGGCACAAAACAGGCGTCGTGCGTGCCGCGCGGTTCCAGCTGCGGGGCGATGTCAGGGACGTTTCGCAGCTCCCATACCGCGTTTCGGGTCCCTAACGCCAAGCGGCTGCCGTCGAGGGCCAGCCCCATCGGCTGCTCGAAACTCCTCAGCAGGGTCGACACCCGCCCACCTCGTGCCCGCACCGCCATGAGCTTGCCCGCCTGGTACGTTGTGACTAACAGACAGACGCCCAACCCCTCCAGCAGCCCCGCGAACCCCTCGGAAAATACAAAACGGAAGGGATTGTCCACGGGGCTGGCCGTTTCGGATTCCATCGCGTTTTGCATTAGGCGTCCACCACCTTCCACCGCTGGGACGCCCGGCGTAGATCCTCGATCGGCATGTCGTCCTTGGTTGAAACCATGGCCAGGAAATCATACTCAATCATGGCGCGACGGGTGGAAGCTCACAACCAGCCAGTGCTCCGTGTCTGGGACAGTTGTGAGGCCGATGGCCTGTTGTCTTGGCGGAGGTATGGTCAAATCCTGACGGGGCGGTAAAAAGTCGGGTCACTCCGAGCCGATGAGGCGTCCGTCGGGGGATGGCGATTGCCTATGGCAAGATGAGTGATCGCTTGTTCTGGGCGTTCAGATGGCTTGACTGCTCGTGGGGAACCGATTGAGGGTCAAGAAGGTCAAAAAAGACGGCCGTGAAGCGTTCACACGCCCGCGAAGGCGGCGCAGCGGTGGATGTTCAGCCCCAACGCGCGCAGCAGGACTCGGTGGGTGACTGCGGCCAGGCCGCGTACCCGCAGATGAGCCAGCCGCATCTGGTGTTTGAGCCGTGACAGGGTTGCTTCGATCCCCGCTCGCCAGCGGTAGATCTGTTTGAAGGCCGGAGTCTGATCCGCAAGTCGACGGGCTCGCATCGCCACACGTTGGGGCGTGTACTGATAGCGCGTGGCCTCACCACGTTCAAGGGTAGGCCGCACAGGGCACGATTTGAGCAACGGACAAGCTCGGCAGGTCGACGCATCGAATCGGGCTTGGAGCTTCTGTTCACTTCGGCTGGTGGCGATCGGTTCATGACCGCCGGGGCAACGGGTGATCAGGTCCTCGTCATCGAGTTCGAATTGCTCCAACGCCAACCGGCCTTGTCTGCTTCCCTTGGGTGGCATCGCCGGGCTGACCAACGCGATGCCTTGTTCGGCGGTCGCCTGGAGGTGGTCATTCGACCCGTAAGGCGAATCGGCTAGCAGCTGCTGCGGTTGAGCTTGACGGTCTTGAACATCATCGATGACCGCATCCAGACACTGACTGTCATGAGCGGTCATCTTGTGGATCGATACATGCGTGATCAGATCGGGCTTGGCCGACGGTGGCTGGGGGCCATCATCTTCCTGGTACGTCTCCATGACCTGCGTGAGATAACCCTGGCCCCGGTGCTTGTTGTAGCTTGAGTCGGGGTCGGCGGGGTTGCGGACGTTATCACAAGGGATCTCTTGGGGTTCCTTCACCCGCAGCGTCGGATTCGAATCGTCATCGTCACGGTCCGCATCGGTCACCTCGAACTGCTCACTCAATACCCGTTCGAGGATCGCGAAGCTGTCCAACGAAGCCGCTGGGGTATCACGGAACATCGCCGCCAGTGTCAGCAGATCACGCCCGGCCTCCGGTAGACGACGTTTCGACACGCTGGGCTTGGTGTCGGCAAAACAACCCTCGCCCTCACGCTCGACATACCGGCGGATCAGATCCGGGGCCACACGCTGATGCCACACCGGTTCGACCCGAGCCAACTCACGCAGGAACTTGCTGATCGTCTCGACAACCGTGCCCAGCCGCGTGAGGCTACGCATCGACGAGCGGATCGCCGTTGAGTCTAACCTCTGTTTGGCCGTGTCAACCTCGAACGCCTTGATCAACCGATCGGTCAGCGAACGGAACAACAGTTCGTCCAACCCATGATCGATCACCAAGCAACGGTAGTTCCGAAGCATCTTTTCACACAGGTACGCATCCGACCCGTCGCGTAGGTCCAACGCGTAGTGCCACGCGATGTTGAAGGCCAACGCCTCGACCGTCGCCGCATCGGTCAGGTCATGAAGCTGCTGGAGGATCAGCGTCCCCATCGCCACGTGCAGGTCCTTCGAAGGCCGACCCATCTGCCTGTGGAAGTGTTCAGCCAACTTCCCCACCGGCAGCGCCTCGAGCAGGTGCTCACGAAACACCCCCGCCCACGAGCGATCCAACAACTGACGCCGCTGGTCGCCGAGAAAACCCCAGGGATCAAACAGATCCCCACTGTGATGGTCACGGATCGTACGCATCCGCCCATCCTAGCGCCACAACCCACCCCCGCAACACCCGACTTTTTACCGCCCCGTCAATAAATGTCATTAGGCCTAGAAATGGTATAAGCCGGAAAATCATTCCTAAACGAGTTATTCGGTTAGATTTGTCCGGCCGGCGATTGGTGTCAAATGTTGTTTGGTTCATACAACTCGCTCACTGATCGCCAACGCGCGCTGGATGAGTGGCAGGGCTTGGTCGTAACGGCCTATGATCCTAAGGAGAGCAGCCAGAACATTAAGATTCGTGGCCACCTGGGGATGGTCGGAACCGAGGGCTCGCTCGGCGAGGACAAGCATCTTCTTAGCTAGATCGATGGCATCGTGGTATCGGCCTTGTTCGTAGAGCTGGGTGACGTGTTGGGCCAATCGTTGGAATTCTGCTGCGTCTTCGGCTGTGTTAGGCGGGGTTTGTGCAGGCACGTGAGCGGTGACTGCTAGTAAAAACCACAGGGTGAGGGTCAGTACCCACGAGCGGGCTTGCGTTGATCGTTGAGTAGTCATGTTGGTGGTCCTGGGGTGGGAATGATTATAGAGGCGGTTGGTTGGCGGGAGATCTATGTTCGTGGCGTTCTCGATATGGCGCGTCTAATCGTCATGTTGGTGTTGCATGAGCTTACGGATCTTTCTCATGATGCGGAAACGTCTTTGGTGGAGGGTGATTGCCGGGACGTTGAGTTCTTGGGACAGTTGCTTGGCCCAGTGGCCGCTGGTGGTGGAGGCCAGGGCGATGTGGCGGTCGGGTTCGGGTAACTGGGCGAGGACCTGTCGTAGTGCGGTGAGGGCGGGGTTGGGTTCGTGAGGATCGGGCGGTGGGGCTTCTGCCGTGAGGATGAGGGCTTCTCGTAGGCGGTCTTTGAGTTTCTCAAACTTTGCCCGGCGGCGGATCGAGTCGATCGCTTTGCGGTGGGCGATGACGTAGAAGTACGCTTTGAGGGAGCAGCGGGTTGGGTCGTAGCGCGTCGCGCTTTGCCAGAGGCTGATCAGGGCGGACTGGAGGATGTCGTCGAGGTCGTAGTCGCTGATGAAGCCCAGGGTCTTGCGCAGGCGGGCGATGACCTTGGGGCCGTAGTTTGTAAGGATTTCACGCAGGGCGGTTTCGTCGCTGTCGGCGAGACGGCGGGCTAAGGCGCGGCCGAACGGGTCTTGGCGGCGAGGGGCGGTACGTAGACCGCGTAATCGGGTGGGGTATCGCTTTTCAAAGACCAACGAGGATCCTCCAGCGTGAGTCGTGGTGGCGTCGGGAGGGTCGGGTATGCAAGTCGTGACTTGTCTCATCGTTGGGTGCCCCCGGTGGTCACGGTGGATGAAGTTTGGTGTGGTTGCCCTTTCATAGGGGTATACGAAAGGGCGTTACAGGCAGAAATAATCCGAAGGCTCAAGGTTCGTTACAACCCTCTCGTACAGGGCGTACGCTACGCATCGAATTCAACTGCTGTATGATCTGTGGTGTGACCGATTCGTCGTCTATGAATAACGGATTGGTTTTTTCTGTGCCCATGGTGAAGACGCTTTTTAGATCTTTGAGAATTTCTGATCCCGGAAGGGCTTGGCTGGTTTCGTCGTAGTATTCGAACCAAGGCAGACCAGATTGAGCATAATCCTTGTCGGTCATCGGTGGGTGAGGCACCGGTTTCCCAGTGATCTTACGCCATTTGAGCGAATTGACGAGATGGACGAAACAGCGGCTTCGATGGTCGCGATCCCAATCATCGAAAAGAAAAGGATCCTTGTAGATCGGCTGGTGCATACGGCCCCCTGGTGCAAGACCCATGTCATCGTGTGCGCACATCATCGGCGGCACCAATTCGAAATAATCTATCTTCGGAAACCTTTCTTCAAATACCTCCCGTTTCATCGGACACACCGAGATCTGTAGCCCGCCGTGTTGGGCTTCTCCGGTGATCTGCTCCTCAGCGGTGTAGCCTTCGCCCAACGGCATGGCCACGAACTGCCGGATGTACCCCTTCTCAACGCAAAACCCATCCAGCCACGGCTGTGTCGGAATGACCAGGTAGTTTTGCGGGACACGCTCGAGGCCATTGACCCAGGCTTTACCCGTAACCGCGTTGATCTTGCCAGCAGCCACTTGTACCGCAAAGGGATACGCAGCTTCGTGCATGTCTACATACGCTGAGTGGAATTTAATCCATAACGCCTCGGACTGATACATCGGCAGCATCACCCCGCCGTGTTCTATCCATGAATCTGGAACATGATTCTGGAAGTCATCGATGTGTCTAAGTGGAAATCGACCAAGCCCTGGTGGCAGTGGATAGATCTTTCCGTCATCGGGGATTCGAAAGGTACGTACGAACTCGAACGTCAATCTCGCTTCTGGGTGGACGTCGGGAAATCTCACCGTCAAAGTATTCTCTAACGTCTCGATCATGGGCTTGCTCCTTTCTATGTTCACCAATCCCCATCACGGACTTCGCGCATGACACGTAACACGGCGTGATCGGGCATTTCTTTTAGTTCCCTGATGAGCTGAGCAAACAACTTAGGTCGCTTACGGATGATGGCCTGAAGGTCCGATGACACTTTGCCGGCCATAGCGAGCATCATGTCGGGGTCGTCGTTCAATTCAGCAGCAAGCCGCTCGATGGTTTGCTGCGAAGGCGGGGGTTCGTCGCCTCGTTCTACCTTGCTGAGATAGGACGGCTGAACAGCGATTCTAGAAGCCACTTGCCTCAAAGAGAATCGCCGGTCGTTGGTTTTCAAACTTTCCCGCTTCTGACGAACATATTGACCAAAGGCAATACCCATTGTGTAGTGTATACTACACAATATACGAACAGGAGTCCATGTCAATTTTTGTTTTTTTCCTCGAGTACTTGAAAGACGCTAGCATTCAGCCTGACAAGATGCGGTAGGCACTTCAATTAGCGGGTATTAACCTATGAATAGATCGTAATGAATATTGGTGGCTTGACGATTGATTACTTCGTCCCTTCGGACGGGATTTGAGTTTGTGGTGAGGGGCGACCTAGGAGATGAACGGGGGCCGATGGGTCGGGCAGGGTGTCGGTGGGCTGCTGGGTGACGGTCATGAGCATCGGCGTGCTGGGCACGGTTGGCGGATCACTGGGTGAGCTGAGGGATAAGTGGATCTGCTGATCGGGGCCGGTGACCGTGAACTGAGCGAGTGACACCGGTTGGCCGTCGCGGGGGTGGAGCCAGACGTGGTAGGCCCGGCCCGGCTTGGAAGCCAGAAGACCGGCGGCGGTGAACCGCCCGCTTCGCGTGGCGAGGTCCCAGTCCAACTGGCCGTGGGCCGTGGCGGGTTGGTTGGTGGCGTTGCTTGCGAAGTTGAACGAGATGGTCGAGGGCTGTTGAGTTGAGTCGACTTGAGAGCCGCGGTGCGGATCAACGCTTAAGGGGGTTCCCGTTTGCGTCGACGGATCGAGGTTGATCCTGGCCGCGGGCTGCGGGCTGGGCATCAGCATGAACACCGCCAGCGGTAGGAGCACCGCGATCGTGGCGGCGACGCCTAGGCCATGACGGTGGCGGGCTAGCCATGGCCACGGCGCACGCGGCGGGGGGCCTTGAGGCGGCTGAGGGTTGGAAGCTCGTCGATGGATTTCAGCCAAGATCTCGGTTCGTTGCTCCGGGGCGACGTAAGCGAGTGTGCCGACAAGAGCGTTCCGCATCATGCGTGTATCGTGATTGTCGACGACATCTTCTGGGTTGTCCTCTTCCAGATCATCGCCATGTATGGACTCGCCCTGGGCGGGGCCGGAGGGCTGATGGATCTGCTCGAGGACGGCACGGAGGATCTTCTCGACACGCTGCTCGGGTAGCGGCGGGGGATCGGTCTCGTCGAGCAGCTGATCGAGGTCCGCTGGCTGGTCGTCTGCGGACGGGATGGGCCGTAGCGTCGGCTTCGAGGTCAGCAGCGTGGCAAACGGATCTTGGGGCGACGAGCCATCGTTTTTCCACGGGCGGCGCAGCGCTTCAACCTTGTCAAGGATGCGAGCCAGGCGGTCGTCATCGATCGGGTCGGGGCGCGTTTGGTTTAACAACGCTTCGAGCTCATGAAGCGCCTCGGGCTCGGGGGATCCGCGAGGCTGGGGATCGTGCCCGTGGTGCGGTGAAGGGTCGGAGGGTTCACGGGGGGTCATGCGTTGGTCCCTTCAAGAAGGGGTTGACGTTCGGTCCATTTCTTCACGCAGCTTCGCCACGAGGCGGTGACGCCGCACCCGCACCGCGCCGGCGGTCATGCCCAGCTGACGGGCCAGGTCCTTGGCCCAGTGCCCTTCCTGCGTGCTGGCCAAGAGGATGACACGATCGATCTCGTCCCACTGACGCAGGATTTGGCGAAGCTGCAGGACCTCTTGACGAAGCGGGGAGTAGTGGTCGTGATCCGTGCCAGCCGGGGCTGGGGGGTCTTGGTCATCGAGCGGGCGTTGGGTCAAGCTGGCCTGGAACCAAGACAGCTTGGTCAGGTCGACCGCGGCGCTGCGGGCGATGACATAAAAATAGGTCTTGAGCGAACCGCGGGCCGGATCAAAACGGGTGCGGTTCATCCACAGCTTGAAGACCGCCTCGGCTAGGACGTCGTTGATATCTTCGGTCCCCAGCCAGTGGAACGTGCGACGCAGCAGCCCCGCGACGTGGGGCCCGTAGCGGCGCAAGACTTCGGCCAACACCGCGTCGTCGCCCCTTTGGAGGCGAAGCCCCAGCGCGTGATCCGAGCCATCCGTCCCGCTCATCCTGGCATGATAACGGCTTGCCGTGTGACGCAACGGTGCCGAGCTGGGATGCAGGCGATGGATCATGGGGTCACACCTCGAAGATCCGATTCCTTCGCTGGCCTAGTACGGATCAGGTTGTTGTTCATGACGCTTTCATGAATACGTGCTGCGACCCGAAAGCCGGTATG
Organism: Phycisphaeraceae bacterium; assembly: GCA_965224205.1. GTDB lineage: Bacteria > Planctomycetota > Phycisphaerae > Phycisphaerales > Phycisphaeraceae > CBDCYN01. The sequence goes on from CBDCYN010000030.1 coordinate 35,213, forward strand.
GCCATCTCCATCGCCAACGATCGATTGACCTCTAATCAGGAATACGAGGGGGCGTTACAGGGTTTTCGTTTTATAACGAGGAACTTTATTGTCCCTTCTATCATAGGCTTACCTCGATCATCGCTCTGAATGGGGTTCGTTTAGCCTTACCGCCTAATCCGTCACCACACGCCACGACCAAACAACACCGCAACAACACGCAACCGGTTCTGATTTGATAAAATCGCCAGCGTCGAACCTGTGGTCAGGAACAGATCAATCCCTGACCCATGGCGATATGATCTGGTAGGCGTCAGGGCGAATCTCGGGGTTTCATCAATAGCCGCGACGGTCGTGTCATACCCAAGGGTATTCCCTAAACCTTTCATGACATCAACCCACCCCGCTAGGAGAAAAGATGCGTAAGAGAAGATCGACCCAGATGCGTCACGTCACGATGGCGATGGCCCTGCTGGCGGTGATCCCGGTATCGGCATCCGCTCAGATCGCCACCGACGGGTCGCTGGGCTCCGGCCCGGCGGGGGCGCTGACCCCGGGGCTCGACGCGACGATCACGATCCCCGCCGAACTGGGCGCGACGATCTGCAACGACGCCAACACGTCGTGCAATGTGTTCCACAGCTTCAGCGAGTTCAATGTGAATGCCGGCCAGACCGCGGCGTTCACCGGGCCGATCGGGATCGACCCCGGGGCGGTCAACAACGTGCTGGCTCGGGTGACGGGGCCATCGCTATCGAAGATCGACGGTGTGTTGCGTACCACCGTGATGCCCAACGCGAACTTCTTCCTGATGAACCCCAACGGGGTGGTGTTCGGCCCGGGGGCGCAACTCGACATCGGCGGGTCATTCGTGGTCACGACGGCGGATGAATTGAGCTCGACTGATGGCGGGCGGTTTGCTGCGGCAACAGATCTGACTGGTAGCGTGCTCACGACATCGGCTCCCAGCTCGTACGGGTTCCTGCGCCCCGATGGTCCGGGGGACGTGATGGTCACGGGGGATCCGGAGGCACAGACCCATCTCGCCGTTGGGCCAGGACGGTCGATATCCGCCGTTGGCGGCGATCTCCAACTGAGCAGCGGGGTGTTGTCCGCCCCGGCGGGAGGGATCAATCTCGTGAGTGTCGCTTCAGCGGGTGAGGTTGGGTTTGACGCCTCCACCCAAGCGGTCGAGGTGGATATGGCGGCGTTTGACAAGATGGGTTCCATCGAAATGGCTGGAGAATCGCAACTTCAAGTATCGGGCGAAGGAGGTGGCGGGGTCGTCATCCATGGGGGACGTCTCATTATTGAAGACTCCACCGTGGTGTCGCGCACACTGGGAGAACTGGACGGTCAGGGCGTCGACATCGAAGTAGCAGATCTATTCAGTCTCGTCCGCAGCAGCATCGACACCCGCAGCGACGCCGGTGGGGATGGTGGGCCGGTCCAGATCACGGCCGCCGCGATCGTTCTTGACGCCCGTGAGGCGGTCGCCGAGGTCGGCATCTTCACCGATTCGCTCGCCGAGCCCTCGACGGGCGTGGCCAAGCTGTCCGTGACGCTCAACATCTCGCACCCCTTCGATGCCGATGTGCTGGCGGTCCTCGAGAGCCCCGGCGGCACACGGGTGATCTTGTTCGACGGGGTCGGCGGCGGGGGTCATGATTTCATAGATACCACCCTCGATGACCAGGCTGACGAGCCGATATTCTTTGGCGCGGCGCCTTTTACGGGTGTCTTTCGCCCCGAGGACCCGCTCGCCGTCTTAGTGGGCGAGATCGCGGAGGGCGTCTGGGTCCTAGAACTCGACGATACATTCCCCACGCTGGATGACGGCGTGTTGAACAACTGGTCCCTGACCATCGGTGGGGTCGTATTTCAGTCGACGGACGTGGGTCAGGGGTTTGATGGCTCGATTGTGGTGCGATCTTCGCTGTCTGTAGACGCGCAGGGCCTTGTCGTGCCGGGTGAAGGAGACTTGACACCGAGTCGTGCGGGGAATGTGTCCCTCAAGGGCCAGCGGATCGAAACGTTCGGTGACGTGACGTTATCTGCCCAAGCGTTCTCGTTGGGAAACGTCGGCGGCATCGAGGTTACGGCCACGGAAGTAACCAAGGACGGTCTCGACGCGCAGTTCGTGTTGCGAGGACCGGGAGCTGGTGAGTTTGACATTTTCGTCGGCCGCGTCGTATTGGACGGGAGTTTGGGGCCTGCGGCCGAGCTGACGGGCCCGGACTTTCTGATCGACGTGGGATCCGGCAGGGTCCACGGGGCGAATCTTTTCCATAGCTTCAGCCATTTCTCGTTGGGATTGGATCAGTCCGCGACCTTTACATCCCCGGAGGAAATTAAACACATCCTGGTTAGGGTCACGGGGGGTACAGCCTCCGCGATCGACGGTCAGATCCGTACGTTCGGTGGGGAGGCGGCGCTGTATTTGATGAACCCGTCCGGGTTCTTGTTCGGCGCCAACGCGCAGCTGGATGTCGGTGACGCCTTTGCAATGACAACGGCGAATGCGATGGGACTCGATGATGGGGGCCTATTCACAGCGGCGTTCGACCTGGTTGGGGCTGAGTTGTCGGGCGGGACGCCGGACACCTTGGTTTTCGCCGATCAAGACGCGAGCAGTGTGTTTCTTCAAGGAAGCGCCTTTCAGGTCCCGGAACAGAGGGCGCTAAGTATTGTGAGCGAAGGGATCCAGGTTGACGGGGCCACGCTCTCGGCGCCGAGCGGCCGAATCAACTTGGTGAGTGTCGCCTCCGAAGGCTCCGTATCACTATCAGGGTCAGACCCGCGGTCGTCGATTGATCTGACGACCAATCAAGACCGAGGGGATATCCGCCTCGACAACGGGGCGCAGGTCACGACTTCAGGACTGGGGGGCGGACAGATCTTCGTCCGAGCTCGAGACCTGACGCTAGAGGGTTCGGGCCCGGAGGGTGACACCCAGATCAAGTCTACCAATTCCGAATTTCTTGCTGACGATGTGATTGAGATCGACCTAACCGGTGATCTGACCTTGCTCCCGCCCGCGGTCATCGAGATCGGTGCCATCGGGGAGGTCGAAGGCGGAACACTTTGGATTGCCGCGGATCGGGTGGTGCTCAACGAGCCGCGAGATGACCCAGGGCCTTCATCGCTGTTACCCCGCCTAGCGACGTCAGGCACGAACGCCGGCGATTTACAGATCCGGGCCCGGGAGGTTCGCATGGAGCATCTCAGCTACATTGAATCGAAAGGCAGGGTCGAGATCGAGGTTGACCTATTCATGTCCAAGGTCGGTGGCCTTGTGTGGGCGAATGGGGTCAACTCTGCCGGCGGCAAGGGTGACGTGGTGATTCGTGCCAAGACCCATCTTCAGGAAGGACTGATCTTTGCCGAATCCGGCGGAAACATCGAGCTGGAAGCGGATTTCATCGAGTTGTCGCGGACGGGCCTAATCGGCACTCCCCTTCCTATCAACGCCGGAGATATCAGGATACGAGGCGGCGATTTGCTTCTCAAGGATATTAGCGGGATTACGGCCTTCACCAATGGGTCGGGGCCCGGTGGCAACATTGACATCGAGGTGACACGATCGATCTCGATCAACCAAGACCCTGAAGTTCGGCATGGCAGCGGATTCTTTGCGGGGATCAATGCCGAGTCGTTCGGGTTTGACGCGTCGGGCTCCGGGGGCACCGTAAGTCTTCGGGCGGGCGAGCGGCTTTCTCTAACGAACACGAGGATTTCCTCTTCGGCCGAGCTTGCGGACGCAGGCAGCATCATTCTCCAGGGGGGTCAACAGATCGTGCTGGCCGATGCCACCGTCACGACCGAAGCAGGCGTCAACGGGGGTAACATCACGCTCATCGCTCCTCGACAGGTCATCCTCCGCAACAGCGATATCACCGCGGAGGCTCAGGAAAACGGCGGAAACGTGACGATCGATCCCGTCTTCGTCGATATGCGAGACGGCAGTGTTATCAGCGCCAACTCGGTCAACGGGAAGGGCGGGAATGTCACAATTTTTGCTCAGATATTCCGGCAATCCAATGACAGCGAAATAACAGCCTCGTCGCAGTTCGGGGTGTCGGGCTCGATCGATATCCAATCCAATTTGGACATCGCTGGCAGCTTGGTTAGCTTCCCCATCTCGCTGGCAAGCGATCAGATACAACTCGAGCCTGGGTGCGCGGTTCAGTTCGCCGAGGATGACAGCTCCTTCACTCTCACCGGATCGGGCGGGACGCCGCTACGTGCCGACGGGTGGGTCGTACCGTTCAACCTCGTGCACCGAGACAAGGTCTTGACAGGAGGGGCTGCGCCCGGGCAGATCGAGCCAGAACGAGTACGAATCCCTCAAAAAGTGGTGCCGGATCGTCGGTCGTTCACGCAACCTTGACGCCCTACGAGATCTTCAGGGATGCCCTGTCACGGGAGTTAGAGAGAATCGATCGTCGGATCGTCGTATTATGTCACCTATGAGAACGTTTTTTGATCGATGCCGCCCGTTGCATCTCTACCGACACCCGCCCGGCACACACTGCAGCTCGATCACCATCCCTGCCGCCAGTCTCGCATGCTCCTCGATTGGGTAAGACTCGCTAGCCAAACCCAGCGGCATCAGGTGCTCACGGACGCGGTGAAGCGTGCCGGCCATGTCCTGGTACTCGGCCGGGTCGATCCGGTCCGCGCCCGCCGGTGGATCTTCCAGCCCCTGTAGCTTGTGCAGCTCCTTGCAGGCACGCAGGGCCACGGCGTAATCGGCCAGCTCGCAGCTTTTCTCGTATAAATTGGTGAGGCGGGAGATCGCGGCCGAGAGCTGACGGTCACGGTCGCAGCGCGTGGTCTGTGTCATGGGGGAGGCCTCCTCGGCCGTACCGATCGGTTCTGGCCGAGGAGATTGGGGTGTATAAGTTTTGTCTTCAGCCCTGCGGATCATATCGAACTCCTGGGGTGAAAGGCGATTAGCAAGATATGGTTATTCTATCAGCGCCTCAAGATATTTTCCGTGGAAAGAAACAAAACCGTGATTTCTAGCTTTTCCGTCGGTAGATTGAAACTCAGTCGCAAAAAGGACCCGTTGCCCTCGAAGGTTGCCAAGCTGCCCTACCCCCAAAACCTTGGCATCCTTGGCGATGTTGGCAACCTTTGGCGTTCCTGAGCTGCCAGGGCCGGTTTCATCGGGATCAAAGATTGCCAACTGAATCGAAGGTTGCCAAGGGTACTGACCTCCAGCTCCGGCCTGATCACCGGGTCACTCAAGATGAGGGAGATAAATCGTAATCGATGAGGCCAACGACGTTGTAAACGTTGAGGTAATCGACATCACCTGCCTGCCGCTTGTGGGAAGCGTGGTTTGTCCGCTTGTGCCAGATCTGGACCTTTTGTCATTTGGCTCATAGATCCGCATGGGACCCCCTGAGGATGAAAGCACAATAGCGGGCGGGTAGACTTGAGGTGTCAAGGATGTCGTGTCGTCCTCCTTCATCTCGATCTGGTGACATGCCCAAGAGATCAACCTCAATCGTGAAATCGAAGGCGAAGAAAGGTTCGAAGAAGCAACCGGCGGATCCGTACCCCCTTAGCCAGCGATTTCTTAACCAGCTCAAGAAGATTGTGGGTCGGGTCATGGAGCTTGATTTCGAGCAGACCCAGGCCCAGTTTGCGTTTCTATGTGACGAACTCGAGCAATGGATACTGAATGCGCAGAGCGGCCAGGAATGGGACAACACGATCCCGATGGTGTTTGAGCTTGCGTGCCTGGCCAGGCGGCTGGGTTTCGACCATGGTCCGTTCTGGTTTGTGCACGAAGAGAACGAAGTCGGCGTTGGGATCGACAGGCTGGCTTACACCCCTCCTTACGGCGGTGTCGTGAGTACGGTCACCCTCGGGGGGTACATGTCTGATGACAAAAACGATGAATTTTGTTGCCTACGAGGACCGACGCCAGATGATCATGAAAGGTCCTTGTGGGTTGAGCACCTTCAGCGTTGGCGGCGAGCTACGGGGCGCCGGCTACCTAGACAGTTTGTGGATCACCCTGAGTTTGAGAGCCGGATGATCACCGAGGCGGGGTTCGCTTGGATCGGCGGGCTGTTTCGACAGCGCAAACCGATACCGATTCGGACAGCGACGGAGGAACCACGAGAGGTCGCTATAAGAGATGATGCTTCGAAACCGAAAGGATCACGAGGCGGTAGCCCCTCAAGTCGCACACGGTGGACCCCTTCGAAGGCCTCGCAGTCAAAGAATCGGCGGGTTCCTAAAGAGCCGACCCGCAAGGTGCCTTTTTCCAAAGGGATGGAATGGTTCAAGATGGCCCGTTCAACGCTAGCCCAAGCGGTGGCTACCGGGGCTATTGCCGGGAAGAAAATCTCAGATCGTCGCTGGCAGTTCGATTTGGGAGATCTCCTGGATCAAAATCCCAAGGCTATCCCCGACGCGGATCCCAGTAGGAACACGTCTCACTAGCCGACGTTCATGCGTTCGAACAGCTGCCGTTCGTCCTGTCTAATTGATCCTATTGATCTTTGAATTGTTGACTTAACTGCTCTGGAGTTAGCTCGGTCCTGAAAAACCCATCTGCTGACAAGCCTCGGAATTAAGTCAACAATTCAAAGATCAATAATTAACATTAACTACCACGAATTGATCCCAATTAGCGCAATCCGTCGCAGTAGCTCTAGGCGCGCCTTTCGTTCGGGTCTACAACGATTTCGATGATCGCACCGGTGAAAGGCCCACGATGTTTGAAAGCGAGCAGCGGTTGACGCTGGCCGAAGCAGCGGACAAAGCGCCCGGGCGTCCGCACGTATCTTCCTTGTGGCGCTACTGCCGGTACGGCATCCGAGCCGCCAACGGCATGCGGATTCACCTGGAACACGCCCGGTTCGGTTCTCGGATCTACACCTCCGTCGAAGCGTTGCAACGGTTTGCCCAACGGTTAGCCGACGCCGACCGAGAACACTTCGAACACGATTCCGATGTCGACGCCGTCGAGTCGGTCCTTCATCCACCCTTGAAAAACAGGCGAAGCCGTCCGAGTCAAGATCGTCGTCTGCATCGTTCTCAGTGATGTCGTAGCGCAAAGAAAAAGCCCCGATCGGCTGCCACCGCGGGGCGTTAAGGATCTTCAACGTGTCTATTTTAAGTCCGCCGTCCCGATCAGACAATCAGTCATTCTCATCGTCACCGCTGAACCATCCCCCCCGACGGCGTTGGGGATCCCGTCATGATCTTGAGCTGCCCTTAGATTCAACCTGTCTGGCCCAACCCGTGGGAAGGGTCTTGCCATGATCGCTCACGCAGACATCCAAAAAGCGATCGAAACCCTGGACAAGCTCAGTCCGTTGCGGGCCGATGATCGGTCGATGTGGCTACAGGTCGGGATGGCCTTGCACAGCGTCGACTCGTCTCAGGAGATGTTGAGGCGGTGGGATCATTGGAGCCGCCAAAGCGAAAAGTATAAAGAAGGTGAATGTGCCCGACAGTGGCGCAGTTTCAAAGCCGACGGCGGAGTGGGACTAGGCACACTGCTGCACTGGGCCAAGGCCGACAGCGGAGAACCGCCAAGGAATCCCGAGAGGGAACCCCCTAAACGCCGACGATCACCCAAGGCTCAATCCCCGAGATCGAGTGCCAAGGAGATTTATCCCTCCCCTGAGGATGCGACAGAAGCCACGACGCTAAAGGGTATCTGTTTAGCGGTTAGCCGGTTGAATCTGGGCGGTTGAGATGAGTCGTCTCAGGTGATCGGGGTGCTGATCGGAGGCAGCACGCAGGAGGTGGGACAGAAAAGCCAACGCGTCGTGGGCGTGTTGATCACAAGTCGTCAGGACGCTGCCCAGAATTTCCTGAGCACGAGCACCCGCAGCCGTACGGTTGCCGCCGAAGACCTTGCGGTTGACCACCGCCGGGCGGATCGCCTGCTCGGCGGGCCAGTTGGTCGCTTCGATCCCCGGTTCATACAGAAACGTGAGGATCTCATCGGCGTGGCGAGCCAGGTGATTGCGAAACGTTCGGTTGCCACGATGCGATAGACGCCAAGCCAGCAAGCGGTCCAACCGCTTACGCAATCGCCCGCGGGCACAGGCCAAGCCATGCTCGCTGATCGTTCCCGCGTCGCGTCGATCACGAAGACGCAGCGCATCGAGCAACAACGCCTTGACCTTCCGCGGGAAACGCACCGCCCCACGCGTGGCTTGCTCCAGCAACATGCCCGTCCGCCGAAGCAGATGCGCCAAGCATTGCTGATGCGTGGCCTGTTCCAAAGAATCGTAAGGCGACCAGCCGTCGTGGATCATCCGCCCGGCATAGTCCTTGCCCAACACGTCCCGCACCACCTCGCCGCCGCGGCTGGGGCGGATGACATACAGCGTGACTTTCTTCGTCACGAACACCCACATCCACTGCAGCCATCCGCCGACTTTCCAGCCGGTTTCATCGGGGTAAACCGTGTCGCTGTGACGCACCACGTCACGCAGGCCGTCGTAAACAGATTGACCGCGTCGGGCCGTACGTAGCACGACGTGCGTCGCACCGCCACGGGTGATCGAGATCCCGAAGACCTGCTTGAGCAAGCCTTGGATGTCGCCATAACTCAGCCCGTACTTGTCCTTCATCAGGACGATCATGGCTTGAAGGTCCGGCCCCAGCTGGGAGGCCGCCGCCCCCGTGGCATCTGAGGTCTGCAACGGGTGGCGGGGGTGAAGGCGTCGACCACACCGCGTGCATGAACCCACGTGCAGGTCGAAACGTCGCACCACCGGCCGGCGGGGGATCTCGACCTGGAACTGATGGGTCACGTGATCTTCTTGGGCCTCGCCGCCGCAGCCGGGACACCGCGGGGTCAACGGCACGTCGATGACCTCGTCGGGGGGTTGCGGGGGTGGGGGCCGATGGGCTTTGGGGCCGTACGCCTTGCCCGCCTTGCGGCCGGGCTTCTTGGGCTGGGTTTTGGGCGATCCCTTGGAGAACGGCGCGGCTTGGCGTTGGGTCGAACGCGTGGCTTGTTCGAGGCGTTGTTCGAGTTGGCCGGCCCGAGCTTCGAGTTGAGCCACACGCTTCTCGAGTCGCAGGATCTGCCGGTCTTTCTCGGCGATGATTTCAAGCAGTTGATCGTAGGTGGGTCGAGCCATCCTGGCTGTTCCTGTCGTGTCGTCCTGACCGATGGTGAAGCGGGCACCCCAGCCCTTCGAACGCCATCTTATCCCTTTATACCTCACGCGGCTAAGATTGTCCGATTGTTGAAGTGTTGGAAGTTGCGGGTGATGAGGGTTTGGACGTTGGGTTTGTCGTCGGTGGCCAGCTTGGCGATGCCGTCGTGGATGGCTTGCTGAAATCGATCGAACGTTTCGTAGTACCGGCCGTTGAGGCAGCGTTTCTTGAGCAGGCCCCAGATCCGTTCGATCAGGTTCAGGTGCGGCGAGTAGGACGGCAGGAACATCAACTCGATGCCCAACCCCACGGCCCGATCTTGGACCAACCGGCAGCGTTGATACCGCGCGTTGTCCAGCACCAGGGTGATCGCTTGGCCGGGGTAACGCCCCGCGAGCGTCTCGAGTAATTCGCAGACCGTTTGGGCCGTGATGTACGTCGTGTTCGTGACGGTCACCAACTCTCGGGTCACGAAATCCAACGCCCCCAACACGTTCAGCCGGCGGCGGCCGGTGGGCGTGCGGATGAACAGCCTCACCACGCACCACACGTAGCACAGAAACGCGCCATGGACGAAGTGGCAGGCGTCTACAAAAAAACCCTGCGATCACCCCGTTCGGCTTCGTCCAAAGCCGGATCGAGGGTCTGTTCAAGGAATTCACGCTGCTGTTGATGCTTGGCCTGATCAAGCTTGCCCGGCACACCCCCGAGCTTGCGACGACGCAGACCCAGCCGTTTCAAAAAAGCTCGCACTTGCGTCGGGCCGCGACGCAGACCGGTGAGTTGCGTGATCTGATGGCTCGCCTCGTGGATCGTCGACGGCGGGTGTTGTTCCAAAGACGCCTTGACCTTCGGGCCGTGCGCGTTCAATTGACTGGGCTGACCCCGGTAGCCGTTTTGCCTCAACGCCTCGATCCCACCGTCGAGGTACGTATTCAAATAACGCTGCACCGTCCGGCTGCTGACCCCTGCCAAGGCCGCGATCTGCCGATGTGCCAACCCATGGCTCTTGAGCCAAACCACCTGCAACTTCCGCCGCACCCGCGGATCTGGATCGCTAAAACGCCCCCGATCCAACGCCGCCACCGCATCGTCCGTCAATGTGATCTGAAGCATCCATGCCTCCTGTGTCCAGTGACTTCGTAGTAAAATCAAACCGCTAACGTCAGCCTATTCTACCGATCAGACAAACTCACCCGAGGAAGGTATATATCGATGGCCGATTATAGACCGCGATCAGCAGATCAGAATTTCAAAATCCAACGCCCTCCCGTGCCTGGCTAGACGCTAAACAGATACGCTAAAGGTAAAGAAAAAACATGGGCGTGACTGGCGTTGGGTCCATTCATACAAGTACACCGACCCGGACGGTGCCGAACTGGCCCGGGTGCTGCGTTTCGAATCACCGGACAACCGTGAAAAGACCTTTCGTCCCATCAGCCTCACGGCAGCGGGCTGGACACTGGGCGACCCACCGGGTCTGTGGTCGTTGTATCGGCTCACAGATCTCTCCGTCGTCAACGGATCCCAGAATAGCTGTAGCAGAAGACGGGTCTACATCGTCGAAGGTGAGAAGGCGGTGGAGGCCGCGGTGTCGATCGGGCTGCTGGCCACGACCAGCGCCCACGGGGCTCAGTCCCCGCATAAGACCGATTGGTCACCGATAGCTGATTTCGAGTGCGTCATCCTCCCCGACCACGACGAAGGCGGTGAACAATATTCCCAGAGTGTGACCGGTCTTCTGCACAAACTCTCACCTCAACCTCATGTCAAGGTCGTCCCGCTACCGGGCCTGTCCGACCACGGAGACATCGTGGACTACATCGAGGCCCGCCGAACCGCGGGCGACACCGACGAGAAGATTAGGATGAAGATCGAGCAACTCGCAGAGGAAGCCCTGCCGGTTGAACCCGAATACGAGCCAGGCAGTCCGGTGATCGTCCGGTTAGCCGATGTCCAACCCCGGCACATTGAGTGGTTGTGGCAGGGACGGATCGCGTTGGGCAAGCTGACTCTGATCGTCGGCGACCCGGGCCTGGGTAAGAGCACGCTGTCCCTGGACATCGCCTCACGGGTCTCCACCGGCACGCCTTGGCCCGATGCTCCTGGGGAGCCGAACTCGACTGGTTCTGTGGTGCTGTTGTCTGCTGAAGACGAAATCGATGATACGATCCGTCCCCGCCTCGACGCCGCCGGCGCAGATGTGAGCCGGATCTTCGCCCTTGAGAGCGTCAAGAAGCGCCTGCCGGATTCAGACCAGATCCATGACGCAACGTTCTGTCTTGAAACCGACCTGGCGGCGCTCGAAACCACGATCCGGCGAACCGGTCACGTACGCTTGGTCGTGATCGACCCGATCTCCGCCTACACCGGGAAGACCGACTCACACAAGAACGCCGAAGTCCGCAGGCTATTAGCTCCGCTCAAGGCACTGGCCGAACGCTACCAGGTGGCGATCGTGATGGTCTCGCACCTCAACAAGGACACGAACAAAGACGCGATCTATCGTGTCACCGGGTCCCTCGCCTTCGCCGCGGCCGCCCGAGCGGTCTGGGCGGTAGTCCCAGACGACAACGATAAGAAACGCCTGCTGTTTCTGCCCATCAAGAACAACCTGGCGACGAGCGATCGACAGGGCTTGGCGTTTTCGATCGTCAAGGCCACCCCGTTGGATATCGGTTGCGTGCGATGGGAACCGGACCCGGTCGAGATCACCGCCCAAGAAGCCTTCTCCGGGACGGGCGCCTCACGATCAAAAGATCACAACGACAACGACAACTCTGCTTTGGACGAAGCCAAACAATGGCTCCAAGAGGTCCTCGCCGACGGCCCCGTGCCCGCCGAGGAGATTCTGGTTCGAGCCAAGCAGGACGGGATCGCCAAACGCACCCTCGATCGAGCCAAGAAAGATTCGGGCGTTCTGTCTGGCAAAGAGGGATCTGGACCGTGGAGCTGGAATATCCCCGCCCTGACGCTTCTACGAAAGATGAAGACTTCATCGCAAGAGCAACCCAACCAGATCTTGTCATCGGATCCATGTCCTTCAACCCAGCCTGAGAAGTCCTCCCCTGGTGATGATCCTCAAGACTCACACGGAACCCAAACAGACACGGCGAAAGGCTCACCGGACGATCGCCCTCAGACAGCACCTGAACCATGACCCGGCCGCATCAAGACCCGGAACCCCACGCTGACCTCAGTTGCGATGCCATGGATGTTCAGCCATCCATCCACCCGCTGCTTGCGCCGGTCGAGCCCTTAGCGATCGACGCGGAGGGTGCCGCCAGGCTCCTGGGCTTAAGCCGTAGCATGTTCTACAAGATGGCCGAAGCCGGTAAGATCGGCCCCCAAGGCAGACGATTCGGTCGCTGCGTGCGGTACAGCCTCCCGGAACTCAAATGCTGGGCCCACGCCGGTATGCCGCCCCGTCACCAATGGAATCTAGAAAAGGAGAACCAGCCATGACCTGGCGCGTCTTTAAGCAGGACCCCAAACGCAAGAAGTATTCCATCCGAGGCCACGATCACCTCGGCGTCAAACGCCAGCTCCCCGCCTTCCGCGACAAGGCCCTGAGCGAAGACCTCGCACGCCGCGTCGCCCAACTCGTCGACTACAAGCGCCAGAACATGCCCCTGCCACCCTTCCTGGCCCACTGGGTCCAAGACCTCGCCCCCGAGATCCGCGACCGCCTTGCCGCCTTCAACCTCCTCGACGCCCACTCGCGACCCTTAGCCGAGCATCTTGTCGATTACCGAGCGGTGCTCGTGGCCAAGGGGAACACGTCGAAGCACGTGCAGCAGACGATTACACGGATCCAGCATGTTCTCCAAGGATGCAGGCTGCGTTACTGGTCGGACTTCAGCGGAAGCAGGATCCAGCGTTTTATTGCCGAGTTGAAAGCTGGGTCTCATCGACCGGCCACCGCAAACACGAAGAATAAGTACCTAGACGCGCTCAAGAGCTTCGCCCGCTGGGCGGTTCAAGACGGACGAATCAGTGAGTCGCCAATCGAGTATCTCAAACCACTCGACGGCCGCAAGGTACGTCACGACAGCCGACATGATCGTCGGGCGCTGTCCGCGGATCAGGTCCGGCAGTTGATCGAGGCCGCTAAGAGAGGACCGGTGCGATGGGGCATGACCGGCCCAGAGCGAGCCATGCTCTATCGGCTGGCGGTGGAAACAGGCCTGCGGGCCTCTGAATTGAGGCGGCTGACCTGCGGTTCATTTCACCTTATGGGGGACCGGCCGACGGTCACGATCGAGGCCGGCTACAACACCAAGCAGCGTCAGCTCGTCGACGTGGCGTTGCGTCCAGACACCGCGTCTGAGATGCGATCGCTGCTGGCCAGTAAGCTGCCAACGGCGCCGGCCTTCAACCTCCCTCGACCCGAACGCGTGGTCTACATGCTCCGAGAAGATCTAGAAGTGGCCGGGATCGCCTATCGCGACGAGACCGGGCGTGTGTGTGACTTCCACAGCCTCCGTCATACATGCGGCACCCTCCTGGCCGCTGCCGGCGTTCACCCCAAGGTCATCCAGCGGGTCATGAGGCACTCCACCATCACCCTCACCATGGACCGCTACACCCACGCGTTCAAGAGCGACGAGGCCGAAGCGATTCAGAAGCTGCCTGACCTATCACAGTTCGGTGACGTGTCAAGATCGGCGACCGGCACACTCGGGCCCAATGATCCTGAATCCTTGGCCCCCAAACGGGGCGCTATACGGGGCGCAACGGGTGGACAACAATGCACTGAAATGCCCCCCTCTGTGGATTCGGAGATGAAAGAAACATCGCCGTCACCGCGTGCATCCTTAGATGTAAGTTCTGATAAAAAACATAGTAAGGACAAGGACTCATCAAAAAGGCCGCGGTGGGATTCGAACCCACGATGGCTTACGCCAACGGATTTGCAATCCGCTCCCTTGGTCCGCTCGGGCACGCGGCCGACCTCGAATCTTTATTGTTGCTACCCCTTGTAACACCGTCAAATGCCGCTGTTCTAAGGGTCTTACGCAGATTTCGTGACCTGCCCTCATTATTTGATGATCGTCCACCTGCGCCTCTCTCAGGCTGCTCGGATCGCTTCATTGGCGCCAAGCGCAACGCCAAGACATCTTCACCTTCGCAGGGCCCCAACGTCCCCGTGGCCTTGGCTGGTTCCGAGGGTTTGGTCGTCATGTTCGGGAAGAAGGCGACGGTCTCGGCTTCCTCTCCGGGGAAGAGGTGACCGTAGGTATCCATGGTGAGGGTGATCGTAGAGTGTCGCATGACCCGTTGGATCTTCCTGGGATGGACACCTGCCATGGCCAGCCACGCCCCGGTGGTATACCGCAGGGCGTGAAAATCCAAGCGTCGGTCCTCGGCATCCCGCGACGACAGGAAGTCACTCTCACGCCGACGGGCCTGTTCCTGAGGATCGTGAGCGGTCTCGGCGATCCAGGCGTCACGGGCCTCTCTGAGGTCAGCCCTGAGCATTTCTGCGACTTTGCTCTCGTGGGGCATCTTAAACACGGGGGCAGTTGGCGCCTTCGTTACGACCAGGTCTCGTAGTTCCTCGGCTGTCTCGGGTCTGACGTGCTGGTGGGCGTCCTTGCTGTTCTTGCTGGCCTTGGCCTTGCAGGTTACCGTCGGCTGATCACGATGGAGGTTGCACTGGCCCGCCGTCAGGCTGCGCAACTCATTGGACCGTAGCCCCGTCTGAACCGCCACACTATAGAGCAGCGCACGCTCCGGGCCCGTCATCCCGTACCGGGTCATTGCGTCGTACGACGTCGCTGTCAGCCAGCGGAATTCATCGACCGTGAAGGGACGCCGCTCGTACCGGCGGTCGGACGTGACGTTGCCCTTCTTGATCGTTGTTAAGGGATCGGAAGGTATTTTCCCTTGGGTGGCCAGCCACCGGGTGAAGCCCTTCACGGCGGTGAGATAGGCGTTGATCCGCCGTGTGCTCTTGCCCTGCTTCCGAAGGCCGACGACGAATCGATTGACCGCGTCGGCTTCAATCTCATTCGGGAACCTGAACCCGCAAGCGTCGAGGACGAGCTTGATCAAACGGATCGTGTCATGGACGTGCTCGCTCCCACAGTCGTCGGCGATCATCTTGGCTTTGAAGTCATCGAGGTGATCCTCCAAGGACTTGCTGGTCATGATGTGTCGAGGATCTACAAGCCCGATCTCAGCGAGCTTTGTCTTGATCAAGGCCGGAAGGAGGCCCAGCCACGAAGTCAGTGCAGGATCCATCTGCCCGCCGCTGGCTCTGTGGTACGCCACGAGCTTGACCAGATTTCGCCCCAGTTCGTCGCTGGCTGCTTTGCTGGTAAACACCGGCAGCCGGCGGACGGTTTCGAGGTGATCCCGGAACTCCACGTACCACTTGGCCGCCTGCCGAGTCTTGCCCTGGCGGTCTCGGTAAGTTGTTTTGAAAAGACGGTAGCCTTTGCCCTCTCGTGTGTGACTCGCCATGGGGTTAATTCCGTTTCGATTTTCTCTGACGCATGACCGTGAGCTGAAGACCCAGCAGGTTCGTGATCCTGTCGATGTTCCACATCAACAATGGCGATGTGCTGGCCACGATCCGTGTCATGGTGGGCCGGGTGATCCCGATTGTTTGCAGATCTTGTATCGAGCCTTTTGGCTGTATCTGATGACCTGTCGGAGCTGCTGGCTAAGCGGCCCGTGGTTGTTCGTCATACCTGAATACCGTACCCAAGAGGTACCCTGTAAACCACTATTCCCCATCGGATCTTTCTCGTTCATTCCGGCGTTCGACGTCGCTCATCTGCTGGATGATCTCGTTCAGTGCCATCGCCTCGGCCCGCTCGCGGGGCATCCCGCCGTCGTATTCCATGATCGCGGCCCGTTCTTCCCAGTCGACCCGCCAGTCTCCCGGTAGGTCGTCCGGGCTAATCGCTGGGGATATGGACGGCTTGTGTGGCATGCTGGCACACCCCACCGACGTTTCTTCGAACTGCCCGAGGCGGTCGCCCGGTGTGTCGTGATATCTTAAGGCCTGTTTAGCGAGTTCAAGGTAGAGTCCCATGCCATCTTCCCTGCGAAAAAAGCGAATTATGCGAAAAAAGTCTACCCGTTAGGGCTTGGAAGCACCTTAATTCGCTTATTTCGCTTTACTCACACTGTCTTGACCCGCCGATCGGGGGCCACTGAACCACCGCGTTGAGGGCCGACCCGCCGTTTTCTAGGTCAGACCATGAGCCCGACCCGATGCCGTCAACACCTGCAGGACTTCATCAAGCTCATCCGCTTTCCGGTGTCGGCCAACTTGGGCATGGATCTCCGTACGGGTCAAACCTGTGGGCCGGTCCCTTAGCATCGATACGATCTGATCGGCCAATGGATTCCCTAGCGAGCCTCTGAAGACATAACGAGCTGATTGTTCGCAGTATTCCCAGACGGCCAAAGCGGCCATAAGGTGCGTACTGCGAATGACGGCCGAGCAGTCCAGCAACGCGTAGACGCAAGCCAACCGTACGACCTGTGCCTCAGACCTAGAAACCACCGCTCCGAAAAGGCCATGTTTACCTTCGGACAGCGTCGGGTACACCTGGCACCACATGGACCGGGCCTGAGAGTCGAAGATGAGTTCATGGACTTGAGACCCGAATTCCACAGCGTCGCGGAGGTCGGGTATGAGGCGATCAAGGTCGTGCGACCCCAGCTGGCCGCCTAACGGCAAGAATTTCGATCTTCTCGCACAGACCATGAGAAATCGATTCGCGAAACCGTTGCCCACCTCGGTCTTCGTAAGTGTACTAGCCACCACTTCATCTGACACGCGAGAGTTATCTGGCAACAGCAAGACTGCCGCTTCGAGTGTCTTTCGTCCGCGCCTCGATCGCGCCTTGGGTGACGCCCAGATCCTCGGCTCGGCTCTCGTTCGCTTCGCTCACCCGAACCCCTTCTAGAGAAGAGCCATCGAGCCGCTTGGCGTGGGCTAACGGGATCGAATCCTTGAACGTCGCCATCGGGGTCTTGCCGTAACAGTAGCGGCCGCTGTGGGGTCGCTGTTCATTGTACGTCACCAGCCACGCATCCAAGTCGGCTTGGAGTTCTTCGAGGCTCGTGTAGATCTTCTTGCGGAACGCGATGCTATAAAACTCGTCCTGCATCGTCTTGTGCAGCCGTTCGCAGATCCCGTTGGTCTGCGGGCTTCGGGCTTTGGTCTTGGTGTGATCGATGTCCTCGATCGCCAGGTACAGCTGATATTCGTGGTGCTCACGATTCCCGCAGTACTCCGTGCCGCGGTCGGTGAGGATGCGTAGCAGGTCCACGTCGTGCTGTTCGTACCACGGGATCACCCGGTCGTTGAGCAGATCCGCGGCCACGAGGGCGTTCTTGCGATCATAGAGCTTTGCGTGCGCCACCCGCGTATACGTATCGATAAACGTCTGCTGATAGATCCGGCCCACGCCCTTGATCGTGCCCACGTAATACGTGTCTTGAGCCCCGAGGTAGCCGGGGTGTTCGGTTTCAATTTCACCGTGGGCCTGCTTGTCTTGCTTGGCTTTTTCCAACGCCACGACCTGGGCTTCGGTCAGCACGGTGTGGTCGGGGTCCTGAGCCATCTTGGCTTCGAGTGCCTTGAGTCGCTTCTTGAACGTCTCAAGATCATGCCGCAGCCACACGCTTCGCACCCCGCCCGGTGAGATGAGCTTGCCTTGCTTCTTGAGTTCGTTCGACACCCGCACCTGCCCGTAAGCGGGCTGCTCGATCGCGAACGCGACCACGGCTTGCTCGATCTCGGGGTCGACGCGGTTGGCCAGGATCGGCTTCTTGCGGCTGATCTCTTGAAGGGCCAACTCCCCGCCCTGGTCGTAGAGCTGCTTGAACCGGTAGAAACTGTCTCGAGAATACCCCATCACCTTGCACGCCTGCGACACGCTGCCCAGCGCCTGGGCCAGCTTGAGCAACCCCACTTTGTTGGCAATGATCTTCTGGTCGGTGGTCATCTGACGGTCTCCTTCTGTGAGAAACAAAGATTAACGGAAGCGTCAGATGAAGTCTTAACTAATACATCGTAAGCAACCTGCACAGCTCTTGATGAGTGATGTGGCCCACAATGCTGATGTGAGCGCCAGTGGCCTTGGTGGGGTTGTTTTTCGTGAGCGTCCTTAGCTTGCCGTTATCCCATGCCTGGCGGATCAGGGCGGACACGGTATTGCCGTGTCTGGACACGGCCTGAAGGACACTGGCGAACTCTTCCTCAACCACTAGCAATCTCTTGTCCTGTTCACCAACGTCGACGAGGACTTCGGTAACCTCGCCTGTCGGCCTGCCGTTGTCCTTGACCTCTTCATTTTTATAGATCTTGTCACGTACGGCCCATATCAGACCCTCTCCGCTTGAAAGGCCGGAGACAACACGTTGATCGGCCCACTGAGGGTCCACGACCTCGAATAAACTCTGGATATGCGCTCGGCTGGTGCCTTTCCGCCCCTTGCTCGTGTCGCCGATTATACCTCACGCGGCTAAGATTGTCCGATTGTTGAAGTGTTGGAAGTTGCGGGTGATGAGGGTTTGGACGTTGGGTTTGTCGTCGGTGGCCAGCTTGGCGATGCCGTCGTGGATGGCTTGCTGAAATCGATCGAACGTTTCGTAGTACCGGCCGTTGAGGCAGCGTTTCTTGAGCAGGCCCCAGATCCGTTCGATCAGGTTCAGGTGCGGCGAGTAGGACGGCAGGAACATCAACTCGATGCCCAACCCCACGGCCCGATCTTGGACCAACCGGCAGCGTTGATACCGCGCGTTGTCCAGCACCAGGGTGATCGCTTGGCCGGGGTAACGCCCCGCGAGCGTCTCGAGTAATTCGCAGACCGTTTGGGCCGTGATGTACGTCGTGTTCGTGACGGTCACCAACTCTCGGGTCACGAAATCCAACGCCCCCAACACGTTCAGCCGGCGGCGGCCGGTGGGCGTGCGGATGAACAGCCTCACCACGCACCACACGTAGCACAGAAACGCGCCATGGACGAAGTGGCAGGCGTCTACAAAAAAACCCTGCGATCACCCCGTTCGGCTTCGTCCAAAGCCGGATCGAGGGTCTGTTCAAGGAATTCACGCTGCTGTTGATGCTTGGCCTGATCAAGCTTGCCCGGCACACCCCCGAGCTTGCGACGACGCAGACCCAGCCGTTTCAAAAAAGCTCGCACTTGCGTCGGGCCGCGACGCAGACCGGTGAGTTGCGTGATCTGATGGCTCGCCTCGTGGATCGTCGACGGCGGGTGTTGTTCCAAAGACGCCTTGACCTTCGGGCCGTGCGCGTTCAATTGACTGGGCTGACCCCGGTAGCCGTTTTGCCTCAACGCCTCGATCCCACCGTCGAGGTACGTATTCAAATAACGCTGCACCGTCCGGCTGCTGACCCCTGCCAAGGCCGCGATCTGCCGATGTGCCAACCCATGGCTCTTGAGCCAAACCACCTGCAACTTCCGCCGCACCCGCGGATCTGGATCGCTAAAACGCCCCCGATCCAACGCCGCCACCGCATCGTCCGTCAATGTGATCTGAAGCATCCATGCCTCCTGTGTCCAGTGACTTCGTAGTAAAATCAAACCGCTAACGTCAGCCTATTCTACCGATCAGACAAACTCACCCGAGGAAGGTATAGTAAAGCGAAAAGGTTCAGATAATGCCTCGATCCCTCGACCAAGAAGTAGCTGTGACGCCCGATGACGCTGCCGTAGAGCACGATCGCCTGGATCAGTAGCGCGGCCGGGTCGGCCTCGGTGTGAGGTTCAATAATGTGAACCAACTCGCCCAGAGGCCCGTGAAACGCGTCATGGGCCAAAGGGTCCGGCCATAAGGGTGCCTGAGAAAGAAGCGCAGATGCGACGTGATCACGCGGGACGCCTGGGCATTGAATCTTGACGTTGTCAGCAAAGTCTTCAATCTCTTGTTTATTTGATTCGGAAAGAACCTGCTCAAAGAGCACCTGCCCGGCGGTTACTGCCTGCGCGGTTTTTGTAGACGGTTCGTAATGGATCTCTAAATCTTGATTCGTCATCGGTTACCCCCAGCAGCCCCATCAAGCCGCACAAGAATCTGGAACCGCCTGATGGGTGCGACGGAAATGATTTGCCGAACGGTTTGGTACACCGCGCCGTCCTTCTTCCAGGCCCGTAGATCTTGATGCGGCGGCGGGGGCACGATCACCTTGAGCCCCAGGACGTAAGGCAACAGAACGCTGGCCAGCGTCTCCGCACCCTCACGTTCCTGTGGCTTCGCGTCGGCGCAGATAACAACGAGTCCGGGGCGACGGGACCGGACCAGCTCCGTGAGCGATGACGCCCCGTGCTTGCAGGAGAAACGGCCGACCGCTTGATAGCCCAAATCCAATGCCGCCGCGGTATCTGTGGCCCCTTCACAGATCAACAGGGTTTGCCCGTCGAGATCTTCAGGAAGATCGGTGGGCAGATATAAGCCGACATGATGGCCGTGAAGCATCCGCTTCGATCCATCGCGGTATCGTCGGTTGCACCCCACGATCCGACCACCTTCATCAGACACGGGAAAAATCCATGCCCCAACTTCATGAGACCAGCCAACAGCAAGCCGAAACAAGGACGTGACAGACAAGCTCAATTCATCGGCCAAGCATTTTAGACTGTCAGGATCTACGGCATCCCTGAAGTTGTTGACAAGACGAGTGAGATCACGTTTCGATGAGTACGGGGGTGTAATCCTTATGACGCTGCGCCGCGGTCGATCGGGTTGCCAGGGCAGATCTTTGAGGCGATGCAGCCAGCCTGCTTCACCGAGATCCTTCACCGCTGCTTCGCTAATCCGGGGGCAGATCGCCACGGCCTCGTCGGTGGACACAAGACACCAGTTGGGCTTGCCGCAGATCGGACACGGACTCGATCTGCTGACTCTGCGCCACTGACTGCGATGGTTCATGACTGTCCCTTCCGCATTTGTTGCCACGTCTTGCGGTCAGGGCATCCCGCGGCGAGCCAAGCGTTCAGCTCGTCGACGTACCAGCGCGGCGCCTTGGAGCCCAGACGCACGGGCAAAGGAACCTTTCCTTGGCTGTGTAACTTCCACCACTGGCTTCGGGATACCCCACAGAGGCGAGCGGCCCCGTCGGCCGCCACCGCGAGGGGTCGGAACGGAGGGTGATTGATCGTAGGAGGCAATGATGTTGACATAAGCGCAATTCCTTTACTGCAAGATGTTTCGAACACCTGGCATCGAGGAAGCGCCTGTCGTCGAAGTCAAAACGCCTTATGGTCTTTCTGCTATTTGTTTCTCAACACGCAGACAGGGCCGTTTAATTCTCTGTTGGTGATCCTCGGATGAGTGCAAGGGCTTCGTGGGGTTGGGCGGCGTAGCGTCGCAAGGCGGCGGCTTTATTCTTCCAGCCGGCGTGGTTGAGAACCGTCACAGCCAAGTTGCGGATCGCCGCGAGGTTCTGCGGAGCCTGGCCGGTCCGCACACGGCAGGCGTCTTCCCCAAACGTCACGTCCCGGACGTAGTGCAAGCGGTTTTCGATCCCCCAGTGGCCGCGGGTGAGTTCAAGCAAGCGGGTGGCATCGGCTCGATCCCGCGAGAGGCTGGTGATCCCGTAGGCCACTTCCGTTGTGGTCTGATTTCGGACCGTGCGGGTGCGTTCGAGTCGAAAGACCTGCTTGACCCCCGGCCAGTCCAGGTAGCCGTTGAGGGCGGTGGTGCTGGTGAGCTTGCGGGCTTCGATCCGGCCGTGGCCCTTGTTGAGGCTTGAAGCGGTCTGCTGTTCTTGGCGGCTCAGCCGCTGCTCACGCTCAGAACTCGGGGCGTCGTCGTGGGGTTTGAACGCGTCGGCGATCGCTTCTTGGAGTTGAGCTTGGTTGGCCTTGACGGCCCAGAGATAATCCCCTTTTTCTTGAGGATTTTCCGCGATAGATCCTTCTGGCAAAACATCGCGTCGCCCGTGACCACCGCCCCTTGCACGTCGATCACATCCAACATCGCCAGGGCGGTCTTGTGCTCGTTGGTGGAAGCCGCCACCGCCATCTGACCGATCGCCGCTTGAGCTTCGTGTGCGTAAGCCGCCAGCAGGTGGATCCCCGGCAGTGGCTCGCCTTGTGTACCGCATAGCCGCTTGCCGTCGACCGCGATCGCCTTCCACCCGGCGATCCGACGACCCCCCAGCCAGCGGCGGATCGCCCGCTCGAACATCGTCGTGTCGAGCACTTTGAACACATTGTGGAACGTGGCTTTGCACGGCGAGCGATCCCGGGTAAACCCCAGCAGCCGCGTGAATGGCTCTCCGCGATCCCGGGCAAACTGGGCGATCGCCTCGAGGCTGCGTGCCCCCCCGAGCATCGCCACCGTGGTCAGCGTCAAGATCGCCGACAACGGGTGACGACGTCCCGACGGATTCCGTGGGTCCGGGATCTCGCTAAACACAACAGATAACGGTTGATCGGACATCGTCAGGTCCTCCATGACCTCAGGGGCTAACGCCAAACTCTACCTTAATCTCATCGGCTATCCCTACGACAGAGAATTAAACGGCCCTGTCACGCTCCCAAAATCAGTTGAAGATACATAAGCCACAAATTAAAATTATTAGGAGCTGTTCATCATTGTTGGTGTTGGTTAAATCAGGAACCTCAGATCTAATCAGGGATCCAGGGTCGGATGGGATTCCAGGTCTGATCGAAAGTATCTAACTCCCACACAGGTTTAGAGAGAGGAATCGATTGATGCGACAACCTGTTTCTGGTTACTGGAAAGTGTGCTGTGTCGTGGGTCTTGCATCCCATGGGCTCGTTTCTCCTCCTGCGGTGGGAAACAGTTGGGAGATACAACAAATCGGGAACGGTGAAATACCCAGCGTCAATGGCTCGACGATCACCTGGGATAATTTTGACGCCCTTAACGTCGAACTCTTTGTCTACGATGGCAATACCACGAAGAAATTGACGGATGACCTAGGCAACTGGGGGCACAACGGATTGAATATCTCGTGGTCAACCGGAGGCGGCGAGATATTCTTCTATGACGGCATGACGACCACACTCGTGACGGATAACGCTTTCGACGCATACTTCGTCGAGAATGCTGGGCAACTCATCAGTTGGAGCACGGATGATTCTGAGGTATTTGCCGCTAAACCTACATCAACAGGATGGGACGTTCAAAAAATCGGGGATGGTGATAATCCCGGTGTTAGCGGTTCGACCATTACCTGGGGTGACTTTGATGGCGGGTTATTTGTCTCTGACGGGACCTCGACAACAAAATTGACGGACAACCTCGTCAACTGGGGCCACGACGGATCGGATATCTCGTGGGCCACTGGAGACGGCGAGATATTCTTTTATGACGGCACAACAACTACCTTAGTGACGGATAACGCCCCCGACACATCTTCAGTGGATAACGCGGGCAGGTTAATCAGCTGGAGCACGGATAATTTTGAAATTTTCGCCGCCGTACCCACCTCCACCGGATGGGACATCCAACAGATCGGCGAAGGTGAAATCCCTACCGTTAGCGGATCGACCATCAGATGGGGTAACGGCGGTGAGCTCTTCATCTCAGATGGGATTTCCACCACCATGTTAGCTGATAACGCTTCCGATTCAGGGGGCGATGGTTCGGGGGTTGCATGGTCAACCACCGATGGTGAGATCTTTTTTTACGATGGGGTGACCACCGCTCTTGTGACTGACGATGCACTTGAGATTATTGAAATAGAAAGCTCTGGGACGCTCATAGGCTGGAGCACGGGCGACCATGAAATTTTCGCCGCTAAGCTTGTTATCCCCGAACCTGGAACAAGCGTCTGCCTGGTCTTGTGCGGCTCGTTATTCCTACGACGTTTGCCATCCATATCTTCTCCAAGGTAAACCAAATGATCCTCCCCGCAGCAAGCTGCGGGGTATCGGAAAAGGAACTCTGAATGGAGATGAGACACCTACGGTTTCTCATACTCTTCCCTTAGCGGAAACCCTGTAGCGAGCTACAGGGAATCAACAAGTTGATGCGTGAGAAGAAACGATCGGGGCTTGTCACCTAGAGCGGGTTGCAACGCAAGGACTTGGGAATGTTAACGGCCAACGTCCGATGCGGGCGCGATACTTTTAATTCCCCCGATATCGCCATACCCATCATCGCTGGAGTCGAAATCCACTGAAAACTACCGCAGATAGGCCCAAAATACTAACCACGGTCGGCTCTGGTATCGTGTTTTCGAATGTATAGCTTAGTACAAAATCGGTCACGACGGTTGATTTCAAATCACCCGTCACACCGTCGTAACGGTTCAGGACCGGGACATCCAAAATGGCCCCGCCTGCGCTGAGGTACAGATCGCCATCCGGCCCGAAAACCAGCGGCCCTAATCCCTGAAACTCATCGCCGAAGGAATCGATAAAAGTATCGACGAATTCTCCGGTGAAACCGTCATATCGTTGAATGCTGGAGTGCGATATAATACGCTTCCAGAATAATTCTGAGTCGATTTAGTAAGATGCGGCAGATGGCCTGACTAGGGACGGTTGGGCTTGAGTGATCGAGCGATGATGGCATGGAGGCCGACGATGAAGATCTCTTTACGACACCCCGAAGACCTTGATGAACTCAAGCGGCGGATCGGCCGTGAACGCAACGCCAAGCAGCGTGATCGATATCGGGCGGTGAGGTGGGCGTTGGAAGGTAAGAGTTCTTACTGGATCGCCGACACGCTCGATCGCGGCCGGGCTTCCGTGCAGCGTTGGGCCTACGCGTACCGCGACGGCGGGATCGACGCGCTCGTCATCAGGCCCCAGCCAGGCCGCCCCACCAAGCTAGGTCGAGATCAAGAAGACGCGTTCATACAACGACTCGACACCGGGCCCACCGACGCCGACCAGGGCGTGTGCACCTTGCGAGGCAAAGATGTCGTGCGGATCCTCGATCAAGAATTCGGCGTGCCCTACAGTCTCCAAGGCGCCTACGACCTGCTGCACCGGTTGGGGTATTCATGCCTGACGCCGCGGCCGAAGCATCGCAAGAACGATCCCGAAGCGATGGCGACGTGGCGGCAAGACACCCCCCTTTGATCCAAGAGATTCAAGACGAACATCCCGATCAGCGGGTCGAGGTGTGGTTCCAGGACGAAGCCCGTTTCGGCCAGCAAGGCACGCTCACGAAAGTCTGGGCCCCCAAGGGATCGCGTCCCACCGCCGTGAAGCAGACCGAGTATGAATGGGTCTACCTGTTCGCGGCGGTCAATCCGGGCACCGGTCGATCCTCGGCTCTGTTGGCCCCGACGGTGAACACCGACTACATGAACGAACACCTGCGGTTCATCTCCCAGGAAGCCGGCCCCGGTAAGCACGTGGTGTTGGTGTTGGATCAAGCCGGGTGGCACATGGCCAAAGCGTTGGTGGTACCCGACAACATCACGCTATTGCACCTGCCGCCGTACTCACCTGAGCTCAATCCCATCGAACGGGTGTGGGCCTATCTCAAGAGCCACTATCTATCCAACCGCGTGTTCCATGACTACGACGACCTGTTCGATGCATGTCGACAAGCGTGGAATAGATTCACCCAGGACGACCTATGCTCCATCTGCCACACATCATGGATAACGACTCAAAATTAAGCTGGATACGTATAAAAGGGTCGTTCGGGTCAAGATCAATCCGCCCGACGTAGAGATTCTGATCAGGCCCGAACGCAAAACTTCCCAAGGGGACGGCCACCACCGTTGATTTGAACTCACCCGTCACCCCGTCGTAGCGGTTCAAGTCTGGAGGCCCGTCGATATCGAGTGCCCCGCCCGCGATTAGGTACAGGTCACCATCCGGTCCGAAAGCCAGCGGCCCCAATCCCTGAAACTCAGCGCCAAAGGAATCGATAAACGTATCGATGAAGTCCCCGGTCATCCCGTCATACCGCTGAATGCTGAACTGCTCATTAAAAGGATCACTAGGATCAACCTCGATCTGTCCGACGTAGAGATTCTGGTCGGGCTCGAATGCGAAGCTTTCGAAGAATACTTCCGCCACGGTTGACTTGAATTCACCCGTCACCCCGTCGTAGCGGTTGAGGACCGGATCATCCGTGAACGTGCCTCTGCCCGGGCTGATGTACAGGTCACCGTCAGGACCGAAAGCCATGTGGCCCAAGCCTTGAAACTCCGGGCCAAAGGAATCGATAAACGTGTCGATGAACTGACCGGTGATCCCGTCGAACCGATTGATGCGGCCGTCGTCTCCGGTTGGGTCATCGGGATCAAAAGTCCCAACATAAAGAGGTGAC
>CBDCYN010000031.1:0-12060 GCA_965224205.1 Phycisphaeraceae bacterium
CCAATCGGCCGGTTTCTTCAGAACTCTCTAGGACCCTCAACCGGGGTTTGTGCGAGGCGTGATCGAACCCGATCGCCACATGGTTCGGCTCGTACGGCTCCACATACTGGACAGGGAAATACTGCGGCCGCTGACCCGCCACGGCTAACCCGCCGTGGACGTTCAATTCTTTGATGGAGCCGTGGCCGGTGCCGTAGAGTTGGCGAAGGCCCTGCTCAAACGCCTCGCGTTCCCCGGCCGCGACGCGCGGCAGCCACTCCAACGCCTCGATGTGAGGGTGGGTGCTTAGCAGCTGCCGAGCAAACGCCCCGAACGTGTCCCGGTCGACGTGCGGCAGGGAATGAAAGAACGCCTTGAGAGCCAGGATCGTCTCGGTGCTCTGGGTCATCCCCATCTTGACCGCTTGGGCGCACTGCGAGGCGTCCTGCACGAACCGGGCCACGGCGGCGCGGCGCTCACGCTCGGTGATCGCTTCGTACACCATCACGGACGCCGCGACCCCGCAACCGGCTACGAAGCAGATCAGGATCACCCGCGTCTTGGCCCCTTTCTCGATGGCCGGTGTCAGCGGCAGACCAGGGTCGGGGGCTGGGGGCATGAGGAGCTGTCCACGGGTTTATAGATATCACCGAACTAAACGGGTCCCAACCAATGGCCGCCACTTGATGGTTTTATCCACAGCCCACACCACCGCACCTGCCACGAAACATCAACAGCGTGCGCCTCATGGCGACAATCTACCCCAAAAGGATACAAATGACATCGGTTACTCCTTTGGTACGAGTCTACTGATCCCCGAGGAAAAAATGAGGCGTGATCCATGGTTGCGGCGTGGCGACAAGGAAATTCTCGGGTTCCCGACTATCCCCGACGCGGTGTATTCACACGCGACGTGTATATGATGGGTGGATGGCTCATCGGTTGATGATCGCGGTGGTGGTTGTCTATGTTTTCACGCTCGCCGGCGTGTGGTTCGCGCCCGGTCCGGTCGGTCATAAGCCCGGGCATTCTTCTCTATCCCCGCCGCCGCCCGCCCCCCGCAGCCCCGCAACCCCGCCGCGGCGCGACCCGGATCTGCCACGTTTGGGTTTTGCCATCAACTTCCACCACACGCAGCGGTTCCCGGTCTACTTGGAAGCGATCGATGAGATCGCGGCGCTGGGGCTCGACGGTGTGGAGGTCGTCACCCCCGCTTTCCAGACCAACGGCGCTTCAGACCAGATCCGCCTCGAGACCGGCCCCGGTCGCGGCCCGCAACGGTGGCAGCTCGTCGCGTTGCTCGAGCACGCCCGATCGCGTGGCCTTTCAACCACCCTGATGCCGGTGTTGCTGTTTACCGAACCCCGCGGCAACGAGTGGCGGGGTAAGATCCACCCCGACGACTGGGACGCGTGGTGGCGTAGCTACCGGGTGATGCTCCAAGAATTCCTGGACATCGGCCACCGTGGCCGGGGTCGACACCTTCTGTGTGGGTTCCGAGCTGCTAAGCACCGAGAAGCAGGTCGACCGCTGGCGGGAACTCATCGCCTACGCCCGCCGCCGGTTCTCGGGCCGGCTGATCTACTCGACCAACTGGGATCACTACCACGTCCCCACACTGTGGCGGGACCTCGACATGATCGGGATCAGCGCGTACTGGGACCTCACGACCCTCACCGACTCCGACCAACCAGACCTCGAAGCCGCTACCCAAAGATGGCGACAGATCCGTGAAAAAATCATTGCGTTCGCCCGGGACCAGAACCGTCCGGTGCTGTTCACCGAGGTCGGGTACCCGAGCCTGCCGTGGGCATTGAAGGACCCGTGGAACTACGTGAACTCAGAGCAAGCCACCGCCGACCCATACGCCCAGGCCAAAGGGTACCAGGCGTTCCTCGAAGCGTGGTCGGATCTCCTGGTCGCGGGTTCCCCAGCCCGCCGTATCGAAAGCAAGCAGCCCCACCCGGGATTGGCCGGCGTGTTCTTCTACGCGTGGGACCCCTACCATCAAGGCGGACCCGACGATACGGGTTACGGCATCCGCGGCAAGCCGGCGTTGGATCAGCTGCGGAGATTTCTTGCCAAGCGGACCCGTCGGGTCAACCCCGGTTGACGGTTCAAACGCAGGGCGACGTCACCTGGTCTCTAGGTGATCTGCGTCGAATGAAAACCGCTCGTCCTTGCCTGTGCAGGACGGTCTGAAAATCAAGATCGCGGATTGACGTACGCGCGGGCGTTACATACAACATGAGGCGGACTCAACGCTTGAGATTGTCTTGGATCGTCAGGCTTTAGCGCCCGTAGCTCAATTGGATAGAGCGTCTGACTACGGATCAGAAGGTTGGGGGTTCGACTCCTCCCGGGCGCATTGGTCATACGCATCGCGTACCAAAGCACCGCGTCGCGTAGGCATTGGACACCGAAAATTTTCCTGCCGCGTCCATGAATCACGCTATAGTTGCGCCCTCATCCTGGATGGGTCGATCACATACCTCATCGTCCTGTGTACAGGGCCGGGGTTTTGCATTCGCGTGCCCTGCCAGCAAGACACTGATCACCGATGAAGGCACGACATGAATGATCGACGCGGCGTCGCCACCGCCGGGGGGCGAACCAGCCCGCGACGCAGGTCTTTGAACCGCGACGCGCACCGCCTACAAGACGTCTGCACCACGAACGGCGGGTTTGCCTGTCTCTGGGAAGATCGATACTTTCACATGGAATGCCGCGCGACGTGAAAACCACCGGGATCAGGGGCGGTGACTTAGCGCCGGGTTTTTCACCGGTCGTCGTCGCCCCCACCTATAACAACGGCCGCACCCTGCGTTCGATCGTCCAGCGGATCCAGGCTCACCACCTGCCCCTGATCGTGGTCAACGACGGGTCGACCGACGAGACCCCGCAGATCCTCAAGCGCTTGCAACTCACCGCGGACCCCGGCGCGTGTACCGCCTACTTGGCTCACCGTCGCAACCTGGGCAAAGCCGCCGCCCTGTACACCGGCTTCCGCGCCGCCCGCCGCCTCGGCTACACCCACGCGGTCACCATCGATACCGACGGCCAGCACGACCCCCACCAGCTGCCGCAGCTGGTGCACCTATCCCGGCGATGCCCCACGGCGTTGGTCATCGGGGTCCGTGACCCTCGCCTGGACGGGTACCCTCGACGTAGCCTGCTGGGCCGGCAACTCAGCAACCTGATGATCCGCCTCGAGAGCGGCGTGCGCGTCTTGGATAGCCAATGCGGCATGCGGGTCTACCCTCTGGCGCTGATCGAGCGCGTACGGTGCCGAACCGGTCGGTTCAATTTTGAAACCGAGGTCGTCACACGCTGGGCCTGGAGCGGGTACCGCGTGATCGAAACCCCGATCACCAGCCGATACCTGCCCCCGGGTCAGCGGGTGAGTCACTTCCGCCCGTGGTCGGATACGATCCGCAGCGTCGCGATGCACGTCAGGCTGGTTTGCCAAGCCCCACTTCAGCGGCGCCAGTCCCGGCGGATCGGCCGCCGCTTCGGCGAACCCCACCGCGGCGACTCCGCCCGGCCATCTCAGAATCTAGGCACCCATCCCCACGTGACCGCCAATCCACCGTGACGCCCACCATGACCGTTTCAAGGCCCGAGGTCTACTCTTGACGGACGGCTCGAGCCGGCGGCGATAGCGCCCCGGGCCGGAGGGGGGCATTGATCTGCGGGTCATGAAGAGAGATCTCGATCGTGCCCTGGCTGTGGGATAGCCGCATCCGCGTCGCGATGACGATCCCCCGGACACCCCGGACCCCTCGTGGCCCCGACACGGATCGAAACCCTTCAAGCTCTAGCCGAAACGGCTCGCTCGACCCGGCCGCGCGCTCGAGGCGATAAGACGACAACCCCCCCGTAGCCTGGTCGACGACCCATGTGGCGTAGAAGTCTCCGTCCGCGGCGCTGCGCACGTGGGCTAACCGATCCCTGTTGTCTAGGACGTTCAGATCAGCGGTGTTCAGGTCGCGGGTCGCTTGGATCCACAGGCCAAATGGGTCGAGGTCGACGTGTCGCAACAACCCGCCCAGGCGATCAGGCACGTCCTCAGCGGTCCATACCCACAAACCCTCGGGGGCCCGGGTGACGTCCAACACCGCCTGCGACGCCTTCCAAGCCCGCAGACGCCACCGACCCGGCACTCGAGCAACGAACGCTCCTTCCAAACGAGCCCCCGACCCACCACGTTTCTTGACCGTTATAGAACAACGACCAGCCAAGGATTCGACCGCCTCGGCGTGCTGGTGGTGGCGTTCGATCACCGCCACGAGCTGCGACTGGGTCATCTTCGGGTAGGGCCCCTGGCAGCTGGCCAGCAAGCACAGGACCGATAGATAAACCCACGCCCCCGGGACGGCGGCTGGCCGGGGCGTAACTATCATTCGGGCATTTTTATGACGCATGAAACGAATGTTAACCCCACCATCCGACCATCACGTGCTACCTCTGGGCCAACGACGCACGAATCACACCGACGCATCGGTGCCCGTGATCGTGCCGGCTTCTACCGCCCGGCGGTCGACCTTCCCGTTTGCGAGTCTCGGCAAGCGGTCGACCACTTCAAACACGCGAGGCACTTTATGAGCGGCCATCCGGGCCCGCGAAAACCGACGCAGCTGCTCGGGTTCGGGCCGGCGCTGGCCTTGGGCGGTCACAACCGCTCGAAGCCGGTTGAGGGTCTGGCTTACCGGTATCGTCGTCACCACGCACTGCCCGACGTCGGGGTGCTCGCAGATCACCTGCTCGACTTCCAGTGGATTGACCTTCAACCCACCCACATCGATCAGCAGTTTCAAGCGGCCCGTCACGTGTACGCAGCCTTGCTCATCGATCCTGCCCAGGTCTCCGGTCATAAAAAAACCGTGATGATGTTCATCAAGCGGCTCGCCCAGGTAGCCCTCAAGCATCGACGGCGCCCGGACCGCGATCTGCCCCATGCCGCCCGGGGGCACGCACTGCCCGCGCTTCTGCGGATCGGCATCAAGAATTTTGACCACGACCCCCTCCATCGGCCAACCCACGTTCGTCGCGCTGGGCGTGCAGGCCGATGGCGGCAGGAACGTCACCGACCCCGCCTCGGTACAGCCATAGAGCTGCCCCATCGGCAGGTTCAGCGACGTTCTAAGCCGGGCCAAGACGGATCCAGAAATCGGCCCCCCCGCCGAATACGCGCACCGCAACGCCCCCACACCCTGTTCGGTGTCTTGATCATCGAGCCGGCTCATCGCTTCGAACATAAACGGCACCCCCGGGAACACGGTCACCCCCTCGTGCCGAAACCCGTCCATCACCGTCGGTAAATCGAACCCGTCACACAACACCACACCCGCCCCCGCCCACACCGGGGCCAGCAGGCCGTGCTCCATCCCGTACGAATGGCTCATCGGCAACGTCGTCAGCACCGCGTCCGTGGGGCCAAGGCCTAACGCTCGCACGCAGTTCGAAGCCACCGCGTCCAGCGACCCGAAGCTGCGGCGCACGATCTTGGGCCGGGCCGTGGTCCCGGAGCTCAGCAGGTAAAGCTCGCCCCGTTCACCGGCTTCCAGGGCACCCGACCACCGCTTGCCCTCCACGCAGCCGTCATCCTCGCGGCCATAGCCCGGCCCACCACCCGCAACCAGGCGATCGATCGCCAGCAAATGCCGGACGCGCCCCTTTAAGATCTCCAATCCTGAATCAGACCCGATGCACGCCGCTGCGTCGGATCGGCTCGCGGCCTCGCGCAGCTCTCGCGCAGACAGCCGAGGTGAAACCGGCCATAGCTTGACGTCCGCACACAATGCCCCGAGAAACGCCACCGGCACCGCGACCCGGTTGGGGCAGCTTAGCAAAACCACCTCGCCGGGTTGTATGACCCGCCTTAACTGCGACGCCACGCTCATCACGGCACGAGCCAGCTGCCGGTACGTCAACCGTATCCCCGACGGGATCTCTCGAAACGCGACCGCTTCGGGCCGTTGCTGAGCGTGCTCGCCGAGTTTTTGAAGGATCATGACCGTCACGTCCGCTCCGTGATGCGATGGTTGGACGCGGGTCAACCTATACAGGTCAACCCACATGGGTTGACTGACCTACGTCGGTTGACCCACATGCTCTGCCGGTGGCGATGAGGCGTCTACCAAACCCGCGTACGAACCGACCGCCTCGCGGCGAACCTGCCCACCCGACACCTCTTGAGCCAGCAAAGAGAAACGGGCACGACGCGGGGTTAGGGCGATGTGCCGCTGTATCTTGATAAACCACTCCAGCAGCTCTAACCGCCACCGTACCGACCAGGGCGCCTCGGGCACCGCGTGGCCGGTCAGGATCGACAACAACGCCCGGTGCACCCCCAAAGGCCCCTGCCCCTCCAAGAAAAGCTCCCGGAACGCGTGGTCGTAAAAATGCGTGATCAGCCACAGGTACCGGTCAAGGCTCTTGCGCCAATACGCGATGTATCGCTTCCGCTGCGCCCTGGGGGGGCGGTGGTGGTGGATGATCCCGATGACATGCTCCGCCGCCCGCCGACCCGATGACATCGCCAGGTGCACCCCCGTGGAGAAAACAGGATCGATAAACGCCGCCGCGTCCCCGACCAGGAAATACCCCGGACCGGCCACCGGCCCACACACGTACGTAAAATCCGCCGCGGTGTAGTTATCGTCCGGCCCCACGGCCTGCCGCATCCGATCGCGGATCATCGGGCACCGCTCGATCCCCCAGGCCAGCATCTTGCGCGAGGGCACCCCGACCGACCGGGCCGCAGCCGCGTCCATGACCAAACCCACACTCGTGCGCGTCTCATTAAGCGGGATCAACCAGAACCACCCCTCATCGCACAACGCGAAACCCGGGTAACCCCCTTCACGTCCGCGGTGGCGCCACACGTGGTCGTAGTGGGCGAAATAAGCGACCTTCCCCAGGTCCGGATGATCGATCTTGCGGCGCGAACCGAGGTGCCGACCCAACGCGGTCGACTGCCCGCTGGCGTCGATGACATACCTGCCGCGCACCGGCCCCTGATCGGTGGTCACACAAACCTCGCCGTCCTCGAGCCGGGTGACTTCCTTCGCCGCAGCGCCCGTGTACAGCTGCGCCCCGTCAGCCACAGCCCGGTCAAGCAGAAGCTTGTCAAACGCCGCACGCTCGAGGTTAAAGGTACGGGGGTTCTGGCTCATTAGCTCGATATCGAAGTGATAACACGTCGTCGCCCCGCCGTGGCCCATCCCGAACTCGGCCCCGAATTTCGGCACGTGGGCCAGCCGTTCGACCGACCCGAGCAACCCCAGCTCACGCAGTAGGTCATAGTTCGCCGGCAGGAACGACTCGCCGATATGAAACCTCGGGAACCCCGACCGTTCTAAGACCGCGACCTCCAGGCCCGCCCGGGCCAAGACCATCGCCGCGGTCGCTCCCCCTGGCCCACCCCCGATGACCACAGCGTCGTAAAAATGATCCACGGCTGGTTTAGCTCCCCGGGTCCTGCTCGATCCTGCTGCAGCGAGCAACCGCCTCGATCTCGACCAGCAGCTCCGGCCGGCAAAGCTGGGCCTGACAAAGCTCGATCCGCTGCACCGACCCTAGCCGAGCCGTCACAGCCCCCACGATCGCGTCCCGGTCCCGCGGGTTCGGGTAATACACCCGCGCCTCAACGAGTTGTCCCAACCACGCGGCGGTGTCGGGGGCTTGCTCGACCGGTGTATCCTCCGCGCCCCGACCATCGATGAAGCACCGCGCACGACGGATCACCGAAGCGATGTTGACAAACGTTTCTTGGAGCTGACCCGACAAATCATGGCGGTGCAACGAGTCTTCCCCCCGGACACTAGCCGTGCCCCCGATCAAGATGCGGGCCGGGCCGTGACCGGCTGCCGGGACGATCATCGCCCGAGAAAAACAAGGCGGCAGCGGCCCGTACCGGCTTGAGTACCGGTAGGCTGGATACTGTCGGGGGTTTTCCACCGCGGTGCTCTGCCCCGTGGTGGCCAGGCATTCGATGACCAAATCCTCCCCGTTGTGTCCGACGCCCGACGCGGTCGGCAGCAGGCCGCTGCCCCGGGGGTCCCGCCCGTCATGGGCTTCAAACCCCGCGTACCGGCCCGCGTTGAAGACCATGTACCGGTCCAGCCCGTCGCCGTCTCGCCGGTGTATCCCCGGGATAAAGTTCCAGCACCGCACCGGCCGACCACCCCGACCGTTTGATGTCGCGGTCAGCTGCGTCAAGATGGATTCGTAAGCCCTCTGAACGCGACGCTGAAAAACAGCCGGCCGATCGGTCGCCGCGTCGCGGATCGACGCAGAAACCAACCACCAATCGCCAACCCCGCGCAGCCCCAGCGTCAACCCGTCTCCCAGGTCCCGTCCCGGGACGGGAGCCGAGCCCCAGAGCGTTTCCTCGACCCATCCGGGCACGCTCACCGCCTCCGCAGCCACCAACGACGGCCGGGCCCGGACCGACGTGGTCATCGTCTCCCCGATCGGGGGGTGATCGCTACCGCGGAACAATGACGCCAAACGGGTCCAGACTCGCCCCCCCTGTCGATGCCCGTGCCACGCTTCTGACAGACGTCCATGCGTCATAATTTAAGGTCCAATGCATACTTCAGAAGTTAAAGAAATGCTAACACAAATCGGTTTGCACGGCTAAATTTATTCTAAAATAACGTGCGCGGGTTTTCGGTCCCTGTCAACGGTCGGGTCCCATCTCAGATGAAATTTTGGATCCTCAACGCATCTAGAGAGGTCCATATCAACAGGTCTCCGCATCGCCGATCAAGCGGGGCCGATCCCGGCATGTGACGTGTTTTTTTCAAGACGCACCCGTACCCCTGTGACCGCGCCGTCGAACCCGGCTGCGACCGCCGTGAACACCGATATCTTCTGCGATTCCGTCGCCGGCGTAAAGCCTCCGCCACGCCCGCCCACCCGCGATCCCAGCGGACCATGATCACGGCCCACCGCCGGCAGCCGCCCTGAGACCAGGACCGATCCGATACCCGCTAACGGGCCGACGCTAAACGTCTCGCCCCACAGCGGGTCGATAGAGGACCAGGTCACCGCCTGAGACGATGCCCGCTCTCCCGACCCGGGTATACGTCCCGCTTGCAGCACCGCCCGCTCGAGTCGGGCTAACGCCGGCATGCTCGCGCCGGAACCCACCGCATGTCCCGACCGCGCCTCGGCGATTGCGCACCGGGCGCGATGAAGGCTCCGGGGCGTGACCGGGATCAGGCCGGCGTAACCAGCTGCGGCTTCCACCGCCGCCAACGGGCCGGCCCCGCGTTGGGCCGCTGAGTCAGCACGCTCAAGCACAAACGCGACCGCGCCGCCGCCAAAGACCGCCTCGTGGGCGCGGCGCCCGGCCCCGTTCTTGGATCGCGCTTGGCCGATCAGTTGCCGGTAGATATCGAATACGAACTCATCGACCTCTTCGGCGGCGCCGACCACGGCCCGTTGCCACTGCCCGCTGGCGATCCGCTGGGTCGCGACAGACAACGCGTCGAGCCCCGCGGTGCGGGTGCCGATCAGCGTCTGGCAGCCCCCCGACAGGCCCAGCGCGATGCTCAGCTGCGCACTGCCCGCGTTGGGCACCCCCTCGGCGAACAGGACCGGGTTCCCCGCCCCGATCCCTTCGTCGACGATCTGCTGGTAATACCGGCGGCAGAAGATCGACGAGCCGTGAGTCGTGCCCAGCACGGCGTTAAAACCCGGGTCCAGGTCCTTGCCGGGATCAAACCCTGCGCTCTGCAGCGCCTGGGTCGCCGCGGCGATCACCAGTTTCACGAACGGGCTCATCCGCCGCGCCCGTTTGACGCGGACCCACTCATCGACCAAGGCCTCATCCAGCGTCTCGGTTTCGGTGCCTCGATGCGTGACCGGCTCCGCGTCCAGAACCCGTCGAAACTCCTCGATCCCCACCGCGCCGGGCAGGGCCACGCCGATGCCCGTGATCTTCACACCCCACCGCCGAGCGGACGGGGCCACGGGCTCGACGCGGCGTCGACGCGGGTCGAGCCCGGCGGTCGGGCCCGCTTCAGCCGCCCCCGACGGCTGGGAGACGCGACCAATTGGACGGCTCGGCGCCGCGAGCACCACCGCCGCATTGGTGCCACCAAACCCTAAAGAACAACCCAACGCTACGCTCCCGGACGGCAGGGTCGCCCCAGCGGTAGCATTGAGACACATGTCCTTAAATTCCACCTCCGGCCGGTCGACATGGGGCACAGACG
This sequence comes from Phycisphaeraceae bacterium, assembly GCA_965224205.1. Classification (GTDB taxonomy): domain Bacteria; phylum Planctomycetota; class Phycisphaerae; order Phycisphaerales; family Phycisphaeraceae; genus CBDCYN01. The sequence continues at coordinate 10,209 of CBDCYN010000031.1, forward strand.
GGACGACCTGTTCTTTCAACGCCATCGCGGTCAAGATCATCTCCACGATCCCCGCGGCGCCGAGCGTGTGGCCCACGTGGGCTTTGAACGCTACGACAGGGATCTGATTGAACCGGTCGCCGAACACCGCGGCCAGGGCGGCGTGCTCGGCGGCGTCGTTGTCGGGCGTGGCCGTCGCGTGGGCGCTGATCAGCCCCACGTCCCGTGGCCCCAACCCGGCGGATCGCAGGGCGTCCTGGATCGCGCGCCTCGCCCCCTGGCCGTGGGGATGGGGCTGGGTGAGGTGGTGGCAATCGCTCGTCTCGCCCTGCCCCACGACCGTCGCCAACGCCTCGGCGCCCCGTCGGCGCGCCTCCTCGCCACGTTCGAGGACCACCACCGCGTAACCCTCGGCCACTTTCATCCCCTCACGCCGCGCAGAGAACGGCCTGACCGGGCCCTCGGCCACGAGGCGGAGGCTATCGAACCCCGCGTAGACGTATTCGCTCACCGCGTCGTACCCCGCGACGATCACTCGGTCGGCCCGGCGGGTATCAAGTAGCGTGATCCCCAGCCCCACGCCCGCCAGCCCCGATGCGCACGACGCGCACGAGGTCCACGTCAGCCCCGCCCCGCCCAGCGTCGAAGCGAGGTGCTGCGAAACACTGCCGGCTAGAAAGGTGCGTAGACGCGCGACGTCTCCGCTTCGCAAGAACGCCCCGCCGCTACGCATCCCGTGAAGGGTCGTGCATAGCACCAAGGCGGTCCGGTGCGGGGGCGTGAGCGGTGGGGCGTCATAGCCGGCGTCGGATAACGCCTCGGACAAGGCCCAAGACAGGTACCGCTCCTGGCGTGGCCGCGACGGCAGGTAATCGGGGGGCAGGTCGGGCGCTTGGCCCCCGCCCTTGTCGGGGTCGGGCCGCTGCTCCAGCGCGGTCATCGGGCCGATCCCGCAGCGGCCTTGTCGGACCGCTTGCCACGTGGCGTGTCGGTCCAGGCCCAGGCAGGTGACCAGCCCCGCGCCCGTGACCACGAAGGACGCACCATCGTCGGGGGCCGGGGCTGTCAACGGGGCTGGGTGCGGTCGCGGGCGGTTCATGTCGGGTCCGTTTGGTCTTCGCACCACGCCCGGTGCAGCACGTGCCACTGGTCGGGGTAGCGGCTTACGAAACGCTCGAAGAACGACGCGAGGCGGACCATCGCGGGGTGGGTGTGGTCCGTTTTCCCGTCTTGGGGTTCGACATCGATCGGCTCGTCCATCACGATCCGCACCTGGCCCGATCGAGACTTCACGGACACGGTGGGGATCATCGGGGCCCCGCTGGCCAGCGCCAGCTTGACCGGGCCGGTGGGCATCATGACATGGCCCCCGAGGAACGGGACGCGCACCCCCGTCTGGCCCGGCAGGATCCGGTCGCCCTGCACCAGCACCACGTGATCGTCCCGCAGCGCGTCCCGCAACCGGGCCCACATCGCCAGCCCTTGCTCGGTATTAGCCTCGTGCACGCCCAGGTGGCGACGCTGCACGGCCCGCAACCGCTCGAACCGATCGAACGCGTCGCGGTGGTACACCACGTGGATATGACGCTCCAGGTCCGCCAACGCGGCGACGCCCAACTCGAACGACCCGAGGTGAGCGGTCACCACGATCGCCCCTTTTTTCCGGCCCCGGGCCGCGAGGTATCGCTCGTGACCTTCGACCGCCTCGATACGGTCGAGCAGCTGGCGGGGCGGCAGCTGGGTCGTGTGGCCGATCTCACACACGAAGTCGTAGAAATCCCGTACGACCGCCTTGGCCAACGCCCGGTGTTGCCGCGTGGTCGAACCGGGCCCCAGCAGCCAGCGGGCATTGGCCGTCGGGCCGTCGCGGAGG
>CBDCYN010000032.1:0-239584 GCA_965224205.1 Phycisphaeraceae bacterium
AGCGACCTGGAGCCGATCCCCAATTCATCGGGGTTCGACCCGACGCTTAGCGTCACACAAGAGGGCGTGATCCTGGACGTGGAGGCAACCGTCAGCGCTGATCGACGGTACGTGACCATGACTGTCCGCCCCAGTTTGGCGGACTTGATCGAGCCGATCGCCACGATCGAGCAGGAGTCGCAGCTGGTCACCCCCGATGCCCCGCCGGTGCGGTCGATCGCGCGGATCCAGACCCCGGAGGTCGAGCTGACCGCCCTGCGAACCAGTGTCAGCGTGCCCGACCGCGGAACCCTGCTATTGGGCGGTCAACGGATCGTGGCCGACATCGAAACCGAAGTCGGTGTGCCCGTGTTGTCCAAGGTGCCGGTGTTGAATCGCCTGTTTACCAACCGATCGACCGTCAAGGACGAACGGACCCTGCTGATCCTGATCAAGCCCACGATCATCATCCAAAGCGAAGAAGAAGAAAACCTGTTCCCGGGCCTACTCCAAGAGCCCCAGCAATTTGGATGAACTCCGGGGGCAACTGACCCGGCTTGAAGCGGGTTGCCCAGGCGGACTAGAAAGACTAGAAAGAGCGTTACGGCCCACGCCCCGCGCCCCGTCCTAGAGCGTTTCCCGATTTCGTGTACGATGTCAAGTGATCGGGGTATTCCGAGAAACCCGCTCCCTCACGGTCGCGGGCTCGCTGGGGGGCGTCGTACACCATTTCGGGATACGCTCTAAGCCGAAGCCCTGGTGATTCTAAGCCCGCGCTCTTCACGGAACCGGACCTTAACCCCACGGGGTATCGACCGAGACACATCAAATAACTTGCCCTATGCGGCTGCGACCATCAATCTAAAATGGTCGATATAATGTATAAGTTGGACCGATATAGGGGGTGAGGCGTGTAAACCGGGTGACCGCGGGCCCAAAAAGGCAGAACCATGAGCTGGATCGAAAACCGATTTGAAGAAGGGTTGATCATCACTCAGGTTGACTGGGCGATTAACTGGGCGCGAAAGAGCAGCCTCTGGCCCATGACGTTTGGCCTCGCGTGCTGCGCGATCGAGATGATGGCTTTCGGGGCCTCGCGGTTTGATGTCGACAGGTTCGGGGCCGGGGCGTTCCGCGCCACGCCGCGCCAAGCGGACCTGATGATCGTCGCCGGCACCGTGACGTACAAGATGGCCTCACGGGTGCGGCGGCTCTACCACCAGATGCCCGACCCGAAGTACGTGATCGCCATGGGCGCATGCACCGTCGGGGGCGGGCCCTATTTCAAATACGGCTACCACGTGGTCAAGGGCGTCGACCTGGTGGTGCCGGTTGATGTGTATGTGCCCGGCTGCCCCCCCCGGCCCGAAGCCTTGATCGAGGGGCTGATGCGGCTTCAGGACAAGATCACCAGCCCAGACCATCGGCTTGCCCCGCGGCGCCAAGCGGGCCGCCAAAACCTTTGATCTGCCCACGCCGGTCCCCGCAGCGATCTGACCGAGGCGGCTTGGCTTGCGCGGGCCACTGCCGATCCCTGTGACGATGGGGTACTGGATCAAAAAAATGGTCTATCCGCGCGGATCCTGTAGATACACCAACAGGGCGTCCTCAGGGCGAAAAACTCCTTAACGATAACGGCACGTTCACACCCGAGGGGTGCACCGCTCGTTGCGGCGACGCGGCAGCACCGATATGCCGCCCAGCAGCACGATCGCGGAGCCGGGCTCGGGGATCGCGGCGGCGAACATCGCGAAGCTCTGGATATCCACCCCGCTGATCCGGCCGTCAAGCAGGGTCTCGATGCTCTCGATCGCGTCGATGAACGCCTGGGCGCTTTCCCAGGCTTCTTCGTCTTGGGCTGCAGCAGCAGCGGGGGCTAGTTGGCTGGCGTCATCCATGATGGGCATCCCCTGGATCAGCGCCTCGAGGCCGATCCGTAGATCCAGCTCGTCGGCCAGCTGGTCGACCTCCCAATCCACACTGCCGTCGCCGAGGTTGTTGGTGATCACGGCGACGTCCGGCGTGCGGAACGGCAGGAGGGTCAATCCGTCGAGCACCTGACCGCTCGCCCCGTCTTTGGCCAGAGAATCGAACCACGCATCGCGATCGGCCTTGCCCTGGTCGCTGTCCCCGACCCAGCCGACGCTGCTGAACGGGTTATCGTTCAATAGATCGAAGAAGGTCGCCAGGTCCGCCGAGAAATGCAGCGGGGCGCCGCCTGGCCCTGACACATGGGCGGACTCAAATAAGGAGCGTGCGTCGTTGAAGGTATCGCGCAGCAGCGTGAGGTAGTCTCGGCGGATCTGCGGGCGTTGGTCCTTGACCGGGTCATTCTGATCGTCTTCCTGATTGAAATCCCAGCCCTCGAACGTGACCCCGAACTCCCCGGCCCGTTCCATATACCGAAGCGCCCAGGGCTCGAGATCCAGCCGCAGCCCGTCGTACTTTTCCGCTTCATCTGCGGTGTTGACGTTGAAGTTCAGGAGCTTGGTCTGGATCTGCCCGGTCAAGCCGGTGAGGTCCTGACGCAGGTCACGGGGGCTGGTCAACCCCGAGACAGCCGGATCGTTCGTGTCCGGGAACTGTGGGAAGGTCGGATCATCGCTGGTCGGCGGCGCGCCGTTGAACGACCATACTTTTTCTGATAACAGCACGTGGGATTCGATCCCCGCTTCGTGCAGCTTCCGATTCCAGTTCCGTAGATCACTGTCACTAACTTTGCCCGGCTCTTGTCCCAGGTTCGCCGGCGCCACGGCCAGGTACACCCGCTGGATGTCCCACTGCTGCATAAAACTGATCGCCCAATCCTCTTTAGCCACGTTGCCGACGATCGTGCTCGACGCGAACTGATTGAGCTTCTCATGGTCGGATACGTCGGTGCCGACTTTGTCGAAAAGCCACGTTCCCCGAGTCGGGCCGGCCCCGTCGGCTTGCCCGGCGGTCATCATCTGCCCGCTCAAAAGAAGGGTAAAGATCGGAACAGACGCTAGAAATCTCTTGGATAGGCTTTCTTTCATCCAGGTCTCCTTTCAGTTACGGGCGTGCGTGTGCACACCGATACCCCAGAAGCGAAGGAGCACGCGACCACCGCGCAGACCCTCTCTCCTATTGCTCTAAAACACCGACGTTAAACCAACAACTAACGCAAGTATTGTTCTCCAATCCTGATTCGATGCGGTGTCACGCAAACAATATGAAATGGGCCTTCTTGACCTCTCCTATTGCATCGAATCAGACCCAGACAATGCTCGTTACTTTATTCGCCTCCATGAACAAGATTGTTACTATGATACTAAAAACAATCCTATTGTCAAGACTTCGTAAAGGTTTTGTAGTGTAAACGCAGGGCGATCGGGTCGTCTGATGAAGTGGTATGGTTACTGGTTGCGGCCACCGATAAACGAACGAGGTTGATGCCCATCCTAGGCGAAGCTGCCGCGGCCACGAATCACGCCGCGTTGACATCCAAGATGGGTCTATCACCGTGCCCGGAGCGTGAAGAAGGTGCATCGCGTCCTTGCACCCGGCAGGGGGGCTTATCGCGTCGATGCGAGCATCCGTTCGCCCAGTTCATCGGGAGATTCCCCGCGTAGGTACATCCTCGCCCAAAGCTCCAATGCGAAGAGTTTAAACGCGACCCGGCCCTTTCGCTTGGGCAGGTGGTGGGCCAGAGCCTGCCGCGTCGACCGGCTCCACTGGAATAGGTCCGCGGCCACGCCGTCTTGCAGAAGCGTTAGCGCGGGCATCACGAAGTCAAAATTGAACTGGAACCCCATCTTCTTGGCGGCGGTGGTCTGCCGTGGCAGGTGCGCTTGGCCGACGGTGTTGACGGTCCATTTCTCCTGGCCGTTGTGATACTTGGCGTGTAGCGGCATGTGCATGCCCAGGTCGATCAGTCGGTTTTCGATAAACGGCACCCGGGTCTCGATGGATGATCCCATGCCCATCCGGTCGTTGCGGTGGAGCAGGCTCTGGAGGTGGGCATAGAGGTGCTCGGTGCTCTGGGTCAGGAACGCGCGGTCTTCGAGCGGGGAGATCGGTTCAAGCTTCTTGAAGATCCGCCCGGCCCGCAGGTGGCGGTCCCCGTCAAGGGCGCACGACCGCATCAGCAGCTCGTCAAACTTCGCTGACCCATTGACCAGGGGGTAGATCTTGCGGTCGTGAAAATCCAGGGGGAACACCTCCGGGTAGGAGCGGGCCAACGCCCGGAACAGGCCGAGATCCGGGGTCCAGCGGTGGCGGATCCGCAGCTTCCGCCACCGGGCGTAAGCGACCTCCTGCTGCCCGTAGCCGCCGAATAGTTCGTCTGAGCCCTCGCCGGTCAGCAGAACCTTGACCCCGTCTTCGCGGCAGGCACGGGTGATCGCCAGGAAGGCACTGTCATGGACGTGCAGGCCGGGCTGGTCCCCATACCAGGTCGCCCACGGCCAGTGCCGCAGGTGATCTTCCAGCGTGACGTCGACCTGGCGGATCTCGACCCCTAGGTGCTGGCCGACCCGCTTGGCGTTTTGCCCCTCGGACGTGGCGATCCCCTTCACGTCGGCGACGTACGCCACGACGCCGGGGGCGTGCTGGGCGGTGAACGCGGTGACCAGGCTCGAATCCAGCCCGCCGCTGCACATCGTCGCCAGCGGGGCGTCGCTGGCGAGGTGGATGCGCACACTTTGGGACATCGCCTCTTCAAACTCGGGCACGAACGATTCGCGTGACCGGTCGCGACCGGCGAGGATCCGGCCGACGTCCATGTCGCGCAGCGGGTCGAAATACACTGTTTCGTCGATCGTGTCAGCGGTGACCTTCCAATACGATCCCGGGGGCACAGCGCGGATCCCGACGAACGGGGTGCGGATCCCATCGAGGCCGCCATCGAGCAGATCGATCGTCAACGCGTGCATATCCGGGATACGGTCGACCTGGGGATGGGCCAACAGGGCCTTAATCTCCGAGCCGAAGCACAACAGGTTGTCGCGGACGGTGACGTATAGCGGCTTGATCCCCAGTCGGTCGCGGGCCAGCCACAGGGTTTCTTGCTTTACGTCGTAACACGCGAACGCGAACATCCCGTTGAAGCGAAGGATCGCCTGCTGGGGGCCCCACCGCTGTAGGGCGTATAGGAGCACCTCGGTATCAGAGGTGCTGGTGAACTTTACCCCGTCGCGTTCGAGTTCTTCGCGCAGCTGGGGGTAGTTATAGATCTCACCGTTGTAGACGAGCACGTGCTGGGCGTCAGGGGTGAGGAACGGCTGGTGGCCGCGGCGGCTGAGGTCGAGGATGCTTAGCCGCAGGTGCCCCAGGCCGATCGGGCCCTGGACCCACGTCCCGGAATCGTCGGGCCCGCGGTGGCGGATCGGCGCCATCATCGCTTCGACCACGTCTTGTCGGGCCGGTGATCCGTTTCGGTTCCAATATCCAGCGATGCCGCACATGGTCTGGTTTTAGGGCTGGCTTATCGTCGAGCGGTGGAGAGTAGCGGGTGTGGCGATAAAGGGTGGCCGGGACCTGGCTGTGTGGCGGCGCAGGATATCCTGGTTGATCTTGTATCCCCTCTTACGGATGTGACTCATCGATGTTTCCTTATCATCAAAGTGCTCCCGGTCAACTCACATCATAGGCCTATCCTCGCTATAACAACACCACAGCGGCGGGTAATGGGCAGAGCAATCGCATCTAACATTGTGGTCGAGTGGATCGGTTGGCATAAAGTTTGGCTGTAGGGCCGGGCCTGCCCGGCCCTACAGCCAAAAGCTTGCCCGCCCGTGTGGATACCCTAAACGCTTGGTCTGTGCACTGGCGGGCAAGCCGCCAGTGGCACATGCCATGGTTTTGAGACGAACTTTAGGTCCCGGTCAGCACCGGGTCGGTCATACCCAGCTCTTCGAACGCGTGTTTGCGTAGCAGACACGAATCGCACCGGCCGCACGAACGGGAGTTCTCCTCCGGGTCGTAGCAGCTGTGAGTGAGGCTGTAATCGACGCCTAGCTCCAACCCCTTCCTGATGATCTGAGGCTTGGCCAGATCGATGACCGGGGCGTGGATGGTCACGCGTCGGCCCTGGACCGCGGCCTTGGTGGCGAGGTTGGCCATGGCCTCGAACGCCGCGATGAACTGCGGGCGACAATCGGGGTAACCGCTGTAATCGACCGCGGTGACGCCGATGAAGATGTCGGCGCTGGCCAGGGTCTCGGCCAGGGCCAAGGCGTACGCGAGAAATAGGCTGTTGCGGGCCGGGACGTAGGTCACGGGGATCTCGTTGTCAGGGCTACGGCTGTTGATGTCGCGAATCGACCGGTCTTTGGGGACGCTGATCTGATCCGTCAGTGCCGACCCGGCCAGCCCGCCGAAAGACGTGTCGATGGTAATCCATCGGTGCGAGGCGACGCCGATGTGTTTAGCGACACGATGGGCCGCGTCAAGCTCGGCGCGGTGCCGCTGGCCGTAGTGGAAACTCAAGGCATGACAGGCAAAGCCGCGGGACTTGGCGATCGCCAGGGTCGTGGCGCTATCAAGGCCGCCAGATAACAGCACGATCGCAGGGCACGATTTGGTCTCGTGATGGGTCAAAAATCCGGTCCAAGGGGTTTGTTTCGGGTCATGGGTAGCGGGGTTTGTAGGTCAAGGGTTTTGTGAGAATTCCTGCCCCGTCATAGACGGAGGCGAAGAGGTCTGTGAACAGAGATCCTCCAGGTTTCACCTTCATCGCCAATTCGTTGCCGCACACCTTTGGCGTGATCATACAATAGTGGGTTATGAAATACGTCATCATCATCGCCGACGGGGCGGCGGACGTCCCGATCGACGAACTCGACGGGCACACCCCGTTCGAGGCGGCCAACACCCCGCACACCGATCAGCTATCAGCGACCGGGCACATCGGGACCGTCGCCACGACCCCGGAGGGTTTTCAGGCTGGGTCGGACATCTGCTGCATGTCCCTGTTGGGGTACAACCCCGCCCGTTATCATACTGGTCGCGCCCCGCTCGAGGCCGCGGCGCTGGGCCTGAACCTCGATCCGCGTGACTGGATCTTCCGGGTCAACCTCGTGACCGTGATCGACGGGGTCATGCAGGACCACTCGGCGGGTCATATCTCCTCTCAAGAGGGCAAGCTGCTGCTGGAAGACTTCGCCAATCATGTCGACATCGAGGACATGATGCTCTACCCCGGGGTCAGCTACCGCAACATCATGGTCGATGTCAGCGGGTCTGAATCGGGCAGCGGGGCCAAGGCCCGGGATTGGGACGGGCTGGTGACCACCCCGCCCCATGACATCCTCGGCGAGCCGATCGCCCCCCACCTGCCCAAGGGCACCAAGCACGCGGCGATCCTCAAAAAGATTATCGACCAAAGCGGGTCAACGTACGCGATCCATGAGATCAACAAGACGCGGGAGGAACTGGGCGAACTGCCGGCGACGCACCTGTGGCCGTGGGGCCAGGGCCGCACCCCGGACATGCCCAGCTTCGAGTCTCGGTTCGGGCTGCGTGGGGCGATCATCACCGCAGTCGACCTGTTGGCGGGGATCGCCCAATACATCGGCTGGGACCGCCTCGACGTGCCGGGCCAGACCAGCTACCACGACAACGACTACGCCGCCGCGGGTCAACACGCCATCGCGGCCCTGGACCGATACGACCTGGTGTGCGTGCACATCGAAGCCCCGGACGAGGCCTCCCACGGGGCCGAGGCCGCGACCAAGGTCGCCGCGATCGAGGCGATCGATCAACACGTCGTCGGCCCTATTCTTGAAGCGATCAAAGCACGGGGCGACGACTGGCGGGTACTGGTCCTGCCCGATCACTACACCCTCGTGTCGACTCGCAAACACGACGCGACCCCCGTGCCGTTCGCGGTCTGCGGCAAGAACATCCGCAGCGTGGTCGAGCGACCGTTCAGTGAGAAGCACGCCGATGAATCCGATCTGCACATCGAGTTCGGCCACGAACTGATGGAGTATTTCTTGTTTAGCGGGTTGCCGTAAGGGAGATCGATCGCCAGTGAACGGGGGCGTATTGCACACGACCCGGCGGGATCGACGTTCAATGGTTTTTAAGTCCCACCGAAGGACGGCCGACAAACCCTTCCGCCGGAGTTTGGGATGAGCGAGCCGTGGCTTCGTTGCCCGCCCCTGCGATCGAGAGATGACCCTTTCACCTTCATGCCAGATCCCTGGGGATAACCGCTGGCTTGTCCGCCGCCCGATAGACGGATCCGGGGCGGGACCAGAGGGTTGTCGCTATGATGATAAGACGGTGAGCGAAATACTATATAGGGTCCGCGAGACGACCCCCACGCGACCCAGACGGGCTGCCGATTGACATAAAACGTGTTACCGTGGTGATCTATGTCGCAGCAAGATGGCCCTGACGCCAGCCGCTGCTCCACGGGGCTTAGAGTCAAGCGTATGATTCTTCTGGTGGCTGGCCCCGCGCTGCTGAGCACGGGCCGATGGGATTGTGGATTCAGATCGGTGGGAGACTCGGATTTACGGGGTACAAACCACATTCGGTGACGGGCCAGGGTGACGGCCTGGGGTGATAAAAAGAGCACGATGCTGACGTTTAGGGTTTATGACGGGGATCGGCTAGCGACGCATTACTCGTTGTGCAATGCCTACCTGTTGGGCTCCGACAACAGCGCCGTACGGGGCACGATCACATTTGAAGACGGCAAGATCGTCTGCGTCAAGCGGGAGATCGGCCCGGTCTCGCTAGCCCTGCAAAACCTGGTCGGTGAGTGCGGACGGTTGACGGTCCAGACCTGCCTGCTGCCCGACCGCCAAGAGCCGTACGTGCTGAGCATCGAGTTGGCCCGGCACCGGCTGATGATGCTCTACAACAAATTCGAGGACTGGGCGATGTTCGACCTCGGCGACGACCACCCGGCCATCCGCCGGTTCGAGATTGCTCGCCGTCTATTCATCGAAGCCCTCTGCCTGGAAGCCGAAAACCCCTTGCGGGCCGATAAGCTATCCAAGGACAGCCTCGTCGCGTCGATCGACGGCAGCGAAGAACTGGCCCTGGAACACGCCGAACGGTTCCTGGCCCGCCGAAAATCCACACAATCGCTGCCCAAACACCCGATCGGCTGCGGGGTGGAACTCACCCACAACGACGACCGCACCCGCGCAGCGCTGATGAATAACTTCGACTTCATCTGCCTGCCCGCCCCGTGGCGGGAGCTGGCCCCCGAAGAGGGCGACTACCGCTGGGACCAGCTCGACCATTGGGCCAAGTGGGTCGCTCAGCACCGGATGCACGTGACCCTCGGGCCGGTCGTGAGCTTCGAGCCCCGCCACGCCCCCGACTGGCTGTTCATCTGGGAAAACGACTACGAAACCGTCCGCGACCTCATCTATGAGCATACCCAGCGGATCGTCACGCGCTACCGCAACGCCGTGACCGCCTGGAACGTGGTCTCCGGGCTGCACGTCAACAACCACTTCACCTTTACGCTCGAGCAGCTCATCGACCTAACCCGGATGACCACGATGCTGGCCAAGAAGATCCAGCCCGCCGCCCGCACGCTCGTGGAGATCTGCCAGCCGTTCGGGGAGTATTACGGCTCCAACGCCCGGTCGGTGCCGCCGCTGATGTACGCCGATCTGATCATCCAAAGCGCCATCAACTTCGACGGGTTCGTCGTCAAACTCCTGATGGGCCAGCCCAAGCCGGGTCAGTACGCCCGGGACCTGATGCAGCTGAGCATCTTGTTGGATTATTTCCTGCCCTGCGAGAAGCCGGTGAACGTCGTCTTCGCCGTACCCAGCAGCACCTTGGACCCGGCCGCCTCGCCCGACCCCGCCAAGGGCAAAACCGATGAGATCACCGGCGGGTTCTGGCGGCGCCCCTGGTCGAGCCTGGTCCAGAGCCGCTGGCTCGAAGCCGCTTTCCTGATCGCCCTAAGCAAGCCGTACGTCGAGTCCGTCGCTTGGAACGAGCTGATCGACCACCCCGACAGTGAGCTGGGCCTCTCGGGCCTGATCACACAGCAGATGCAGCCGAAGAACGCATTACGGCGGTTGATCGCGTTTAGACAAAATTTGCTGGGTCTGGGCAACGGGCGGCGCCAACCCCATGCCGAACCGCCCACAGCCGACGGCACGACCTCAGCGCCCGCAACCCCCCAAACCTGATCCACGATGCCCTACGCCACGATCATCATGGCCGGGTTCCTTCTCACCGTCCTCGTCGCCACCTGGACGCTGCGTATCACCCGCCCGGTCGACCGCCGATCGATCCAACCCACCGCCCTGAACGGGCGGGTCGATCTCAACACCGCCTCCGCCGAGACCTTGGAGGCCCTTCCTGGTATCGGCCCCCGGGCTGCAGCGGGCATCGTCGCCTACCGGGCCAGCCACGGTCATTTTGCCGACTTAAGCGCGCTCCAACGTGTGCACGGCATCGGGCCACGTACCGTCGAGCGGATACGGCCTTGGGCCACGTGTCTGCCCCGCGACGTAGTAAAGCAGGCATTACCCCCCGTACCTTCAGTGGAACCCAACGCACCGGCCCCACCGTTACCGTTTAACCCTTAATTATGTGTCACCACAATGGATAACATGAGTCGGCTACAACGCATCGCTCGTCAGCACCTCAAAACCGACCAATTGTTGGGCGTTGAGGCCGTGCCTGTAGCTCAGAAACCTCAAGGGTCATCTCCTGCCGAGTTAACGAGTGACGACAAAGCCACGCGACTAAGAACACTCGACGATCAGGAGGTGCGAGCCTGCACCTGCTGTCCCCTTTGCCGGTCACGCACACAAACCGTCTTCGGTGAGGGCTACCCCGACGCGGACCTCATGTTTATCGGCGAAGGCCCCGGCCAGAAAGAAGACCAGCAGGGCCGGCCGTTCGTGGGGCCCGCGGGCCAGATGCTCGATAAGCAGATCGCCGCGATGGGCCTCGACCGCCAACAGGTGTATATCGCCAATGTGGTCAAGTGTCGCCCTCCCAACAACCGCGCCCCCCTGCCCGACGAGACCGAAGCCTGTTGGGGATATCTGCTCCAGCAGATCGCGATCGTCGAGCCCAAGGTCATCGTCACCCTGGGCGGCCCCGCCACGAAAACCCTGCTTAAGACCACCACCGGCGTGACCGCGCTTCGCGGCACCTGGCATACCCTAGACGGCTTGCTACCCGATGGCACGTCAATCCCGGTCATGCCCACGTTCCACCCCGCCTATCTGCTGCGTGCCTATTCGCCCGATAACCGGCGCAAGGTGTGGTCGGACCTCCAACAGGTCATGGGCAAGCTCGGTCTAAACAGCTGACCCCCTCCTGACGACCACGAAGACCTGCCTCATGGTTTCCCTCGCGGATCCCGCACGGCGCATCTGGTTTTCACCCAAAGTGACCTCAAAATATCGCCGAATAAACCCCTAGACCGTTCCGGTTCTGTAGCCAAGAAACCCGTCTTGACATGCCGATCGATTTTCAAGTCAATCAAAGACTTAGATCGATAACAGTTTCATGTCATAGACAAAATATAGAGCCACACTACAGGCGCGACAGGCGGTCGTGGAGTCTGATATGCAACGATGGACCACCGATCGTCATGAGACCAGCCTCGATCACGCCCGGCAGATCTATCAACAGGCCCTGGCCGGCTGGGCCAGCGACTGCCTCACCTGCCGACACCAACCGATCGCTTGGCTACCGCCCGATCCTAAGGCTGACTTCCTCGACCGCGACTGGACCCGGCTCTATTCCGACAGCCTGCTCGACGACTAGCGACCGCCACAGCAGGCCATCGTGACCCTCTACGGGGTGCGCGATCTGCGGTAATCAGACCAACGCGGCCCTCCACGGCCACAGGTAATCCAGACATGGGGCAGATAACCAGCGGCGTCGGGCTCATCAGCGGGATCAACACCGCCGATCTCATCAACCAGCTGCTAGCCCTTGAGGAACGCCCCAAACAGCTCGTCCAGCAGCGCAATGCGGTGCTCACCTCCCAGCAGGTCGCGTTCCAAGACATCAACGCCAAACTGCTGGCCCTGAAGTTATCCGCCAGCGACTTTACAGACCAACAAACCTTCCAATCAACCTCCGCCACCAGCACCGACGAGACCGTCCTCACCGCGTCGAGCACCACCTCCGCGGTACCGGGTACGTATGATTTCGTCGTCGACCAATTAGTCTCGACCCAGCAAGTGATCTCCAATGGTTTCCTCGACCGAGATGCCACCCCGATCGCACCCCAGGGCGGGACCCTCACGTTCGAGTTCGGCCCAGCCGGTCTGGAATCCGACACCGAGCTATCCGACCTCAACGGCGGGTCGGGCGTCCAACGCGGCAAGATCAGGATCACCGACCGCTCCGGGGCCTCAACAGTCGTCGACCTCAGCAAAGCCCTGACCGTCGACGACGTACTCGAAGCGATCAACGACGCCTCCGGGATCGACGTAACAGCCAGCGTTGAGGCCGACGGCTTCAAGCTTGTGGACAACACCGGCCAGACCGCCGCGAACCTCTCCGTCGCCGAGGTCAGCGGGGGCAAGACCGCCTCCGAGTTGGGCCTACTCACTGCGGCCGTGGGCGATACCCTTACCGGGTCACAGGTCCACCGCGTGAGCACCAACACATTTTTGACCCAGCTCAACGACCGCAACGGGGTGCGGACCAACACCGGCGTCGATGATTTTCAAGTCACCCGCCGTGACGGGACCACGTTCAACGTCAATCTCGACAACGCTTCGACCCTCAACGACGTGATCGCCAAGATCGCGACCGCTTCAGGTGGTAACGTCACCGCGGCGATCAACGCTGACAGCACCGGTTTACAACTCGTTGACTCCACGACCGGGGACACCACGTTCGCGGTGACGGCTCTTAACGGCTCCAACGCAGCCGTCGACCTGGGCATCCTCGCTAGCGACGATGACGCCAACGGCACCATCGACGGGCAACGCGTCATCGCGTCGTTGAATTCGAAACTGCTCAAAAACCTCAACGGCGGCAGCGGCGTGAGCCTCGGCTCCACGGACAACACCCTCACCGGTCAAACCCTGCTAACGGATCTATTCCAAGGCTCAGGGATCACCCCCAACGGCAACGGGGCCTCGCCCGATCTGTTCATCCAAGACCGGTCCGGGGCCACCTACCAGGTCGAGGTCGACGGCCTGACCACGGTCCAAGACCTGATTAACGCGTTCAACACCGCCACGGGCGGCGCCGTCACCCTCGACATCAACGGCCAATCCCTGCGTGCCACGAACAGCACGATCGGGCTGTCTAACTTCCAGATCCAGGACGTCAACGGCTCTTCGGTCGCCAACGAGTTAGGGATCGAGATCGACTCGCCGCTGGCCGGGTCTGACACGGTTACCGGCAACGACACCGACCCACAGCTTCGGTTTGAGATCAGCATCACCAACCGCAACGGATCGGTCTTTGAGATCGACGTGGACGGCCTGCAAACCGTCGAGGAAACCATCCGCCACATTAATGATGCCGGGGCCGGCGTCGTCGCATCCATCAACACCGTCGGGAACGGGATCACGATCACCGATACCACCGGCGGTAACGGCGACCTCATACTCAGCGGCGCCCTGTTCGACGATCTGAACCTCTCGGGCACCTACGACACCAACACCCCCACTGCTGATTCCGGTAACCTCCAGCTGCGGTATATCTCCGAGAGCACGCTCCTGTCTTCCCTCAACGGGGGCGCGGGCGTGAGCCGTGGGCGGTTTACGATCACCGATTCGACCGGGGCGTCGGCTACGGTCGACCTATCCCAGGGCGACGAGACGACCATCCAGAACGTGATCGATGAGATCAACTCTCGCGGTATCGCTGTCTTAGCCCGGATCAACGACAACGGAGACGGTATCCTTATCGAAGACACCGGCCCGGGCACCGTGGCCCTGAGTGTCGCCGAAGCCGGCTCCTCAACCGCACGCGACCTGGGCATCCTCGGCGAAGCCGAACAACCCGGCGACGACATCGACGGCAGCTTCGAGAAGACCATCAACCTCGGCAGCGTTTTAACTCTTGAAGGGTCCACCACCCTCGCTGCGCTCAACGGGGGTGAGGGGGTCAATAAGGTCTCGGGCCAGGACGACTTTAAGATCACCACCCGTGACGGCACCGAGCACAACATCAACCTCGACGGCACCACAACCGTCCAGAATGTGATCGATAAGATCGCTACCGATACCGGCGGGTCCGTGACCGTCACGATCAACGCGGTCAACGGGACGCTCAAGCTCACCGACAACACCGCCGGGGCCGAGACGTTCTCGGTCGAGGTGCTCAACGAATCCGACGCGGCTTCGGACCTGGGCATCCTTTCCGAAGACGAAAACGACGACGGGGTCATCAACGGCCAGCCGATCATCGAGATCACCACGCTCGACGACCTGGTCAACGAGATCAACAGCTCCGGGTTCAACGTCTCGGCGACCGTGATCAACGACGGGTCGTCGACCAACCCGTTCCGATTGAATCTCCAGGCCACGGTCGCCGGCAGTGCCGGGGCGTTCTTGTTCGACGACGGCGGGCTGGGGTTCGGGACGTCGACCCTGGTCGAGGCCCAAGACGCGGTGGCCTTTTTCGGTTCGTCCAACCCCGCCACAGCCGTGGCGATCAAGTCGACGAGCAACACCCTAGAGACCGCCATCCCCGGGGCAACGATCGACCTGCTGAGCACCAGCGACAGCCCGGTGCGCGTGACCATCAACCGCGACGACTCAGCCATCATCAGCGCCGTGAGCCGTTTCGTGGAGCGGTTCAACGACGTGGCTTCGACGCTCGACCAGGTGGATAGCTACAACGCCGAGACCGAAGAACGTGGCCTGCTTCTCGGCGACGCCACGGTCGCCCGAGTGCGCTCGTCGTTGTTCCGGATCGTCAACAACCGCAACACCGACCTGACCGGGGCGTTCTCGACCCTGGCCCAGATCGGGGTCACCATCGGGTCCGGGGCCCAGCTGCGGTTCGACGAGACCAAGTTCCGCAACGCCCTGGCCACCGACCCCGACGCGGTCGAGCAGCTGTTCACGTTCAAACAAACAGAGACCGACGAGGACACCAACGAGATCACCACCGTCGCCGCGGGGATCGGGGTGCGCATCGATGAACTGCTCGATCGCCTCACCGATTCAAGCTCCGGCGTACTTCAAGCCCGGCTCGACTCGATCGGCGATCAGATCCAACTGGGCGAACGACGGATCGAGCAGCTCGATGCCCTTCTAGAATCAAAACGTGCCCGGCTCGAGGCTCAGTTCGTGGCGATGGAGACCGCCCTGGCCCAGCTCCAGAACCAGAGCTCCGCGCTGGCTGGCATCCAGGCGATCGCCCCGTCCCCGATTAGCGGAATCACGCAATGACCGGTACGCTCACGAATATGACCAGGCCATCGACCGCCAGCCGCAGCCTATCCACAGCCAACAGCACCAATAACATCGCCAGCCCCTGCCTGGCGGTCATCTTCGGGGCCTCGGGCGACCTGACCAAACGCAAGCTGATCCCGTCGCTCTACGATCTTTACCTCACGGGGCAGCTGCCTGACCAATTCGCGGTCATGGGCATCAGCCGCACGCCGATGTCCGACGACCAGTTCCGCGAAAAACTCACCGAATGGGCCCAGAAACAATCCCACGGGTTCACCCCCGAGACCTGGTCCGAATTCGCCAAGAAGATCCACTACCACCCCGCGGACTCGACCCAAGCTGACGCGTTCCCGGGGATCAAGAAGCGCATCAGCGAGATCGCCACCGAGCACAACACCGGTCAGAATATCCTGCTGTACCTGTCCATGGCCCCGCACCTTTATGAGCCGACCATCGAGCAGATCGGCGCTTCGCAGATGGTCACCGAGGGCAAGGCGTGGTGCAGCCTCGACCGCGACCACCGCCCGTGGCAGCGGATCGTTATCGAGAAACCCTTCGGCAACGACCCCGAATCCGCGGTCCACCTCAACCGCGTGCTGGGACGCGTATTCGAAGAAGAGAGCATCTACCGCATCGACCACTACCTGGGCAAAGAAACCGTCCAGAACCTGCTCGTGTTCCGGTTCGCCAACGCGATCTTCGAGCCGATCTGGAACCGAAGCTACATCGACCACGTTCAGATCACCGCCGCCGAGACCGTCGGCGTCGAAACCCGCGGGGGGTACTACGACTCGCCTTCCGGGGGGGCGATGCGGGACATGATCCAGAGCCACCTGCTGCAGGTCATGGCCGTGGTGGCGATGGAGCCACCGGTGAGTATGGCGGCAGACGATATCCGCCTCGAAAAAGCCAAGGTGCTCAAAGCCGGTCGACAGGTCCGTGACCACGACCTGCCCCTGATCGCGATCCGTGGTCAATACGGCCCCGGCCAGCTCGACGGCCAAGCCCTGCCCGGTTACCGCCAAGAACCCGGCGTCCATGAGGCTAGCCAGACCGATACCTACGCTGCCTTGCAGGTGTTCGTCGACACATGGCGGTGGGAGGGTGTGCCGTTCTACGTCCGCTCGGGCAAGCGCATGGCCAAGAAGACCACCGAGATCGTCGTCAACTTCAAGCCCACCCCCCACTGCTTGTTTAGCCACCAGAAGGGGTTGATGAAGGGACTGCCGCCTAACCAGATCGTCATCAACGTCCAACCCAATGAAGGGATCCGCCTGCGTTTCGAGGGCAAGGTCCCTGGGGGCGGGATGAAGATCAAACCGGTCGTCATGGACTTCGACTACCAGGAGCAGTTCCAAGCCAAGCCTCAAGAGGCGTACGCGACCCTGCTGCTCGACGCGATGCGCGGCGACCAGACGCTATTTAAGCACCGCGACGAGATCGAACAGGCCTGGCACCTCGTCCAGCCTGTCCTCGACTACTGGCAGGCCACAGCGGACGACGACCTGCCCAACTACCCCGCCGGATCGTGGGGCCCATCGTCAAGCGACATTATGATGGCCCGCGCGAATCGACACTGGCACAACGGCTAGCCGGTCCGTCTCCGTCAAGCTTGTTCTGCACCGCCCACAGCGCCGCGTACTTGAGCTGCACACTGACCGCCGCCTTCTGAGCCATCAGCAGACCAAACGTCCCATCGAGAAATCCTCGCTTGATAACGTAAAACTTCCAGAACGCCCCCCACGGGCGGATGACCAAGTCCCACGGCCGCGCCCGCTTGCCTCGCTCGTGCATCTGACGCGCAACCATCAGTAGCCGTTCGTCCATCCGTCGCCCGCTGAAATAGTCTTCAAATCCGCCCTGACTATGCCTCTTGTGCTCGATCGCCCCGCGCAGCCGGCCCTGCCTCGCCGGATCTGACGGCAGCCTCGCCTCGTGTAATGCCTCGTCCGGCCAGCGGCACCGTTGACGGTGGATCAGCCGTGACTGCCAGTCGGGCCACCACGCCCGCACCCGCCGGCCCATGACGTAATTCGCCCGCCGCACCAGCAGGACGTCCTTTTGTTCCAGATCGGAGTCTCGCAACGCCCCGATCTCCCCCGCCAACGATCCCGTGATCACCTCGTCGGCATCAAGCACGAAGACCCAGTCGTTGCGGCACAGCCCCGCGGCAAATTTTTTCTGCCCCGTGTACCCACGCCACGGCTCGACCCGGTATAGGTCCGCATACTGCTGAGCAATCGTGGAGGTGTCGTCCGTCGACCCGGAGTCGACGATGACCAGCTCGTCGGCCCATCGGGCAGACTTGCACGCTTCGTCAAGGGTATCCACCGCATCGGCGCAACAGATTGCAACGGAGATCGGGACCATAGGCGTAGTCTAATCCGCAGCGGCGACGAGTCCACGCCAAGCACATCATCAACGCCGTCCGCGCCAGACACACCCGAGCATCATGCCCGTAAGGGACGGGTTTGTTCCGCAAAACACACCGTCTTAGCCACTCCGCCCAACCCGCCGCTTCGCCCCCGACTCTGGCTTGGGACCCGTCATCCGCTTTAACACTTCAAGGTTGATCTCATCCCACTGCCGCCCGTCGGGCGCGACCTGCTTGGGCGTTTCAAGGATCTTGGGCACCAGCCGGAACTTCCGGTTCTTGACGATCACCGCGAACGCTTCGAGCGAGACGTGCCCCTGGCCGATGTGTTCGTGTCGATCGACCCGGCTACCCAACGGGGTCTTGGAATCGTTGAGGTGTAGCACCTTCACCCGCTCCAAGCCGATCACTTGATCGCACTCACGCAGGACCGCCCGACACCCCGCCGCGCTGGTCAGGTCGTACCCCGCAGCCAGCAGGTGAGCGGTATCCAGGCACACCCCCAGGCGCTGCGGTTGCCGCGTCGCGGCGATGATGTCACGCAGATGTTCGAACTGCCAGCCCAGCGTCGTGCCCTGCCCCGCGGTGATCTCTAAACACGTTACGACACGCAGCCCCGTTAATTCCTCGTGGAGCTGGTTCAAAGAATCGGCGACACGCTGGATCCCCGCCGGTTCACCCTCTTTCATGTGCGCCCCAGGGTGGGTAACCAGATACGGGATCTCCAACGCCTCGCAGCGCAGCAGCTCCTCGCGGAAAAGATTGATCGACTTTTTCCTCGCCGCGTCGTCGGGGCTGGCGAGATTGATCAGATAACTGTCATGACTCACGACGTGCTCGATCCCCGTCTCGCTGCGGTGTTGCCGCCACAACGTGACCTGCTCATCCGTGAGCGGCTTAACCCTCCACTGCCGCTGGTTCTTGGTGAAAATCTGCACGCAGTCCATGCCCAACCGGTTGGCGTCGAGCAACGCGTTGTGCAACCCCCCAGCGATCGAAAGGTGACTGCCGAACATGTCGTTTGATCCCGCAACCATGATCGAGGTGAAACGTCTGGTTTTAAACCGGACGCCCGATTACCGTCCCTGCTCAAACACCGCGATCGCCTCGGCGACGCTGAACGATTCCTCGTAGATCGCCTTACCCACGATCGCCCCCTGGATGGGTAACTCACGCAACGCACGCAGGTGATCCAGCGAACCCACCCCCCCCGACGCGACCACCGGCACATGCGTCGCCTCGGCTAATTCACGCGTCGCCTCGACGTTGGGCCCCTGTAACGTCCCGTCGGTTGCGATGTCGGTATACACGATCGCCGCCAGCGGCCAATCGCTGACTTTTTTGGCCACGTCAATCGCGCTGGTGTCGAGCTGGTTCTCCCACCCACGCACCGCCAACTGGCCGTCCCTTGCATCGAGGCCCAGCACCAGCCGGCCACGGTAGGTCGGGTTAGTCATCAGCCCCTCGAACCACGACCAGTTCTCCAGCGCCGCCGTGCCGAGGATCACCCGCGTCACCCCCGCGGCGAACAGCCGATCGATCGCCCCGCTCGTGCGCACCCCGCCGCCGACCTCGACCCGCAACCCCGTCTGTTTGCAGATCCGCTCGATGACGTCTACGTGAACCACACGCCCCGCCCTAGCCCCGTCGAGGTCCACGACGTGCAACCACGTCGCCCCCGCCTCGGCAAAAGCCCTCGCTTGCTCGACCGGATCGGCCCCGTACGTGGTCTGCTTTTCGTAGTCGCCTTGATGGAGACGAACCACGCTGCGGTTCCGAAGATCGATCGCGGGCAAGAGGTACATCACACGCCACCATAACAGATCTTGCTCGTGCCGCGTATCAAGATGCCGCACCGCCGCGTCATCCGGGTTCGGCGCAAACACCGTCGGCCAACACCGCACCCGCGACCGGCGCCGTCGAGGGGTTGCCGCTTCCCCGCCGCCACAGATCGTGACACCGCAACGCTTCGTCAGCTTCGGCGTAATCGACTCGGTAGTGAGTGCCACGGCTTTCTTTCCGCCACAGCGCCGACTCGATGATCAGCGCCCCCGGTCAGCAGCATGTTCTGCAGCTCCCAGCCTCCGCGGTCGTCGAAGATCTTGTCGAGCGTGTAGCGTGCCCAGAACGCGACGGTGTGGGAGCTTTCAAGCAACCGCTGCCCGACGCGCTCGATGCCCACATGCTGCCACATCAGCGACCGCAGACTCGACCGCGCGTCAGCGACATCCAGCGGCAACCGGTCCGACAGGCGGATGTCGGAGATGATCCGCGCTGGGGCGGCTGCCAGCCGATCCGTGGCCGTCTTGGGGTGTCAACATCTCTCGGACCGCCTCACCCACCCGTTGGCCGAAGACCAGTCCTTCCAAAAGACTATTGCTGGCCAATCGATTGGCCCCGTGCAAGCCCGTACACGCGGCCTCACCGCAGACGTAAAGCCCTTGAAGGTTAGTGCGGCCCCACGCATCGGTGCGCACCCCGCCGATCATGTAATGGGCCGACGGGTGCACCGGCACCGGCTGGGTGCCGGGGTCGATCCCGAACTGTCGTAATTGCCGATCGATCCCCGGGAACCGCCCGGCGAAGCGTTGGGACCCGATCGACCTGCAATCTAGGAATACGTGCGGGTACCGCGTCTTGGCGATCTGCTGGAGGATCGACCAGCTGACCACGTCGCGCGGGGCCAGATCCGCCTGCTCATGGTAGCTGGGCATGAAGCGCTCGCCTTGGTGATCGATCAGCACCGCCCCCCTCGCCGCGCACCGCCTCGGAGATCAACGACCGCGACGCGCCGGCGATATAAAGCGTCGTGGGGTGGAACTGCATGAAAGCCATGTCCTGCAACGTGGCCCCGGCCCGGTACGCGATCGCCAGCCCGTCCCCGGTCGCCACCGACGGGTTCGTCGACTCGCGCCACACCTGCCCGCACCCCCCGGTCGCCAGGACCGTCGCCGACGCCCAGATCACCTGCAGCCCGAACTTCGGGTGGTGCGTGACCGCCCCCAGGCAGCGACGCTTGTCCGCATCGCCGTCGTCGTCCAGGGTCAACAGGTCCAGGACAAAGCAGTGATCGAACACGCGGATCTGATCACACGACCCGACTCGGCGGGTGAGGGTCCCGATCAATTCCCTGCCGGTGGCGTCGCCGTTGGCGTGCAGGATCCGCGCCTGGCTATGAGCGCCCTCGCGGCCCAACGCCAGGGCGTCGGTCACGTTTTGTGGTTGACCCTCGGGCTGATCCTGGGGCGTCGTCTCCCGGTCAAAATTCATCCCCCAATGGATCAGTTCCTGGATCCTTCCCGGGGCCTGCTCCACAGCGGTGCGCACCACCGGTTCGTCGCACAACCCGGCGCCGGCGTGGAGGGTATCGGCGATATGCGAGTCGAATGAATCGGGTGGTGATCCCGGTAGCGGCTCGTGGGGCACGACCGCCGCTACCCCACCCTGGGCCAGGTAGGTGTTACTGTTTTCGAGCCGGGCCTTGTGGGCGATGATCACGTCGCCGTGGTCTGCCGCGGCCAGGGCGGCGCGCAGGCCCGCCACCCCGCCGCCGACGACCAGCACGTCGGTAAAAATCTGCGGCAGCAACGCCGTGCGGAACGGGATCAGGTATCGGCGTTGGTCAAAGACCGGGTCCATGATCAGATCATAGGGGCCATGCACCGCTTTAAGGAATACGGATGGTGGTTGCTGTTCCTGCTTACTGGACCAAGCCCGACCCGTTGAATGTTACCGTCGGCAGCGGTAGCTTCGCTTCGCTTAGTAGGGCACGGATCTCTCCTGGGGGTCGGTAAGAGACGGACCCCTCCACACGGTAGGTCATCCCCAGCGGTGAATGGCCGGGCATCGCGTACGCCACGGGCAGGCGGATCACCTGCCGGCCGGGTTCGCCGTTGTCGCCGCGCCGAGCGGTCGGCATCGTGCGGTGGGGCCGGTCGGCAGACTCGAACTCCCCGACGCTGTCGATCGTAAGCGTGTACTCGGATTCGACCAGTGGCAGCGGCTCATCACTGGGGTTTTCCAATTCCACCACGACGTCAAGACGCACGCCCTGGGGCGATTGCTGCGTAACCTCAACCCCTAAAACCCGCGCGCCCGGATCGGCCAGGTGGCAGCCACCCATCGCCGGAACCGTCAAAACGAAGACGCATAATAGAACGCGTGACATAGAAAACTTCTTTCGTCTTGAAATAAAGGCTACGACCCGGACGCTCAGTGAGTAGGTCCGGGCTTGCCCAGGCAAGTCTCTAGCCGTCCGGGCAGACCCGGACCACCTGATCGGCTGTCATCACGACGCCGGGGTCAGCATCATCATGGATTGATACTGCCTAAACCGGTCTTCGATCTGTTGGCGATCGATTTGTCGCAGGCGGTTGATGCTAAACGATTCGATATTGAAGCTGGCCACAACGGTGCCGTACGCCAGGGCGGTGCGCAGGTTAGCCAGGGTGGCCTGTCCCGCGGCCGAGAGATACCCCATCATCCCCCCGCGAAGCTGTCCCCGGCTCCGGTGGGGTCGACCACGTCCCGAGCGGGGTACGCCGGCAGGGACACGACGCCCTCGCGGTGTTTTAGCAGCACCCCGTGCTCGCCTTTCTTGATCACGACAAACGTCAGCCCTAACTTCAAAAGCTCCTCAGCGGCGAGGACCAGGTTCGTCTGCTCGGTGAGCATCTTCGCTTCAGAATCGTTGAGCACCAAGCCGTCGATTTTTTTGAGCAGGTTCAATAGGGCGGGCCGCTCGGTTTCAATCCACAGGTCCATGGTATCGGCCACGGCCAGGTCACGATCCGGGAACTGTTCGAGCAGTTCCCGCTGACCGGCGGGGTGGGTATTAGCCAGGAAGACGTGGCGGCTTTCGCGGTAGCTTTCGGGCACGGGGGGCAGGGCCTCGGCCAGGACGTTGAGGTCCACCTCGAGGGTCTCACGCTGGTTCATGTCCTCGTGGTACTTGCCCCGCCAGCGGAACGTCTTGCTGCCCACGCGGTGCTCGAGGCCGGCTAGGTCGACGTTAAAGGTTTCGAAGATTTCTAAAAAAGGCGAGGGGAAGTCTTCGCCCACCGCAGCCACGAGCCGCACCGGGCAGAAGTAACTAGCCGCGGCCGCGAAGTAGACGCACGACCCCCCCAGCACGTCCTCCACGCTGCCGGTAGGGGTGTGGACCGAGTCGATCCCGATACTGCCGGTGACGATTAGGGGCATCGTGTTTGTTCCATTCTTGAGTCCATTGCCAACATGACCCGCATGGCTTCACTCAATCGTCCCCCAGCAAAGCCAAGGGCTAATGGGCCGCGCTAATTCAGCTCCTAAGACCAAGAAAGTCTAAGGCGACGGGCCCTGCGTCGCAAAAGCCTTGGACCATAACCGATCACCCCCGGCCTCAAACCCGCTTCGCGATTATGATGGGCGGCGATGATCGCGAAAATTGAAGGCTTATTGGAGTCGATCGAAGGGGACACCGCCTTGATCCGGCTGTCTTGGCCCACTCCCGCCCCAGGATCAGGGGACGGGATCGTGTCAGATGCCCCACCCGGCTCTGGCCTTGAGGCTGCGGCGATGGGTTCCGGGGCGCTGGTCTACGCGGTGCTGCTCCCATCGTACGGCTCGGCCCGGCTCGGGGGCCTGCTGGGGCAGGTCGTGGCCTTGCACACGCTCTACACGATCGAATCCCAGGGACAGGGCACGACGATGTTCCCGCGGTTGCTAGGGTTTCTGCGTGTCGAGGACCGGCAATTCTTTGAACTGTTCACGACCTGCAAGGGGATCGGCCACCGCAAGGCGCTGCGGGCGATGACCCTGGATACAGCTCAGATCGCCGCGGCGATCGCCGACCGCGACGTGGCTACCCTCCAGAGCCTACCCGAGATCGGCCGGCGCACCGCCGAGACGATCGTGGCCACCCTACACGGCAAGGTCGACCGATTCCTCATGGCCCCAGGAAGTGACGCGGAGACTGCTGACCGCGGAGCTGATTCTGGGCCCAGCCAAGGCGCGGCCGCCAACCCGAGCCGCCGCTGGCTCGTCCGTGAAACCCTTGAAGTCCTGCTGCAACTGGGTGAAAGCCGCGTCGAGGCGTTGTCGTGGATCGACCAGGCACTGGCGGGCAGCCAACAACCCCCCGACGACGTCGAGCAGCTGATCGCCGAGGTGTACCGGGTGAAATCCGGTGGGGCGCGATAAGTAGGGGTTTACGCCTGCCGGGTACACAAGTCATGTCGCACGTTCACCCGGGGTGGAGATAGAGATTTTCGAGGTCGATACAAACGTCCACAGCGAGCCGCGACCGTGAGGGAACGGGTTTTTCGATGCTCGGGCAAAATCGCAGGCTCTCACCGACTCTCAAAACGATCTATAATCTAGTACTGGCGTGAGATGTCCGGGCATCGGCAGACCACGATCTCGGAGGGAGTCTCTATCAAACCCCGGTCGCGTAAGGCACACACAAGGATCTTCACCGTGTATAAGACAGCATCGGGCGTGGGAGAGCGGCGACCCGCGGTGGCAGGCAGGTTTTACCCTGCTGATCCGCGGCAGCTACGTGACGCGGTGCACGCCTACCTCGGTCAACCCGGTTCGGACCCGGAGGAAGGGGACGCCTTGGTCCCCAAGGCGATCATCGTGCCCCACGCGGGGTACATCTATTCTGGACCGATCGCTGCCTCGGGCTATCACCGCGTGCGTGCGGGTCGCGGGATGATCAAGCGGGTCGTGCTGATCGGTCCGGCCCATTACGTGCCCTTTATCGGGGTAGCCACGAGCAGTTATGCGTCTTTCTTATCCCCGCTTGGCCCGGTCCTGTTGGATCTCGAAGCGATCCGGTCGGTGCTCGCCAAGACCTCGGCGTGGGTCTATAACGAGGCCCATCAGCCCGAGCACAGCTTGGAGGTGCAGCTGCCGTTCCTCCAAGAAGTGTTAGGGGACTTCACCCTCGTGCCGTTGCTGATGGGCAAGACCACGCCACAAGAGGTCGCGAAGGTCCTTGAGGCTCTCTGGGGTGGGCCCGAAACGCTGCTGGTCATCAGCTCGGATCTAAGCCACTACCAGAACTATGAGGAGGCGAGCCTGCTGGACCGGGCCACGTCGCAGGCGATCGAGAGGCTAGCCCCACAGGATATCTATGAACAGCAGGCCTGCGGGCGGCTGGCGATCCAAGCCCTACTCGACCGAGCCGTAGCTCACCACCTGCGGGCCGACACGGTCGACCTGCGTAACTCCGCAGACACCGCCGGCGGCGCGGCCTCGCGCAACCGGGTGGTAGGGTATGGAGCTTATGTCTTCGTCTGATCCAACACCCGATCCGTTTACGGCTCCTGACCGCCAAGCCCTGCTTCAGATCGCCCGCGACTCGATCGAGCACGGCTTGGAGGCCCGACAGCCTTTGACCGTAGACCCCGCCCAACACAGCCCCGCCCTGCGCGAAGTAAAAGCCTCGTTCGTGACGCTTAATCGTGACGGTAAGCTCCGCGGGTGTATCGGTTCGCTCCAAGCCGTGCGTCCTCTGGCTGAGGACGTATCGCACAACGCCTTCGCCGCCGCGTTCAAGGACCCGCGTTTTGCCCCGCTATCTCACGAAGAATTCACCGACCTGGACATCCACCTCTCGGTCTTGAGCACGCCCCAACCGATGCAATTCAACAGCCAGGAAGACCTGCTTACGCAGCTGCGTCCGTCGGTGGATGGCCTGATCCTAGAGGAAGGCCCGTTCCGCGGCACCTTCCTGCCCAGCGTCTGGCAGCAGATCCCAGAGCCCGCTCAATTCCTATCCCGCCTCAAAATCAAAGCCCGGTTACCGGAGAACTACTGGTCGCCGATGATCCGCGTCTGGCGGTACTCGGCCACGAGCATCCCCTGAAGCCCGTTGCTGTGTGCGGGATCTCGGCATACAGGTGAAGCATGAAGCAGGACTACTAAAGAACCTAGAGCGTATCCCGATTTCATGTACGACATAAGGACGTCTGGTTATTCGGAAGAACCCGCTGCCTCACGGTCGCGGCTCGCTGGGAACGTCATACGCCATGTCGGGAAACGCTCTAATGGTGGGGTTCATCCCGTAGGGTCTTGCTGATCGCCAGTTCTGCAAGCCGGACGGTTGTTTTATCCATCTGATCGAGAGCTTGTTGGAATTGGTCAAGGTCCGGGGCCTGGGCGGTGACGTAAGCGTTGACCGTGTCGACCTGTTGTTGGACCTGCTGCTTGTAGTCCTGGTCGACCTCATCACCGACTTTGGCCAGCTGGCGTTCGATGGCGCGCATGTCCATGCGGGCCTGGTTGCGCAGGTCGATCAGCCGATGGGCTGACATATCCTGCTGCGCGTGCTCAAGACTGTCGGCTTCCATCTGGGCGACTTCTTGGCGCGACAGGCCGTGGTTGGGGACAATCTGGATACTGGCCGCCTTTTCGGACCGTTTCTCGATCGCGGTCACGTTCAAGATCCCATTGGCGTCGACCAGAAACGTAACCTCGATCTTCGCGAGGCCCGCGGGCATCGGGGGGATCCCTTTTAGCTCGAACCGTCCCAGCGACCGGCAATCCTCGACCAGCTCGCGCTCGCCCTGGAGGACGTGGATCTTGACGTTGGTCTGGTTGTCGGCATAGGTCGAGAACATCTCCGTGGCCTTGGCCGGGATGGTGGAGTTGGCCACGATCAGCTTCGCCACCGCTCCGCCCATGGTCTCGATCCCCAGCGAAAGGGGGACCACGTCCAGCAGCAGCATGTCCCGGTTGATCCCCGCCAAGATCGAGGCCTGCACCGACGCGCCCAGAGCGACGACCCGGTCCGGGTCCAAAGCGGTATAAGGCTCGGCCCCGAACAACTCCTGGACGCGCCGTCGCACCAGCGGGATCCGCGTCGACCCACCGACCAGGATCACCCGCTCGATATCGTTTGGCGTTAACTTCGCGTGGCGCAGCGCCTGTCGGCAGCAGTCGATGGTGCGGTCGACCCACGGGGTCATCATCGATTCGAGTTCGTCTCGGGTAAGGGTGCGATGGAAGGATCGACCTTCACCCAGCTCGATCTCAAATTCGGAGGCTACCTCCTGGGATAGCCGGACCTTGGTCGCCTCGGCCAGGTTGCGGAACGCTTGTCGCGTAGCGGGCGGGAACACGATTTCATGGCCATACCGTTCACGGATCTCTTTTTGGATAAGCTCGACAATCATCCGGTCCACGTCGTCGCCGCCCAGGTGGGTATCCCCCGCGGTGGCCAGGACCTGGTCGACGGTGCCCGCATCGGTGTGTTGGAGCCGCAGGATCGAGATATCGAACGTGCCCCCGCCCAGGTCGTAGACCGCGACGGTCGCATCGTCGTGGTGCTGGCCGAGGTTGTACGCCAAGGCCGCGGCGGTCGGTTCGTTGACGATCCGCAAGACGTCCAGCCCAGCGATCCGACCCGCGTCGCGCGTGGCTTGGCGCTGGGCATCGTCGAAATAGGCGGGGACGGTGATCACCGCCCGTGTGATCTGCTTACCTAAGGCGGCTTGGGCCCGGTCCCGCAGCTCACGGAGGATGATCGAGCTGACCTGCTGGGGTGAAAATACATGCTGGCCGACCTTCACCCTCGCGGTGTGGTGATCGCCCTCGACAACCTCGTAGGGCAGATACGCGATCGCGTCGCGGGCGTCTTCCATTCCTCGACCCATGAGACGTTTAACACTAAAAATCGTCTGGCGTGGGTACTGGACCGCGTGATCACGGGCGTGATGACCGATCGCCTCGACCTGGCCGGTCTCGGGGTTAAATCGCACGACACTGGGCAGGATCCCCCCGGAGCCTGCGTCCTGACCGGGTCCTTTGTCGTTATGATTGGGTTGCAGGATCCGGGGGCCGGTTTCATCGCACCAGGCCACGAGGCTGTTAGTGGTGCCCAGGTCGATCCCGATGATCGGGTCGTGGTGACCGGGTTTAGACTGGGCGTGATTTTTTTCTGTGGTGTTCATCGGGGCAGTGTAGAGCGTTGCACCGATGGTTCCAAGACCGCGCCGGTGCCCGGGGCCAACGATCATGTACGAGATCACGGTTTCCAAGACGTTCTCCGCCGCCCACGCGATCCGTTTGCCCGACGGGACCCGTGAGCCGGTCCACGGCCACGACTGGCGGGTCGAGGTGACCGTCGCCAACGATGAGCTCGACGCGATCGACGTGGTGATGGATTTCCACGCCCTCGAAGCGATCGTGAATCCGCTCATCGAACGGGTCCATAACCAGAACCTCAACGACGTGCCGCCGTTTGCGGATGGTCAGATCAACCCGACGGCTGAGCGGGTGGCGTGGTGGTTGGGGACGAGGATTGCCAAGCAGCTGCCGACTAATGTGTCGCTTAGGCAGGTGTCGGTGGGTGAGGCCCCGGGGTGTCGAGCAACGTACCGGCGGCGCCCCGATGACCGGGGTCACGATTGACCGACGGTTATACGGTTCACTCCACAACCGGCGTTTATAGCCGTTCACGGAATCAGGCGAGTCGTGATGATGGAGATTGGGGCTTGGGCGCGGTCTGTGAGGGCTTGGACGAGACTGTCAAACAGGGATCGGGCCTGCTGACGGATCCGCTTGGCTAGCGTCGTAGCTGCATGGCCGGCGGGGCGACGCACGCGTCGTAGGATCGCTTCTCGGGCACGGCCTTGACCCGCGGTGGGCCTTGGCAGCGATACGCCCAGAACCACTGTTGGATGCCTCCAGCAACCGATCGACCAACACTTCAACTACGCCACACGAGCTTCCAGCTCACATTAGAGAACCTTCTTAGCCATCTCGCGGCGGATCTGCTTGCCGGCGTCGCGGTCTTTGATCGATTGGCGTTTGTCGTAATCCCGTTTGCCGCGTGCGACGCCGAGTTCCAGTTTTACCATGCCGCGTACGAAGTACATCGTCAGCGGCACCAGGGTCGTGCCCTTAGCGGTGGTCTCGCCCAATAACTTGTTGATCTGCCGCTTGTGGGCTAGCAGTTTGCGGCGGCGTTTGGGCTCGTGGCCGGTGGTCCCGGTGGCGTGGGCGTACATGGCGATATCGACGTTGTACAGGTACAGGCCCATGTCGGCTGGCTCGACCCGGGCGAATCCCTCCGCTAGGGAAACCTGCCCGGCACGGATGCTCTTAACCTCGCTACCCAATAGGACCATCCCCACCTCGAGGCTCTCGAGGATGTGGTACTGGAACCGTGCCTTGCGGTTGACGATCCGCGGGGTATGGGTCTTGTCCTTGGTCGACTTAGCCATGGTTGGATTTCACTAAAGACGGGGGATTATACCTGCCGGGTATCGCGACACCACAATAACCCGTCATTTCCCGATACAGAACGTCGCGAAGATCTTGCCGATCACCTCGTCGGGGGTGACCCGCCCGCCTAGCGCCGCGAGCTGGTCCAACGCTTGCCGCATCACGCCCGCGACCAGCTCGACCCGGTCGATTGCCCGCCCGTGACGCTGAGCGGCGAGCAGATCGCGCGCCTGCTCCAACGCCTCTCGTGCCTGATGAAGAGCCTGCTCATGGCGCGGCTGAAGGGCGAGCATCTGCCCACGAACACTCACGGCACGGTCGCCGATGCGGTCGAGGATCGCTCGACGAAGATCGTCTAAGCCTTCATCACGATGAACGCTGACGACACTGTCCCAATCGGGATCATGCAGACGACCCGTTGGCCGGGGATCGGTGAGATCCGTTTTGGTTCGTACGCGTAGAACAGGGACCCGGGGGGGCAAGGGATACTCTGAAGATCGCTCTCTTACGGTCGCGGCTCGTTGGTCATCGTCGATGAGCAGGATCAGGTCGGCCTGCTCGACCGCCTGTCGCGCCGCGGCTTGGACGTCGCGGTCCAGGGCCGTGGTTGGTTCGTCGAGGCCGGCGATATCGACGAGCATCACCTCAACAGCCGTCCCGGAAGCGGTTTCCAAGGTCAGCGGCTCTGTTAACACGTCACGGGTCGTCCCGGGTGTTCGAGCGGTCACCGCGCGTGGCCGGCCCAGCAGCGCGTTGAAGAGCGTGCTCTTGCCGGTGCTCGGGGCCCCGACCAGGACCACCCGTGGCAGAGCCTCGAGCGAACCCCACGATCGGCTACGGGTTAGCAGGTCATCAAGTTTGCTAACGATGACCTCAAGCCTCTCATCCAGGCTTCCGGGGGCGATCGGGACCACGTCTTCTTGATCTGTAAAATCGATCCCGGCTTCGACCAGGGCTAGATGTCGCGATAACTGATCGACGAGTTCCACGGCGAACCGCCCTAATTCACCGCCACGCAGCAGACTCGCGGCTTGGAGCTGCCCGTCGCTGACGGCGCTGATCGTCGCGGCCACGCCTTCGGCTTCGGTCAGGTCCATCTTCCCTGCCAGGAACGCTCGATACGTGAATTCCCCGGGCTCGGCGAGCCTAGCCCCTAACCCGATCGTGCGGCGGATCACGCGATCCAATAATGCGGGGTGGCCGGGGCACTGTAGCTCGGCCATGTCCTGGCCGGTGTAGCTGCGCGGGGCCATGAAGAACGACAGCAGCACCGGCAGCGTGACCACGGGCGGGTCCTCTTCATTGATGGTGTTGGCCGTGGGTAGTTGGATCCGACTAGCCGTAAGCCGACGAGGGGTGGGCCAGGCTTGGAGGTGTTCGACGGAGGATTGCGGCGGCTCTAGCAACCGACCCATGATCCGCATCACCCTCGGGCCGCTTAGCCGAACGAGGCCGCGAGCGGACCGGCCCGGCGGGGAGCTAACCGCTACGATCGTGTCGTCGACCCCGGTCATTTCCGCTTGCGACGCTTGGCGGTCTTGGGGCGCGTTGCCCGACTGGCGGGCCTCCTGCACCTGCATCATCTCGGCTTGCTTGGCGGCTAGTGCTTTTTGCATCCGGTCCATGAAGCCGCCGGGCTTGGGTTCTTTTTTCTCGAACAAGGTCCCGGCTTCTTCGGCTTCATTGATGTGCCTGCGGACGATGTAGCTGTCGAGCACTCCGGCGGCAGTCGAGGCGAGGATATACAGGGTCAACCCGCTGGGGGCTGAATAGAGCATGATGGGGAACAGCAGGACCATGAACTTCATGATCTTCTGCTGCTGGGCGGCCTGTTCGTTGGCCGGCGGCGGGGTGGTGAACTTCTGTTGGAAGAAGAACACCACCGCCATCAGCAACGGCAGGATGTTCAGTGAGGAGTAGTCGAACGAGATCATGATGAGACGGATGACCTGAGGCTCATCAAAGAAAGAAATGAACCGGTCGGCGCTGGATAGATCCGCCAAGAATCCCCAGCTCCCGCCGCTGACCGCTTGGAACAACCCGTAGAACGCCGGCTGGTGCCGCAATTCGATGGCGTAGTACAGCATCGCGTACAGGGCGATCCAGATCGGGGTCTGGAGGAACATCGGCAGACACCCCAGCATCCCCGCGGGGTTGATCCCCTTCTCTCGCCACAGCTTCATCTGCTCTTGCTGGAACCGCTTGGGGTCCTCGCCGTATTTTTTCTTGAGCTTCTCAAGCTCCGGCTGGATGGCCTGCATCTGCTTGCCCATCTTCATCATGTTGATCTGGGCTTTCTTCGTGATCGGGTGGAGGATCAGCCGCACCACCGCCACCAGGATGATGATGGCCACGCCCCAATCGAACATGATCGCGTGCAGGATCTTGAGAAACCCAAGCAACCCCTTGGCCAGCCACTGGAACGTGCAGAACGCGCACGGCCCGCCGAGGTTGTAGACCACCAGCTTCGCGAAGCCCAGGCCGGTGTAGACCGGGTCTTCGAAGACTTCGGTGCTACGAGGCCCCGCGTAAAGGGATAAATCTAGCGACTCACTAGATCCTGGCGCTAGCTCGATCGGCTTGCTGGTGAGGGTGAAAGCCATCACCCGCCCGTCATCGGCGCCCTGCCCCACGGGCCCGAACACGTAAAGCCCCAGCCGGGCAAACTTGCTGTCTAGAGATGGCCTTGAAGACGGTGACGAGGCAGCTTCCAAATCATTGCCATCGAAAACCGGGTGCACCACCGCCGCGAAATACCGGTTCAACGCCCCGGCCCAGACGAGGCTGCGGTCATCGGGCGGCGGCAGGCCCTCATTGGGCCAAAGCGGCGAGGCGTTATTGGCGACCGAGAATACCCACGGGCCGGCGTACGATCCGGTCAGGGAAGACTCCGCGATGACTTCTTGACGCGGCAGGAACGTCCCGTCGGTGTAGACGAACTGACCCGACGGGTTGTAGTCAAAGTTGCGGTATCCCACGGCGAGGTTGCGGCGGTCGCCCATGTACGCGGTCGAGTCCGGGGGCACGTCGCCCTGGGCGTATTGTTCCCAGACCACCTCTAACGGCTGGCCGGTGAGGTTTTCGACCTTCTGATCACAGCGCAGGTCGTAGACCGCCTTCTGATCGTCGAGCCAGTACCGCCGAGTCACACGCAGGATCGATTGGCCCTGACCGTTCTCGAGGGTGAGTTGATACTGGCCCGGTGCAACGAGCGCCCAGACCGGTTGATCCCCGCTGGGTTTCTGTAGGTCAATCGATTGATCGTTGACGTGGATAGCTCTAGCCGCGAACGGGTAGATGCTATAGGTCACGGTCTTTCCGTCAGCTTCGATACGCGAGGCCTTAACGGGTTGCTGAATGGTGTACGGGTCTTGCCCCAATGCGGTGCTGTGATACCGGTTGAGGCGGATCGCACGGACGGCAGCCCCCCAACCTGTTAGCTCTGCCTGGAGCTTATAAGGACTTTGGGGATCGACCGATCCGATCGTGCTGGGCCCGCTGCGCGTAGCGGGACGGGGGCGTAACCCGTGAAGCAGTGAACCCGTAACCGAGGTCGAGGAGGAGATCGCCGGTTTCGGCTGGGTCGTCTCCGCGGGCTGCGTCTGTGCCGGTGATGCGTCGCTGTCCATCTCCGAGGCGGTGGCAGGAGGGTTACGGGCAGGCCTCGCGTCGGTCGTGATCGGCGTGGTTACGTCATGAGTCTGTTCGATCTGCTCCAAGGGCCGCGGCGGGGTGGTTGGGTCCACCGCCTGTTCTTGCGGACGGTTACCCAGGAACACCGCCAGGCTAAAAGCCAAGCCGATCAGGATGGCGACGATGGTGAAGACCGTTCTCAAGGGTGGTTCCCAGATGCTCAAACAGGTATAAGCAGGTCAGTATATGAAGACCGTGTGGTGCGGGCGAATACGGCTACCAACTCACCAGCTCACCAGCTCACCGGTGATCGGCTCGATCAGGTCTTTGACCGTGACGATCCCGACGGGTTTCTTTTGGCGCGTGACGATCGCCATCGCCAACCGGCGGGCCTGGATCGTCGATAACGCCTCGCGCAGCGGAGTTTTTATGTCTAACTTCACCACCGGTGTCATGAGATCCGTGATAGGGGGGCAGGCGGTGGGTTCGTGCACCAGCGCGTCACGGACACGCACGAGCCCGACGGCCGCGCCCGATTCATCCACGACCGGGAACCGCGAAAAACTAGTCCGATCGGCCAGTTGCCAGAGCTTAGCGACGGGGTCGTGGAGGTTGAGCTTCACGACGTTGGCCCACGCGACCATCTCGTCGGCCACGCTACGGCCGCTTAGTTCCAAAACCCGTTCGACCATAGCAGACTGGGCATCGCTAAGAAACCCCTGCCCCACCCCTTCTTTCACCAGGACGTGCACCTGACGCCTCGGGTGATAGGCGGTGACTCGCCCCCCTTTCGTCACGCGTGACAGCAGATGGCTGAACGCCAAAACCACCGGCAGAAGCCCCGTCCATAAGAAGACCTGCCGCGAGCCCCGCAAGAACCCCGCAAACCGGTACATCAACCGGTCCCCATACGCCGCGAACAGGTCCTTAGGCAGGGTCTCGCCGAAGACCAGGATCACCGGCGTGATGATCACCACGTTGAACACCACCACCTGCCAGTCGTTGACCCCCCACCACTGCAACAGGACCGCCAACCCCGCCGTGCCCATGTAATTCGATACGTTGTTGCCGATCAGCAGCGTGCTCAGCAGCGCCTCCCGCTGGTGCAATAGTCGGCTGAGGATCTTGGCTGTCCTTCGGCCCTGGTGGGCAAGAATCTGTAAACGCACACGGTTGAGGCTATACGCCCCGGTCTCGAGCCCTGAGTACAACGCGCTGCCCGTTAAACCCGCGACCATCACCAGCGCCCAGATACCAACCGCCCATGGGGTCATCCGGCGTCGTCCTTCCCGGCCCGCCCGCCCACGGATGAGGGGTCACCAAGGCCTTCTTCCACCAGCCGAATCAGCAGCCATTGCACCCGTCTGCCCGCCATCGTTTCAACGGTGACGACGAGATTCCCGATCGTCACCTGATCGCCCTCTTTGGGGACGCGTCCTAGTAACGCCATCACCCATCCGCCGAGCGTGTGGACCTGAGATTGTCTGCCTAAAGCCATTAACCCTTCCTGGGAACGGAACGCGTCGGCCCAGTCCCGGATTGACAGCCCCGCGCTGACGCGCCACCGCCCCGGCTCGATCGGTTGAACCAGCGGCTCGTGCCGCGGCTCATGCGGGCCTGCGATCTGGCCCACCATCTCCTCGACCACGTCTTCGAGCGTCACCAGCCCCGCGGTGCCGCCATATTCATCGACCACGATCGCGACGGTCGTGCCGCTTTTGCGGAAATGAAGCAGCAGCTGATCCGCCCGTTGCAATTCGGGGACAAAGCTCACCTGCCGCACCAACGGGGCTAGGTCGCCCTTGGTCCGTGGTCGCTTCAGCAGCACCTGTCGGGTGTAGACGATGCCGGTGATGTGGTCGAGGTTGTCTTCGAAGACGGGGATATGACTGTGGCCGATATTGATAACCCACCGCACCAGATCCGCGGGGAGGTCTGAAACGTTCAAGGCTTGGATATCGACCCTCGGGGTCATGACCTGACGCACCTTCAGCTGGCTCAGCTCGAGCACCTCTTGGAGCAGTTGCTCCTCTTGGGGGTCGATCACCCCCTGCTGGAGGCTCAGCTCCAACAACGTTTCGAGTTCCTGGGCCGACAGCTGCGGCGGTTTATCCTCAGGGGAGATCAACCTTGCTAAAGGGGTGATCACCAGGCCGCTAAGTAGTCCCCTCAATGGAGCGAGCCCTCGATGGATCGACATCAGGGGCAACGAGCACAACCGTGACCACACCTCCGACGCCCGCGAGGCGATCAGCTTCGGCATCACCTCCCCGATGAGGATCAGCCCGATCACCGGCAGCAAGCTTAGCCCTCCCAAGACCGCCGCGGGGACCTGATAGACCTGCCTCAAGCGGATCAGCAGCACCGAGCTGAGCACGAAATACGTGATGTTGACCGACGTGTTCGTCACCAGCAGGGTGATCAGCAAGCCACGGGTTTCGTCCAGCAGCTGGGCGACGGTGGCCTCGGCTTTCCGGGTCGACCGGCTCATCTTCAGCCGCTGGTGATGGGTGAGGCTAAACAACGCGGTCTCACAGCCGCTGAAGAAGCCGCTTAAGACCATCAGCCCCGGCAAGGAGATCATCAATAGGATTTCAGCGAGGGCTGGCATCGACGGCAACGCGTTCCCGCATAGTCGCTACAGGGGTCACACACACATAGGATACGCGATGATCCGCCGCGTCACATACTTTAGGCACAACACGGTCGAGGTCGTTGGCATCACGGACGATCGGCCGCAACGGCTTCAATCAGATCGCAGGTCT
The DNA here is from genome assembly GCA_965224205.1 of Phycisphaeraceae bacterium. Lineage (GTDB taxonomy): Bacteria > Planctomycetota > Phycisphaerae > Phycisphaerales > Phycisphaeraceae > CBDCYN01. The sequence continues at coordinate 35,301 of CBDCYN010000032.1, forward strand.
CTTCGACCGTCGACTGTTTACGGATACGCTGTGCACACCCCCGGCAGGCCTCGGCGATGTCGGGCGACCCCACAAGTCGATGGATCGCGTCGCGGACCCGATCCGCGGTGAACCGCTTCGGCGTCAGCCACGCCCCGACGCCCACCCGCCACAGGCGTGTGGCGTTGTCGGGCTGGTCGAACCCCATCGGCATGATCAATTGCGGGACCCCCGCGGCCAGCCCTTGGGCGCACGTGCCGATCCCTCCGTGGTGCACCACCGCGGCGCATCGCGGGAACACCTGCGAGAACGGCGCGTACGTGCGGTGAAGCACGTTATCCGGTAATCCACGAGGCAGCTGCTCATGATACCGGGTCAGCAGCAGCACCGGGTGGTGCAGGTTCTTCGCCGCCCCGACCGCGGCCTCGAAGAACGGCCCGGCCTGGCAGTTCGCCGACCCGGGCGTAAAGACCACCGGCCGCGGGCAGCGATCGAGGAACGCGTCGAGTTCCGCGTCGATCTCGTGCTGACCGGTTTCATCGAACAGCGGGAACCCGGTCAGACGCGTCTGGGGCGGCCAATCGGGCTGCGCCGGCGCGAACCAGTTTGGGAACAAGGCGATCACCTGATCGGGAGAAAAAACCCACCCGTTAAAGATCCGTCGGACCGGCTCCAGCCCCAGCTGCTTGCGCCAGTCATTAAGCGGCTTGATGATGGGCCGGTCGACCACGAACCGGTCGATCGACCACCACATCAAACGTTTCACCCACCGCGGCAGGCGTGAAAAGTCCTTGCCCGGCACGAACGAAGGCACCCCGTGCAGAGTGCGGAAGCTGCTGGGGGCTAGGTTCAGCGTCACCCCCGGCGCCTGACGCGTCTCTTCGAACACCCGCCCCGCGATCGACAACGGGTGCCGCACGAGCACCGTTCGTCCCGGTTCGTAGCACGCGGCGATGTGGTCGTACGCTTCGCGCATGTACCGGGCGATCACGCGGAAGACCAGCTCAACCCCCCGGCGCGGGTGCCAGATGTCCGGGTCACGCGTGACGGCGTCAAACGCCTCGCTCGTATCCGGGAACGCGTGGAAGCCGAGACCGGCACTCTCGACCGCCGACCGGAAATTCTCGGGGTTGATCACCACCACCTCGTGACCGCGACCGCGTAGGGCCCGACCGATCCCAATAAACGGGTGCACGTCCCCGCTAGAGCCGACCGGGGTCATCACGAATTTCAGGGGCGTAGCCATGAAAACGGATAGGCCAAGTCATCGGCTTGTCTGGCTGTCAGGAGAAGACCCCCAACGTAAATGAAGTGGCACCCAGCTTAAACCGGATAGCAAGAGCGCCATACTGATCGGCTCCGGGATAACCGTGTGGTGCCCGAGATCGCCGAGTGTGTTCTGCGGGAATCCAATCCACTGTAGAGCGGGGTCGAATGGGTCGCCCGCGATCGGGTCTCCGGTCAGCACCGTCTCACGACGCCGCAGGGTGTGGTCCCGGGTCGTGACCTGTCCGGTGCCCCATTCATCACCAGGGTCGTGGCCGGCCTGCCCGATCACATCAACGGGGCTGTCGAGAAAATAGAGCCCTACCGCGTCGTTGCCGTTGAACAGAAGCCGGAAATCAAGCATATCGATCTTACTCAAATCAATAAGGCGGTCGTCGATCTGCGGATGGGCGATGACAAGCGTCTCGCCATGGGCAAGCGTCTGGGTGGGGAGCTCTATGATATTCATCGCAGAGGGGTTGCCGTTAAAAAAGATCCGCACGCTATACCCCGCCAAGCCCACCGACTCGTCACCCGTGTTGAAAATCTCCAACGCCTTGTTAAAGCTGCTGCCCTCCACGTACTCTGACAAGATCACCGCCGCCTCTGTGGCGGAGCTCAGCCCGAGGATGCTCCCTAACAGCACGATGCTCCAGGCCCGTGTTGTAACGCCCGATTCACGCTTTCCCCTTCTGTAGCGGTTCATTGATGTTTGGCGTTTCTTGCCACGACAGGCTTTGGCTCAAAACCCCATTCAGGGGACAAAACCGAGACCCACGCAGCCCGGGATGCGAATGACTGTCGGTGGATGCTAACCATTCGACTCAAACGCTCTCGATGGGAGCATCTTACTAGAGAGCCCCGTCCGGCTTAGCACCGATCCATGCTTATATCGTATCCGTTGGTCACGTGATATGGTAATCGCCTGCTTGCCATCGTAGCCTCGTGTCAGGGACCCATCGGGTTGGTCCGCGTTGTTACAATAGTTCAGCCGCCGTTGAGCCGAGTGAATAGAAGAATGGACACCGCTTTCCAACGCTGTATCAACCCCGCCTGTAACGCCACGTTCGGGGTCGACGAGGTGCACGTGTCGTGCCCGAGCTGTGCCGCCCAAGGCACCCAGTCGCTACTTGATATCGACTATGACTGGGACCGGGCGGTCGTGCCCAAGTCGCTTAAAGCGTTCGAGCATCGGTGGATGACCAAGGGCGAGCACGGCGCCGGGGCGTTGGATTTCTCGGGCGTTTGGCGGTTCCGGGAGCTGCTGGGCTTCTACCGCAACGAGACCGACATCGTCACGATCGGGGAGGGACGCACCAACCTTCAGGACGCACGCCTCCTAGCCCCGCACATCGGCCTCAAACCCGGGAACCTGCACCTCCAATATGAAGGGCTCAACCCCTCGGGATCGTTTAAAGACAACGGGATGACCGCCGCGTTCACTCACGCGAAGATGGTCGGGGCCCGACGTGTCGCCTGCGCGTCTACGGGCAACACCTCCGCGAGCCTGGCGATGTTCGCGTCGTTGAGCGGCATCCACGGGATCGTCTTCATCGGATCGGGCAAGATCGCCTACGGCAAGCTCAGCCAGGCCCTCGACTACGGGGCCCAGACGCTACAGATCCAGGGCGACTTCGACGCGTGCCTGCGGCGCGTGCGGCAGATCGCTACCGAGCGTCTGGACCTGGGCATCTACCTGATGAACAGCGTTAACCCGTTCCGGCTCGAGGGCCAGAAAACCATCATGTACCGAGTGCTCGAAGCCCTCGACTGGCGGGTGCCCGATTGGGTCGTCGTGCCCGGGGGCAACCTCGGCAATTGCTCGGCGTTCGGCAAGGCATTCGCGGAACTTATACATCTGGGCCTGATCGACCGGGTCCCACGGCTGGCGGTGATCAACGCAGCCGGGGCCAACACGCTCTACAGCCTTTATGAGGACCAGGGCTTAAGCTGGAACGGGGGGCGGTTTGAACTCGACAAGATCAAGGCTTTTTATCGTGGCATGGACGAATCCGATACCCGCGCCCATACCATCGCCAGCGCCATCGAGATCGGCCGGCCGGTCAATCTGCCTAAGGCCCTTCGGGCGTTAGAGTCGATGAACGGCGTCGTGCGGCAGATCGATGACGAAACGATCCTCGAGCACAAGGCCCTGGTGGGGGTCTACGGGTTTGGGTGCGAACCAGCCAGCGCCGCGTCCGTAGCCGGGGCGCACCTGCTCGTGGAGCAGGGCGTGATCGGCCGGGATGAAAACGTCGTGTGTATCCTCACCGGCCACGTACTCAAGGACCCGGACGCGACCGTGCGGTACCATACCGGGATCGACATGAAAGCGATCCAGGACCAGGCCCCACGGTCGGCCCCCCAAGGCACACACGCAAACCAGCCGATCCCGGTCGCCGATGATCTAGACGCGATTATTGATGCGATCGGGGCCGGGCCCGCTGGCTCGTCCACGGCCCTATCCCCGTCGACGACCGCTCAACCCGGTCCGAAAGACCCCCTGCGGCACATCCCGGTCAGCGAGTACTGAGCTCCTCTGTCTTCGACGCCGATCATCCGGGATCAATCGGATAACCTCAATGACAATGATTGGCTGGCCATCGGGTCAGCGGTTACCTTGTAGGCTCTTCACCTTTATAGTCCAGGAAATATCCTCATGCCGCAGATCAAGCCGATACACGCCGTTACGTACGCGATCCATCGTGACGGTGGAGAGGTGTCCCCCTACGTCGCCCCTCCGTACGATGTTCTTACAAAAGATGATAAGCGATCCCTGTTACAGGGGTGCACACGCAACATCGTCGCGATCGACCTTCCACATGTCCCCGCCGGGCAGGTCGGGCCCGATGAGACATACGCACGAGCCGCCAAGACGATGCAACGATGGCTGGAGCAGAATATCCTCGTGCGCCGCGATCAGCCAGCCCTGTTCGTCTATCAGCAGACGTACCAGGCACCGGCTGGCCCAGGGGCCCCCGAAGGCGGCGGTGAAAAGACGCTCAAGCGTCGCGGGCTGTTCGCCAACGTGGCCTTGAAGCCGTTTGGACCCGCTAGCGACGGGACCGGCGGGGTCCACCCCCACGAAAAGACCCACTCGGGGCCCAAAGAAGACCGCCTTAAACTCATGCAAGCTACGGGGACACAACTTTCACCGATCTTCGGGTTGTATTCCGACCCCGCTGGCGATGTGCAGGGGCTGCTTGAGGAGGTCATCCAATCCGGCCTTCCCGATCAGAAAGCCACGACCCCGGGCGACGGGGTTTTGCACGAGGTGTGGACCGTGGCCGAAACGGCTTACATCAACCGTTTCTCTGAGGTGCTGACCGGCCGGGATCTCTATATTGCCGACGGGCACCACCGTTACACCACCGCCTTGAATTACCATCAACAGCTCGCCGAACAACACGGGCAGCTACCCGCCGACCACCCCGCGAAATTCTGCATGTTCGTGCTCGTTTCGATGCAGGACCCCGGGATGATCGTGCTGCCCACACACCGGGCGTTGGGGGGCATGACCGGCTATTCAGCCCAGAAATTCACCGAGGCGGCCAAGGGCAAGCTGGACATCACACCGTTTCCGGGCCGCGACCTCTCGGTTCTGGAAGCGGCTCTATCGGAAACGCAGGAGACCGGTAAGGCACACGCCATCGGCCTTTATATGCCTGACCATCCCGACGGCCCCCTGGCGATCGCAACCACGCCCGACCCAGACCCTCTGGCTTCGACGCATCCTGATCGGTCCCCGGCTTGGCGGCAGCTTGACGTGGCGATTGTTCAGCAACTGATTGTCGAGGACATCTGCCAAACCCACTTCTGTGACGATGGCCAGAAGGTCGCTTGGAAATTTCCCCATACTTTGGACCAACTGCGATCCCAAACCGACTCAAAAGAGTATCAATTGGGGTTGGTGCTGCAGGCCACGCCGCTGGAGGCGGTGCGGCAGGTATGTGAGGACGGAGAATTGATGCCCCAGAAGAGTACCTTTTTCTATCCCAAGCTGGCTACCGGCTTGGTCATCAACCCCCTAAAATAAAATCCCTAAAGCGGAGGCATGCTCTAAATTATTGATATCAATTGGCCTATGCGTAATTCGGAAATCCGGGCTAGAACCTCGCTCTCTCCGATCTGGCAGAACGCACGCGAATCCGAACAACGCATGACAGTCGGTATTCGTATTACTAATGTGCCCCGCGGATTCAACCCCATGATCATTTGAACAGGATCACTCGGAGCATTAATGCCCGATCCAGCCAAGAAATGCGAATGAGTATAAATATACTTTATATATGAAGTTAAGTAATGCATCGCGATCCAAGGACACCGACGCGCAGCTGCTGCAAAAGCACCGCAGCGGTGATCGTGACGCGTTCGCAGAGCTGATCGACCGCTACCGCCCCGAGCTTTTTCATTTTCTGATGCGGTTCACCGGCGACCACGCTGCCGCGGACGATCTATTCCAAGAAACCTTCCTCCAGGTCCACTCTTCTTCGGGCACATTCGATACAACCCGGTCATTTCGTCCCTGGCTTTTTACGATTGCCGCGAACAAAGCCCGGGACAGGATACGTAAGGAGAAGAGGCGCAAGGCCGCGTCGCTGTCCGCCCCGATCGATCAGGGGTCGGAGGCGTCCACGTCATTCGTGGATCTCCTCGAAGCGGACCTGCCCATGCCGTCGGACGGTGTCGAGGAGACCGAGACGAAAGAACGGGTCCGTCAGGCCATCGAGCAGCTACCGGATCATCAACGCGAGGTCTTGCTATTAGCTTACTTCCACCAATTCGCATACAAGCAGATCGCCGAAATGCTCCAGATCCCCCTAGGCACCGTCAAGAGCCGGCTGCACGCCGCGGTCGCTGCGTTTGCCCAGATCTGGAAGGGGCAATTCGAGCAAACATCGTAGTCATCATGAAGGTACCCCAAACATGCGTGATCCGTTGAACCACTTGGACGAATCGATGGGCCTATCCTCAGATGATGCCAAGGTCATCGATGCCCTTCTTGAGCTGCGATCCCAAACACCCACTTCTTCCTTGAACCTAACCCCGACCCCAACCCCACTCGATGCCGAGCACGCCCAACGAGCCGCCCAAACTTCCCAGCTGCTGGACCTGATCGGCCGCTGCCCGGTCACCGATCCCCCGCAAGACCTCTTAGATCGTACCCTCGCCCGTATCCAAGCCCAGGAGCAACGCCGCCGGTTCTCCGCTCAGATCCAGACACTGGCCGCACCCAAGCCGGGGTTCGGGTGGTCGGAGATGATGACCGTGGCCGCGACGATCCTCATCGGCCTTTCGCTCCTTTGGCCGGTGCTCGACCGCTCCCGGGTCCAAGCCCGCCGCATCGACTGCGCCAACAACCTGGCCTCAGCCGGGCAGGCGTTTGGCCGCTACGCCCTTGACCACAACAACACCCTGCCCCGTAGCAAAGCCAAGCCCGGCACCCAGTGGTGGAACATCGGCACCAGCCCATCACCCGATGGCTCGGTCTATTCGAACACCGCTCACCTGTACCTGCTCATCAGCGGCAACTACCTGCCCGGGCACACCCTTTCTTGTCCCGACAACCCCCACGCCCCGAAACACTTCGACCACGCCGCCCACGATTGGTCCAACCCGCAAGCCGTGTCGTACAGCTATGAGAACCAGTTCACCCCCGACCCCAACCGCCTCGACGGGTCGATGCACCGCGCCATCCTCGCCGACCGCAACCCGTTGTTCCAGATCGAATACGACGAGCAGGCCAAACGCCTGATCTTCCGCACCGGTGACGTGGATAAAGACTCCCCCAGCCGCACCCACCGGCAGCTAGCGGGCCAGAACATTCTCACGGTCGATGGCCAGGTCCACTGGACCGTCGCCCCCCGGCTAAGCAACGGTGACAATATCTGGATCATCCAGGGCATCGACCGCTACAACGGGGTGGAGATCCCCACCAGCCCGGACGATTCATTCCTTGTGCCGTAGACGCTTTTTGGGCAGGGGCATCACAGGATCGGACGAGCCGAGGGTTGGGTTCACTTATTTCGATCTGGATTGGCGTTTCCCCACACGGCGGCCGAGCAACGTCATCGAGCCGATACCCAGCAACACGGCAGCGGTCGACTCGGGGATCGAGACCGCCAGGCGGTCGAATTCTAGAAAGTCTATCGTGCCCGTTTGGGTGATATTTTCGAAGCCAAAGGACTCAATCATTTCCCCGTCCTGTGCATCGATACGCAGGTACACGTTTCGACCCAGACGCGAGCCCTGCCAAGCCGAGCCCGCGAGCTGTTCGAGGCTGTCGGTTTGAACCACGCCGTTGATGAGCAATCGGTGGTCGGTGATCGGGAACGTGGACGACGGGGGGTCGAGCGATTGGAAACCGATCAGCCCAACACCCACCGACAAAGCGGGCTGCCCCAGTTCAAAGACGACACGGTTGGCCCTGTCAGGGCCTGGGTCGAGTTGGTTGGTGACCGTATTGGCCAGGGTGTGCCGCCCGTCCCAGGCTTCGGTGGTATCACCGAGATTGGTCGTCCCCTCAAAAAGCGACGCAAGCTGATCGATCGTCGTGGGCGCGCCGCCCTGAGAAAACGATACCGTCAGATCCGGGATGAATTCAAGGTCTTCGAAGTCCTCGATCGTGAAACCGTCGATGCCCAGGTCAGCATCCATCGTAGCCGTGTCCGTCGAAAAAACCGTCGGCGGGAAGAAATTCAGCGTGAAGGCGTATCCATGGCCCGACGTTAGAAAAATGATGACAACAAGACAGGCAAGCAGGCGTTGCATCTGAATCTCTCCTTTTTTCTTTTTGTCAGGGTTTCTCTTTATTGTTAGGACATCCCGACCCCCAAAATATAAAAAGCAATAATAATGAACGATTATGATTCAAACAAGTTGAATCCAGAACACCTCCGTGCTGCGGACCCGGTTCACTTTTCGACTTCACACGCATCTATAAACAGAACATCTTGCATGAATAGCTGACCTGTTCCCTACGATGGGGCCGGTTCGGTGACCACCCCGGAAGCTTGGGTCGGCGGGCACTCGTCGCGTTCAATCGGATCGGGCCGCGGCGACGCGGTCCTCGAAGCCCTGCTTGCCCGCGAGGGTCATCCCGCTTCGATTGATGGGCTTAAGAGGACGGATCGGGTGGGAGACTTCCCGTGGCACTTGCGCCACCACCAGCGAAGTGTGACGACCTACCGTCTGCCGATGGTCGCCGCGGAATCGATGAAGGGTCATCGGTGAGAAGCGCGTTACGGGGTGTCGTCGACCAGACCCATCGGTGTGTGTTCATCGGCCCACAGCCCCCGTCCCGCTTCACGCGCGTGCCGTTCGTAGAAGCGCAGCAGCTGCATATATTTTGACGGCTTCTTGGTGTAGACGTGGCCGTAGCCTTGGCGAATGATCTCGACATCGACAAACAGGCCGTCCGGGGCGCGGTAGACATACGCGAGGGTGCGGCCGTAGCGGTCTGTCGGGGATTGGCCCGGCTCGTATTCGAGGTAGACCGACTCGCCCCGGAGCAGGTTGCGGGTGAATCGGGAGGCTTCTTTCCCGTAGCGCTCGACCGGCTTCTTAGGGTGGACAGTCTCCGGGGTATCCACCCCGTAGACCCTGACGTTGGTCCTCTGGCCGTCTTTGAGCACGATAATCGTGTCGCCATCGACGACCCGGACCACCGGGTAGGGCGTCGAATCGGAAAAATCGTGCTTCGGGTAGGGCGGGTGCGCCGCGGGTGGGTCGTTGGCACGGTTAACCCCAGCCCCGATCGCCAGCACGATCGCCGCTGTAACGGTTGCGATGACCCCTGGTCGTCTCATGGTCCACATGCCCCTGACGCTGTGCACGGGTAAGCACGATACTCTTGCCGCTTCACTCTTATTTTGTCCATCGTCGACCTGGTGCTTACGCCTTGACTCTTTGTGCGGTGATCGAGCGATCAACGGCAGCTGCCTGCGTGGGACACGCGGGGTCTGCTACACTTAACTTCTCAGGATCATGGAATCGCCACGCATATTCAGGAGAACTCCATCATGGCACGACTCATCCGATACGAAGCGACCGGACCGGCCGAGGTTAAACCCCAGGACAAGAGCGCCTGGATCTGTATGTGTGGGTTGAGCCAGAACCTGCCCCACTGTGACGGGTCGCACAAAGCCGCGCGGCAAGAGGAGCCCGGCAAGTGCTACGTGTACGACACCGACCGCAAAACCGTCGCCGAGGTGCGTGACGAGTAGTCCTACCGGTGATAGTCGTACGCAGCCCTTGTTCCTCGCACCGCAGACCTCTGCAGCGAACTCGACTCGATGATGGCGGGGGCGGTTGTGTCGAGGTTTTTTCAGGCGCAGACCCGGCCGGCCACGGCTCCCATAAACCTCTGATCTATTCACAATCTATTCTATATTATGATCTTATGCCGATTGTGGCGGCAGTGATAGTGGGTTAGGCCTCACCGGTTTTGAGCAGCTGATCCAGGACCGACGGGATGGACTTCAAACAGCGGTCCAGTTCGGCCTGAAGTTGCTCTAAGCACTCCGAGGCGCCGTTAAGTTCCCCGGCTCGGCCCATGGCTTCGAGGCGGGCGGCCAGGTCGCGGAGGGATTGAGCCGAGAGGTTCGCGGCCACCCCCTTAAACGCGTGTGCCGCTTCGGCGGTCTGTTGGGCGTCGCCGGCTTTGACAAGTTCGATAAGCTTTTCAAGGTCCAGGATCGATCGGTCGCGGAATTTATCGATTACCGTCGCCAAGAGATGGACGTTGCCCATGCAGCGGTTGAGGGCGTCTTCGACATTAAACGGGATATTGACCGACCCGGAGGCGGGGAACCCGGCATCCGGTGGCGACGCGGGAGAAGACGGCGGGGCGCTACGGGTTGGACCATCCGCGGCCTTTTGCCCCAGGTGCAGACCGATGGTTTGCCCAAGCCGATGCGGGTCTAGGGGTTTGGTGAGGTAGTCGTCCATCCCCGCGGTCAGGCAGCGCTCGCGGTCGCCCTTGATCGCGTTGGCGGTCAACGCCACGATCGGTAGCCGCTGGGCGTCGCGTTTCATCGGGGGCAGGCGCCCTTCTTTTTCCAGTTCGCGGATCCGACGTGTCGCCTCGAACCCGTCCATCTCGGGCATCTGGCAGTCCATGAGCACGAGGTCGTACGCGTTGACGGTCACGGCATCGACGGCTTCCTTCCCGTTGGTAGCGGTTTCGTGGGTGAAACCCATCTGCCGCAGGACCTCGCCGGCGACCATCCGGTTGATCTCGTTATCCTCCACGAGCAGAACGTGGAACTGGCCGGTTAACGGGGCGGGGTTGTTTGCGGGAAGGGGCGGGCCCGATCGCGGCGCCATCGTGACCGGCTGAGAGGCATCGTTGATCGTTTCCATCAAGGTGTCGAACAGGCGGGACGGCATCACCGGCTTGGTAATCTGAGAAGTGATCCCGCATTCGTGCAGGGTCAGGGCGTCGAGCTGCTCGTCGATGGAGATCAGGACGATCACGCGTGTTTGTGTATCTTTCTGCGCCTCCTTGATAGCTTTAGCCAGGTCGAGGTTGTCGGCCCGTGGCATCCGCATATCGATGATCACGACCCCGAAGGGGCGGGTTTCTTCCGCGGCGCGTTGCCATAACTTGAAAGCCTGTTCGCCGTTAGGTGCCGTTTCCACCACGGTGCCCCAATCGCGTAGCTGCTCGCAGAGGGTCTCCCGGGGCACCTCGCTATCATTAACGACCAGGACACGCAGCCCACGGGTATCTTGGGCCTCGTAACGGGGGATAAGGGTGTCATTGTCCTCGTAGTACTTGCCGAGCTTGACGGCCAACCGGAACGTGGTGCCCTTGTCCTTTTGGCTGTCGACCCAGATCTGGCCGTCCATGAGCTCGACGAGTTGCTTGCAGATCGCCAGGCCCAGCCCGGTGCCGCCGTACTTACGGGTGGTGGAGGCGTCGATCTGCGAGAACGACTTGAACAGGCGGTTAAGCCGTTCTGTCGGGATGCCGATCCCGGTGTCGCTGACCTCAAACCGCACCATGGAGGATAGAGCGTTTTCTTGATCCAGACTCACCCGCACCGTCACCTGTCCTTGTTCCGTGAACTTGATCGCGTTGTTGACCAGGTTGGTGAGGACCTGGCGAAGGCGGTCGCTGTCGCCGTTGACCAGCGACGGGACGTCTGGACGCATGTACAAAAGCAGTTCGAGCTGCTTGGCGGCCGCTTGCTGCGAGAACGTCTGGACCCAGTCTTCGAGCGATGCCCGCAGGTCAAACGGGATATTCTCGAGCTCCATCTTCCCGGCTTCGATCTTCGATAGGTCGAGGATGTCGTTGATGATCCCCAGCAGCGAGTCCACGGACGACTTAGCGATCTGGGCGTAGCGGCGTTGCGTGGCGGGTAGCTCCCCTTCGAGTAAAAGGTTAACCATCCCCACGACCCCGTTGAGCGGGGTGCGGATCTCGTGGCTCATGTTGGCCAGGAACTCGCTCTTGGCGCGGCTGGCCGCCTCAGCAGTCTCTTTCGATTGCAACAGCTCTTCTTCGACCTGTTTACGCTCGATAGCCAGGGACGCGAGCTGGACCGCAGATTCCACCAGGTACACCTCGTTCTCGTTGGGCTGGTATGGCTCACGACTGTACATCGCGAACACGCCGATGGTCTTGTCGTCGGTGGCGACGATCGGTAGTGACCAGCAGGAGTGGAGGCTGTAGGTCTGGGCGAGTTTGTGCAGGGATTCCCACCGGGGATCAGCGAGGATATGTTCGCTGATCAGGGTCAGGTGGGGGTCCTGCATGTCGGTGTGGCGACCCAGGAACAGGCCGGTCTTCATCCCGTCGATCTGCTGGTTGTATTCCGGGGGCAGGTTGGGCGCGGCGCCGGGGATCAGGCGGCCGGTTGAGTCATCGAAGAGCATGATCGAACACCGCGCCGCGGGGCAGTCACGCTCGATCCCCCGGGCGAGGGTATCGAGGACATGCTTTAACGTTTCACCCTCGGCCAGGAGCTGGAGCACCTTGTGCTGGTCGACCAGGTGGGTCTCGGTGCGGATCCGCTGAGACGTTTCATGCTTGAGGGATTTGCTCTGGGATTCGAGCTGAGCCGATAATTCCTTCGCCTCTTGTGAGCTGTGAAGTAATTCGGTATGGAGCTTGTTGAACAGCTCATTAAGGATCCGCATCAGGACGCGCAGCTCGAGTGGCCCGATGTCCTTGAGTATCAACGGCTCGTTTTTTTTGAGAGCTCTATTCGCCGCTGCCGCCAAGTAGCGCATCGGCTCGACCATGTTCCGGGTAACCCAAGAATGACAAATATAGATCACGATCAGATAGGTGATCAGGACCACCCCGATAATCACGAACGTTTGCACCGGCTCTGCGGCGACCATCTCCAGCCATTGCGGCAGGTCCGTGGCTGGGGAGATCGCGATGTCGACCGCTAGCGCAACGGCGACGGCCCCTAGGACCGCCACGAGGGATAAGGTAGAAATGTAGCTTCGTATATCCAAAGTTGTCGTTGGGCCTTTCTCACGGATCAACCCCTGCGGGCGGGCGCAGGAGCAGACGGGCGGTGATCGACTCTTGCACGTAGTATCGGGCAGATCAGGACGGTCCTTGTCTCGACCCCAGATTCAAACAATGAGATCAAGGGATAGTCCAGCCGATGGGGTTGGCGCCGAACAAGAAAGCAGCAGCCAGATCGAGCCGAGCGCAGCGGTCATGGAGTAGCCTGATGGTTGGCCGATGACGTGGGTATGATCTGCTGAGGGTCAGTGGCCGGGTGCTCGATGCCCAGGACCTGATCGTAGATCGTCTTCATCTTAGCCATGCGTCCGGTAAAACTGTAAGACTGCTCGATCCGCGTCCTGGCGTGACCCGATAAGTCGGCACGGAGTTGCGCGTCTGAAGCCACCCGGCGGATGGCGTCGGTGAGCTGATCCGCGTCCCCGATCGGGCAAAGCAGGCCGGTCGAGCCGTCGCGGATCAGGCTAGGGATGCCCGCAACACGCGTGGCGACCACCGGGATGCACAACGCCATCGCCTCGAGCACCACGTTGGGCAGACCCTCGCGGAGGCTGCTGAGGACGAACAGGTCCATCGCGTGGTACAGATCGATCATGTCGCTTCGGAATCCCAAGAGCTTGACCCGGCCCGTGACACCCAGCTGTTTAATCAACTGCTCTAGGTCACCGCGGTGATCGCCGTCACCAATGATCCATGTTTCTACGTCCAGCCCGTCTTGGGTGAGGCGGCTCGTGGCCGTGATGAGATCGCTGAAACCCTTCTCGGGGCTTAACCGCCCCACCGCCCCGATCACAAGGCGACCCGGAGCAACGTCCATCTGGGACCTCAGCGGGGACTGGTCAGCGGGGTACCGGCGGCGGTACGTCTTCTCGTCGATCGCGTTGTGGATCAGTGTGAGGCGGTCAGGAGCAACCCCGAGTTTGCTCACCCGTTCGATCAGGTCCTCCGAAACGCAGACCACGTGGTGGTAATACGGCAGGCACCAACGGTCGACCGCATAATACAATGGGGTCCGCAGGGTGTGCTTGACCCAGCCGTGCACCGTGGACACCAGTTTCATGGGCCAAAGCGGGCGCAGCATCAGGCCCAGGAGGTTCGATTTATAATCGTGGCCGTGCCAGATCTTCACGTCATAATGGCGGCAGATCGCCAGCATCCTCCGCAGGACCTTGCGGTCCATCGGCCCGCGGTCCGGGACGCTGATCAACGGGCTATCCATCTGCTGGGCGCGGGCGAGCACCGAATCAAACCCCTTGTCGTCCGGGGGGTGCATGTACGCCGCGGCCAGCCAATAGGGGCTGTCAGCCAGGAACGGGGCCGACAGGAGGATGGTCTTATCGGGCCCCCCGCCGGTCTCGGTGACTACGCGCGTGTGTAGGACCACGTGTCGCCCTTGCGGCTTGGCTGGCCAGTCTACCGGGATGGATCGGTCTTCGTCTTGAGCCACGGGAACCCTTTTCCCTCCTTCATCGTCTATCCGGTCGTGCCCACGCTTCGGACCCGGGGCCGTGTCCGCGGGGGTGGAGATCCGTTCAACTCGTGACGCGGGTGCGCCCAAGGATCATCACCTCGAATTGTGACGCCTTATTCGACCACGATTCTTCGATCAATCGCCGCCGGGCGTGGGCTTGTTGTTGAGGTAGCCCCTCCTTGACCCGTTGGGCTACCCGTTCGACAAATGGTTCGATTCCGTTGACCACATCGGCGGCGTCCGCCCAGGGCCGCGTTGCGGGCAGGTCACGGACCACGACCGGTTTTCCGGTGGCCAGGTACTCCTTAAACTTTAGCGGCTGCATCGCCCGGGTCACCGGCAGGTCCGCGTACGGCATCACCAGGACATCCGCCATCGCCGCTAGGGGAGGCAGCTCTTCATACGCGACCGTCCCGGGCATCACCACCCGGCTTAGAGTTCGCAAGACCGGGCTTGGCGACTGCGTCGGCCCGACGAGGACCAACATCCCGCCTGCACCGTTGTGGTCGAGGCCTGTATCGGCCATGCGTTTGGTCAATGCGTCGCACCAGCTGGGGTCGAGCCTTTGGTCGATCAGCCCCCAGAACAAAATAATCGGCCCGGTGAGCGACTTCCACCACGAGGGCGTAGGGTGGGTACGGTTTTCGTCGCGGTGGGGTTCGGTTTCGGATGGTACGGGCGGTTGTACGGACCAATGCTCCAGATCGATCCCATGGGTGAGCAGATCGGACGATCGTCCCAAACGTTCTAACCGTCGCCTAAGCGTCTCAGACGCGGCCACGATGTGATCGACACGTTCAACGAGCTGTCGCTCCATGTCTTCGAGGACCTGCCCATCGAGCCCGGGCCAGACTGAAAAATCATCGACACAGTAATACACCCAGCGATCCACATCGAGCCGCCCGATGAGATCGGCGGTGATGGGCAGGGTCGTGATCGCGATCCGACTGTTACCCATCGGGCGGGGTCCAAGAGCTTGATGGACCGCTTGGCTCATCCTTGTGGCGTTGAACGAACGGTGCCATCGATGGCGAAAACCGGGCCACATAAAGGGGTTAATAAGCGACAAGTTTTCGGGCCGTTCGACGGCGGCCGCCCGGTCGTTGGGGTTCGACCCCGCCATCCACTGACGCAATTTGGACCAGGCCTTGCTTAGGTCATCCCTAGTCCATCGAGGCGGTCGGGTGCCTATCGTATTAACCCATAGCGTTTGGTATCGCGGCAGCAGGCAGCGGATCAGGTGCTGACAGCTCGACGGGTGTCGGCCCCAGTCGTCCGAAAAAACCACCAGTTGAGGCTGTTTAAGCTGGGTCATCGCTCTAGCGGGATGTTATACGCATCGTGCAGCAAAGTACCGCGTCGAATGGGCATTGGACACCAAAAATTTCCCTGCCACGTCCATGAGTCACGCCGTACTTTCATCCGGGATTGGGTCATACACATCACATGTTCAAGTGCCGTGTTGGGGGCGCCTGGGTCTTGCGCCTAGGACTGCGGAAAATGATCTGTCGTGAGCACCCTCCGGGCCCATCATTTCATGCGCAGACAGGTATACGATGATACGATGACTGATCCTACTAGACATGATCGACCATGATGATCAGCTTGTTCGGATCACTCCTTGTGCGTTGCCCTCATCGCAGAGTCGCTTAAGATACCTTGGCCAGTTGCGGCGTGTTTGAGAACATCAACGCAGGTGAGGCTATCGGCGATCCGATCAGTACTCATGAGGAGATCGGCATCAGACCCAGCCCCCACGTCCACCTATGAGGTCAAGGCACAGGAGTCGCCATGGGCATTGAAGCGGCATTACCGACCGGAAACATCCTTACGACTCAGCTCCAGAAGGTCATGAACTGGTCACGGCGGTCGAGCCTGTGGCCGATGCCGTTCGCCACGGCCTGTTGCGGGATCGAACTCATGGCCACGGCCAGCAGCCGGTACGACCTGTCACGGTTCGGGGCTGAGGTGATGCGTTTTAGCCCTCGCCAGAGTGACCTGCTGATCGTCGCCGGGCGTGTGGCGGTCAAGATGCTGCCCGTGCTTCAGCGGATCTACCAGCAGATCACCGAGCCAAAGTGGGTGATCTCGATGGGCGCCTGCGCGTCGACAGGAGGGGTGTTTGATACCTACGCGGTCGTCCAGGGTATCGATCAGTTCATCCCGGTCGATGTTTACGTGCCCGGCTGCCCGCCCCGGCCCGAGACGCTGATGGAGGGGATCATGGCTATCCAACGGATTGTCGACCGCGACGGCATGCCCCCCTCGGGCCTGCGGCGGCCGCTTCAGGTCGCGGTCGAGCCGACACACGAGGT
Source organism: Phycisphaeraceae bacterium (assembly GCA_965224205.1). GTDB lineage: Bacteria > Planctomycetota > Phycisphaerae > Phycisphaerales > Phycisphaeraceae > CBDCYN01. The sequence continues at coordinate 51,823 of CBDCYN010000032.1, forward strand.
GCAGCCACAACCGGTGCCGCTGACGGTGGGCCAGAGTTAGCTGCTCTTCGCATGTTTAGATTACTAACGACATCGCCCTTATTCTGTGGCGGTTCGGGTCGTATTCGCAGCACAAAGTTAGACGTGGAGGTCGGGCTCGTGTCTGTAGGGGTAGAGCTTTTTGCTAGGCGTCGCAGGGCCGATGACGACGAGACGACATAACAGTAGTCATTCCATGGAGGTGACGCATGAATAAATTCTGGTCGTTGAAAGGTATGGTCATGAAGCTCGCCGTGGCGACAGGGATGCTGATCCTTAGTCTTTTCTTAGCAGAAGGCTTGATCCGCTTGGTCGCTCCTCAGCCGGCGTCGTGGCTGGACATCTACGAGCGGCATCCGTCCCTTCCGTTCTTTTCGCTTCAACCCAACGCCGTGCGCGAAGTCGACACCGGCGAGAGCCGTTGGTCGGTCTATACGGATGCTGAGGGTAACCGCGTTCCGGTCACGATAACTGAAACAGACCTGCCCGTCGCCTTGATCTTAGGAGATTCGTTCACTTTCGGGAACGGGGTTAACTACGAGGACAGCTTCGTAGGCCGGCTTAACGTGGGCCTGGACCGAGCGTTTCGGATTAAGAATACCGCTGTCCCGGGTCATGGCCCATCGCAATACCGACAAATCCTGGAGCACGCCCTTGAGGTCGGCAGTCCCGTGGCGGCGGTACTCGTCGTCACGTACATGGGCAACGACTACTACGATTGCATCTGGAACAAAGACCTCCCGGTCATCGATGGGATCATCGGCAATGAAAAATCTCTACGGTCTTTTATCAAGCGGCATTTTCACCTATACCGCCTCGCGGCAAAGGTTTACCATCAAACAGCCCACACCAATAAAGATACGAGCAACCTCCAAGAGAATCTCTATCAGCCGGACTCTTGGCGTGTCAGCCCGCTCAAAGAATCTCTAGATCTTTATCGAGAAGAGTTTGGAAAGATCAAGGCGATATGCGACCGCGAGTCCATCCCGTTGATGGTTTTCGTCATGCCTACCGTGGATACGGTGCGAGCCGTCGCAGACAATGGCCAGGAAGTCAAGCCGCAGCCGGTACCGACGACCGGGACCACCGATTACATACTGCCCAACAAAATCGCAGCTTCCGTTTTGACTTCCTTGGAGATCGCCACCACCGATCTAACCGAGGTGTTAGCCCAGCACGACACAGATGAGACGTACTTCCGCTTCGATGGACATCTAACGCCGCGGGGTAATGAGATTGTCAGTATCACCATGCGCGATCGGATCCGCGAGGTATTCACCGACCGGCAGTGAAACCTTCTAGATCTGGACAAACTTATGATCGTTCTTGCTCTTGGGAGGGATGCGGCTCGCAGGAGGCCTTCTTACGCCAAACCATTTCCACGAGCTAAGCTACAGTACAATTGCCACTATCATGTCATCCTGCCGTCCATGTTCCGGACAGCGACGGCTGCCCACATGTTGAAGGTTTTCGCCACGAATCGTCATATCATGATCTAGCCTCACCAGATCTTGGAGTACACTGCCCATAGGCAGATCACGGGCCTGAAGATCGTTGTGACGGCATAAAATCGATGGGTATTGATGGATGCTCTCTATTTTTCTAGGCCTGACCACCGCTAACCTGCTCCTGCTGGGGGTCGTGGCGGTCGTGGGCTGGACATACGGGCAGTCCGGGTCTGCGGCCGCGGCCCAGGAGGGAATGGCGTACCACGTCGCCCTGGGGGTAGCCAGCGGTTTCTTGACCTGCCTCACGCACCTCGCGGTCTATACGTACTTCATGGCCACGTCGAAATGGCTCCAGGCCGCAGCGGACAAGGCAGACCTCAATCTCATCCGGTACGTCGCTCCCTCCTTGTCACGGAAGAAGCGTGTGTTGCCCACGGTCATGATCCCGATCTTTGTTACGATGTTCACGCTGTTTGCCGGTGCGGCGGCGGACTCGGTGACCGGCGGCTCGACCGCGGCGGGTGTGCACCTGGCGACCGCCGCAGCGGCGGTGGTTTGCAACGTGGCAGCAGCCGGTTTGGAATACCATTGGATCAACCAGCAGCGGCAGCTCATGGACGATGCGTTATCGATGGTCAACCGGCTGTCCCCCGCGGAAACCCGGTTCGCTGAAATGGACGCCCGCGTCTCTCGAGCCTAACCTCGCACGATCGAGCGATGAAAAACACCCCCCACGCCCCAGTGCTAATCGTGCTCGTGTCCGTCACGGTTTTGGTCGAGGCCGCCTCATGCCAGGTCAACCAGCAGATCGATGCCTCAGCCGTAGATCCACCCACTACGGCCCCCCGTGTCGATAACAACCCCTCATCCTCACTGCCCCTGGAACCCACCTCGGTAGTCGCCCCTGAAGTATCTCCCGATGTGGAGCAATGGCTCGGGAAGATCGAGCGTGCCGCGTCGAAGATCAGGACCCTCCAGGCGAAGCTGCGGTACGACCGCACCCAGGGCCTCGTGGGCGACCACCAGCGTCGTTTTGGACGGCTGATCTATTTTACGGGTCCGCCCGCTCGGTTTGTGATCCATTTCGACTATCTGCTTGTGGACCGCCGCCTCGACCGCGAAGACCGATCGTACATTTTTGACGGTCAATGGCTGATCGAACGGTACGATAAAGAGAAACTCTTCATCCGCCGCCAGGTCGCCCCAGCGCCCCAGCCCGGGGATGACCGGTCCTCTGCGGACCTGCTGGCATTGGGCCAGGGCCCGTTCCCCTTGCCTGTTTCACAAAAGAAAGATCAGGTGCTCGAACGGTTTGAAGTGACGCTGGTCGAACCCGCCGATTCCGATCCCGCCAACAGCGTGCACTTCCACCTTACCCCCAAGCATGACCACGACCATCAATTGACACAGGTCGACCTCTGGTACGACCGCGATACCCTGCTACCCGTGCGGATCGCCACGCTTGATGAATCTGAGAACGAATCCGTTGTGGAGATCACGCAGCCAAAGCTCAATGTCGCCGTTGACCCCGCCGTGGTCGATACCACCGCCCCTCAAGATCTCGCTTGGCGTGTTGAGGTCATCCCATGGTCGCCAGACGGCCCTTAACCGCTTACGGCGCCACCATCCCGGATGAAATGATGGCGTGCGCTGTGTATGTACAATAGAATGCCCCGTGGCCAAAGCACCTCTGCGACGCTGGACCTTGATACACGATGCGTGTATCTCACTGATACGATGGCGCAGCGGGTGCTCTGCTAAAAATAGGGAACGGACCGTGTCCTAACCGTCGATGGAGAGGCTACTGATCGCAGTCTGCTGAGCGTTACTGAGGCCGCTGGCTTCTTGCCCGGCTTCGGTTGAAGCCTCTTCGGCTAGCTGATGCATGAGCATCTGCCACGTCTCCCTCTCATACTCCAGCAGCTTGATCGACTCGTCGATGGCTTTGTCGTCTTTGTTGATGTTCGCGTCCACGAGCCGGCGGTAGATGAACGTGTACAGGGCGCTGAGTTTCGAGCACAGCTCGGGCGAGATCTGGTGGTTGAGGCTCGTCGACAGCTCCAGGACGATCTTCTGAGCCTTCATGAGGCACTCGAACGCCGTTTCGATGTTGTTTGCCTCACGCGCGGCCTTGGCCTGATGGCAGAACTTGATCGCCCCGTCATACAACATCAGCCGCAGCTCCTCCGGGCTGGCGGTGAGCACCTTCGTCTTGAGATACGGGTTGACTTCACGCGGTCGCATCAAAGCAGAGTCCTCCCAGCCGGGGGCGTTTCCGGTAAAACGTATCGGACAAAACGAGGGTAGAACCTTAGCTGTCAGCGTCGGGTCGTTTCGAGATAAGGATAGCGGCCGCCCGAAGGTCCGGTAACTGACTCTCTGGATAAGGGCGTGGGTTGGAGGTCGACGTTTCAAAGTTTCGGTCGACCCATGAAGCGGTGCGGGTTAGAGCTTTGATCTTTCCGCTCACGGCACCCCACGTCATTGAAGTAGGGCGGATACGGTTTTTGTTCGGTCAACGTTCAAGGGCGCGATAACACCCCGTCCGTGCAACGCCCATCAATGCCCCCCCTCGTCATCCCCGCCCGGGCCCAGTGCCCGCAATAAATCCCGCTGCTCGACAATCCCCACGACCGTCCGCGACTGCTCATCAGCCACCACCGGCAGCGACGCCACGTCGCTATCCCGGAACATCGCGAAAGCTTCCTGGACCGGGGCGTCGATCACCACCGCCTGCGGGTCGGTGATCGCCAGGTCCGCAGCGGTCACGAGTTGATATAGCATCGGATCGTAAAGGATATCGCTGAGATCTTTGAAATGGATCACCCCCACCAGCCGGTTCTCGTCGTCGGTCACCGGAAAGTGGTTGTACCGGGAGTGCTCCACGAGCCGCAGAACCTCGTCAAACGTCGCCGCCGCGGGGATGCACTTCACGTTAGCCCGCATCAGGTGGCGGACCTGCAACTGCTGTTGCGAGTCAGTAGTTTGAGGTTTTTTGAGTAACCCAAACGCCCGCAGCAACGCCTCGCCGGTGAGCTTGATGACCGACCGGTTCTGCGAAGGGGTCGCCCCTCCGTGACGCAGCAGCGTCACCGCCTTGACCTCCCCGCAACGCACGACCAGCCACTTGATCAGCGGCGGGCCCAAGATCTCGAAGATCACCGCCGACCCGAGGATCGTCGTTACAAAGCTGGGCCCGGCCCATTCGTGTTGCCAGTGCGCTTGCACGAAATCCGCAAGGCTGATCACCACCGCCGCCTGGCAAAGCAACCCCGTCCCCAGCCATCGCCCGGTCGGTCCCCCCACTCCGTCGGTCGCTCGTATTACTAGCCAGGTCCCCAGCACCTTCCCGACTGCCCGGCACAACACATAAACCACCCCGATCCACCCCAACGCCCAGAGGTCCTCGAAGTGGAGCTGAAACCCTGCCAACCCAAAGAAACCCACATACAACGGCGGGCCGATCGTTGCCATCAAGGAATCAAGCCGGTCCTGGTCCGACGCGGTGTTGGCAAAAACCGTCCCCAAAACCATCGCCGCCAGCAGCGAGCTAAACGAAACCCCCCAGTGTTCGAGCATCCAGTGCTGACCCGACGCCAACATCAACAGGAAAGCCAGCAGGATCAGCACCGTCTCAATCGGCCGCAGCTTCGCGTGCGCCACCGCCAGCACGAACCCCAGCACCCCTCCCAATCCGATGCTGCCCACCACCACCAGCACCATCCCGCCCCACGCCTGGGACATCGTCAGGTCGACTTCATCCAACGCCCCCAACCCCGCCAGCAGCAGGAATGTGATATGAAATCCGATCAGGCACAACGCCACGTTGAACCCGGTCACGCTCAGCATCGTGTCGGTCACCGGCCCCTTGGCCTCGTACTCACGGAGTGTGAACAGCGTCGCCGCCGGCGCCGTCGACGTCGCCGCCAGAGCCAGCAGCGCCGAGAACGCGATCAGCGTCGGTACCGAGTCCGTGACCGATAGCCACCAGCCCGTGGCCGCGACCCCCACGAACACCAACCCCCCCGTGACCAGCGCATTGCCCGCGCCCGCCATTACCACCCCGCGCCCCGCCGACCGCACGTGACGGATGTCGAAGATCCCCCCGATCGAAAACAGGATCAGCCCTAACGCCAACTCCTTGACCGGGGCCAGCAGCGCCTGCGCCTGTGACACGGTCGTGTCGCCCGGTGAGCCTTCGGGTATGCATTGCGACAAAATCACCCGAGCCAGCGCCCCGGCCAGCAGATACCCCACTACCCTCGGCACCCGAAACAGATGGGAAACATACCCCCCCCCGACCGCGGCCATCAGCAACAACCCCAGCAGCAGCCCGCTAGCGGTCAGCCCGCCGATCTCGACACCCTGCCCAGCCGCGAGAATAGTCAAGACGGTCATCCTCTGCCCACACACGCCGTTGATCCCACGCGGTCCGTGCGATTTCAGCCGTCAACCCTCCATGGCGTCAACGGCTATGATACGTCACACCGCTTGCTTTCACCTACACCGTCGCCTCTGCGGGCGCATGACTCTACCACGCCGGTCGTGGTCTGTGTTAGCGGTGTAGTCCCAGGTGTCGAGGTGTGGGTCATCATGCACATTTGCCCTCCAAGGCACGCCCTATGGGACAGATACTCCACGGTAGCGTCACGACGATGGTGGCGGGGTGCGTCGGGCGATCCTCCCTCGTCAAGCGAGCTTCGCGGCGTTGACCAAGCGGTACGACCTCAATCCCAAGACCGTCATCAAGTCGAAGACACGCGACTATGTGCACGACGCCTTGATGGGGCCTAGAGCGCTTGGCGTAATTAATCGCCGCTGGCCGATAAGAGAGATTTCTGGCAAGGAGGCCAAGGTCATGGCGTATTCGATGGATCTACGTAAGCGGGTGGTATGGGCCGCCGAGTCGGGTCAGACGATCACGGGGGTATCACGACAGTTTCGGGTGGCGAGGTCGACGGTTCGCGACTGGTGTGATCGGCACCGCCGGGGCGTGTTGACGCCGGGGGTGCCGGGGCCCAAGGGGTCGGTCAAGCTTACGGCGGCCGATGAGCAACGGATGCGTGAGGCGGTGGCGGCCAAGCCGGGGATCACGGCCAAGCAGTTGAGGGCGATGCTGAACCTGGGCGTCGTGGAATCGACGGTGTGCCGGGCGTTGAAGCGGCTGGGGCTGTCGCTCAAAAGAAGTCGCTGATCGCCGCCGAGCAAGATCGCCCCGACGTGGCCCAACGCCGCCACAACTTCACGATCGCCCGGCGGTTCGTGGACCCGGCCCATCTGGTTTTCCTCGACGAATCTGGGGCCAAGACGGATATGACCCGGCTGTATGGCTGGTCGCCGATCGGGCAGCGTTGCGTGGACCGCACCCCGCACGGCCGCTGGAAGACGCTCACGATGCTCAGCGCGATCCGGCTCGACGGGGTGATCCAAGGTGCGACGGTCGTGGTCGATGGCCCGATGAACTCGGCGACGTTCCTGGCCTACACCCAGCAGTTCTTGGCCCCGTCGTTGCGCCCGGGTGACGTGGTCGTGATGGACAATCTCTCGAGTCACCAAGCCGCCGCGGTGCGCGAAGCGATCGAGGCCGTCGACGCCGACCTGGGGTACCTGCCCCCGTACAGCCCGGACCTGAACCCGATCGAGAAGCTGTGGAGCAAGGTCAAGGCGTGGCTACGCCGCGTCGCCGCCAAGACCTTCGGCACGCTCCAAGACGCCATCGCCGATGCCCTGACAGACGTCACGCCCACCGAGTGCCAAAACTACTTCACCTCTTGCGGATATGGCGATTATTGACGCAAAACGCTCTAAAACCCCCCATAGGCCGCCCGTCGTTTAGTTTGGTTGAGACGTGTTCGCTACACCGAGGATGGTTAGCGATAGATCACCAGCCCGATCACGGCACTAGATAAGATGGCCGTGGCGCCCAGGCAAATCCCGGCGTAGCAAAACCGTCGCCCCGTCAATCCTGGTTTGGTGTTCAGGTCGCGTAGGCCCGCGATCCCTGTCGCGACCGCGGCGGATCCCAACACCAAGCCCAGCACAACGGTGAACGCATCGAGCAACCCGACGCTGCCCAGCAAGACGCTAACCAGGGCGTAAGGGCTTCTCTCACTGGCCCAGGTTTTGAACCGCTCGATACGTTGGATCTCTGCTGGGCTTTGTTTTCCCAAGAAGGCCATAACGGATACCAATGTGGGACACGAGCAACCCGGAGAATCTCCGTACCAAGGGCTACGCGTTGCTAGAGGTGATCTGCCGCGCGATCGGGGCCAACAGGTTCGGGACCAAGTAGTCGGCAGCCATCGACTCGCCCCGCTGGGCCAGCTGCCCGAAGATGTCGGTGAGGTCTTCGATCTTGTCCACAGGCCCGTATTTGCGCAGGGTCAGGTAGATGCTTAGGGGTTCGCCGCGGTACCGCCTGCTGTGGCCGCGGCGGCTCTTGGTGCGGGTTTTGACCTCAAAATAAGCCTGGAGATCGCCGCTGTCGCTAAGAGAAAGCCCGAACATCGGCTGCACGTCCATGATGTTGGCACCGGGCACCTTCAAGAGCTGGGCCAGGGGCGAATCCACGTAGAGTGCCTGGTACACCACGTCATCCTGATCACTGGAGCACTCGAGGTCGAACCCAAACAGCAGCTCGACGAAGTCGACGTCCAGCGGGCTGATCGTGAGGTGATACGGGGCTACCTCGAGCATTAGCTGGTGCGTCTTCATCGCCGCTTCCATCGACGGAGGGTTGACGTGACCCATGCGCAGGCTGGTTTGCCGCAGGGCCAGCCAGCGGTACTCGCTGTCTCGGCGTGAAGATTCCAACGCTAGCTCGCCGTCGTAACGGCGCATGCGGTCCATCGAGGGGATTGATTTACGGATACGGTCGAACAGGTGCAGGATCGTCTCGCGATCGCTGGGCAGGTCCATCTTCAGCGATAGCTTCATGTTGACGTAAAAATCCGTGCACAGTGCGCCAAAGCTGGTTGCCATCGATCCTTCCTTATGTGAAAAGCCACTCGGAACGAGCGACGATGCATGTGCTTGATTATAGCGTCATGAATCAGAAACGGCGATCGATTGGTCGGCTGGTTTTGCCTTTCTTGAGCCTTCATCGGCAAACTGATGTGTTGACCCTATCGCTCACCGATCCGTTGAATCCGATACGAAAGTATACGCATCAAACGCCGGCTTGGTTTTGGTGATGCCTTAGAAATACTCGGCCCGTGGCTTACTTGCTCTCACCCGTGCTCGGGGCCTCGCGTCGATCCGGTCCGCAGACGGGTCACTTCGTCGAGATCTTTATCGCCACGCCCCGAAAGGTTCACGACCACGACTTGATCTTGGGACAATCCCGCCGCCAGCTTCACCGCATACGCGATCGCGTGGCTAGATTCGAGGGCCGGGATAATCCCTTCATGTCGGGTGAGACGTTCGAAAGCGTCAAGTGCTTCACGGTCCGTCACCGAGGTGTACTTGACCCGCCCGGTATCGTGCCAGTAGGCGTGTTGGGGGCCCACGCCGGGGTAATCGAGCCCGGCCGAAATCGAGTGTACCGGGCAGGTCTGCCCGTCATCATCTTGGAGCACGTAGCTGAGCGACCCGTGCAGGACCCCGGGTTGACCCATGGAGATCGACGCGGCGTGCTGGCCGATCTCTGCACCGCGCCCACCGGCTTCGACCCCGGTGAGCCGGACCTGGTCATCGGCGATAAAAGGCGCAAAGATCCCCACCGCGTTCGACCCGCCCCCGACACAGGCAATGATATGGTCCGGTAACCGCCCGATCTGCTCGGTGCATTGGCGGCGGCATTCGGTGCCGATCACCGATTGAAAATCGCACACCATCGCGGGGAAGGGGTGGGGCCCGACCACCGAGCCGATCACGTAATGGGTACGCTCGCTAGAGGCCATCCAATCGCGCAGGGCCTCGTTGGTGGCGTCCTTAAGTGTCCGGGAACCGGATTCGACCGGCACGACGCGCGCGCCCAGCAGTTCCATCCGCGTGACGTTGGGCTTCTGGCGGCGCATGTCTTCGGTGCCCATAAAGACATCACAATCCAGGCCGAACACCGCCGCCGCCGTCGCGGTGGCGACCCCGTGCTGCCCGGCGCCGGTCTCGGCGATCACCCGTCTCTTACCCATCCTGGCCGTCAGCAAAGCTTGGCCAAGCGAGTTGTTAATTTTGTGGGCGCCGGTGTGAAGCAGGTCTTCTCTTTTCAGAAATATTCTTGCACCCCCCGCCGATCGGGTTAACCGCTGGGCAAAATAAAGCGGGGTGGGTCGGCCCGCGTATTGACCAAGCCAGTCGTCGAGCTCGCGGGCAAAGGCTGGGTCCTGACGGGCCTGATCATACTCCCGAGTCAGCTCAGATACCGCGGACATCAGAGTTTCCGGGATATATGTCCCCCCGTACGGCCCGTAATGACCTGGCGACAACCGGTCGCTGGGGGCTGAGGATCCGACGGCATGATTCTTGGATGCCTTCATGATTTCTCGCTGTATCGACGGGGTTATTTCACCAGATCGGAAAACGTACGTCATTATTGGACAATTTTTCCTCTACCTACCGTGGCACCGGATGGCAGACCCATCATGGTCCATACGATCCGGACGTCAAGCGCAAAAGGCCCGGAAGACGCATTGAACGTGGATTGCCCTTAAGTCGTTGTTAATAAAACGACGATTCAATCGGTGGCGCCCTCGTGGCGCGGGAAGGGGTCAGTCCACCTTGTGAGAGTGGGCGAGCTGACCCTGGGTTGATGAGACCGATTCTGCCTGGGGATCCATGCCCCCTTACGGCGACGAGAATCAACGTGACCCCGCAGATCGCTCCGTCATGAGCGGGCCATCATGTTAAGCGACTTCGATCGTCAATTCGTTATCACGAGCTCGAACATAGAAGCAGATGAGTCAAAGCAAAAGCAGTAGACCATTCAACGGGGTCGTCATGACAAACCATCGGTAGGTTGGATATTCCCAGCGGAGATCCGAGGGGATCGATGAACTTAGCCGCTGATCGTTTAGAACCCAGAAATGTGGTTGGGGCTAAAACGACCACACTCAATGAGGCAGTACGATGTCGATGCCACAGCCCGATAAATCGACACCAAGACGCCGCGACGCCGCCGTGGCGACATCGCAGGGGTCGACCGGCCTGACTTATTGGGTGGCGGAGGATCTAGGCGGCGTCCTGGCCGCGTGGCAGATGGTCTATCAAGCCTACCGCCGCAAGGAGCTGATCGAACAGAACCCCTACCGTTTGCATACCGCCTACGAAGCGGTCGGGGACCGCACAGCCGTCATCGTCGGCGGTCTCGGCCCCGTCGTGGTCTCGACGCTCACAGCCCTGGCCGACGGGCCCGACGGCCTGCCGCTCGACCGGGTGTACCGCCGAGAGCTCGACGAGCTCCGCGCCCAGGACCGCACGCTGATCGAGGTCGGCCTGTTCGCCGACCGCCGCCGCCACCTGGCCCGGACGGCCGAGGCCTTGTTTCAGCTGATGCGGTACGCGTTCTACTATGGGGTCGAGCAAGGCATGACCGACTTCGTGATCGGGGTCCACCCGCGGCACGCCCGGTTCTACGTGCGGGCATTCGGGTTCGACTATCTAGGGCAGGAAACCACCTACTCCGCGGTGAACGACCACCCCGTGGTGCTGTTACGAAGGAACATCCAGGCCAGCCTACAAGCCGACCCCCTGGATCCAGCCCTGGCTTATTTTGTCGAGCACCCGGTAGATCCGACGACGTATTCGCGGCGTTTCCTTTTCAAAGTCGAAGAGGTAGCCGGCACCAAGCTCGAGGAATTTTTGGCCTCAAAGCGATCGCCCCCGACCAGCCCCTTCGGCGAGGTCAGCGACCGCAGCCCCTAACGGTTGGCTTACACAAATAATTCAGGGATCGGATCAAGATCTCTAACGAGAGACAAAATTTCGCGCAGCGTCTATCGTATAACAGTTTAGGCACCCTCCTAGGGCCAGCTTGTCTATGTTTTGACGGTTGTGGAATGGGATCGGATGAATTAACGGACCCTTAATTTCAAGACACGAGACGGGATGACACCAACGCGTGGCCCAAGGCCAGCTTTCAGATCAAGCCATACGTGCCTGGCTCTCAAGAGCCTCTGCGGTGTACCCTGTGTCGGGCACGAGCCACGGCTTAATCGACCATCGTTGCACAGGAACGACCTACCATGAATCATGTTATCGATAAGAAACAAGGCTTCCATTGCTTGGTTTTTGCGATCTTGCTTCTGACCCCTTCGGTTTCCGTGGCGGCGAGCCCAACCGAGAACGCTCAACGTTTGCCCACCCCGTGGGTCTTGGCGATGGCGAACGATACCGACACGGACGCCGATGCCAACGAAACCGAGGCGGACGATCAATCGGCTCGGGATGAAACCGAGGTCTCAAGCGACCCCACCGAAGACGACGCCGAAGAACCTGAAAGCGAACCCCGCCGCGTGGGCTGGATGGAGCTGTCCGGGGCGCTGCGTGATGGGCCGCCCCCTTACGCTTGGGTCGATCCAGAAGACCTGGGCACGTCGCAGCGGCGGGTGATCCGTCAGCTGCACCGCGTGGCCGAAAACGACGACTACGCCGGAGTGGTCATCCATCTCGAGAACCCGTCTCTGAGCCTATCCCAGATCTATGAGATCACGAACGCGCTCGAGAAGGTCCAAGCCGCAGGGCGAAAGGTGCTGGTGTTCTCCGATCATTACGACCTGCGGCTGTACCTGCTGGCGGCCTGTGCGGATCAGGTCCTGCTTCAGCGTAAGGGGATGATCGAGCTATCGGGCATCGGGATCGAAGAGATCTACCTCGCGGGTCTGCTCGATAAGCTGGGGATGCGGGCGGATATGATCCAGATCGGCAAATTCAAAGGGGCCGACGAACAGTTCACACGCACCGGGCCCAGCGAAGCCTGGAACGAAAACATCAAAAGCCTGCTCGACGATCTGTACAGCCAGATCCTTCACCACATCGCCCACAGCCGAGGGGTCACCGACTCGCAGGCCGAGCAGCTATTGGCCGACAGCTGGGGCATGTCCGACGAACAGTACGTGGACCGTGGCCTCATCGATGCCCTGACCGACCGGGACATGACCGACGTGACCGGTGAGGCGTTCGGGGATGATTTCGAGTGGGACGACCTGCTCGAATGGAACGGGTCCAGCGCCCACACAGACAACCCCTTCGCTCTGTTCCGGATGATGTTCCAGGAGAAGCGGCTCAAAGTCCGCCGCCCGTCCATCGCGGTCATCCATGCTACCGGGCCGATCCACATCGGCGAAAGTGGATCGCGGGGCGCATTTGGGGGTGAGTCGATCGGCTCGCGTACCCTCAGCCGCGCGATTACGGAAGCCAAAGACAACGACCTAATCAAAGGCGCCGTGCTACGGATCGATTCGCCCGGTGGGTCCGCCCTGGCTAGCGAGTTGATCTGGCAGGAGATCCGTCAGCTTAGCGAAGAGAAACCGGTTTTCGCCAGCGTCGATTCCTCGGCGTTAAGCGGCGGGTACTACATCGCCTGTGCCGCCGACGAGATCTATGTGACCCCGACGACGATGATCGGCTCGATCGGCGTGGTCGGGGGCAAGATCACCCTCGGCCAGCTCTATGATAAGATCGGCGTCTCGGTCCACCGCCGCAGCCGCGGGCCCTGGGGCGATATGTTCAACAGCGTCGAGCCGTTCACACCCAAGCAGCGGAAGGCGTTGAAAGCCGCATTTAACCGTGTTTATCAACAGTTCACCGACCGGGTCCAGATCGGTCGCGGTAAGCGGGTTGCCCAGATCGAAAAAGTCGCTCAGGGCCGCCTATTCACCGGAAACCTGGCGGTACGGCAGGGGTTGGCCGACAAGATAGGTGGCCTCGAAGCCGCGATCGCTGACCTGGCCGCCCAGCTGGGCCTGGAGGAAGGCCAGTACGACCTGATCGATCTGCCCGAACCCCAGAGCTTGTCGGAGTTCTTAGAAGACATGTTTGACGCCTCCGCAAAAGACACGGGCCTCACGGGGTTCGTCACCCGCCAAGCCTTGATCGAATCGGCCCGCGTCACCATGGGGAATGACCGCTGGCGGGCGGCGGCTCCGATCCTCACCGGGCTGATGATGCTCCGCCACGAACCGGTCCTCACCCTGATCCCCACCGCGCTGTGGATTGATTAATCCCGCCCTCGGCCGTACGCTGCCGCCGGTTCCGGATCATGCGGTTTACGAGCAGGTGTATCGACCCCCAACGAGTCGCAGCGCCTTTGCTTGAATCTCCGCGTTTTCATTGTATATCCATCGCGGATGAAATGACGGCATGAACCGTGTACGCGGTACGTAAATTTTTGATGTCGGGCATATACCCGACGCGGTGTTTTGATACGCGATGTGTATAGCATAAGGAGCAAGACCCGTTGAAAGTTGCGGTGATCATCCCGGCAGCCGGCATGGGCAAACGGTTTTCAGGTGAAGAGGCCGGGTCCTCGCTAGGCCTTGGAACGATCCCCGCCAGCAAAATTGAGCACAACCTGGCCGGTCGGGCGGTGTTTCTAAGAGCGGTGGAACTCTTTGTGGGCCGCCCCGAGGTAGATCAGATCATCTTGGCGGTGCACCCGCAGCGGGTCGATGACTTCAACCTGCGTTGGGGTGATAAGCTGTCGTTCCACGGCGTCGAAGTGGTCGCGGGCGGGACCGTCGAGCGGTGGCAAACCGTCGCCAAGGCGATTGCGGCGGTGGGCCCCAGCTGCACGCACATCGCGGTTCATGACGCGGCGCGGCCGTTGACCAGCAGCCCATTGATCGACCGGGTCTTCGAGGCGGGTCAACACCACGACGCGGTGATCCCCGGCCTGTCGGTGAGGTCGACGCTTAAACGCGTCGTGGAAGAACAGGCCCGCAACCCTGACAACGAAGACCCGATCAACGCCATCCTTGGTTCATCCCCCCAAGCGGCCGCGGCCACAAAACGCGTGGCCGAAACGCTCGATCGCCGTCAGCTGGTCGAGGCCCAGACCCCTCAGTTATTTGAACGCAAGCTGCTTGAGCAGGCATACGCCTCGATCGACCCGGGCCCACGTCAAGACGACCCATCACTGGCGACGATCACCGACGACGCAAGTCTCGTCGAGCGGTTGGGCCAGGCCGTTTATGTCGTCGCCGGCGAACCCGGTAACTGGAAGATCACCGACCCGCAAGACATGGAGCTGGCCCAGGTCGTTTTAACGGCGTCCCTGCAAGCTCAGGGAAAAGACCTCGCACGCAAGCGGCTTTTTGCTGACGATGAGGACTGATCAAGCCCACTAACCTGGCGATCCATCGGTCGCCCCGGGTCGGGTCTGATCCATAATTGACCGAGCCTGTTCGAAGACCCCGCGTAGCATCGGCCGGGTCAACCGGCCCGTGAACGTGTTCTGCTGGCTGGGGTGGTAGCTACAGAGGATCGGCACCGCGCCCGCCATCGGGTGTGCGACGCCGTGACCAAACTTGTACCCGGATCGCTTTTCGATCCATCCCTGGCGTTGATACAGCTTCAGCAACGCATCAAACGCGATCCGACCCAGGCACAAAACCACGCTCAGCCGCGGCAGCGCCGCGAAGGTCTGGTCGAGGTAATGAGCACAGTTCATCAACTCTTGCGTCGTGGGCTTGTTGCCCGGAGGCGCGCAGTGGGCCGCCGCGGTGATCATGGTATCCATCAGTTCGAGGCCATCCCCGATCGCCTCGGCGTTGGGCTGATTAGCGAAACCCGTTTCGAACATCGCCCTAAACAACCAATCCCCGGACCGATCGCCGGTGAACATCCGCCCGGTGCGGTTGGCCCCATGCGCCGCTGGAGCCAGGCCCACGATCAGCAACCGCGCCGCGGGATCCCCGAAGTTAGGTACCGGTCGGCCGTGGTAATCTTGGTGCTTGAACCGGGCGGTCTTGAGTCTCGCCACCTTCTGGCAGTGATCGCGTAGGCGTGGGCAGGCGTCACACGCAACGATCTGATGGTTGAGCTGGTCGTGCCGGCATGGCGGTCATAATCCTCAAACCCGATACCGCCGGCGGCACCGGCAGCAAGGTCCAATATTTTTTCGAAAGGCCCTACGGCTCATCCGTCAAACCTCCGATACAGAATAACGAACACGCGTAACCTATGAGATAGCCGAACAGGTATGCAGTTATTCGTCGATAGTCTGACCGCTCTGCTGCTGACGGGGGTGCTGATCGGTGTTCTGCTCTACCACCGCAAGCAGCACCGCCTGCTGGTCAACAGCCTGATCGGGCTGCTGGTCATCGCCGTGCTCGCGAGCATGTTGGTCAACCACCACGAGAAGCGGCTCAACAGCAATCAGCACGAAGCGGTCCACCTGGCGTTAGAACAGCTCCACGACAAAGCGACATTTGTCGGGGCGTTGGACGTCGACGCGGTGGGCAAAGAAGGTTTCCCGCTGGAGATCTCCCCGCTATGGTTCCGTGACGAAGGCCTGCCGATGAACGTCACCGTCCCGGGCTGGCACCCCTGGTTGGATATCGCGCCGCTAGGTGATCACGCCCAGCAGCCGCCCGACCCGGTGATCGTCCGCCGCGACCAGGCCGGGTTCTGGTACAACCCCAACAACGGGATCTTCCGTGCCAGGGTCACCCCGCAGTTCACGGAGCAGTCGACCGTCAAACTCTACAACGACCTTAACGGCACGAGCCTCACCACGCTCTCGCAGTCCACAGACCGGGGAAGACAGCCACGACCGCTGTTCCCCGCACAGGTTTCAACCGTCCCCGACGGGGCCTTGACCAATGCGGACGGCCCGAGCCTCGTGCCAGATCGCCGCAACACGCTATTTAGGCCTGATCCCCGCTCGAAGCCTTAACCGCCACCTCGACCCCACGATCCGGCCTTATCCGAAGCTACACGGGGTATCCCCGACGATGCCTCTCACCCGCGCAACATGCGTCTAGGCCATCGCCCTAAAAGGGTGATGCCTCGCACGCGCCCCGTGAGTCCGTCGTCAGGCGGGCTGGTTCGTCACAAGGATCCCTGTGTGGAGCGATGGTTTGGACAGAGGCGAAAAGAGAATACGGTTATGGATTATCCCTTGGGTCGCGGCGATGATCCTTACGGTCTCGGGTTGGTTGATCCACACCTGGACACAGGATTCGCTCAAAGCCCAATACACCACGGAGCTTAGCGCGATCCTACGCGCAGATACCGACGCGATCGACCTGTGGATCCAGGAACAGAAATGGACCGCGCTTCACGCAGCGAAAGACGCGCGGACTCGGGCCCTGATCCAGGACCTGGTCGAGTTGTCACGCCAAGAGGGGACCACCACCGATTCCCTGCTGCTGTCGCGTCAGCTGGCGATGCTTCGGGAACGGCTGATCCCGGCGTGCCGGATCAACGGTTATATCGACTTCGTAGTGACCAGCGTAGAAGGGGTCAACCTCGCCGCGTGGCTCGACGAGCCGATCGGCCAGCGGGGCCTGGGCAGGCAGACCGGTTTCGTCACCCAAGCCCTGTCTGGGGCGACCGTGGTCACCAAACCCTTCCCCGCGAAGGTGATGCTGCCCGACGCCAACGGGATACCGCGGCCCAACCGCCCCACCATGTTCGTCGCCTCGCCCGTCCACAGCGAAAAAGGCCGGGTGATCGCGGCGTTGAGCTTCCGAGCTCGCCCGGAGATGGACTTTGCCGAGATCTTTACCACCACCCGCTTGGGGCAGACCGGCGCGACCTATGCGTTTGATGATCAAGGGTACATGCTCACCGTGGGACGGTCGGTGGACCGGCTCAAAGCCATCGGCCTGCTTCCCGATCGGCGTGGCGCCGAGGCGGTTTTAAATATCCAGATCCGCGACCCGGGCGGTGACCTGACTCAAGGGTACGTCGCCGATCTGCCGTCCGCACTCCAGCCGCTGACCAAGATGGCCGCCTCGGCGATCGCCGGGCATGATGGGGTCGACGTCGACGGGTATCGCGACTACCGCGGGGTCGAGGTCATCGGGGCCTGGACGTGGCTGGCCCAGCACGGCTTCGGGGTCGCGGCGGAGATCGAGGTCAGCGAGGCGTACCAATCCCTGGACCTAATCCGTCAGGTCTTCTCTTTGGTGGTCGTCTGTTTGACGTTAGCCTCCGGGATGGGCCTGCTCTTGGATATCTCGGGGCGCCGATGGTCTCGGAAGCTGCACGAAGCCGAGAGCTATACGCGGGACGTCCTGGATAACCTCGACGCTGCGATGGTGCTCACCGACGACCTTGGCCAGATCAAGACGCTCAACCTAGCGGCTCAACGGCTGTTCGGGTTTAGTACACCCGAAATCCTAAATCAGGATATCTCGGTGATGTTGCCCGACGCCCGCACGCTGCTCACCGCGCCGGCGCAGACCGGACATGGAGTCGACCCCAGCCGAGCTTTTACCTACCACTTTGGTGTAGCGCGGGGCAAAGACGATCAAACGATGCAGGTGCGGGTAGCCATTCGTCACCTGTCGCGGGGCTCACAGAAGCTGATTCAGTACGGCATCCATGAAAAAACGGTTGGGACAGAGACAGATGAGCGCCTCAGCCAAGACCTCGCCGACGCCCGTCGCGACGTTCAGGCCCAAGCCCAGCTGCTGGCCGCCGAGAGCCAGCAGCTCAAGCGGGCCACCGCTTCTGCCGAAGCCGCCAACCGTGCCAAGAGCCAGTTCCTGGCCAACATGAGCCACGAGATCCGTACCCCGATGACCGCGATCCTCGGCTACGCCGACCTGCTCCAAGACCCAGACCGCCCGCTCAAACAGCGGCAACAATTCGTGGAAACGATCCGCCGCAACGGCCAGCACCTGCTAGCAATCATCAACGAGATCCTGGACCTATCCAAGATCGAAGCCGGCAAGATGACCATCGAGCGGGTCCCGTGCAGCCCCGCACAGATCGTCTGCGAGGTCACTTCCATGATGAAGGGACGGGCCGATGCCAAAGACCTCGGGTTAGAGGTCGAGTACCGCGGGCCGATCCCGAAGACGATCCGCACCGACCCGACGCGTCTTCGTCAGATCCTGGTCAACCTCATCGGCAACGCGATCAAATTCACACAACAGGGCAGTGTGCGTATCGCTGTGGAGCTGCTCACTAGTAAGGACCCGTCTCAATCACTGCTGGCGACCAGCATCACCGACAGCGGGATCGGGATCTCCCCGGACCGGGCCGCCGAACTCTTCAACCCCTATACACAAGCCGAGGCGTCTACCGCACGCACGTACGGCGGGACCGGGCTAGGGCTGGCCATCTCCAAACGCCTGGCCCAAGCACTAGGCGGGGATATCCAACTCGCTAGCGAACCCGGCCAAGGCAGCACCTTCACCGTGACCCTCGCGACAGGCCCGCTGGACGGCGTGGCCATGCTGACCGATCCCCGTGCAGAGTCGGGGGGTTTCAGCGATAGCGCCAACGAACGGCTACAGGAAATAAACCTCAAAGGGCGGATCCTCCTAGCCGAAGACGGCCCGGATAACCGGCAATACCTCGCCCTGGTCCTGAGTTCAGCGGGGGCGGAGGTGACCACCGCAGAGGACGGCCAAATCGCCCTCGACGTCGCCGCGCAAGCCCAACAGGACGGCACGCCTTTCGACCTGATCTTGATGGACATGCAGATGCCCAACCTCAATGGATACGCCGCCTCCACCCGCTTAAGGGACCAAGGGTTCAATGGGCCGATCATCGCCCTGACCGCCCACGCCATGGCCGGCGAGCGGGCTCGGTGCCTGGCCGCCGGGTGCGACGACTTTGCCACGAAACCCATCGATCGGTTCAAGCTCCTCAAGATCGCGGCCGATACCATGAATAAGCCAACGAGGGGAGGCAAAGCCGTGGATCAATCTTCATCGACATCGACGAACCCGTCATCGGGCGGTGGGCCCTTGTACAGCGAATACGCCGACGACCCGGACATGACCGAGCTGGTCGAGATGTTCGTCTGCGACCTGCCCGAACGGGTCGAGCAGATCGAGCGGTCGATCCAGGACTCGGATCTGACGTCCCTCAAGGACCTGGCCCACCAGCTCAAGGGCGCCGCGGGGGGGTACGGCTTCTCGCCGATCACCGAAGCCGCCGCCGTGGTCGAAAAGCAAACCAAGGAAGAGGCCGGCCTCGATCAGATCAAACAATCGGTGGACGAGCTGCTCTCGCTGTGCCACCGGGCCACGAGCAACCCGAAACAAGAGTGCTGACATGAGCCGACGCCAGAAGGTATTGATTATCGATGACGCCGAGCAGATACACCACCTCGTCCGCGCCCGTCTCAAAGGCCTGGACGTGGACGTGATGTGCTCGGCGACCGGGCAGACCGGCTTAGCCGCCGCCAAGGCCGAGATGCCCGACCTGGTCCTGCTCGACGTGAACATGCCCGGGATGTCCGGGTTCGAGGTCTGCAAGCTGCTCAAGGACAACCCCGATACCTACAACATCCCCGTCATCTTCCTCACCGGGGTCGACGAGACCGTCAACAAGGTCAAGGGCTTTGATCTCGGTGCGGTCGACTACGTGACCAAGCCGTTCGACCCCGCCGAGCTCCGCGCCCGGGTACGGTCAGCATTAAAGACCAAAGAGCTCATGGACATGCTCACCACCCAGGCCCAGATCGATGGGCTGACCGGCCTGCACAACCGAAGGTACTTCGACCGCCGCCTCGAGCAGGAACTAGCCGAGGGCCAACGCTACAAGCGTCCCGTCGGGATGCTGCTATTGGACATCGATCACTTCAAATCGATCAACGATACCTACGGCCACCCCAAGGGCGACCAGGTGCTCTCCAAGCTCGCGGAGGTGCTGGCCCAGACCTGCCGGTCGTCGGACATCGCCTGCCGCTACGGCGGGGAAGAGTTTGCGATCATCCTGCCCGAGGCGCACGCCGAATACGCCTACCAGAGCGGCCAGCGTATGCTCGTGGAGATCCGCCAGCACCCGGAGCTGACCGCGATCCTCGGCCAGCCCGTGACGGTCAGCATCGGCGCCGCCTGTGCCACCCCGACGGACCGGGTCACGCCCGCGGCGTTCCTGCACCAGACCGATCAGGCGCTGTACACCTCCAAGACTTCCGGGCGCAACCGCGTGACAGCGGCGTGAGTTACATGTCCATACCTCTCAATTGTTATCGGTGGTGAGTAGAGTTTTCTGAGGTATGATGGTCAAATCCTGTGGATGAGGTGATCAGGCAGCCCGCTGTTCTTCTCCTTCAATAAAGAGGGTCCCGGCGATCACGTCGCCGATCTGCTCGTGGCCGTTGAGCTTTCGCCATCGCTAGGCATGCTCGTCGCCAGCCATTGACCCGAAATTTCAAACGTGACAAAGCACTCGGTTGTTATACATTGATACCCATGAAAGTCATGGTGCTAGCGGGCGGGCCCGACCGTGAACGGCCCGTGAGCCTGCGGTCCGGGCAGGCGGTGGCGGCGGCCCTAGAACACGCCGGGCACGAGGTGACCCGCTGTGACATCGGCCCCGGTGACCTGTCCGCGCTAGAGCAATTCCACCGGTGGAACGGGCACGTCATTTTCCCTGTGCTCCACGGCCCATGGGGAGAGGGCGGGGCGCTCCAGGAGATCTTGGACCAGCGAAATTTGCCGTACGTCGGCTCCAAATCTTCCGCCGCCAGGCTGTGCATGGACAAGCACGCGACGAAACGATCGCTCGTGGACCATGGCTTGGCGACCCCGGACTTCGAGGTCCTCTCACCCAGTCAGCGTCCACGGTTGACTACCCCTTTCGTGCTCAAACCGATCTCTGAAGGCAGCAGCTTCGGCGTGATGATCTGTCACGATCATCGCCAGGTCGAGCCGGCGATGGGCCAGGTGCTTGACGTGTATCACGAAGTTTTGGTAGAGGCCTTTATCGATGGCAAGGAGATCACCGTCGGGATCCTCGATACCCCCGAAAAGTTACAGGCGCTGCCGCCGATCCAGGTGTTGCCATCCGTGGCGTTCTACGACTACCAGGCGAAATACGACCGCGACGACACACAATACCTCGTCGGGGAACAACAGATCGATCTGCCTCCACACATGCTTGAAGCGGTGGCGCAGATGGCCACCCGCGTCCACCGACTGATGGGGTGCCGGCACCTAAGCCGCATCGATTTTATGATCGACGCGGATCATCGGCCGTGGATCCTGGAGGTCAACACCATGCCCGGGTTCACGGACCATTCCCTGCTGCCGATGGCCGCGGCGCACGCGGGGGTCCCTATGCCACGATTGGTCGGCCTGCTCGTTGAGGCGGCTGTGGCCCCAGCCCCTAATCCCTCCCAATCGTGACCGACTCGAAGCAACAGAGGTGTGTACCCGTCAAGGAGTCGATCGACACCGCCTCACACCCACAACGATCCAGGTATGATAGGGGTCTATCAGGAGCTACTCATTGTCCACTCGTTGCCGCCTATCGCCTTCGGTTCTTTTTTTTCTAGCTCTCCTTGTTCTTGGTCACCGGCTCTGGGCCCAGCCCGCCGAGCCGACCCCGACCGCAGCGAACGGCACGCCCACGGCCGCAACCCCTCCCGCGACCGAATCCCTCACCCTTGATCAAATCCAGGCCAAGGTGAAAGAGGTTGAAAGCGACGACGCCCTGCCCGAGGCGGTCAAGACCAAGGTGCTTGAACTGTATCGAGCGGCGCTGACCCGTCTGCAATCCGTGGAAACGTACAACGCCAAGAAAGCGGCTTTCATCGCAGCGATCGAATCCGGTCCTCAGGATCTTGAAACGATCCGCCAGCAGCTGGCCGCCGCGGCCGAGCCATCCCCCGACGGGGGCCTCGACGGCGCGTCGCTGCCGGGCACCGCAAAAGAAAACGAGCAGAAGCTGGTCCAGACCCAGGCCGAGCTCGTCGCCCACAAAAACCGCCTGGCTGAACTTGACCAGCAGATCGCCGTCCAGCAAGACCGCCCGCAGCTGGCGCGACGCGAGAAAGCCGACGCCGAGCAGAAGCTGCTCGAGATCAACACGGAGCTCAAAACCCCCGCCCCTTCCGATGAATCGCCCGTGCTCACCGCGGCCCGCTCCGCGGCCCTGAACGCCAGGAAGATGTCACGCGTCGCCGAGTCAGCCATGCTCGACCAGGAGCTTGTCAGCCACCCCGTGCGGCTGGACCTGCTCAAGGCGCAGCGAGACCTGGCCGCCCGCCAGATCGCCGACACCGAGTCTCGGATCAAGACCCTCCAAGACATGGTCAACAAGCTGCGTCGAGAAGAGGCCGCCCGCGCCCAGGCCGAGGCGGAAAAGGCGAAAGCCGCCGCGAAGGGCAAGCATCCACTCGTCGCCGGTCATGCCGAGAAAAACGCTCAACTCGGTCAAGAGCTTGCCGATCTAACCCAGCTCATCGAGCAGGCGGCCTCGACCCGGCGCAACGTCACCCAGAAGCGTGAAAACATCGAAAAGGATTTCAAGAGCGCCCAAGAGAAACTCGAAGTCGCGGGGCTTAGCGACGTCTTGGGTCGGTTGCTGCGCGATCAGCGGCGTAAGCTCGAAGACCCGGGGCGGTACCGCAGAGCCGCCGCGGAGCGCAAAGAGCAGATCGCCACAGCCGGGCTTAAGTACCTCGAGTTCGAGGAGCGCCGCCAAGAACTCAGGTCCCCCGCGATGAAGGCTCAGCAAGAGGTCGCTCATATCGCCTCGGAGGAAAAACGGTCTGGGTCGTACCTGGCTGATCTCGAAGCTGAAGTCCGCGTGCTCTTGGAGGACCAGAAGCAGCTGCTCGACAAGCTGTCCGACGCGTACAACCGTTACCTCACGGAACTGGGCGACCTGGAGTTTGAACAGCAGCAGCTGCTCAAACAAGCCCAGGAATACGCGGCTTTCTTGGACGAGAGGCTGCTGTGGATCCCCAGCGGGCCCCCCGTGGGTCTCACGACCCTCAAAGACCTCCAAGCGGCGGTCATTTACATGACGCGGGTCCAGAATTGGTCGGCCACCGCGGTGGTGGTATGGAAGCAGCTCGTCTCGTCGCCGGTGCCGCCCGCGGTGTCTTTGATCCTGCTGATCGGTTTGTTCTTACCACGCAAGAAAATGCGTGTGCAGCTGGACGTCTACGCGGGGTGCGTCGGGAAGATCTATGCCGACAGCTTCTGGCTGACCATCGGGGCGTTAGGGATCACGCTGTTGCTTTCGGCCGGTTGGCCCCTGCTGATGGGGTGGGTGGCGTGGCAGCTGTACCGGTCGGACTCTTTTTCCACCTCTGGGTTTCCTCAAACGGTTGGGCTGGGGCTCGCCGGCACCGCCCAGCTGCTGTTCGGGCTGCGGTGCATGCGTCTGTTCCTTCAAAAAGAGAACGGCGTGGCGGAGGCTCACCTGCGGTGGCGGCCTCAGACCACATCGCTTCTGCGGAAACACTTGTTTTGGTTGGCGTGTCTAGCCCTGCCGGCGGTCTTCATCACTGTGATGACCGAAGGCACCGGGGAGGAATCGTTCCGTCAGAGCCTGGGACGGCTGGCGTTTATGGTGGCGATGCTGGGGCTGGCGGCCTTTGTGGGGCTGGTGTTGCACCCGCGGGGGGGGGTCATGGACAACGTCGTGAGGCGGAACCCCAACGGCTGGCTGGCGAGGCTGCGGTACGTGTGGTACCTGCTGGCGATCGGCCTGCCGCTTTTCCTGGCGGGCCTAGCCGCGGCCGGTTACTACTACACCGCCTTGGAACTCACCCACCGGATGCTGGCGACGATCTTGGTCGTGGTGGTGGCGATCGTGGGCCATGAGCTGTTCATGCGGTGGTTGTTCGTGGCCAACCGCAAACTGGCGATCGCCAAGGCACGTGAAAAGAGAGAGGCTGAGCTTCGACAATCCGGCGACAAGGGCGATGGCGAGGGTAAAGAAATAGCCCTCGAACTGCCCGAGGTCGACCTGGCGACGATCAACGCCCAGACACGGCAGCTGCTGCGTGTCACGGTGACGGTGTGGGTCGTCGTGGGGTTGTGGGTGGTGTGGACGGACGTGGTGCCGGCATTAAACATGCTCGACCAAGTCCCGCTGTGGCAGCACTCGGTCATGATCGATGGGCAGGAGACGCTCGAGCCGATCACCCTCGCGAGTTTGGCGTTGGCGATCGTAATCACCGCCGCGACCGTGGCCGCGGCGCGGAACCTGCCCGGGGTGCTCGAGATCGCGGTCCTCCAGCACCTGCCGCTGGACTCCGGCAGCCGTTACGCGATCACGACGGTCAGCCGGTACGTGATTACCACGATCGGGGCGGTCGCGGCGTTCGGGGTTTTGGGTGTGAACTGGTCGCACTTGCAGTGGCTGGTCGCGGCGTTGGGTGTGGGGTTGGGGTTTGGGCTCCAAGAGATCTTCGCCAACTTCGTGTCGGGTCTGATTATCCTCTTTGAACGCCCGTTCCGCGTGGGGGACACGGTGACGGTGGGTGACATCAGCGGGACGGTCTCGCGGATCCAGATCCGCGCCACAACCGTCACCGACTGGGACCGCAAGGAGCTGATCGTGCCCAACAAGGCGTTCATCACCGACCGGCTGATCAATTGGACACTCACGGACCCGATCACCCGGTTGATTGTCAAGGTCGGGATCGCATACGGGTCGGATACCGCGCTGGCGCGGCGGTTGATGATGGAGATCGCCGAGAAACTCCCCTCGGTTCTCGATGACCCCAAGCCGTCCGTGTTCTTCATGGGGTTCGGGGCCAGCTCGCTGGATTTCGAGGTGCGCGTATTCGTGGCGGAGGTGACGAACCGCGGCCGGGTCGAGATCATGCATGAGATGCACATGGCCATTGACCAGGCGTTCCGCGAGCACGGCGTGGTGATCGCGTTCCCGCAGGTCGATGTTCATTTCGACCCCCCCCCGGACGGTCCTGCAGCACCCACAAACGCGACGGGACATACCCAGCCGCCCACCACCGAGGGGTAGGACACTTAGCCGACTTTTGATCGATCGGCGCAGGCCTGCCACAGTCGACAAGGAATCAACCCATGATCATCTCGCGATTGACCAACAGGAAGCGTCGGCGAAGAATATTCACCCGCTCAGTCCCCGGCGCGGCCCCGGGCACGGTCACGCTCGACCCCACCGCCCCGCCGCCGCCGGTGACCGTGACGGTTTACGGACCGGACCATCTGGAGGAGATAGAAATCAAATCACCCAGTGCGGCCCGGGACCATATCGGGGCGTGGCCGGTGATGTGGGTCAACGTGGACGGATTGGGCAATGGTTCGACTCTGCGGGGGCTGGGCGAGTTGTTCGACGTTCACCGCTTAGCTTTGGAAGACGTGGCCAACGTCCCGCAACGAGCCAAAGTCGAGGAGTATGACAAACACCTCTTTATCGTGATGCGGATGCTGCGTCACGATGAGGGTTGCGTGACAGAGCAGGTGAGCCTGTTTCTCGGTAAGGGGTTCGTGTTGACGTTTCAGGAGCGGCCCGGCGATTGTTTCGAGCCGGTCCGTGAACGGATCCGGCACGGTCGGGGACGAATCCGCCACGCCGGGGCAGATTACCTGGCCTACGCCCTGATCGACGCGGTGATCGACCACTACTTCCCGGCTATTGAGCACTATGGGGATCGGTTGGAAGATATGGAGCAGAGGGTCCTTGACGACAACGACCCCGGATTAATCGAAGAGATCCACAAGGTCAAAAAAGAGCTGCTAGTATTGCGCCGCGCGATCTGGCCCACACGCGAAGCGGTCAACACCCTACTGCGAGACTCGACGCGATGGATCACGGACGAGACGCGGACTTACCTGCGGGACTGCTACGACCACACGATCCAGGTGATCGACATGCTCGAGAACCAGCGTGAGATCGCCTCGAGCCTTACGGACATGTACATGACGACCCTCAGCAACCGGATGAACGAGATCATGAAGGTGCTGGCGATTATCGCGACGATCTTCATCCCGCTGTCGTTCATCGCGGGCCTGTACGGGATGAACTTTGATCAGGATTCACCATGGAACCTCCCGGAGCTGAGCTGGTATTACGGCTACCCCATCGCCCTTACAGTGATGGCGGCGATCGGGGTCGGGCAGGTGGTCTTCTTCTGGCGCAAGGGGTGGATCGGGTCGAGGAGATCGGGCAAGCGGGGGCCAGGGTAGCGGCAGCCCCCTGGGGCAACTCCCCGGGGCCACGTGACCTCACCCATCTAGCTATATTATTCCCGGTCAGATGAACCCTACCGAATGGAGATGATGTTTGTCACAACACCTTGAAGTCGCCTTGGCCAGTGTGATCGTGCTGGGGGTTGCTGCGCAATGGATCGCGTGGCGACTGAAGCTGCCGTCGATTCTTCTACTGCTGGTGGTGGGGGTCACGGTGGGGCCGTTCAGCGGGCTGTTGGTTCCGGATGACCTTTTCGGACCGTCACTGCTGCCTTTGGTTTCGTTGTCAGTAGCCCTGATCCTCTATGAGGGTGGATTGAGCTTACACCTCAGAGAGCTGGCCAAGGTCGGGGTGGTGATCCGCAACCTGCTGACCATTGGCATGCTCATGGGTTGGCTGATCTCCGCAGTGGCCGCTTACGCACTGCTGGGGCTGGACGTACCGGTGGCGATCCTCCTAGGCGCGATCCTGGTCGTGACCGGGCCGACGGTCGTGGGGCCGCTGCTTCGCCACATCCGCCCGGTGGGCCCGGTGGCGTCGATCTTAAAATGGGAGGGGATCACGATCGACCCGATCGGGGCGTTGATGGCGGTGCTGGTGTTCGAGGTGATCGTCTCCGACGGCAACGGCAGCCCGTGGGTCCACAGCGCCATCGCGCTGGCGAAGACCATCGTCGTGGGCGGGGGCCTGGGCCTGGCGTCTGCTTGGGTCTTCACCGAGCTGCTACGTCGCTATTGGATCCCCGACGAGCTTCAGAACGCCGCGTCGCTGATGCTGGTGGTCGCGGCATTCGCGGCGTCACAGGCGATCCAGGAGGAGTCGGGGCTGTTCACAGCCACGGTCATGGGCATCGCCCTGGCGAACCAGAAGAAAGTCGAAGTTGAGCACATCGTCGAATTCAAGGAAGACCTGCGCGTGCTGCTGATCGGGGTGTTGTTTATCCTGCTGGCCGCCCGGTTGAAGCTCGACGATATCACCCAGATCGGGCTGCCGTCTGTGTTGTTCGTGATCGTCTTGATCGTGATCGGCCGGCCGATAAGCGTATGGGTATCAACCATAGGGTCGGGGCTAAAGCAGAGCGAGCGTGTGTTCCTGGCGTGGATGGCCCCGCGCGGGATCGTCGCTGCGGCGGTTTCATCGGTGTTCGCGTTACGGCTAGAACAGCACAACTACCCACAAGCTGGGGTGTTGGTCTCAGCGACGTTCTCGGTGATCGTGGGCACGGTCGCGGTCTATGGCCTCACGGGGGCGGCGTTGGCGAGGCGCCTTAAGGTCGCCGACCCCAACCCGCAGGGGCTGCTGATCGTCGGGGCCAGCGCCTGGGCGCGGGCGGTGGCGTCGGCTCTGTTGGCTCGCGGGATTCGTGTCGTACTGGTCGATACCAATTACAGCCACCTCGCCGCGGCGCGTATGGCGGGGATCCCCACGTACTATGGCAGCATCCTGTCGGAGCACGTGTTTAATCAGCTGGACCTAGGCGGGATCGGGCGCGTGCTGGCCGCGACCCCCAACGACAGCGTCAATATCTTGGCCACGCAGCGGTTCAGCCCGCTGTTCGGGCGTTCGGAGGTTTACCGGCTACCACCGGCGGAGCAGGCGACTGGCAAGGCCAAGCAAGACATGCACGAGCCCAGCAGATTGCTATTCGAGCCCCATGCGACCTATTACCGGCTTGGTGATCGCATGACGGCAGGGCAGATCGTCAAGGTCACCCCGCTGACCGAGACCTTCGACTATGAAGCTTTCCGTCAAAGGTATGGGCAGTCGTCGTTGCTGATGTTCGTGATCAACGAAAGCGGTAAGCTCTTGGTCGCCACCCCCGGCCAGAGCCTCGATCCGAAACCCGGACAGACCGTCGTCTGTTTCGTGGAGGACCAAGAATGACCATGGCCAAGATCAAGCTCGTTTTCGCCGCTGTGTGCTTGGCAGTGATCCTGATCGTGATCTTTCAAAACGTTGACCCGGTTGAGATCCAGTTCCTGTTCGCGGAGGTGGTGATGCCGCTGGCGGTGCTGCTGGCGGTGACGTTTGGGCTGGGAGCGGTCTTGGGCATGTTCACCTCGGGATGGTGGTGGAGGCGGAGGTAACCACGGGGCGGTCCCCCGTCATAAGACCTATCCCCTATTAAAGACATAGCGCCATCCACAGGAAAAAACATGGACTGGTTTGAATACCGAGACGGTCAATTATTTTGCGAACAAGTAAACCTCGACGACCTCGTGGCCCGGATCGGCAGCCCGGTTTACGTCTACTCCAAACGCACGTTTCTCGATCACTACGACCGGCTGGCCAAGGCGTTTGTCGAGCTGGACCCGATCCTGTGCTACTCGATCAAGAGCTGCGGGAACGTGCACATCTGCAAGATCCTCGCCGACCGAGGGGCGGGGATGGACGTGGTTAGCGGTGGAGAGCTGGTCCGGGCCCAACGCGCCGGGGCAGCGATGAATAAGGTCGTCTACGCCGGGGTGGGCAAGACCGACGCCGAGATCCGCCAGGCGATCGAAGCCCGCATCGGCTGGTTCAACATCGAGTCCGAAGCCGAGTTCAAGAACACCGCGATGATCGCCAAGCAGATGGGTGTCGAGGCCCACGCCGCCCTACGCGTCAACCCCGACGTCGACGCCAACACCCACGCTAAGACCACCACCGGCAAGAAAGAGACCAAGTTCGGGGTCGATATCGACCGCGCTGAGGCGTTCTTTGAAAAGTATGGCCGCGACCCGTTTCTGAAGCTCACCGCCCTGCACCTGCACATCGGTTCGCCGATTTACAGCGCCCAGCCCTACGTGGCCGCGATCACCAAGGCCCTGCACCTGATCAAGACCCTCAAGGCCAAGGGCCACACCGTCACCGCCTTGGACATCGGCGGCGGGTTCGGGGCCAACTACGAGACCGACCAGTCCCCGATCGCCGAGGATTACGCCAAGCAGATCGTGCCGTTATTGAAAGATTTCCACGCCGGCGGCGGGCGCGTCATCCTCGAGCCGGGCCGGACCATCGCCGCCAACGCCGGGGTGCTGGTAACGCGGGTCCAGTACATCAAGACCAGCGGCCGCAAGAAATTCGTGATCGTCGATACCGGGATGCACCACCTGATCCGCCCCACGCTCTACGACTCGTTCCACTTCATCTGGCCCACGAGCGTGGCCCCGATGCACCAGCCCAAGACGCGCACCCGTGACATGGACATGCCCAGCCTCGAGACCTGCGACGTGGTGGGGCCGATCTGCGAAACCGGCGATTACCTGGCGTTGGGCCGGGCTCTACCCCCGGTCGCTCGCGGCGACCTGCTTTGCGTATTCAGCGCCGGGGCGTACGGCATGGTCATGGCCAGCAACTACAACGCCATGCCCCGGCCCCCGGAAGTCCTTGTCGATCGGGATAAGGCGACGCTGATCCGTCGGCGCGAGACGTACGACGATTTGCTGGCGGGTGAGTTGGAGGCCCAAGAATTGGGTTGAAGAAAGTAATGAAGGTTATACCTCACGCGGCTAAGATTGTCCGATTGTTGAAGTGTTGGAAGTTGCGGGTGATGAGGGTTTGGACGTTGGGTTTGTCGTCGGTGGCCAGCTTGGCGATGCCGTCGTGGATGGCTTGCTGAAATCGATCGAACGTTTCGTAGTACCGGCCGTTGAGGCAGCGTTTCTTGAGCAGGCCCCAGATCCGTTCGATCAGGTTCAGGTGCGGCGAGTAGGACGGCAGGAACATCAACTCGATGCCCAACCCCACGGCCCGATCTTGGACCAACCGGCAGCGTTGATACCGCGCGTTGTCCAGCACCAGGGTGATCGCTTGGCCGGGGTAACGCCCCGCGAGCGTCTCGAGTAATTCGCAGACCGTTTGGGCCGTGATGTACGTCGTGTTCGTGACGGTCACCAACTCTCGGGTCACGAAATCCAACGCCCCCAACACGTTCAGCCGGCGGCGGCCGGTGGGCGTGCGGATGAACAGCCTCACCACGCACCACACGTAGCACAGAAACGCGCCATGGACGAAGTGGCAGGCGTCTACAAAAAAACCCTGCGATCACCCCGTTCGGCTTCGTCCAAAGCCGGATCGAGGGTCTGTTCAAGGAATTCACGCTGCTGTTGATGCTTGGCCTGATCAAGCTTGCCCGGCACACCCCCGAGCTTGCGACGACGCAGACCCAGCCGTTTCAAAAAAGCTCGCACTTGCGTCGGGCCGCGACGCAGACCGGTGAGTTGCGTGATCTGATGGCTCGCCTCGTGGATCGTCGACGGCGGGTGTTGTTCCAAAGACGCCTTGACCTTCGAGCCGTGCGCGTTCAATTGACTGGGCTGACCCCGGTAGCCGTTTTGCCTCAACGCCTCGATCCCACCGTCGAGGTACGTATTCAAATAACGCTGCACCGTCCGGCTGCTGACCCCTGCCAAGGCCGCGATCTGCCGATGTGCCAACCCATGGCTCTTGAGCCAAACCACCTGCAACTTCCGCCGCACCCGCGGATCTGGATCGCTAAAACGCCCCCGATCCAACGCCGCCACCGCATCGTCCGTCAATGTGATCTGAAGCATCCATGCCTCCTGTGTCCAGTGACTTCGTAGTAAAATCAAACCGCTAACGTCAGCCTATTCTACCGATCAGACAAACTCACCCGAGGAAGGTATAGATGATGTGACACACAAATACTATCAATCGAGCGTGATCGATTTACTATACACTCAACAAACCGTTCCAATCCACTTCTTCCGATCTCTTCTCTTCGATAAAAATATCATTACCAAAAACGACTCTAAACCGATCGACAATATTACTGCCATTTGGATCGACAAGAGTAATTTTCAAGGGTTTTTTTGAATCACGTTGTTGAATCGCCTCTACAAAGTAGAGCTGTGCCAAGGCATCAAACGCAGAGAGGGAGAAACCAATAATGTAAATCTCTTCCGCTGTAATCAGGGCCTCACTAGCTTTCGCCCATACCATGCCGCTGCCAGGCAATCGATGGAGGGGTTTATAGCTCCCTAGGCCTGCCAATCCAAAAATTCTATTATTGGCACTTTTAGCTTGGATACTCTGCTTAAGATCCGATTCTTTTTTTACACGATACAGCTCTAGATGGTACTCGTATTCTTCATTAGAAGGCTCAGAGTTCTTGGCATTCGTATCATCTTTCGAGAACAAACGTGTACATTTAGATAAATTCCCTGTGCCACGAGGCAAAGCAATCCAATCTATAGAACCGTGTAATTTCAATACAGCAATACTGTCGCAACTCGAATCATTGAGGCCGTGATGCCAACCGCAGTTGCAGGAACTCAGGCTATTTTCTAGCAAGGTATCGTAGTTAAACGTCAGGACTATATCGGTTGGATTGAGGTGTTTCACAAATTGAGTAATATATTTGCCATCTGCTTTCTGTTGCTTTTCCCATAGAACTCGCACAAGATCTTCTTCAAAGTAGATCAACCACGCTTCAATGCTCTCGGCCTCCTGCCAAGGGGTATCGCCGTATTCCCTGCCGACCGGGCATAGATGTTGCCGCATCCGCCAAATTTCTGCATCAAAGTTAGCGAAGTGAAAAAACTGTTCGATATTGATCGTTGCGGTGCCGTTGTTCTCAAGCTTCCGTAAACGCTCTTGGAGACCTTCCACCCACTCAGACATCTCCTCCAGATTGTGTTTTCGGATAGTTTCGCCAATCAGAAGTTCGGTTAGCTCGGTGGCGAGAGGCATACCCGCCGACTTGGAAAAACCAGCTCCAAGAATGAAGACTCGCATGACGTGGAGAATAACACAAAACAAGAGCACCGAATGTCTTGCCACGGGTTTCAAGCGTGTAGCGTGTAGGGTGGGCATTGCCCACCGTCTTTCGAGCATCACGCGGTTAACCGTGGTGGGCCATGCCCACCCTACGCATCTGGTTATTCTCCCGCTTGTCCCTGGATTGCGTGGAATTCTGGTGCCGGGCCGTGATGGGGGCAGCCTCAGTCGATGGGGTAGGTGCTTTTTTGGACCCAACGTTGAAAGCTCGAATACGGCCAATCTTTCGGGCAGCGTACGTAGCCGTGTTTCACGGGGTTGTAGTGGATGTAATCAATCCGCTGTGCGTAATCCGCTTCATCGCGGATCATGTGATCGAAAAACCGTCGCTGCCAGACGTCCGCTTCACGGTGGCGGTCGCGTGATCGGGCAGGACCACACCGGCGTCGATCTCAAAAGGCTTTTCGCGTCGTACCTGCACCAGAGCTTGCCGCCAGTGTGTCACCGTTTGGCTACGCGAATCCAAGCAACGGCAAAGACGACGCCGATCCAAGCGGCCATGAAAGGAACTTGACGTCCCGCCCCGAGCGGGTGACATTACGCACCGGGCGCCACACTTTTACCCCGCCACCCGCCGCACTTTTGGTAATTTGAAACCCGGGCGTGCAATCCGTCGGGCGCGAAGGTCGGCCTTCCCGCCGGAGGTGATTTTAGGCCTTCGGCCATGGCACCGCCGACGGGAAGGCCGACAAAAATGGCTCGGTCCTTGTGGATCATGGGATCAATCAATATTCCAACACAAGGAGCCCAGCGATGAATCACTTAGGATTGGACGTGCACAGTGCCAAATTCGTCCTGGCACACTTAAACACCACGGGGAAGCTGTGCCGCCAGTACGAACGGCCCACGACAGCGGCTGAATTGATCGAAGTGGTGGGTCGGGTGCCCGGGCCCAAGCGTTTGGTGGTCGAGGAGTCGCATTTGGCTCAGTGGGTCAAACATGTGCTCGATCCCCACGTGGATGAGTTGATCGTCTGTGATCCGAAGCGCAACCGTTGGATTGCCGCCGACCAGTTCGCCGACGATCGCAGCAGCGCCCAGAAGCTGGCCAAACTGCTGCACGGCGGATTCATCAAGGCGATCCGACACCCCGATGACTTGGGTGCTGAATTACGTTCGTTGTTCCTGCACTACTACAACCTGACGCGTCAGGTCGTGCGGTTCAAGAACATGCTCAAGGCGACGTTCCGGCAGGTGGCGATGACCACGCCCGGCCAGGCGATCTACGACACGCAAGCGCGTGGTGTGTGGTTGGATAAGCTCAACGGGTTCCCGGCGCTGCGGCACCGGGCCAGCGACTATTTTGATCTGCTCGAAGCGTTGGCCCAAACCAAGCAGCAAGCCTACCGCCGGATGGTTCGGCACGCCCGCCGGTCCTCGACGCACCAACTGCTCGAAACGTTGCCCGGGGTGGGTCCGGTGATCGCCACGGGTTATAT
The DNA here is from genome assembly GCA_965224205.1 of Phycisphaeraceae bacterium. Classification (GTDB taxonomy): domain Bacteria; phylum Planctomycetota; class Phycisphaerae; order Phycisphaerales; family Phycisphaeraceae; genus CBDCYN01. Next base: position 85,550 of record CBDCYN010000032.1, read on the forward strand.
GGCGTTAATCGATACCCCTCATCGATTCTCTCGCAAGAACAAGCTGTGGGCCTACGCGTGCCTGGGCAACCGGATGCACGAATCGGACCACCGTGTCTACGACACGCGCCATAGCAAGGTAGGCTGTCGCCCGTTGAAGTGGCGGGTGATGCAACAGTTCACCAGTGGGGTGTCACGGACGAAGCAAGCCAACCGATTCAAGCGTCAGTATGAACGGCTGCGACGTTCGGGATTGAATTATAAGACGGCTCGGCGACAGGTGTGCCGGAACATGCTGTCCGTGACGCGAGCAATCTGGATGAAAGGACAAGCTTATCGGGACGACGCGTGATCCTCAGTTCCGCCGCTGAGGGTGATCGACGCGGAGGACCCGTCCCGTGGCCCTGTTGACCAACGATCGAATCGGCTCGAAGGAAGGTGGCGATCGGCAGCAGTCTCCAGCGGAGTATGGCCGTGGTAGGCCCGACTTTTGGTTAGACCTGCCGATCTTCTAAGCCCGTAGATTAGATGGACCGTCCCACGACGCAGTCCCGAAGAGATGCCTGGCTCCGTCGCCTTCACCGTTCATACACAGGAGCCGCTGAATCTGATCCGAGACCGTAGACCCCGATCGATCAGGAGACCCTAGCCACGAGGACCCAGCCCGCCCGATCACCACGAACGCTCAAACCGCCCTGCAAAGCCAAGAGCCTTGTCGGTCGGGGAATGTATGTCTTGACTTTGGGTTTCAGAGATGCTCCGCCGTTTACAGCACGCCTGCGACACGCTGCCGAGCATCTGGGCGAACTTGAGTCACCCCACTTTGTTGGCCATGATCTTCTGGTCTGTCGTCATCTGACAGTCTCCTTGTAAAACAAGCAAAGATTAACAGAAACGTCAGACGAAGTCTTGACTATTTCAGATAATGAGAAGGAGGGTATCGGCATCATCGAAACCCTCAGCTGAGGGCAGCCTGCCCGCAGCTAGAGCCTCTTGAGAAGCCCTCTGTCCGTACCTGTGGTGGACGACTAAAAATCATATGACCCAGGGGGCAAAACGGGGTGTTACGGGTCTTGCGGCGGCGAGGCCAGCAGGTCTGGGCGTCGATCGCTCGTTCGCTGGCGGGATTGCTGCTTCCTCCAGCTCTCGATCTTGGCGTGGTCACCGCTCATCAGCACGTCCGGGACACGAAGCCCCTGCCAGTCGGGGGGGCGGGTGTAGTGAGGGTGGTCGAGCAGCCGATCGGATCCGGGCGAGAAGCTCTCGTAATGGGCAGACTCCGCGTCCCCGAGGACCCCCGGGATCAGACGCACGACCGCGTCGATGACCACCATCGCAGCCAGCTCCCCGCCGCTAAGCACATAGTCCCCGATGCTCACCGCGGTAAGCGGCTCTAATTTTTGAATCACCCGCTCGTCGATCCCTTCGTAATGGCCAGCGATGATCAGCAGCCTCGGGCGGGCGGCTAAGGACTCGACCAACTTCTGGTCGAGCGTCCGCCCCGCCGGGGTCATCAGGACCCGTGTCGAGGGCCGGGTGTCCCGTGCTTCGGCCGCAGCCACCGCGTCCCAGACGGGCTGGCATTGCAGGACCATCCCGGGGCCACCGCCGTAGGGGCGTTGGTCGACCTTGCCGTGCTTATCGAGGGTGTGGTCGCGGATGTTGGTGAGGTGATAGCTCACCGGCGGGTTGGTGGTCGTTGGGTCATCGCTGTGCGTCGGGGGTTGACCCGCCCGTTTGAGGATGCTCGAACCCAGCACGCTTTCAAACATCTCGGGAAACAGGGTCAGCACGTCGATACGCATCACAACAATGCCTCAGGCAGCCAGTCTTGGGGCCAGGGTCCATCGAATCATAGATTGGTTATGCATAAAAAAATAATCGTTCCACGGGTCGGAACGATTCAACGACGACCGATGAGTATCCCTCCCCACCAGTACGACCGCGGGTGATAGATCCGCCCGTGCGAGAGGCGTGGGGCGTAATCGGGCAACCCGCGCATGGACGGGACAAACCGCCCATAGCCCGCGCTTTCTACGCCTCGACCGCCTTGCCCGGGGTCGGGTCGATCCCGGCCTTCTTGAGCAGGCCCCGCACGGTCTGCGAAGGCTGGGCCCCGACGCTAAGCCAATACTGAACGCGATCTTTGTTAATCTTGATCGCTTTTTCGGCCTCCCCGAGCAGCGGGTCATAGAAGCCCAGCTGCTCGATCGCCCGGCTGTCGCGGGCCGAACGCCCATCGATGGCGTTGATCCGATAGAAAGGCCGGTGCCGCCTGCCGAACCGTTTGAGTCGAAGTTTAACTGCCAAGTATCTGCTCCAAGTAGGGTCTAATCAATCCCGGACCGGATTCAATGGTGAAGGGCCCAGCGTCCTATTTTCATCGTTACGTATCACCGCCGCGTGGCGCAATATCGGATTATACCGCCGGCGTCCGCCGAGACAAACTCGATCCACGTTCACGCACCGCGACAGGGTCACAGGGTCACGAACGTCGCTAGGTATGTCTCAAATCTTGACCTACGATAGGCCTATATAAAACCATGCCCGCCACCCGCGTCATCCAAGCCATGGACGGCCACTTGACTTGGTGGTGATGGCCAAGCCGGCGATCCCCGGGCGGGTCAAGACCCGGTTGATCGGCTCGATCTCAGCTGACCGAGCGTGGTTTGGGTTTCATGCTCGAACGCCGCTAACAGGTGAACCCCCGGCAACTCGTCGCCTTGCGTGCCACGAAGCCGCTTGCCATCGATCGCGATCGCCCGCCAGCCAGCGTTGGATCGCTGCCTCAAACGCCGATACGTCCAAGGCTTTAAACAGGTAGTGCAATGCCGTGCAACACGGGGTCTTGCCCTTGGCAAAGCCCAACGCCTTGGCCAACGACGGGCCGTAGTCCCGCCCAAATTGCGCCACCGTGTAAAGACCGCGTGCCCCCACCGAGGTGAGCGTCAGAACCGCCTCCAACGGATACCGCCGCCCATGGCGACCCCGTCCCGTGGATCCGGGACCGACCCGAAACATTCCCATAACGCCTGTGTCTGCGACATGATCCGATCCACTATGGCCTTCGTTGCGATGAACCTCTCACCAGCTTACCAGAAAACTGAAAGACCCCGCACAGCCCACGCTTTTACTTGACGCCACAATAATTTGCATATACACTTAATTTGGACTAAAATATGGCTCATCGCTCCAACCCTATTGACGAAGAGGCGCAAGCCCTTGCAGCCGCGTGCCTCGCGTATCGCTTGCGGATGCTGCACCGTGTGGTGACGGGGATCTACGACGACGCGCTGCGAGACCACGGGCTTGAGATACGTGTGGGGCAAATGAATATCCTGACCCTGCTGGTCAACACCGGCCCGATCACCCCCGGCGACGTGTGCAAGAAGATGAAGCTCGACGCGTCAACCGTTAGCCGCAATGTCGACCGGCTCATCGCCCGCGGCTGGGTGCGGGCCGAGACCTGCCACGACGAACGCAGCCACCGGCTGATCATCACACCCCGCGGCGCCCGGACGTTGCACAAAGCATTTGCCGCATGGCATCAGGCCCAGTCACAGACCGAAGCCCTGCTGGGACGTGACGGGGCCGCGGCGATCCGCCGCCTGGCGGATAAGATCATGAAAAGAAAGGGGGCTAAGGATACAAAAAGAGAAAATCAATAGAGATAAGTTTTTTTGATTATAAATTTGCATATACAACTAAATGTTTCTTTCCATCTGGAGTTTACCGATGACGATGAACCTGATCCTCCCGATGAGCCTTGCGCTGAGTACGGTGTCCTTCGCCCTGATAGCCCGATGGTATATTGCGCCTCGACTAGTGAACGCGCCGTTGTCCGAGGCCCTAACCCCGCTGCTGCTTCTGCACACGTTCCGCCACATCGGCATGGCGTTCCTGATCCCCGGGGTCACAGCCGCCGCCCTCGATGCTCGCTTCTCTCAGCCCGCCGCTTACGGCGACCTGCTGGCAGCGGCGCTGGCGTTCGCCGCGATCGCCGCGGTGCGTGGGGGCTGGAAAGCCGCGGTCCCGATCGTGTGGGTTTTCAATATCGAAGGCACGCTCGACCTGCTCTACGCCGTAGGCCGGGGGATCGCCCACACCCCCGACGGGCACCTCGGGGCGACCTACTTCATCCCGGCGATCATTGTGCCGGCGCTGCTGGTTAGCCACGCGATGGTCTTCTGGTTGCTCTGGACGCACGGATCCCCGCCGATCCGTGCAGCAGGCATACAGCCTCTCGCTGCGTAAGCGTAGGGGCCAACCATCGGTGTATATCCTTGCCGATTGAATTCACGTGGCCATCCGTGTACACGGCAAAGAGAACCCCGGACCCAAGCGTCACCCATGCAGCACTTTGATACGTGATGCGTATATTTAAGATATGGACGGTTATCTTGTCGTGATGGCTAAACCGCCGGTCCCCGGGCGGGTCAAGACCCGGTTGATCGGCCCGTTGACTGCCAGGCAGGCCGCGGGGGTTCACGCGGCGATGCTCGAATGCGTGCTCGAACGGCTCGTGGAACACATCGCCACGCCGTCACGATGGCAGCCCGTCGTCGCGATGGACACCCCGGGTTTACCTGCTCATGGCGGATCGGACAATAACAGCCACCTTGACGACGCTCTAACGGTCCCACCCGGTTGGGAGGTGATCGACCAGGGCGACGGCGACCTGGGCCAGCGGTTGGCGCATGTGTGGCAAACCCTCGGCGCGGGCCCGGCGGTGTTCTTCGGGGTCGATAGCCCGGACATCCCCGCAGTGGCGTTAAGGGCGGTAACAGAGGCGCTGACGGCGGCGGCCGTGGCGATCGGCCCAGTCGAGGACGGCGGGTACTGGGCCCTGGCGGGGCGTCGGTTTGAGGGCTGCCTGCTATCCGGTATCGACTGGGGCACGGGTACGGTGTACCATCAGACGCTAAGCGCGGCCCAGCGCGCGGGGTTGGCCATCACTGAGTTGCAGACGTGGCATGACGTCGACACACCTGAAGACCTGGCCCAGATGCGTCGACGCATCTGGGCAGCCACTGAACCCGCCCTACAAAGATTGCGATACCGGCTTCACGAACTCTGCGAGGACCCTGAGGCATGACCGCATCAAACGACAGCGAAAAGACAAGCCCCCCCACAGACCAGCCCGCCGCAACGGTCGCCGGCCGGGAGATGGACCTAAGCCAGTCGACCCTGCTGATCGTCGATGACAACCACCAGAACGTCGAGCTGCTCCAAGCTTATTTGGAGACCCTGCCGTGCCGAACGGTCGTGGCTTACGACGGGATGGAAGCGATCCGGATCATCGAGGATCAAGATCAGCCCACCCCGGACCTGATCCTGCTCGACATCATGATGCCGAAGATGAGCGGGTTCGAGGTCTGCCGCAAACTCAAGGAAGACCCCGCGACGCGGTCGATCCCGGTGATGATGGTCACCGCGCTCAACGAGCTGGGCGACATCGAGCGGGGCGTCGAGTCCGGGACCGATGACTTCCTCACCAAACCGGTCAACAAGCTGGAGCTGATTACCCGGGTCAAGTCGCTGCTGCGCGTGCGACACCTCAAGCGGGAGCTGGACCGGACCATGGCGTATATCCAGAACCTCGAGTCGCGTGAGTCGTTCGCGGGGCCAGCCGATACGGGCCAGGACCCCGACGAGTTGGCCCGTCCGGGGGATCCCGGGGAAGGCCCCATCGCTTAGCCCAACACCACGACCCGCGCCGTGACCACGCCGATCCGGGCCGGGGCTCGTCCCAAACGGGGGATCTAGGCATGACGGACAACAAGACCACGTCGATGGGCGGCCGGGCTTTCCGGTACAAGGTCGCGCCGCTGGTCGTGGGTGCGTTCGACCTGGGCGGGGTGTTGTACCACGCGAAGTACCTGGAGCTGCTCGAACTGGCGAGGGAGGCGTTCCTCGTTGCCCATGGCTGCTCGTACCGGGTGATGATGGACCTGGGCTACCATATCGTGATCGTTGAAGCCCACCAGTCATTCCACGCGTCCCTGCGTTACGGGCAGCTGGCTACGATCGATACCTGGGCCAGTGAGATCCGACGCAGCACCTTCGTGTTACAATACGAGATGCACGTGTGGCGTGATGAACCGGCCAGCGAGGCCAGCGGCCACACGCCAGACCCCAGCGGCGCATCGGCCCCCGCCCCGGCGTGCCAGCGGATTCATCACGCGATGACCCGCCTGGCGTGTGTCCAGGCCACCGGCGCCGATGCCCCGGCCTACCGACCGGCCCGGATCCCCCAGCCATTAACCTGTGCATTAGAAAAAATATTTGCCGAAGGCTATTGAGTCGCCCCTGAATAACCCTCGAGAGGCTGGTTTTGACGGGGTTTTCGGTGTGGATGTGGTGTGTTAGATTGCAAGGATTGGCGATTGGATCAGCCGAAACCTTGCAATTTGAGGAGCACCGATGACGCCCCAGCCCAGCCCGCGTGACGCCTTTGATACGTATCCAGCTTAATTTTGAGTCGTTATCCATGATGTGTGGCAGATGGAGCATAGGTCGTCCTGGGTGAATCTATTCCACGCTTGTCGACATGCATCGAACAGGTCGTCGTAGTCATGGAACACGCGGTTGGATAGATAGTGGCTCTTGAGATAGGCCCACACCCGTTCGATGGGATTGAGCTCAGGTGAGTACGGCGGCAGGTGCAATAGCGTGATGTTGTCGGGTACCACCAACGCTTTGGCCATGTGCCACCCGGCTTGATCCAACACCAACACCACGTGCTTACCGGGGCCGGCTTCCTGGGAGATGAACCGCAGGTGTTCGTTCATGTAGTCGGTGTTCACCGTCGGGGCCAACAGAGCCGAGGATCGACCGGTGCCCGGATTGACCGCCGCGAACAGGTAGACCCATTCATACTCGGTCTGCTTCACGGCGGTGGGACGCGATCCCTTGGGGGCCCAGACTTTCGTGAGCGTGCCTTGCTGGCCGAAACGGGCTTCGTCCTGGAACCACACCTCGACCCGCTGATCGGGATGTTCGTCTTGAATCTCTTGGATCAAAGGGGGGTGTCTTGCCGCCACGTCGCCATCGCTTCGGGATCGTTCTTGCGATGCTTCGGCCGCGGCGTCAGGCATGAATACCCCAACCGATGCAGCAGGTCGTAGGCGCCTTGGAGACTGTAGGGCACGCCGAATTCTTGATCGAGGATCCGCACGACATCTTTGCCTCGCAAGGTGCACACGCCCTGGTCGGCGTCGGTGGGCCCGGTGTCGAGTCGTTGTATGAACGCGTCTTCTTGATCTCGACCTAGCTTGGTGGGGCGGCCTGGCTGGGGCCTGATGACGAGCGCGTCGATCCCGCCGTCGCGGTACGCGTAGGCCCAACGCTGCACGGAAGCCCGGCCGCGATCGAGCGTGTCGGCGATCCAGTAAGAACTCTTACCTTCCAACGCCCACCTCACCGCCCGATATCGATCACGCTGCTTGGCGTTGCGTTCACGGCCGATCCGCCGCTTGAGTTCATCAAGGTCTTCGGGGTGTCGTAAAGAGATCTTCATCGTCGGCCTCCATGCCATCATCGCTCGATCACTCAAGCCCAACCGTCCCTAGTCAGGCCATCTGCCGCATCTTACTAAATCGACTCAGAATTATTCTGGAAGCGTATGAGTTGTTCCAGGCCCACTTCGATCAGCTGCTCAACCCCAAGCATCCGCTGGTCCAACTCGCTGGGCAGATCGATTGGGATGCATTCGATGCGGCGTTTCGGGATTGCTCCAGCCCCGACCAGGACGCCCCAGCCAAGGCCACCCGGCTGATGGTGGGGCTGCACTATCTCAAGCACGCGTTCAATGAGTCGGACGAGTCGGTCGTGGCCCGGTGGGTCGAGAACCCGTATTGGCAATATTTCTGCGGCTACACGCATCTCCAGCACAAGTGCCCGATCCACCCCACGAGCATGACCAAGTGGCGTCAGCGTGTGGGTCAAGAGAAGCTACAGGTGTTGCTCCAACAGACGGTGTCGGTGGCGGTCGAACAAAAGCACCTGCCCGAACGCGAGATGAAGCAGGTGAACGTGGACACGACGGTGCAGGAGAAAAACATCACGCATCCGACGGACTCGAAGCTGCTGTACAAAGCGATCGTGAAGCTGGGCCGGGCGGCGAAAGCAAGCGGCATCGCGCTGCGTCAGTCGTACGTGCGTGTGGCCAAGCGGGCGTCGGTCAAGGCTAGTCGTTACGCCCACGCTCGACAGTTCAAGCGGATGCGGCGAGAGCTGCGCAAGATGCGGACATGGGTGGGCCGATTGATCCGCGACGTGCGGCGGAAAGCCGGGACATTAACCGAACCACTCAAGGCGTTGCTGGCCCAGTGTCAACGTTTACGGGACCAGCGTCAAGGTGATTCCAACAAGCTGTATTCGTTGCACGAGCCGGAGGTGCGGTGCATCAGCAAGGGCAAAGCGCACAAGCGATATGAGTTTGGCCAGAAGGTCTCGCTGGCGACAACGAATCGCCATGATTGGTTTGTCGGGGCGATGCTGTGCGAAGCAAACCCTTACGACGGGCACACATTGAGCCGGGCCTTGGATCAGGTCGAATCGATCACGGGCGTGACGCTGAGCGACGCGTACGTGGACCGGGGTTACCGCGGCCATGATTATGGCGGACCAACCACGGTCCACCTGGCAGGCAGTCGCTCAAAGAGCCTGACCTCGACGCAACGCAAACGCCGAAAGCGTCGAAGCGCCATTGAGCCGAAGATCGGTCACGCCAAACATGACCACCGCATGGGCCGCTGCTATCTCAAGGGGTTGGTAGGAGACGCGATGAACGTGATCCTCGCCGCCGCCGGGGCCAACTTCCGCAAACTCCTGCGGCTGTTGCCATGCGCCTGGCGACGTTGGTTGCTCGAAATGATCCGCACCGCCCTCAACCCGATCCCACCCACCACCCAACGCCTCGCCGCCGCATAAAAAAGGGCTTTTTCAGGGACGACTATTGACCCTGGATCCGAAGACCCCGGAAGGATGAGAGCGTTTCCCGATTTCGTGTACGACGTCAAGAGAAACCCGCTGCCTCAGGGTCGCGGCTCGCTGGGGGCGTCGTATACCATTTCGGGATACGCTCTAATATGCCCGCCCCGGATGAATATATGGCATGACTCGTGTACACGCATCGCGCATGAGAATACGGACTCAGCGGTGGGGTGGCAGCCCGCAGCTAGAGTGTGCTGGGAACCCCTCGATCCTTCCCGATGCACGAAGACCCGAAACCCAATAGGTGACCTGAAAAAACAAACATCACCATGCGCTAAAACGTGCCCTGGATCTTGAATGAGAGGAAGATCTCGTCGCTGAGGTCAGCGACGCTATCGGTATCACGCAGGTCCCAGCCGAGGTTGAATTCCTGCTCAAAGGCGTACCCGACCGCTACGGTCAGGTCCACCCATTTCGAGAGCCATCGCACCCCGGTGGCGACCCGGTCCATCTCATAAAACAACCGCCGGTTGTCCCGGTTATGGACGTAGAACGCATCGGTCGAGCTCTTGTACTCCGCGTACACGCTGAGGTCTTCCGTAAAGTGATAAGTGACCGACGCCCCGAGATTCGTGGGCACGACGTAACGCAGCTGAATGGCCAGGCCATGGACCGGCCTCCACGTCAAGACATTGACCGGCGCCCCGACCGCCAGGGCGAAGGTCTCGTCGAACTGCTGCTGGTACATGATGTACGGCAGGGGGACGTCGGGGAAGATCACACGGTTGCCGTCGTACCCTAGCCCGATATGTAGCTTTCGGGTAGGGTCGATCGTCTGGGTCGCGTGCAGTGTGGCCAACCCGTAGATCGCGTCCCCGTTGCTGAAGTGGTTGTCGTTAGCGGTGCCCAGCCCGCCGATCAGGTAGAGCTGCCAATCCTCGCCAAGCTGACCCAAGCCACCTGCCCCGACCAACGCGATGTCTGTGAGCCCTCCGGGCAGGGCCGCGGCATCCGAGTTGATATCAATGGTCAATATCTTGTAGCCGATCACGAACGGGGGGCGTTGGTCCTCTCGGTCGAGCTTGACCCGGCCGTACGAATCCCAATAGAAGATCCCCACGCCCTGGTCGCCCTGCTTGGTGTGGCTTTTGTTGATGAAGATCGGCTCGTCGTACGTCCGGGCCCAGTGCGGATGCGGCTCCCACGGTTCGAGCAGCTGGATCGGGTGGACCTGGGCCGAGGCAGCTGACGCAACAGCCAGGCACAGCACGACCGCGGTGACCGACGCTGAGAAGGGGTTATTTTTGGATCGATGGATTCTACGATGTTCATCTTGGAATAGGTTTGAGTTCAAAATCCGTTTTTCCCTTTGACTGCGGTATGTTTGCGGCAATCACCGATCGCCGTAGTACCGTATCCATTTTCATTTTTCGGGTAGGCCGCCTAACGAACCGTGGCCGTAAGGGAGCGGTTTCTGCGTCTAGACCGTCCAGACCGCTGCCCGACGGTCACGGCTCGCTAGGATGACTCACTCGAAATTTTTGGACCTGACGCAGGAGCGTATTGTAACGCCAACTCGATCAGCACGGCGAGGGGTAGCCCAGGACCGTGGTTTCTCGACTGAGTCACGTCAGCGGGTGAATAGGCGTGGATCCATCCGATCAGGTGTGCATCAGCTTGTTGATGCCGTTGAGCGCCGCGACCTTGTATGCCTCGGCGAGGGTGGGGAAGTTGAACACGTTGTCGACGAAGTACTCGACCGTCCCGCCCAGGGCCATAGCGGCTTGGCCGATGTGGATCAGCTCGGTGGCTCCGGTCCCGATCACATGGACCCCGAGGATCTTGTGGTTCTCCTGGTGGATGAGCATCTTGAGCATCCCGGTGTCGTCACCCAATAGCTGCCCTCGGGCGATCTCAGAATACTGGGCGATGCCTGCCTCATAGGGGACCGCCGCTTCGGTAAGCTGCTCTTCGGTCTTGCCGACCATGGAGATCTCCGGGATCGCGTAGATCCCGAACGGGAACAGGTCGGGCATGGAGTGGCATTCCTTGCCGAACGCATGGCAGATCGCCAGCCGGCCCTGCTCCATCGCGGTCGACGCTAGGGCCGGGAACCCGATCACGTCCCCGACCGCGTAGATGTGCTCGGCGGTGGTCTGGTAGTTCTCGTTGACCTTCAGCCGCTGGCGGTCGTCGTATTCGAGCCCGACGTTTTCCAACGTCAGCTCTCCGCACACGCCCTGGCGGCCCACGGAGTACAACAGCGTCTCGGCCCGCAGCACTTTCCCGGATTCAAGCGTCGCCTGGACCAGCTGCCCGTTACCGTTTTTCACCCCCCGTTCGATGCTCTCGACCTTCTCCCCTAGACGCAGGGTCATCCCCATCCGTCGCATGTGGTACTGGAACGCCTCGGTGATCTCTTCGTCGAGGAACCCCAGCACGTGGTGGCGACCCTCCACGAGGGTCACGCGCACCCCCAGCGTCGCCATGATGCACGCGTACTCGGTGCCGATCACCCCGCCGCCGACGACGATCATGCTCTTGGGCAGGTGGTCGAGCGTCAGGAGGGTATCGGAGCAGAACACAGTCCGGTCATCAAACGGCACGTGGCTGGGCCGGGCGGGGCGGGTGCCGGTGGCGACGACGAACGTGTCGGCCGTGATCATCTCCGAATCAGAGGGCCGCTGGATCGCCAGTAGGTTCGGGCCCTCGAAGTGGGCCTTGCCCCAGATCAGGTCGACCCCGTTGCGGTCGAACGCGTCGCGGATCACATCCAGCTCGTGGTTGATCACCTGCTGAGAGACGTAGATCAGGTCCGCGATCGTGATGTGCCGCTTGACCCGGTAGCTCTGCCCGAACAGCCCCCGCTTCGACGCCCCAGTCAGGTGCATGACCGCCTCGCGCAGGGCCTTGGACGGGATCGTGCCGGTGTTGATCGCCGCCCCGCCCACGACATTATTCTTCTCAACGATCGCCACGTGCTTGCCGAGTTTGGCCGCCTGGATCGCCGCCTTCTGACCCGCCGGGCCCGTCCCGATCACCGCTACGTCGTAGTGTTTCATGAGCCCTGATACCCGAATTCAAGATACAGCCGCTGAACCCCGTCCCCTGTGAGGGGGCCATCCATCTTACTTATGTTTATCGAACGATCCCGCGTCGGCACCCTAGTTGAACGCACCCCGGATGTATCGGTCGTAACGCTTGGGTAGCTTAGCCCGCCATCCTAAAGCGGACAATGAAGTGGCAAGAACGTGTTGAGGAACTGGATCGAAAGACAAGCCGCAGCCGCGCGCCCGCGGTTGAGGTCACCTCGCCCCGACCCTTTGCTTACAGGCGTGGCCCGTCTGGCAGGTTTTCAATAACGTCCACAGTATGATCAACACAATAATTGAACCTGCGATACGTAAAAAACCCCGCTGCCGCCGAAGCGACAACGGGGCGGAGGGGAGAAAGCTCAAGTGGAATACGCTCTTAATCGACGTACTTCATTAGTACTACGTCGACATCCTCAGTCAAGGTTCTCCATTATTGTTATCAAGTCGAACCGATAAATCAAGCGCCTCATTTGCCTGATTCCTCAAATTTTACTTGAGTTGCATGGAAGGCTACATTTTTATTCGACTATAGTCAAAAAAATTAGCTCAAAAAACGTTATTCCAAATACTTATATCGTTTTGCACGTCCACCATGACAGGAGTGAGTCTGCCTCAATGGTGCGGGGCCATCGTGACCCGTATTCGGCTCAGCGGGTTATTATGAGCAGCGCCACGTAAAATCATAATCCCTGATAAGGGCCCAGCTGCGTGCGAAGATACCGGTCCACACTTCGCCCGTCACCAATGAGCCACAGAAAGCAAATACACCTGTAAATAACTTAAAATTAATTGTTTACGAAACACAAAGGCCGGCGGCCATAATTCGTTGCCAAGGCTCCATTCCGGTGGAGTGTATCGATCCCAGGGATTGACCCAGGGGTAACCTTTGAGCGTGATCAAAAAAATATACAAATAACGCAAGCTTGAAAATGCATGCTGATCCGCTAGCCGATAATCATACGGAGGTGGATTCTAATCAACGGAGAAAACTAATGTTCACTCAGAGCACCCAGATCGAGCAGACACACCAAACGGTCGTGGTCACCATCGCCGCCAGAGAGATGACCGGCTTCGATATGCAAGAGCTTGTCAACGAGCTCGTCGGGCGGATGCGCTATGATAACGCTCGCTATTTCATCCTCGATCTGTCCGAGGTCGAGCTGATTGCCTCGGAATGCCTCGGCAGCCTCGTGATGTTCCTGCGTGATATTGAGCCCCAACGCGGGCGGATCGCCCTGGCCAACTGCCGCCCCAACGTCGCGTTTCTGTTCAAGGTCACCCGCCTCGACGCCGTCTTCGAGATCTTCGACGACGTCCAAGCCGCGAAGAAAGAAATCGTCCCTTAGAGCCTGCCCGGTTCCACGCAACAGCCTCTGGATCTCTCCTCCGCAAGCAAAGCCTGCTGACTCGCCGTCATCGTTCCCCACAGCGGTTGTGCATCCGTTGGGCAACCTTCTCATACCCCGTCAGCCTTAACTTTCGGCCAAGGCGGTCTCAGGGTTGAAGTCCCACACCGCAGTGGGCAGGTTTCCTCGCCTGGATAGGGGTAGCCCATCCGAGGGCTTTCGGGGGTAGGGTTGATGATATTGATCACCCCTACGAAACAGGGGAACCGGGCGGTTAAGCCCGGTCCCCTAACCTAACACCGCATCGACGTATTAACGGCTCAGATAGTGAAAGATGGTGTCTTGCCGCGGGGCATGCCACTCGTTTGGCGAGCCCGGCTCTATTCCCAGCTCCCATCGTCACAGCTGCAACCTCCCCTGCGGAACCATTCGGCCGAGTCGGCATCGACGATTCGATCCCCGAGGTTGGCCCGATGCCGCCGCGTCCCCTCCTGATCAGCCCGGCCTTGCATGTCAACCCCGCCGCACTAGTGGTTAACCGCAGATCGGCCTGATTCTGCGCCGCACCGTGCACCCTGGGTCACTTTGTGACGTTATCTCCCTCCCGGATGAAATGGCGGCACGATTCGTGTACGCGGCAAGTCACTTTTCGGGCTCCAGCTCGTACCCGATGCGGTATTTTGATACGCGATGCGTCTATGACGAACATCGCCGCCCGTACGGACCGCCCCACCGCTGCCTCCTCAACGGGTTTCTCGGTTATTTCTGAAAAGGGTAGAGCAACGGGAGCTCGAGGATCGTGGTCAGTTCATCCAGAGCCGCGCATGATTCGTCGATCAGCTTGGGGTCGGCCAAGTCTTGAGGCGTTAACTCCCCGCGGTAGTGCTTGTGCACCCACTGGGTGAGTACCGCATACAGCTCGTCGGTGAACAAGACCCCCGGGTGGGTCGCCGAGATCTGATCCGGTGTCAGGACGACACGCAGCCTCAGGCACGCCGGGCCGCCCCCGTTCTGCATGCTCTGCCGCAGGTCGACAAACCGAATCGCTTCGACCGGGTTCTTCTCTCGCAAGACCCGGTCCAGGACCGCCCGTGACGCGTCGTGGATGCGACACTCCGTCGGGCAAACCAACGCCATCATCTCCCCGGGCAGCGTCACCAGCTGGCTATTGAATAGGTAGCTGCCCACCGCCTGTTCCAGCGACAGTTCATCGCCGGCGATCTCGATCTTGATAAGTTCGCCTCCGCACCCCTGTTCATACGCCCGCCGGATGAGCTCCACCGGGTCATGGCCCCGTCCGGGACACACAAACGCGTCACGGTGATACAGCAACACGTTGCGGTTCCCAACCGCGATCACATCGTTGTGAAATACCCCCGCGTCGATCGCATCAGGGTTCTGCTGAACGAAGAGCGTCCGATTCAGGTCCAGGCCGTGCAGCCTCGCAACCGCGTGCGAGGCTTCTAGCGTCTGCCGGGCGCCGTAGGTGTGGGGTCTGGGTTGTTCCGGGTTGAGTTCCTCTTGACCGAAAACGAAAACCTCAACCCCCGGATGACCGTACCCGCTGCACAAGCGCGTGTGGTTAGCGGCGCCCTCATCACGGAAGCACACCCCAGCCGGCAGAGGGCGGTGGTGAACAAACCGAGATGGATCGCTGAAGATCCTTTTGAGGATCGCCGACGTCTGACCCGGCTCGACACCGC
Source organism: Phycisphaeraceae bacterium (assembly GCA_965224205.1). Lineage (GTDB taxonomy): Bacteria > Planctomycetota > Phycisphaerae > Phycisphaerales > Phycisphaeraceae > CBDCYN01. The sequence continues at coordinate 100,610 of CBDCYN010000032.1, forward strand.
GGTGGGCCGTAGAAGGTAGGTTCGCGGGCGTGAAATGGACGCGGCCGTCTCTGGTATCGGCGCTGGGCGAGACGGTCGCCGCGTTGGCCGCCCACATGCTCGAAGCGCTGAACGCCGCGGCCAGCAGCTGCGGCGCCTCGCGGTTCGCCGCCTCGATCACCAGTGTATCGCTGCCGGTGAACCCCAGCCGCCGCAGCAGGGTTAGATCCGGGCGATCTTGCGGCGGCAGCAGGGCCTGCTTCACGCCCAGGCCGGCCAGCACCTTCATCTTCGCTAGCCCCTGTAGCGCCCCCTGCTTCGGGCTAGACACCCGATAGGCGTGCCGCTGGGAGGCGAGGTTGCCCCGCGATAACCCCGCGTAGTTGTGCGTGGGACCGATCAACCCGTCGAAATTTACCTCGTAGGCTTCGGGAACCGCCATCATGAGCTCGACACGTCGTGCGACGCGTTTGTATCTGTGAGATCGATACCCGGCACCGGTGCCGTAGACAGCGATAACGAAGGCGATTCGATCGACGCCACCGGGCATGAGCAGTAGTCCACTGCGTAATACCCGCTGGGGCGGTGGTTGCCGCTAAGGCCCACCCCGCCGAACGGCAATGAACCGCTCGCCCCGGTGGTGGGCCGGTTCCAGTTCACCACGCCCGCTCGGATCCGGCGATAAAATGCCTCGTATAAGTCTCGCTGATCGCTTATTAACCCTGCAGCCAAGCCGTATCGGGTCCGGTTGGCTTCCTCGATCGCGACATCGAAATCGTCGACCCGGATCACCTGAAGTAGTGGGCCGAAAAACTCCTCATCCCCACGGCCCACCACATCGGTGACATCGATCAGCCCCGGTGATAGCATCGCGGCGGAACCGTCGATCGCCCTCATCTTTACAATCGACCTCGCCCCCCTCTCCAGCAACTCATGCTGAACCTCGAGCATCTTCTGCGCAGCCTGCCTGGAGATAAGCGGTCCCATGAACGGCTGCGGATCATTGGTATACGGGCCGACACGGACGGAACCGATCATCCTCTCAAGGCGATCAAGGAACCGATCGCCGGGTCGGCCGGTACGCAGGATCAGCCTCCGGGCACACGTACACCGCTGACCGGCGGTGATATACGCGGACTGGACCGTCAGGCATGACGCCGCATCGAGATCACCCGCTTCCCACACAACCAGCGGGTTGTTCCCGCCCATCTCCAGCGCCAGGATCTTCCCTGGTTGATCCGCAAAAAACCGCGACAACGCCAGGCCAACCCGCGAACTGCCGGTGAAGAACAACCCATCGATCCCGTCGTGCTGCGAAAGGGCGATCCCGGTTTCGGCATCTCCCTGAACCATGTTCACCACCCCCGGGGGCAAACCAGACCCCTCCCACAGTTCCATCATCCGCTGCCCGACCCCAGGGGTGTTTTCGCTGGGCTTGAACACCACCGTGTTGCCAGCGATCACCGCGGGGACGATGTGACCATTGGGCAGGTGGCCGGGCAGGTTAAACGGCCCCAGCACCGCACACACCCCGTGCGGCTTGAACCGGGTCGCCGTGGCCATGCCGTTGAGTTCCTTCTGCGTTGGAGAACGGCGCTCTTGATAAGCGGCGATGGACAGATCGATCTTGCCGATCATCGCCCCGACCTCGCCCCGCGACTCCCACAATGGTTTGCCGGTCTCACGGCTGATCGCTTCTGCTAGGTCTTGTTGGTGGCTGGTTAGCTGTTGGGCAAACGATCGGACGTGCTCAACCCGCTTGTCCAAAGGCAAACCCGCCCACGACCCGAACGCGCCCCGCGCCGCGGCGACGGCCTGATCGACCTCACCCCCCGTTGCAGCAGCGCCCGACCACACCGTCTGGTCCGTAGCGGGATTGAACGACGCGAATACCTCGCCTTGGCCCGTGACCCATTGGCCGTTGATGAAGTGGCTAGGCGGCCCCACTACGATCCGTCCTCTGGGTTAGAAAGCTCGTTGGTTCCGGAATCCAAGCCAATCGGCCGAGTGGTCGCGTACCGCACGGTATCATCGACCTTCACTTGGAGCGCCACCGCGGTCCCCCGGTTTAGCACGATCCCGCCGTTTCCAGTTTCAGCCATCTGGTCTTGACACGCACGGAACTGTCGCCCGGTGGTGCCGATGATGTATCGAGATGAATCAACGGGATCATCGGTGATCTCCTCAACCACCGCTACCCGGCTTCGCCGGATTGTGTCGATCCGTTCCAGCGGGCAGCTGACGATCGGACCGGCCTCGAAGATGTCGACCATCCCGCTATCGGTAAACCCCTCGGCTCCGAGGATCTTCAGCGCCCCGCGCGTGTTGGGGTGGACCTCGCCGATCACCTTCTGGGCCGATCCGGGCAACAGCGGGACGTAGATCGGGTGCGTGGGCATCAGGTCGGCGATGAATTTCTTATCGACCATGCACAGGTAATCGGCGGTGGGGTACTCGACCTCGAAGAAGTGCCGGCCTAGGGCCTCCCAAAATGGTGAGTACCCCTGCTCATCCACCACACCGCGCAACTCAGCGATTACTACCGGGTCGAAATACCGCGGGTGCTGGGCCATGAACAGGAACCGCGACAGCGACAGTAACCGCCCGTTGCCGCCCCGGCGGTACCGCGGCGACAGGTACAGGCTGCCGATCTCGCACGGCCCGTTGTGCTCACGTACCAGGTGCAGGGTGCGGATCTCCTTGCGGATCTCGAGCATCTTCGATTCGTGGACCGAGGTCTCGATCCGGTACGCGTAGAACGGGTCGAACCCGCCGACCTTGGACACGACCCCGCACGTGCCCACGACCTGGCCGTCGGCGAGGTCCTCGGCCACGAACAAGTACGCCTCGCCCGCGGGTTTCTCGGCCATCTTGGCGAACCCCTGCACCGAGGCCTCGACCCGCTGCTCGAGCAGCTTCCGGTCACGGGGCAGGGACGTGAGCCCGAACGATGCCTGATGGGCTAACGCCTCGAGCTGGTCGAGATCATCGAGCGTGATCGGGCGGATCACGAGCATGGGTTGATTCATTCCCTGATCTAAGATTGTCAACCGCGGGGGCGACGACGACCCACGCTCCAATTTTCGGGTGAGCTCCGCAGCGAGCCGCGACCCGAAACTTTTGACTTGACACAGCACTAGGGCAAGGCCACCTAACCCTCGTCATTTTCAAGACCGAAAAGCACCCAGTTCTTCTTTTTCTCTAACCATCCTCTCAATAGATGCAAGACTTTTATAGTGAGTTGTCCATAGGATTTCCGCACCGTCTTCGAGCTTCTCATATACAGGCAATAGTTCGTTAATTCCTACAAAGACCCATCTGCCCTTTTGTCCGGTGTCTTGATCCGTGCATTCAATGCTCTCCATACCCTTTCCTTCAGACAAACATTTTTTGTATGCCTTCTCTGCTGTGTTTGCTTTTACCAAATACATGTTTTCGTGGACGTTATACATCGACCGTGGGTTGCGTGATCGATTGCTGCCGTACTCTTCGTACCTGAAAATTAAAATGCCGATATACCATTCAAAAGGGCCTGCCTCGGTTAACTTATTTTTCTTTCGGTGTGCCATCATTCACTGATATCCGTCGGGTATCATTCACCGCATCGAAGATACATTGGGATCTGAAATTACCTTGCTGTATATGAGTGACCCCGTCAACCTGATCGAGATTGATAAATTTTATTATAACAAAATTGCCTTGTGCGCCGCTCAAGCTGTATGTTAAATAGCAGTCAGGCTCAACCAGTCGTTGAGGGTCCAGTCAGGTAGGCCCGGCATCGTGCCGGGCACCCCGCGTGGCTATCGCGTCGGGTCTTTGCCCGGCAAAAATGCCGGGCCTACCCTACTGCGGAGCTCACCCGAAAATTTAGGCCTGTCAGCACACTAGGCCAGCGGCCACCGCAGCTGACCGCTGGCTAGTTTCATCAGCAAAAGCGCTGTGAGCTTCGCACGTTCGGTCAGACTGTCAAGCAGCAGATACTCACTGGGGCTATGCAGGTCGCCGCCACGCGGGCCGAGCGTATCGACCGTCGCCAGGCCCGCAGCGGCCAGCTTGTTCCCGTCGCACACCCCTCCGCTGGGCTGCCAGCAGATCGGGATACCCAGGTCTTGGCCGCATCGAGCCACGCCGTCGAACAACCGCGTAATGGGGGCGTCCATGGGCTTGGGCGGCGACGTGATCCCCCCGTGCAGCTCGGCCTGGATGCCGTCTAGCCTGTTCACCGAAGCGATCATCTCTTCTAGACGGCCCTGGATCCGCGGGATTGACTCGGCATCGGTGATCCGGACGTTGAACCGGCAGATCGCCAGGTCCGGCACGATGTTCACCGGCCCGCCGCCCTCGATCTTGCCGACGTTGACGGTCACCGCGGGGCCTTGATCAGAACCCGAGGAGCTATCCGGCGTGCTGTTTAAGGACCGATTAAGATCGTCAAGATCCGTCATCAATCGAGCCATCGCGACGACCGCGTTGCGGCCTTTATCAAACTCTCGGCCCGCGTGAGCGGCTTGGCCCCGTACCACAACGGTGAAGTTCCCCGACCCCTTACGCGCCCCGACCAGGGCGCCGTTGGGCAGGGTCGGCTCGAACACCAGACCAAGATGGTTCCGCTTGGCGCACTCGGCCAATAGGGGCGCCGAACCGGGCGAGCCGATCTCTTCGTCGGGGTTGATCAGGACTTCCCAACAAAGCTTCTTTGATAACCCGCTACGTTCGAGGGCTTCGAGCGCGGTGAGCATGACCGCCAGCCCTCCTTTGGCGTCGACGACGCCGGGGCCACGGAGGGTGTTGGTGTCGACCTGCTCGACAACCTGGAACGGGTGATCCGGCCCGTAGACCGTGTCCATATGGATCCCCAGAAAAACCCGCAACGGGGCATCGCATGGGTTCGTGATATGGATCGCCTGGCCCAGAGGTGTTTCTCGCCGCTGCCCGTGCGAATCGATGGTCGGCGCCGGGGTCAACGTGATCCGCCGGTTATGCCCGCTTAGCCCGGCGAAGGACTCGTCCAGGGCATCGGTCATCGCCGCCAGCCCGGCCAGATTCGTCGAGCCGCTGTTGATATTGCACCAACGCCGCACGCGATCGATCATCCGGTCTCGCTGCGTATCGATCCAGTCGAGCGTCGAGGCGAAGGATGAACCCATGGCGAAATCGGGATACGTGGCGAGCCCATTCGATCTTTAAGGATCAGATGAAGTCCAAAGCACACAGATAATCGAAAAATGCCTTCTGATTATGCTTCGATTCGCCTGGATAGGTCTTCTTTAGGATACCGTAGGCTGCGCGGAGGTGCCCAGAGGCGCTGAGCACAAGCGGGTGCTTCGGGATCATCTCCGCCTGGGCGTGGGTGAACCCGAACCCGGCTTGGCTCCACTGCTCATAGAATGCTTTCTGGTCGTGGATCGCGGCTAGCAGGTGCTCATGGAATTCCTCCAACGGGCCGGGCGGGGGCAGGTTCTTGAGGTACGCGATCAGTTCGGCGAGTTGTTGGATCTCCGGGGATTCCTTAGGGGCGAAACGGATATACCGGTGATACGCGCTGACGCGCAAGACGGTCGCCTGCTCGGCGATGTGAAAGGCGGCTTGCAGATATTCTTTCTGAGCCGAGTGGATATTCTCCGTGCTGAAGTCAAACACCGTCCGCCGGTGCGGGATGCTCGTGTACGCCTGCTGCACGAGGTTTTCATCCGCGAAGGTGGGCGCGTCACGGGGGGCTGCGGAGGGGGAGGCGTCCCCGGATCGGGGGCCGGCGTGCGGGGACCGCTTCGTGGAGACCGCCTTAGCGGGTCGAGGCGGGGTTGCGTGGGCGTTGCGGACCATTTCTCCGAGCCGGGGCAGCAGCTCGGTGAACAGATCGTGCTTCGGGTGGTGCCCGGTGCTGTCGGCCCGCAACACGAACTCGGGGTCGATCAGCTGAAACCCCGGGATCATTTTGTAGCTGACCTGATTGACGTACCGGGGCGTCGCCCACGAGAACGACATGGTTCGGCTTCGAGTCGATCCCGAAATGTTCCGCCCATGCCCGGGCTTCCTTTAGCGACGGGGCGCGCATCCCTTGGCCATAGAGCAACAGCTGAACCCACGACCAGCCGAGGATCGTCGATCTGCACGCCGTTGCTGTAGATCGGCAGATACCGCCCGATTGATTCGAGCCCCGGCTGAGGGCGCAGACCCTTGAACCCGCCTACCCCCTTCTCATTGCCACCGGCAAATGCATTACAAGCCGCGCAGCTTAGACCCACCGGCTCGATGAGGATGACCTTCCCCTTATACGACGATAGGGAAACGACCTGCCCTTTGTGATTCCGCAGCTTCAGGTCCGGGTACGGCTGGTCGACCTTGGCGGGCCAGTCATGGGGCGGGGTACCGGAGCTGGCCATGAGCTGGTGTACCGCGATCCCAAGGACGATCACCAACGCTACAATCCTGATTTTTTTCATTTTATCCCCCATGATCCTCACAATCGGTAGGAGAGCCATCTGCGCACCGGCATCATGGGGTACATCGTCCGCATCGCCACGGAGGTTGAGGCACACGCGATCGATCCTCACCCGCGGGCCAGCATACCTCAGCTAAGGACAGCGCCGCTAAGAAATAGGCTTCTCACACACTTAAAACCCCATACTCCTTCCACCGCCGACCGACGAGTTCCTTGACCCTGATCACTCATCTCAATCAGGCGCGGCCAATCGCGGATCGGTTGGCCGTGGACTTCTTCGCCGGGGATCTTGGCTGTGGCGTCGAACCCGATCTTGTGCCCGGCTCCCAGCCGCGGGGCAAGCGTGGTCGAGGATATCCAGCGGGCCGTTGACGATCTCGATATCCCGCCCCGGGTCGCAGTTGGCGCAGAGGTGGAACAGCACCTCGTCTTGGTCGTGGACGTTCACGTGGGCATCGACGACCACGATCATCTTCGTCCACGCCATCTGCCCCGCGCCCCAGATCGCGTGCATCACCCGTCTGGCTTGCAAAGGGTACTCCTTGCGGATCTTCACAAATGCGCAGTTGTGGAAACAGCCGAACATCGGCAGGTGGTAGTCGATCACGTCCGGGATCAGGGTTTGCAACAGCGGCAGGAACACCCGCTCGGTCGCCTTGCCCATGTAGTAATCTTCTTGCGGGGGCAGACCCACGATCGTGGTGGGGTAGATCGGGTCCCGGCGATGGGTAATGGCGGTCACTTCAAAAATGGGGTACCGGTCTGGCAACGAGTTAAAACCCGGTATGGTCCCCGAACGGGCCTTCGAACACCGCCCCATCACCAATCGGCTCGTGTCGACCGTCGGGGCCTTTAGCTCTGGGGTCGTAACCGGGCGGGCCGCACCGGGTGGAGACGTACCCTTCGATCACGAACTCCGCGTTGGCGGGGACCTGAAGATCCACGGTTTTGCACGGCACCAACTCGATCCCGCGGTCGTTCAAGAACCCCGCGAACAGCAGCTCGCTGACCCCTGGCGGTAGCGGAGCGGTCGCCGCATAGGGCAGCACGCTCTCACCGCCCAGCACCAGAGCACACGGCATCGGCACGCGACGCTGCTTCCACGCCCGCCAGTGCCGCGCCCCGTCGTGGTGCATGTGCCAGTGCATGGCGGTGCGGTGGCTATCGAGCACCTGCATCCGGTACATGCCCACGTTTCGGTCGCCGCTTTCGGGGTGGACGGTATGGACCCCCGCGAAGGTGATAAACCGCCCATCTCCGGGGTCGGGGCATCTCCACGGGGTAGTCGAACTTCCTGGGGTCGCCGTCGTCGGGCCAGCACTTGATCACCGGTAATTCAAGCAGGTTCACGTCGTCACCTGTCTTGACGACCTCTTGGCAGATCCCGGGAACGCACGACCTTTGGCGGGTACGACGCGATCTTGGCCAGCTCGGGGATTTTCTTGAACTTCTCGACAAGCCCGGTAGGTGGCTGGGGTTTCGTAAGCTTGGCGATTTTCTTGGCTAAGGCTTCGAACCCACCGTCTATGCAGCCCAGCGCCATCTCCATGCGGCGGTAACTGCCGAAACGTGTTGATCGCCACGGGGAAACTTGATCCCTCGACGTTCTCGAATAGCAATGCCTTGCCGCCCAGGTGCGCGAACCTGGGGTCGAAGGCTTGGGCGTGTTGACTGGTGTAAGCCGCGGGGCTCTTGCTGGACCCGATCCGCGATCTGGCTGATCTCAAGGATCGGGCTCACCAAAGTGGTCACCCGGTGCAGCTCGCCGGCTGTGTCGAGGGCTTGGATATAATCGCGGAGGGTTGGATAAGTCATGCTGATGCCAGGCTAAAGCTTTGTATGTCGAGACGCAAAGTCGTATTTTCATCCGGGATCGGCTTACCAAACACTCGTCACCCGCTCCTGTCTCCCAGCCACCGCCCCGCCAGCTTCCAACCCAGCAGCGACCCTATCACATAGAGCACCAGATCGGTGATGTCCGCGGTCCCGCTTACGGTCATCGCCTGGCCCAGCTCGATCACCAAGCCCATCGATGTGGCGATCACCAAACACCAAACCCACGCACGCGGCGATCCCTCCCCCGGTCCAACCCCCGGATCGCCCCCCTGCCCCACCAGCCCCCAACGCAGCACCGCCCCGATCGGCACAAACAGCATCAGCGACCGGATCATGTTCGTCGCCGCCACGTACTCGCTGCCCCAGTAGAAATGGATGAACGGCACACTCAAAAACCCCCGCAATTGGGCCCGCAGGTGACCACCATCGAGCACCCAATCAAACGGGTACCAGTACGACGCGATCACCGGTACGGCATACACCCCGCAGATCAACAACGCCGCCTTAACCCGCTTTTCTGGTGCCATCCGCGCCCCGGACACCCCATCGGCTTGATCAAAACCCCGCCACAACGGCTCAACGACCGCGGCGCCGATCAACCCGCCCATACCGCTGGTTATCACGTCCGTCGCGTCCACGAACCGGCTAAAGATAAACAGCTGCGCCGCCTCGATCCCGATCGCTAGCCCAAAGATCATCCCCGCCGCCACGGACACCGGTCTTAAATATCCCTTGGGCACCCACCCCACCCGCATCAGCATCCCCACCGGGATGAACAAGATCACATCCATCACCCACTGCCAGAGCATCTCGAACACGTTGCGGAACTCGTTCGTAAACGGCACCAGCAGCACCCGGCCCATCTCGATCTTCCAGCGGATCTCCTCAGGGCTGACCACTAAATCTAACGGCAACAGCTGATACGCGATGAAGCCCGCTAGGTAGAACTGAAGCAGCCGCACCCGCCAATCCACCGCCGGGCCGGATCGGCTAAAAAATGCCCGCAGCCACGCGGTCGCCCCCCGCCCCACCGCCCACCACGCCGCGATCCCCACGCACGCACCAACCGCCTGGGATAACACATCCCCCAGCGACGGGCTACGCCGAGGGAACCACATCTGCAAAAACTCGATCGCGGTGCTCGCACAAGCCAAAAGCAGGACCAATACCGGTGTCGCCACAACCGCCGCGAACCGGCTGCGGCGGTCCACGTCGATCGCCCCTAGGGCCAGGTATCCGATCGGGACGAACAGCAGGATGTTGACGGCTAGATCTTCCCGCCACGCCAACCCGAACTGCCAGAACCCGCCCCGGAAGAACCGATCCATCGCGTCGGAAAACGCGATCGGCCGAAACTCAAACGGCACCAGCGACCCATACGCGACCGCCACGGTCGCCGCCACCGCCGCCAGCCCATAATGAATCCCTCGCGGGAATTGGCCGCCTACCGGGTACGGATGTCGAAGCGCGTCGCTTGGCATAGGATGGGTTTTCGTCATAAACAATTTTCTTAGCCCCGCGTGATTCACGCGGGGCTAAGCAGCGAGGGTTATATACCGATCCCGGATGAAAATACGGCATGACTCATGTACGCGGCAAGGATATTTCCGAAGTCAAACGTCTCATCGACGCGGTATTTTGATACGCGATGCGTATAGATCGCGTTCCCAAGAATACTCCCCGCTTACGCAGCCGACATACACAACCATGCCCACGCCATCTACAGAACATGCTACCCGAACAAGCCGTCTGCTCGAGGGCTGCCTGACCATAGGGTGTGTGTTGCTGGCCGGCTGGGTGGCGGTGACAGGCACCCGGGCCGGGGTGACATCGGGATGGGTAGCGCTGTGGTGCGCGGGGGTCGTGTCGCTGGCCGGTAGCGCCCGGTACCCACAGATCGGGTTGTATGCGTACGTCGCCCTCGTTTACGGGATGCAACGCTACCACGACGACTACACCAAGATGTTCGAGATCGGCGCGCCCAACGGACTGTGCCTACTGGCGGCGCTGGGGTGGGCGAATTGGATGAAACGATCGGGCCGTAGGTTTGTCGTCTCAGACCATTTGTCACGGCTGATGGGGTTGCTGGTCGTGTGGTTATTGATCACCGCCGGGGCGGCGTTGATGCGGGGTCAGCCGTGGCAGCCGTACCCGAAGCACCACCCTCAGCTGTACCTCCACGGCCTGGTCTTGTTCCTGATCGCGTCGCATGTGTTGACCGGCGCGACTCAGGCGTGGGCGTTGTCACTGGTGATAGGTCTAACGGTGTGCGTGCGGGGTTTGATCAGCGGTGGGGGAGGGATTTACCGAGAGGGGGATATCTCCGCCCTGGCGGTGATCGCCCTGCCGCTGGCGGTGTTGGGGTTAAGGGTGGGGCCGGATTGGGTGGTGAAAGGGGTATTCGGTGTGCTGGGGGTGGGGCTGGCGGCTATGACCGCCTGGGCTCAGAACCGGGCGGCGGCGGTGGGATTCATCGCGGTCTTGGTGGTGGGTTGGATTGGGCTCAAACACAAATGGCGGGTCTTGGCGAGGGCGGCGCCGGTATTGATCCTTGTCGCGGTGGTATTCGCGTCTTCGGGTTATGGCAAGCGATTTTCGGGGATCTGGCAGGGCACCGACGACCGCAACAGCGTCACGGAGCGGCTACGGATCTGGGAGGCGGGCTGGGAGATGTTCCGTCAACACCCGGTCCTGGGCGTGGGCGTGGGCAACTACCACAACCGCGTCGACGACCACAACACCGACCTGCCCCGCCAACGGGCAGCACATAATAACTATGTCCAGATGATTGCGGAGGCCGGGTTTCCGGGGCTGGTGCTCTATGTGTCGCTGTTCGCCGGCACGTTGGTCGTGCTGTGGCAGGTGGGCTCGATCGCGGGCCCGGACTGGCCCGGTCCAGCAGCGAGGATGCTGGCGGCTTCGATCGTGGCGTACCTCGTGGTCGGGCTGTTCATCAGCCGGCAGGACATGGCACTGGCTTATCTATTCGTGGGCTGGGCGGTGGCGCTTCGAGACCAGTGGTTGGGTCGGCACGGGATAGACCTGTCAAACCCCTTACCGACGGTTCCGCCACCGGTTCGCCACCCAGCTGCCCCCCGCGACCAAGCACACCGCGGCGGTGCCCGCGAAGGCGTCGGTGGCGTCCATGAGCCGGCTGCGCACCGGCCACTGAAGCAGCTCCGTCGACAAGACCAGCCCCACACCTAGAAGAATGATCGCGTCGACCGGGTACGCCCGGTCCCCCCTGCGTGACACGGATTCACGCACCGCCTGCCCGACGCTTATCGTGACCCCCGCAAAGAGCACGAAGTTCAACACCGCCCGGGTCACCTCCAACCCGGCGGCCAGGTCCAACGCCGGGCCCGACGCTGGGTACCAGTACCAGTGCACCACCGCCGAGAACGGCCAACCCGCGTTGTATGCATCCCACAGCGACCAGCGCATATAGAACGTCTCGGGCGACACGTCGAACGGGGAAGTCTTCAGCACCACGACCGCCGCCAGTAGCCACAGCGTACGCTGCGCCACGGGGCGGGGCTCTAGCCACGTCACCAGCGCCTGCCAACGGGCGGTGAGGATCGGCGACGCGTAGCAGCCGACGATCGCCCCGAAACCCGCCCCGGCGGTGTTCGCGGTCAAGTCCACGATCGAGCTAAACCGGTTGGGCAGCCAAACCTGGAGGGTCTCACCCAAGAGGCTCACACCCCCGCCCAGGAACGTGACCGCGATCACGGCGACCCCTCGGTCGTGGCCCCGCAGCATCGCCAGCCACGTCATCAGCAGGCCGAACGGGCAGAACAGGACCAGGTTCCCCAGGGTGTTGAGCTTGCCGATCGTCCAGTCGCTTAGCCACGCGGTGACCACGTGCCCTCGGAAGTTGAACGGGTAGATCAGCACCCACAGCGTTAAAATGACACACACCGCCACCATCCGTTGGGCGTGGGGTACTAATCGTGCAACGTTGATAGGGGTATCCGATGGGAGCTTGGCCACAGATATTTGATCCGTCGTCCGTTATAGGTCGATCTTCCGTCCGGGCAGGCATGATATCCATGAACCACGGGTTTATCATTCGAGGCCATTCAAATTAGCTCCTCGTGATTCACCCAGCGCCTAAACGCCGTCATCGACCATCTTCGAAACTCATCGCTAGAACCGCGCCATGACCATGAATCCAACCCCACATCAACGAGGTATCATCAACGGCTTGGCCAGTACACGGGTCGTGGTGATGGGCCTGGGGCGGTTCGGCGGGGGGGTGGGGGTAACCCGGTTCCTGGTCGATCGTGGAGCGGACGTCCTCGTGACCGACCAGCGACCCGCCGATCAACTGCGCGATAGTTTAGCCGAATTAGCCGACCTACCGGTGCAATACCGGCTGGGGGGTCACAACGTCAGTGATTTTACGACCGCGGACCTGGTCGTGGTCAACCCAGCGGTGGACCGGCGTGACAACCGCTTCCTGCGAGCCGCGGCGGCGGGAGGGATCGCGATAACCAGTGAGATCCAGCTGCTGTTGGGGGCAATCTCCACCCGACGGGTGATCGCGGTCACGGGCACCGCGGGCAAATCTACGACGACGGCGATGATCGGGCACATCCTCACCGCGGAACACGGCCATGAACACGTCCACGTCGGGGGCAACCTCGGCGGCTCCTTACTGGACCGCGTCGACCGGATCACAGCCGATGACTGGGTCGTGCTCGAGCTTTCAAGCTTCATGCTCGAAGCGATGAAGGGTGACCGCTGGTCGCCGCACGTGGCGGTGGTCACGAACCTGTCCCCGAACCACCTCGACCGCCACGGCACCATGGAAGCGTACGCGGCCGTGAAGCAGGTTTTACTCGACCACCAGGGCCCCGACGACCACGCCGTGCAGGGCCCAGGCACCGAACCGTGGTTTACCCCCCGGGCCGGTCATATCGAGCGAGTCGAGGCGCCACCTGTCCCGAGACTGCCGCTGCGGATCCCGGGGACGTTTAACCAGATCAACGCCACAATGGCGATCGAGGCGGCGGCGTGCGCCGGGGTGAGCCTAGCCGCCGCGATCGAAGCCGTCAGTGGGTTTTCCGGCCTGCCGCATCGTTTGCAACTCGTGGCGGAGGTCGACGGGGTGCGGTACTTCAACGACTCCAAAGCGACCACGCCGGCGGCTTCGCAACTCGTGATCACCGAGCTAGTGGCAGAATACGGGGGGCATCCAGGAAGGGGATCAGCGGAGGACCCGGGGGGGGTGCATGTCATCCTCGGCGGGTTCGACAAACAAAGCAACCTGACGGGCCTGGCGCAGCTAGCGTCTCGATCATGCCGTGGGGTTTATACGATCGGCGCTACCGGGCCGAAGATCGCGGCAGGTGCCCGGCAATCACTCGCACTCGACGCCGTCGAGCGGGATCGGGTTGTGGAGTGTGAAACGCTCCAGATTGCGGTCGAGGCGATCCGTCGACGGGTCCATCCGGGTGACACGGTGTTGTTAAGCCCGGGCTGCGCTTCGTGGGACCAATTCGACAATTACGAGAAGCGCGGCGAGGTGTTTGCCCAACTGGTGCGGCAGCGGGCCGCCGAAAGTCTTTAGGCCGATCGGACCCATCGTCACCCGCCTCCCATTGGGAACCTTCTACGCTCCACTGCCGTCAAGGTAGAAGCCGAGCCTACGATTGCGTATACGACGGGGCACGGATGATCATACAAGCTTGGATGGGGGCTGGTCGGATCTGCTCACCAGCCACTGGATCTTACCTCCCCCGGCGGCGAGGATCCTCTTGCGGTAGACGGGCAGGTACCCGCGTTCGGTTTGGGTGTGCCCCGCTAGCAGGACAACGGTGCCGGAGGCGGCCGCGGCCAGCACGTCGTGGTGTCGCATCTCACCGGTCAAGAAAGCGTCGATCCGCCCCGCTTCAGACACCAGCGCCCCCCCGACCCCGGCGCAGAGACCGATCACTTGAACGCGACGATTGAGACTGGGCGCGCTCACATCGAGATGATCGACGCCCAGGTGGTTCTTGGCCCGTTGGATCAGCGTCTTGAGCGTCACCGGTTGATCCAGCGTCAGGACCCGGCCTTGACCCGTCGAAGGGGGATGGGAACCGGAGGGCTGGGCCGGCGTCGGTTCCAGCCGGTAGAGGTCATAGGCCGGTTCCTCATAAGGGTGGTCCCGGTGCAACGCCGCGACGACCGCCGATAACCGATCGCTGGGGCAGACCATCTCCATGCGTAGTTCCGAAACGGTCTCAAACCGCCCACGCCGCCCGATCGTCGGGTTGGTAGCCCTGCCCCCTTTGAACGTGCCGGTGCCATCGGTTCCAAAAGAACACTGGGTGTAATCCCCGATCACGCCAGCGCCTTGTGAGCTCAGTGCCGCCCGCAGCCGATCGGCTTGGGCGTGGGGGATGAAAACGACCAGCTTGAACAGCGTCGCCGGTGGGTGAGGGCGGATAGGCCGGCGCCTCCCTGGGCCCAACCCGTCGCACAGCCAATCGTTGACGCCGCCCGTTGCCGCGTCCAAGGCGGTGTGCGGGCTATAGATGGCGATCCCCCGCCTAACCGCGTGGTAGATAACCCGCTGCTTGGGGTGTTGCGTGGTGACCGCTTCAAGCGGCGAGAAGATCGGGGGGTGGTAGGCCACGATCAGCGACGCTTTCTTGGCCACCGCTTCTTCGAGCACCGCGTCGGTGAGGTCGATGCACAGCAGGGCCTTGCGGACCGGCCGGTCGGGGTCACCCACTTGTAGCCCCACGTGGTCCCACGGCTCGGCGAGGCTCTCGGAGGCCAACGCCCGCAGCCGTTCCAAAACGCGATCGAGTTTCATCTGTTCGAGCCCATCGAGGTCACGGTTAATCTACAGCCACCGGGGACGCGGGGTCGATTATAGAGTAAATGTTTCGTTCCTCCTTCACGAGCGTCTACTATGAGTGGTGAACCTGATACCGTCACGGGATTGACCCCGTCAGCCGTCGATCATGAGCCCGGGGCTGTCAGTGATGCGGCGTTGCCATACCCGCAGCAGCTCGAAGCCCTACGCCGCATCCGCCAAGCGGACCAACGCGTCCAGCTCGGGGCCCAGCTATTCAAAGCAGCCGAAGCGCACACGACGCATCAGCACGATCTGCTAGGCCGGATCAAGGCGCAGCAACAACGGCTCCACGAGGACCTAGCGCGTTTAGCTGGCTCCTTGAGCCAGCAAGACCAGCGGGCGGACCGCTTGGAGAGGCTTTTCGGCTCCGTGATGGGGGCGATGGCCAAACGGCTTGACGAGATCTACGCCAGGCAGGTCGAGGCCGATAAACGGTTCAACCAGACCTTAGCGCGAGCGGTGGATCTACTCGAAAAAGCCGAGCAGTTGATGGATCAAACACGATCGGCCTCAGCGGAACGAAGCTCCGATCCTCACCGCGCTCCTCCGATCGGCAGCCCGGGGCCTCGAGACCGTGTCCCCGATGATGCTGATAAACCGCTGCTCGTCACGACGACGTCGATCACCCCGCCCACGGCGCCCGCAAGGAATCAGGCCCAATCACATCCTGAGGCGATCGGTCCATCTTCTCAATCTGAACCTGCCGACCCCCACCCAGCCGCTGCGGAGCAACAGGCGGGCCTGAGGGTTTTCACAACCATCCTTTCCAAGTTACATGAATCACGGAACCCGACCCGTCAGCAGGCCACGGGGTCGGTCGGGGAGCGGGAAGAATCGACGAGCGTTTTTTCCCCCTCCACAAGATCGCCACGGGCGCAGCGTTAGGCCCGCGGCCCGCTCATCCGTGAACGTTGACCCGGTCACGCGTGGGCAGCCACCCCCCCATCGGTTCGACGTTTCGACGGCTAAATATCCCCAGCAGCGCCAGCCCCGCGATCAGCAGGGCGACGCTGAGCCACTGACCACGCGTCATGTTCAACCACTGGAACCCAAGGTGGGCGTCCGGCTCGCGGAACATCTCGTCGAACACCCGCACCGCCGCGTACGTCGTGCAGAACAATGACCCGACCACCAGCGGCTTGCGGGGCTTGGCCCACGCGATCGCCAGCACCAGGAACACCGCCGCGCCCTCGAGCGCCGCCGCGTACAGCTGCGACGGGTGCCGCGGGGTCAGCAGCGGCTCGATCGCCTGCTGGACCGCGGCGTTGCCAGCTTGGATCTCACTAATGATCTTCGGTAGCAGCGACGACGGTCCGTAGGTTGTTACATAGTCCGGTACCGCCAGCAGCTGGAACACCGGCTCGAGCCTCGCCAGCTCTACCACGCCCCAACGATAGATCTCTTGGGGGAACTTTACCGCCCAGGGTAGGCCCGGCGAACAGGCCCGACCGATCAGCTCGCCGTTAATGAAGTTGGCGATCCGCCCCAACATCAAGCCCGGGGGGGCGCTAAACGCCATCAGGTCCAGTAGATGCGGCCAGCTGTGCCCGTGACGCCGCGCATAAACCAGCGTCCCGAGGATGCCCCCGAGGATCCCCCCGTGGCTGGCCATCCCACCCTCGTTGATCGCCACGACCCCCCAGAACGGGAAAGCACCGGTGAAGCTCCACAACAGGTCCGGGCGGTAGAACAGCACATACCCCAACCGCCCGCCCAAGACGATCCCGATCGACACCGCCACGACATAATCGCCGACCTTCTGCGACTCGAGCGTCGTCTTCCCGACACGGGCCACCCGACGCACCAGCGCAAACGCGATCGCGAAACCCGCCAGGTACGACAGCCCGTACCACCGGATCGGCCCGCCTTCCCATAGCTGGACCGCGTACGGGTCCAGATTGTGAAGATACGCTGCCAGAGTCATGATCATCGCCCGCTAGCATAGTCATATCGGTGTGACCTGTTTAGGGTGGGCGTCTATAATTTTCATATGCATTTTGACCATGGCGTAGATCTTAGAAAACGTAGCAGCGTCGAGCGCCTCCCGGCGAGGGGTTTGATGAACCTGCTTTTGACCCTCGTCTTAGCGCTAGGCCCGGTGGGTTGTACCAAGAACTTGGCGACCGGACGGTCGCAGCTAAATTTGATCAGTACCGAACGTGAGATCGCTCTGGGAAGCGAAGCGTCGCCGGCTTTTCTTGAGCAATACGGCGATGAGATTCCGTCTAAAAAAATCTCTCAGTATGTCAGCGATATCGGGTATCGCCTTGCCGCCGAAAGCGAACGGCCCCAGCTGCCGTGGGAATTCCACGTGGTGGATTCGCAGGTGATCAACGCGTTCGCTTTGCCGGGGGGCAAAGTCTTTGTGTCCCGCGGGTTGTTGGCGAAGATGGACAACGAAGCCCAGCTGGCTGGCGTCCTGGGCCATGAGGTTGGGCACGTGACGGCTCAACACGTGGGCCAGCGCATGACCCAGGCCATGATCGTCCAGGGGGTCGCGGCGGGGCTGGGGGTGGCGGCCCAGGCTAGCGATGAAGACTGGCTAAGAGTTCTCGGCGCCGGCGCAGGGATGGGCGGAACCGTTTATCTCCTAAAATTCGGACGCGATCAAGAGTTACAATCCGATTGGCTTGGCGTACGCTACATGAGCCGACTGGGATACAGCCCGATCGGCCAAGTGCAGGTCTTGAAGATCCTTCAAAAGGAGGCGGCGGGCAGCCATCAGCCGGAGTTCCTGTCGACCCACCCTCTGCCCCAAACACGGATCACCCAACTCGAACAACACATCCGCAAGAACTACCCCGATTATGATCAGCCGGGGCGGTACCGTTTCGCCGCCGAGGAATACAAAGCCAAGGTACTGGACGAGTTGGATAAATTACCGCCCCCTAAGCACGGAGTCGGACCATCCGCGGGTCTTCGAAGGCCGTTCCAGCGTGTCAAGAAACCGGATCGAACAACGAGCCGCGACGATCAGGCTGCGGTTAACACCGTGTCAACCAGACCACTACCATCTGCTTGCACGCGTGTCCCGTGCGGAGGGCTTGCGAGTACCTTTTACAAAATCGTCTCGCCGCTGCCCGGCATCGATAGCCGCGATCAGCGACGTGGCTAAAAGTGAAGCCGTTGATACCGTCGGATCAACCTGACCGTAGGAGCCCGCCCCATCGCCACCCCGTTGCTGTTGTCATCTTCTGCTGACCCGACGTGGACCGAGGATCAGCTGGTCGACCCGCACGGGGTTGAGGACAAAGCCAAACGCGTCGAGGCGATGTTCTCTTCGATCGCGAAAAGCTATGACCTCAATAACCGCCTGCACTCGCTGGGGCGCGACCAGGCGTGGCGTCGGGCCGCGGTCGCCGCGGCGGCGGTGCATAGCGGAGACACGGTCCTGGACGTCGCCGCCGGCACGGGCGACCTGTCGCTGGCTTTCTCTCGAAGCGGGGCCGGCCGGGTGCTCGGGGTTGATTTCACGTTCTCCATGCTCGCGTTGGCGCAAAAAAAACCCTCCCCCCACCGACCGGTCACCCCCAGCTACCACGCGGGGGACGCGCTTCGCTTGCCGTTGATAGGCTGCTGTGCCGATGTCGTGAGCATCGCGTTCGGGATCCGTAACGTCGCCGATCCAGGGCTAGCCCTGCGGGAGTTCTTCCGTGTGATGCGGCCGGGTGGACGGCTGGTGATCCTCGAATTCGCCGTGCCCGAAAACCGATGGATGCGTCGTGTATACAACGTGTATTTCCACCATATCATGCCCCGTACCGCGTCATGGATCGCGCGCGACCACGGCGGGGCGTACCGCTATTTACCTAAGAGCGTCGGGGCTTTTATCGAGCCGCTACGCATGAAAGGTTTGATCGAACAGGCAGGTTTCGTTGAGGTCTCGACCCAACCCTTGACCCTCGGAGTCGCGCTGATCTATCGAGCGATCAAGCCGGGGTAAGGCCCATCTCGACACGGGTCGGGTTTGGTGTTCAGTTGAGCTGCTGCTGATTGGCCCAGAGAACGATGTTCGTGGTGAGCATCCGGGCGGTGTGAGGCTGATACCCCATCACGTCCCAGTGACGGCACCCGAGCATGCCCAGCGACAGGTCCTCGTGTGACATGATGACCATCGGCCGGTCCCCATCGTCGAGAAGCGCGGTCAGGTGAGGCACCGGGTCGGGCTTGAACCGCAGGACCGAATATTGCCGGTACAGCGCCCGCCGGTTGTCGTAGCCGTCGACCAGGCCCTCGCCGGAGACGATCGCGTCCGAACCACGCAGCGGCACGGACCGCTGGCCCAGCAGCTCGGAAAGCTGAGTTTCGAGGCTACGGGTGAACTCGCCGCGGCCGCCAACGGTCTCGACCAGGATCGTACCGCCACGATCCAGGTACTGCTGGATCGACGCCCGTTGAGCATCGGTGAGAGTGACCGGGTCGGTGCCCGTAAGGTGAACCAGTTTGTAGTCACAGCTACCGATCTGGTCTAGGTCCAAGACCCCGTCGCCGTCCGCGGGCGTGGTCTGGATCTCCAGGCCGGTCCGGTTGTAGACATGATTGGATTGAATCTCCCACACCGCGGGCTCGGGCAGCCAATTCCCGTCGTAGCGGGGCCGGCCGATGGTAATCTTACCACTGCTCGAGCGAGACGCCCGCTGATCGTAGGGAGGCTCCAACCGGTTGTTGAGCACGCCCCGGTTCGTCGCGTACGCGAAGAGGTTCGCCCCTAACTCCCAGGCCGGGTGCTTGCCCGGCTGGGTGTCAGATTGGAAGGTGAACCCGAGATCTGTCTCGGGCAGGATGGCTAGCATCCTCGCCCCGTTGGACATCCCAGAGACCGCGGGGCTACGCTCCGACGATATCCGGTGCCAGGCGTCAAATAGGCCGTGATCCGGCGCCAAACGCTGGACCTTGTACTTGGGATAAAGTTCTTGCAATGTATCGCGTATCGAGGACGTGAAAGCCGGGGAGCCACCGTCCGGGTTGGTCACCAGAAGCCCCCCTAAGTCCAGGTACCGCTTGATGGCGGCCTTCTGGGCGTCGGTCAGGTCCAGGGCTTCGTTCGAAGATAGGTACGCGACCGGGGCGATCAGCCAATCCTCTGGCGACGTGTCGACGCTGACGACCTGCCAATTGATCTCCCCCTCCCGTTGGTTGCTGAGGAACTGGCTAAGGAAGTACAGGTCGTTGGGGTGGTTGTTCCAGGGCTTGGAGGGCACCTCGAGCTTGTTGATCCAGACCGGGTACCGGCCGCGGGCCAGGAACATCAGGGCGAAGGCGGTGTCCACGTAATCGTCTTCGATGCTGCCCGTGTCTTTAACTTTGTTGACGATGTGGCTGGCGCAGGTCTGGTACCAATCGCGGTTATTGAGATACCGAACCCCGCTGGCCAGGGCCACGCGCTCGATGCCGTAGACATAGTAGTAGTTGTGTTCTCCGCCCTTGTTGATGTTAGTGACCCCGATGAACCGCTCGTTGAGCCACCGCAAGCCTTTATTAATCGCCTCGGTGATCTTCGGCTCGGGTGTTTTGCGGTCGCGGTACAACTCTTGCTGCCCGACGTATAGAGCGGTCAGCCCCGCCGCGGTCATCGACCCGGTCGATTTCTCAGCGGGGTATCGGCCGTAGTTCCAGCCGCCATCGTCGCGCTGGGCGCCGATGAAATGCTCGATCCAGGCTTTCCATAACTTCTCGGGGATCCTCACGCCCCGTTTAGACGCCTGCCAAAGACCCAGGACGCCGTATTGTGAGATGCTGTGGTCCACCGCTGAGTTTTTCTCAGCCAAGGCCATGGAATAATCGAATAAGCCCAGCTTGTGCTTGTTGGCCATATCCATTAACCACCCGGCATCCGCTTCGAGGAAACTCGCGTACGACCGCGGCAGGTACGACCAGACATGGGTCCGCACCGCCATGGCATAGGCCCCGTTGATCTTGACCTCGCGCAGGTATTTCAGGGCTTTAGCGATATTGGGGTTCTGAGACGATTCACCGGCCACCAGCAGCGCTTGGGTCACCAGCGAGGTTTCCCCCCCGGCTTGAAGGACGTCGTCTTTACGCCCCGCCAGCTTGCTGCGGAACTCCCACGAGCCGGTCTCAGGGTCTTGATGCTCGTAAAAATACTGCTTGATCTTATTGATCGCTTCGCCGACCTCTTCGTCGGTCACCGCCCAGACGGCATGAGGCGAATAGCCAACACCCCAGGCGACGATTACCAATCCCAATATATAGAGCCGTAGGCGAACCATTATCTTTATCATATACGAGACCGGTTGACTTTCTGTAGCGGTAGACCCCAATTTTCTTGAGAGGCTCGTCATTATATCGAACCAGGATGAGCAGACGGCATGATTGCTGCACGCGGTGGGAAAATTATCGGCGCCCAACGCATATCGGACGCGGCACTCGGATACGCGGTGCGTATGACCCATCCCCGACGGAACGAGGGCATGATCCGTGGATGCGGCATGAATCTTCGGTATCAAGCGTCTGCCCGGCACGGTATTCTCAAACGCGATGCGTGTAGCGGATACCTAGTTTATTCCACCTTGAAGTACTTTAGCCCGTTGTGAGAATTGTGTGCAAAACGACAAGACCTCCTTCCCAACCCAGGCGAGCTAAATTTCAAACAAACACAGGTTTACATCGTGTGATAAGTCACCTCCTCCCTCTCAATAGGATACCATAAGGGCGTGATGAGCCAATCCTCGGCTGTTTGTACGATTCACGGAGGATGAGAAGAATACGTTTCTCGCGAGTCGGTCTACAGTGTGCCCAGGCACCTGACCGATCTATACCCATCTCGGATCAAGTGACAGGACAGATCATGTGCCTGGCTGTGAGTTGCCTGGCACCCTCGATGTGCCCGGCACGGCATATGGATACGCGACGCGAACCAACAAGACAGATGCGGCATGCTTGCGCAGGCGACGCGACCTGACGATAGGTGATATTATTCCTTTCCGGTTACGGAGATTTATGCGGTACCGCGATACAAGTTTTACGCACGACACGCGAGAGGGCCAATGCGATTGACGTGCCCGCAGACGGGGCGGTAGCTCAGCTGGGAGAGCGCCAGACTTGCATTCTGGAGGTCAGGGGTTCGATCCCCCTCCGCTCCATGCTTCGATCCCTTCTATTCGATCTCTCCTCGCTACGGTTCAAACCTAACGAGTTGTGACCGTGAGGAGGAAGCGGGTTCTTCGTGACACCTGGCTGTGCCGTGGGATCTATCCCAACCCTGAAAATGCTGTAGGCGTGTAGAAAAGGCGCTTTCCCGTGGCGGTCGCCACGGCAGAGGGTAACTGCAATCCCCCACACGCACCGCAGCCATATCATGGCCCAAATAGGCCCGGATCCGGGCGCGGCGGGGCGGTTGTCTTGCGTCGCGGCTTGGTCCGGGTCCGTTTCGGAGGCACGTCTGAGGATCCCTCCACCCGGCTCGATAACCGCCCATCGGCCAGCACCGTGGTGATCGAGTCGCCCGCTACAACGTCACCGGTGCGACGCAACACCTGACCACCGGGCCCCAGGGTATAACTGTAACCTCGCTGAAGCACACGGTGTGGGTTAACGGACTCGAGCCGCCGTGACAGCCCATCGAGACGTTGACGGTGCGCAAGAACGCTCCGCGGCATCACCGTCACCAGCCGATCGACCAGCGAACCCACCCGCTCACGAGCCAGATCGATCACACGCTGCGGGCGGCGGAACAGGGGGTGACGCTGGACCGCCTCAAGCCGGTGGCGGCGGTGCTCAAGTGCCCGTCTCACTAAGAGTGCAAGCCTCTTCTCGTACTGCTGGACCTGCCGGTCGAGGGCCGATCGATCCGGGATGAGGGTCATCGCCGCCTGGGTCGGGGTGGCGCAGCGCACGTCCGCGACCAGCTCAGCGATCGTGGTATCGGTCTCGTGCCCGATCGCCGCGATCGTCGGCAGGGTACAGGCATACACCGCGTCGGCGACGATCCGCTCGTTAAACGCCCAGAGGTCCTCGATCGAACCCCCGCCTCGCGTGAGGATGACCGCGTCGATCCCTGCCCGCCGGCCATCTCGCGAAAGAGCGGTGATCGCCGCGGCGATCTGTCCGGCGGCCTCCGGACCCTGGACACGTACGTCCAATAAGATCAGCCGGCAGCCGGCCCAGCGTCGCATGGCGGTGTGGATGACGTCCTGCAACGCCGCGGCGCTCTCGGACGTCACCACTGCGACCCGGTGCGGCACCAGCGGCAGGGGCTTCTTCCTAGACGGATCGAAGTACCCCAGCCCCCGTAGTGTCTGGCAAAGAGCGCGGAACCGTAACTCCAGCTCACCTTCGCCCACCAGTTCCAGGCCCTGGACATAAAATTGCAGGCGGCCCTGAGCTTCGTAGTAGTCGATCCGGCCCGTGGCGACGACCTGCAAGCCGTCCGCGACCGGGAACCGCACCGCCTTCGCGGTCGAGGCGAAGCAGACGCAGCTCAGCGTCGCCTGTTCGTCCTTAAGGCTAAAGAACCAGTGCGTGCGGCGAGAGAAATTACTGATCTCTCCGATCACACGCACCTTCGAGGGCAGGGCATCGGCCAAAACCGCTTTGACGAGGCCCGACACCTGGGCCACGGTCAACGGCGCGCGCCCAGGGGGTAAACGGGCCGGGCCTGACACGGTGTCTATGGCGTCGTGCGAATCGATCATCGCGACCAGGGTAGAGAAAACGAGGCACGGATGGAAGCCCGTAACCGAAAAGATTGAGCAACCCGCGAACCGGGATCAACCAAAAAACCGCGGCGAGGTCTGGGCCGGTTCCGCGGTGGGTTGGACGACCGGCCGCGGGCTAGGTTGGGTCGGTTCGTCGCCTGATTTCTCATGGTCGGATCTTAGCCCCATGAAATACCCCGCGATCAACATCCCCCATCGGGTGATCATGCTCACCGGCAACACGACGATCACAAAGAACCTCAGGGTCACGAACGAAATCGCCGCGACCAAGGTCGTTGCCGGCGTGTGTGGCCCCGTCGCAAAAAGGTTCGAGACCACCGAGCCGTCGGCCATCAGCCGTTTGGTCCACCCATGGAGCACGATGATAATCACCAGCACGATCAGGTCGATGACCCAGAAATATCGTTTCATGCCCCCCCCTCATCCTGGTCCGCGGTGGGTGTCGGCTGAGCGGTCAGCATCGCCAAGAGGATCGCGTTGCCTAAGGGCCCACCGGTGACAAAAGTACGGGTCTCGTTACGGTCCAGCGGGGTCCCGAAAAGGTACGCGGTGCGGTAAAACCGGGTGAAGAAGGACGGATCGTTATGCACCCGGCTGCCGGCAAGGCTAAATCCTGTCGCAGAGATGCTGTATCCTAAAATCAGCGGCCCCGAATCGATGTCCGCTTTTCCCCCGGACAGTCCCGATACCTCCCACGGGTACTCCCTCACGACCCCAAAGCCCACAAGGGACGTGGCCAGGCGCTCTTTGACCGCTTCGTACAAATCACGGGAAAGCGAAACGTCCGCAAACGATAAGAAATACGCCCCCAACGCCGAACCCGACCCCCGGGGCTCATCCAGAGGTTTATCCCCCACGGGGGTCATCGCCTGGAATAACAAGCCGGTCTTTGGGTCGATCCAATGCTGGCGACAGCGGGTCACCCACTGCGTGACCACGTCTTGGTACGTGCCCCTGGAAGCCCGGCTGTAGATCGCGATCGACGCGATCACGGCGCAGTTGTCCACCGGATAGATCTCGCCCGGATAGGTTTCCAGCAGACCGGAAGACGAAAGCTCGACCCGACGAGCCAGGGTCGCCGTGATCTCCCGGTTGAGGATGGCGTATGGCGAACGTGGGTCGAGCTGGCGATGGAGGCTCAGCAGCAGATTGAGGTACCCCAGGTACGCCGCGTGGCCGTGGTCGGAATCGAATGAATCCAACGGGTCGTCGTTCCAGATCTGGCGATCGAACTGTCGTACCTGGGGCGATAGCAGCTGTTCGATGCACTGTTCAACCAGTTCAAGGTACACCTGGCGGTCTTTGGGGTGTTCCATCGCCATCTGGGCGAACCCCATCCCCGCCATCATGTACGTTCCGAACAGCCATTCACCGTTAAAGTGGTCGCTGCCGGTCGGGAAACGATGGATGTCCAGGTCATCGTTGATCCACCGCGCCACACCCTGGGCCAGGCTATTTTGCAATGCGGGGTCGCCTTCGTACCACAGCCCCGCTTCCCGGCCGCACCAGTACCGGGGGACCTGCCACAGGCTGGCGATCAAGAGCATCACGCCGATGCCCCAAACCGCGACCTTGCGCTGTTGGCGTTTCTTGGGTGTCAGGACGTTTCCCATACGTCAGCTGCTTCCGGTCGGGGGCGCCATCGTGACGGATCACGCCACCACCTAAGCTTAGTATCGGTTGATTAGGGGCATCCCTATCAACGTCGAGCGGCGAGGCGCAGCGGTGACGATCCATCTTTCATCCCCGTACCCTCGACGGCCGGCCTTATCGGACGCCCCCTCAAACACAACCCGGAGGAACGCTTGGGAGGCATGGGGTGATCCCCCTTGTGAACTTTTACCGATCCTAGTGAAGATAACCATTGTACCGACCGATATCACGTCTCGGTGATCCCTATGTCGCTGCCGACCGATCCTTCACACCCCGACCAATTGGCTCAGATCGAGCAGCTGCTTGAACACTTCGAGCAGCTCGAGACCCAGTTCCAGCAGGTGCGCGAGGGCCTCACCCACTCCCACCGCCTCGCGACCCTGGGCACGATCGCCTCGATCATCGCCCACGAATACAACAACATCCTCACCCCGATCGTCAGCTACGGCCAGCTGGCCTTGTCTAACCCTGACGATCACGAGATGCTCAAAAAAGCGGTGGAAAAGGCGCTTTCCGGCGCGGAACGCGCCGCGCACATCAGCTCATCACTCCTGGGGTTCGCTCAGGAAACCGACCAGAGCCCCGCCGCGGACATCCGGGCGACGATCGACGATACGCTCGGCTGCCTGGCCCGCGACCCACGCAAAGACGGCATCGAACTAACCATCGACGTACCCGACATCAAAGCGGCCATGCCCCCGCTGAACCTCCAGCAGGTGCTGCTCAACCTCATGCTCAACGCCATCCAGGCGATGCAGGGCCAACCAGGCAGCCTCAAGATCTCGGGCGAAGTCAAAGGATCGATGGTCCACCTCGACGTGGCCGATACCGGGCCGGGGATCCCCGAAGCGATCAAAGACCGGGTCTTCGAACCCTTCGTCACGCTCCGCAAACCCCCGCCCTGTGAAGCCCTGTCGCAACCCAAAGGCACCGGTCTGGGCCTGTGCATCTGCCGTGACCTGATCCGCAACACCGGCGGGGAGATCACCGTCGAAAGCCAACCCGGCCAAGGGACGGTCTTTCACCTCACGATCCCCAAAGCCCACAGCTTCTTACCCACCCGCTAGAACCACCGGCTTTCGAACCCGCCACGGGCATCTCCCCGCGTTTCTCGTATGCCTCCGTGATATCACGACCCGACTCACGCGCGCAGCCGGGTTAGCCTACACGTCGCTTCATCCCCGCCCCCGATCGCGTTGCTTGTCACGGGTGCAGCGGGACGCCCAAATGACCGATGATCCTCAAGGAGTGCAGTGACTCGCCCCCACGGGATACGCCATGCCTGAGAACCAAGAAATCAACCCGCCCGCCGTGGATACACTCAAGATCTCGTACGACGAGTGGCACACGATCCTCGCGAAGCTGGAACAAGAAAACAAACAGCTCCCCGCCGATGACCGCCGCGCTCAAGACCGGCACACCTACCGGCATATCCTGGGCTTGATCCTCGAGATGGCCGACACCGAAGGCTCGATGTCGAACTATCTGATCAAGTCCCGCAACATCAGCCGCAGCGGCCTGTCATTCTTCCACGGCCACGCCATCGCCTCGGGCACCCCGTGCATCGTGACCCTGGTGAAGACCAACTTCTCCCAAGACCGCTGCACCGGCACCGTCGCCCACTGCCGCAAGGTCGACGACCGTGTTCATGAGATCGGCATCGCCTTCGACCGCCCGATCGACCTCAGCGCGTACCTGTCCCCAGCCAACCACACCGTCGAACTGCGATGACGGATTAAAGCATTGTCAAGGTGATGTCGACGTCCACCGCGAGCCGCGACCACCAAGTCTCGGGTTTTCTGATGCATCGGGTGACATCGCAGGCGTTATACCGCCCCTCAAAACGATGTCGTGATCCTATGATTCAGCCCCACTCAATCGATACGCACCGCGTATGAGAGGATCGCCTGGCCAAGAGAAGGCCCGCGCGATGAAACCCCTCAACCCTGGGGTGCTCGCTATCGAAGCCAATCCATGGCCGGGCCTGTAGAATGGAACCAGCCCAGCTCGATCCGTGATCAGCCCCCAACAAGCCGCGACCACCCGGCAGCGAGCCCGTGGCCATGGGTACGGTGTACAAATGTCGTCTAGCTACGACTCATGCTCAAACCCCGGTGCGACGATGCTCGAGAGCTCATTTGCACAACAAGAAGTCCTCGCCACGCTCAAGCGCTACTGGGGGTATGACAGCCTCCGCCCGCTCCAGCAAGAGGCGATGCGGGCGTGCCTCGACGGGCGCGATTCACTGGTGGTCTTGCCCACCGGCGGCGGCAAGAGCCTCTGTTATCAGCTGCCCGCGGCATTGACCCGCGGCGTGTCCCTCGTGGTCTCACCGCTGATCTCGCTGATGCAAGACCAGGTCAGCGGCCTAACCGCCTGCGGATACCCCGCGGTGGCGTTGCACAGCGGGATGGGCGTTCAAGAAATCCAACGAACGGAATCTCAGATCCGCGATCATGCCCCGCACCTGATCTACGCCGCCCCGGAGCGGCTGCTGGCGGGCCGGACCCTGGACCTGCTTTCACACGTGGATGTCCAGTCCGTGGTGATCGATGAAGCCCATTGTGTCAGCCACTGGGGCCACGATTTCCGCCCCGAGTACCGCCGCCTGGCTCAGCTTAAGGCGCGGTTCCCTCACGCCAGCTGGCACGCCTACACCGCCACCGCCACACGACGCGTGCGTGACGATATCGTCGCCCAGTTAGGGCTGCGTGACCCCGCGGTCCTCGTGGGCGACTGCGACCGACCGAACCTCACTTACCGCGTCGTCCCACGCACCAACGGGCGCGCCCAGGGGCTCGAAGCGGTCAGACGCCACGCCCATGAGGCCGCAATCGTTTACTGCATCAGCCGCAAGAACGCTGAGAACGCCGCCGCGTGGCTGCGATCGCACGGGGTCAACGCCGCCCACTACCACGCCGGGGTCCCAGCCGATGAACGCCAACAGGTCCAAGACGACTTCATGCATGAGCGTCTTAACGTCGTCGTCGCGACGGTGGCGTTCGGGATGGGCGTCGACCGCAGCGACGTGCGTTGTGTCGTGCACATGGCCATGCCCAAATCGATCGAGCACTACCAGCAGGAGGCCGGGCGTGCCGGACGCGACGGGCTCGAGGCCGAGTGCGTGCTGCTGTACTCATCGTCCGACGCGGCCAAGTGGAAACAGCTGATGATCCGCTCGGCCCTCGAGGCCGGCCTCGACGCCCCGCCCCAGCACCAGTTACAGCTACTGTCGCACATGCACCGTTTTTGTTCGTCGATGCGCTGCCGGCACGCCATGCTAGCGCGGTATTTCGGGCAGCCCTACGACAAAGGCCCCTGCGGGGCATGCGACGTGTGCCTCGATGAAAATGAACAGATCGACGACGCCGTGGTCGTGGCCCAGAAGATCCTCTCGTGCGTCGCTCGGCTGCGCAGCCCGTTCGGCGCTGCCCACGTCGTGGACGTCCTGCGCGGGTCGGCCAAGGAGCGGATCCAGCGTTGGGGCCATGACCAGCTAAGCACCTGCGGCCTGCTCAAAGACACCCCCACCCCGGTGCTGCACAGTTACATCGACCAACTCATCGATGCCGGCGCCCTGGCACGCAGTAACGATGACCGGCCGGTGATCCATCTCACCCCGTCATCCCATAGTTTCCTAAAAGGCACCTCCGGCGTGACCCTATACCGCCCCAAGGGTGTCAAACGGGAACGCACCCGAGCCGAGGCCGATTGGGCTGGTGTCGACCAGGAGCTCTTCGAACGGCTACGCGCGTTGAGACGACAGCTGGCTGTTGAACAGGGTGTTCCCGCGTACATCATTTTTGGGGATCAGACCCTGCGTGAACTGGCCCGTCACCGGCCACGGGACCGCACCGAGATGCTCGGCGTCCGCGGGGTTGGGCATCAGAAGCTCGAGGCGTACGGGGACGTGTTCCTGGAGTGCATCGCCCAGCAACCGGCCAAGATATGAGCTTTTTCTGATCGGCCATACGGCATACGTAGCGAGCCGCGACCGTCAGGCAACGGGTTCTTCTCAGGGCATTACATATAAATTTTCTATGCCCGAATAAAGTCCGAGCCGTTAGTATCCACACGGGGACTCGTCCCCTGTGCTTCGCCCGAGCCCTGGGCAGAATCCGATGATCGCTACCCGATCCGTGTGCGGCGTCCGTTGATCGTGACGGCCCCCTCCGCGATGAGGCGGATCGCCTCTGGATAAGCGATACACTCTTGCTCGAACACGCGTCGGGCCAGGGTCTGGGCCGTGTCGTCTTCGGCCACGGGGCAGGGGCGCTGGATGATGATGGGACCCGTGTCGTATTCCTGGTCGCAGTAGTGCACGGTACAGCCGCTAACCTTGCAGCCCGCGGCCAAGACCGCCTCGTGGACCCGTTGGCCGTACATCCCTCGGCCCCCGAACGCGGGCAGCAACGCGGGGTGGATGTTGATCACGCGCGTGGCGAAATCATCGGGCAGGTCCAGCAAACATAAAAACCCCGCGAGGCATACGAGGTCGGCCTTCGCTTCGCGGATCGGTTCGAAGACCCGCTGGGAGAATGCCTGAACGTCTTGGAACTGCTTACGGGGCACGACCAACGATGGCAGGGACATGTTCCTTGCCCGCTCAAGCCCATAGGCTTTGGGGTTCGAGCTGATCACCAGCACGATCTTGGCGTTGAGCTGCCCCTGATCGATCTGATCGGCCAGGTTCTGAAGCGTCGTGCCCCCCCCGCTGATCAGCAACGCCAGACGGATCGGGCGGGGCCAGGTCGGTGAGCTATCCATACCGGTAGGATATACCCACCGCGTTGTGAAGGATAGCCTCGTTTTAACGATGAACACACGAACGACACGGCTAGCGCCCTCGCCAACCGGTGCCCTGCACCTGGGAAACGTGCGTACGTTTATGATCAACTGGGCCCTGGCCCGACAGGGTGGGCATCGGTTGCTATTGAGGATCGAGGACCTCGACGGCCCCCGCATCAAACCAGATGCCGCTCGGCTGGCTATCGACGATCTGAGGTGGCTGGGCATCGACTGGGACGGAGACGTGCTTTATCAGCGGCAAGACCTGTCTGCGTATCAGGACGCCGTGACGCAGTTAAGAAAGCAGGGCCTGATCTACCCGTGCAGCTGCACCCGAAAAGACCTGCGCGCGGCCTTGTCGGCGCCTCATGAGCAGAACCATGAGCTAAGATACCCGGGGACATGTCGCCCGCGGTTGAGCGGGTCCCCGGCGCTGCGGCAAAGTAATGAAGGCTCGGACCGCCAGGCCGAGTCAGGGGGCGAGGCGTGGCGGCTGATCGTCCCTGATGAAACAGTGCGGTTCGACGACCGATTCTGTGGCCCCCAAGAAGGCAACGTCCACCGGCAGGTCGGGGACTTCGTGATCGCTACCAAAGCGGGCCTGCCTGC
This sequence comes from Phycisphaeraceae bacterium, assembly GCA_965224205.1. Taxonomy (GTDB): domain Bacteria; phylum Planctomycetota; class Phycisphaerae; order Phycisphaerales; family Phycisphaeraceae; genus CBDCYN01. The sequence continues at coordinate 131,448 of CBDCYN010000032.1, forward strand.
GTACCAGCTAGCGGTCGTGGTGGACGATGCCCGGCAGGGCGTGACCGACGTAATCCGCGGGGACGACCTGCTTCGATCGACGCTAAGGCAGCTGTGGCTTTTCCGTTACCTGGGTCTTGAGCCGCCGCGGCACTACGTGCACGTGCCACTGGTGATGGGCCCTGACGGCCGACGGCTGGCCAAGCGCCACGGCGATACCCGCTTGGCCTGGTACCGAGAACGCGGCGTCGATTGCCAACGGGTCGTGGGACTTATCGCCCGGTGGTGCGGCGTCCTTGAGAGCCTTAAACCGGTCAGCCCTCATGATTTTCTAGAACGTTTTTCACTCGACCGCCTGCCCACAGACCCGGTCGTCTTCACCCAGGAGGATCACGAATGGTTAGTCAGGTAATCAGCCCTAGCCAGATGATCCGCCTCGCGGACCGGCAAACGATCCCGGGGCCTCGCACCGATAACTTAAAACGGACCTTAAGGCAGCGGGAAAACAAGCGTCGTTTTGTTGGGCGTCTGTTGCCGATTTGGCTACTGGTTGTCGCGGTTGCGGGCAACGGGTGTGCGGATTCTAAGGTTCATGACGATCCCCCGGGGATCCAAACGGTTCAGCTTGGTGGCCGGACATTCCATCTGGAACTGGCCATGGACGACCGGTCGCGGTACCAAGGCCTGTCCGATAGATCTGAAATCCCCGCCGACGGCGGCATGTTGTTTGTTTTCCCCACCGCTGCGGTTCGACAGTTCGTGATGCGTCGGTGCTTGGTCCCGATCGACCTGATCTATCTCGACCCCGCTGGCCGGATCCTGTCGATGCACACGATGAAGATCGAACCGGACGACACCCCGGAGTACCTGCTGACCCGGTATTCGAGCCCCTGGCCCGCTCAGTTCGCGATCGAGCTGCGCGGCGGCAGCCTCGATACATTAGGTTTAAGCGTCAACGATCCGATCGCACTGCCCCTCCAAGAGCTTAAGCAGCGTGCCCGCTAACCCGATAATAAGAATATTTCCTACGATCTTGCGACATGGACCGGCCGCGGCCCCAAGATCGGCGTGGATGTATCCGTCTCGGGCTTCGGTGAAGGTCGAAGTAGTCGGCCAAGCCCAGTCGATTGATCGATCGGAATCGCTATGGGTAGAAGACCCGCACAATCACTGGTGGTGATCGGCTCCGGTCCTGACGCCTGGGGTTGGGCCCCGATCGACGCCACCATGGCCCACTGGCCCCAGAGCGACCGCCCCACCGCGATACGGCTGCCGATGGCCTCGGTCCTCGAAGACCGGTCCCTGATCGACCGGTGCGGGGTGGCGTGGGTCGTGCTCGACGATTCGGACCCCGACCATTGGCACGAGCTGCTGGGGTTTCTCCAAGAGCGACAGATCCCCGTCATGCTCAGCCGGCCCAACGAGACCCAACCGGCAGGGGCCATGTACAAGCACGGGGTCGTGGTCGGCCCCGCGGAATCCGCCCCGGAAACCCTGTGCCTCGTCCTACGGACCTTGTGGACCCAATCCGGCGTGATCCAGGGCCTCCAGGCGGACATCCTCTTGCTGCGAGCCCACCAGGGCGGGTTATGCGGGCAGATCGATAAGATCGACGAGGAGCTACGCATGGCGGCCCAGCTCCAACGGGAATTCATGCCCACTTCCCTGCCCAGCCACCGGGCCGTGGAGTTCCACGTCCTGTTCCGGCCCGCCGGGTATGTCAGCGGTGACGTGTATGACGTCGTGCGCCTCGACGACCGGCACATGGCGTTTTTCCTCGCCGACGCGGTCGGCCACGGGGTGCCCGCGGCCCTGTTGACGATGCACATCAAGCATACCCTGCGGGCCAAGCAGATCGTCGCCGACATCAGCGGCGGACACCGGGTCGTCCCTCCACCCAAGGTCCTTGCGCAGCTCAACGAAGCGATGATGGCCCAGCCCGGGACGAAGATGCGGTTCGCATCGGCTTGCTACGGGATCATCGATTGCCAGACCCTGCAGTTGACGTTCGCCCGGGCCGGGCACCCGTTCCCGATCCTGATGCGCGCCACCGGAGCCACCGAGTACCTCGATCCAGAAGGGACCTTACTGGGGATCTTCCCCGACAAGAAATTCGAACCGGTCCAGGTCCAACTCCACCCCGGGGACCGTTTGCTCCTTTACAGCGACGGGATCGAGATGGCGTTCGGGTACGACCACGAGCAGACCCCCGACGCCCCCGAGACCATCCCGGCGTACACCGAGGAGCTCATGGACCTCGCCCACGGCCCGATCGATGAGGCGGTGCGGCGGTTCGAGAGGAAGCTCGATCGCCAGGTCGGGTCCCTGAGCCTGCGGGACGACCTGACCGTCGTGTGCTTGGGGATCCGCCCCGAAGCCCTGTCAGGCATCCACCCAGATCAAACCCTCGCGAAGGTATGATTTCTACGAGCCTGATCCTGTTTGCGGTCGATCCAGAGAGATCCAACGTCGGCATGACCCGCTGTACCTCTCCCGGATGAAATCCGTTAGGGTTCGTGTACGCGACAGGGAAATAGTCGGGGTCAACGACATCCCCGACGCGGTACTTCGATACGTGATGCGTCTATCCTCAGACCCATGCCCGGTTCAACCCACGATCCATTCACCATCCGTGAAGCGGCCCACGCCGACGCCCCGGGGTGGTGTACCCTGCGTGCAGCGCTTTACACCGGCCTGACCGCGGCATTTCACCACGCCGAGATCGAGCTCATACTCGCTGTGGACGACAAGACCTGCTTCCTCCTCTTGACCGGTGAAGCGGGAACACCCGCGGGCTTTGCCGAGGCGGCGTTGCGCAATGTCGTGGACGGGTGCCTCAGCTCACCGGTCGGTTACCTCGAGGGGATCTATGTCGCCCCCGTCTACCGCGGCGAAGGCTTCGCGAAGGCGTTGTTTGATCGGGTGGAATCTTGGTGCGCCCACAAGGGCTGCACCGAAATGGGCTGTGACGCGGAGCTGGAGAACGAAGCGGCCCAGCGTTTTCACCGGCATCTCGGATTTGAAGAAACCTACCGGACCGTCGGGTACCGCAAAGCGATCCGGCCCTAGACGTTTCCCCGTGGCGCGCGCACGTCATATCGAAAGTACGCGTCGGGTATAGGGTCCGGCAAGACAAGAGGCGACGGCCAACGGATTTCTTGGGGATCAGTATGATGCCCGTGTGAGAAAGAAGCATCTAGGGCCTGTCCTAATCCTCGCCTTTGTCTGGCCTATGGCCGGCTGCTTATACGAGCGCGTGGTCCACGACGGCTGGGCCGACCTGCGGCAGATGGCCGACCCGCCGGCGAAATCGGGTAGGGATCGTGTAGCCGGCCCGTCTTCGGAGAGGCGGGTAAGTCGATGGGCCATCGAGCTGGAAAAGTATGAAGGCCCAGATTGCTATAGACAAGCGTTTGCTCGGCTCCAAGCCCTCCAAGAACGCGCCCGGATGCCCGACTTGTGGGTCCACGGCACGGGCGCCACCGCCCACGTCTATCGTGGTCAGTACGATCGGCCTCACGACCCACGCGTCGAACGTGATCTTCGGCACAGCCGGTCTGTAAGGCTCGACGGCAAGCAGCCGTTCGCCGCCGCGGCCCTGGTCCCGGTGGGCGCAGACCCCGCAGACCCGATGGACCTGCGTCGCTACCCCGGGGCATACTCGCTACAGATCGCGGTCTACGACCAAGCGTTCGGGGCCGGGTTCCGCCAAGCCGCACAGAAGGCAGCCCAGGTCCTGCGTGATGAAGGTGAGGAAGCCTACTTTTATCACGGCCCGCACCGGTCGATGGTTACCCTCGGGTTGTTCACCGACGCGGATTTCGTCCAGCAGGGCCCATACCGTGTGTATGGCCCGCGGATCCTGGAGCTGCAAGAAAAATACCCTTTTAATCTGTCCAACGGGGTGACCATGATTGATAAAATCAAAGGTAAATCGATCGGGGCCCAACCCAGCTTCCTGGTGCGTGTTAATTGACCGTGCTGGGATTCGAGATATCCAGGCGTGGTAACCGGCGCCTCCGCAACCACCCCACGAGTTCGTAGATGACAGCTGCGTACACGGGGCCATACTCGGCCACCACGACCCACAACGGCAGGTGCCACCGGGCGATATCCCCGAGCACCAGGTAACTCCAAGATAAAGTAAAACTAAGCCCCCAGATCGCCGGGTTGAACCGCATCGGGACCAACGCTAACGCCCACAGCAGATACCACGGATGCGCCGTGCTCGATAACAACACCCCGGCTAACAGGTACAGCGAAGCAGCTCGCCACACATCTCGTTGAGCGATCGTGACGGTGATCAAGGTGGCCCCTAAACCGATCGCCATCATCGAATCCGCTACAGGCTTGCTACCCACAATCCACATGGCTGCCGCGTGCAGCGAGCTGTTGAAGGACCATTGGCCGACAAAGGTTCTAGCCGTGTCGAACAGCCCGGCTATCCCCCCGCCGGCCAAGACGAAGGGCAGGTACAGGCAGGTAAGGGTGATCGCCGTGGTGGCCCCCGTGACAAACAGCATCAAGGCCCGATCCCGACCCCGCCATGCCAGGGGCAAAGCCAACGGCAAAATGATAGGTTTGACCGCCACCGCAGCGGCGAACAAACCCCCCACACCACAAGCCCGCCCCACCGACCCACGGCGATCTTCGGCCAACGAAAGCGCCCCCAACATGCAGGCGATCCCGATCACGTCTTGGTGACCCGATTGGGCGACCTCACTAACCGCCAACGGGTGCCACGCGTACAGCACCGCCCACCAAGCCGAACGCCCGATCACTGTCAGTTGATAAAGGATCAAGGCGACCACAACCAGGTCGATCAAGATAAACCCGAGCCGAAAGGTCCAATGACCCGTCGGGTCCCAACCCCGGGGGTGCAGCCACCATAACCCCGAAAACACATACAGACTGGTGGGCTGATAGATCGTCACCAGCTCGGGGTGGTTGATCTGATCGAGGATCGGGTCGGCCCCCTGCCCCGCGCCGAGTTGAGCGGGAGACCGGGCATAAGGATTCAGTCCATCCGCCAGCTGGCGACCGTCATGGATATACCGCCACAGGTCATCGCTGAGCTGCGGCGGTCCGCTTGCCCACGCGATCAGTCTCGCCAGCAACGCGACGGACAAAACCCACACCGCCTGGCGACGCCGCCCATCGTTGTGGTCATGTCGGGGTGGCCGAACCCGCCAACCGCAAACCCAGGCGGTCAAACCGAACCAACTGACCCCAAAAGTGACCCAGTACACCCAGAGGCTGGCGAGATTGCCCGGGGCCTCACCGCGGCCGTGACGGTTGATCGTGACCCACCAAAGCGAAAATGAGAAACCGCACGCCAGCACGCCGCATAGGGCGATCCAAACTCTTAGCCGCCTATGGGAGTCGCCAGAAGAAAGACTCATCCTCTGATACCAAAACAGGCTTTAGCCGCGGCTTCGAGCCTTCGACGCAGGCCGGCCACTATTTCTTCCTTAACTTGTGTCATGGTTGGGCACCGCTGGCCTAACAGCGCGTGCAGGCTGGTCACTCCGTATCCGGCTAAGCCACATGGCACAATGGTCGCGAAATGATCGAGGTCGGGATCGACATTCAGGGCCAACCCATGCAGGGTCACGTTTTTTCGTACCCGCACGCCCATGGCGCACAGCTTCTTCGCCCCACACCCCGATCCCTCTACCCATACACCCGTAAGGCCATGAAGGCGACGTGCCTCGACCCCGAAAGCCTCCACCGTGTCGATGACCGACCGCTCGAGCAGGCGCATGTATCGGCCAATATTCAGTGCTAGCGGTTCCAAACGGACGATGGGGTACACCACGAGCTGGCCTGGTCCGTGGTAGGTGATACCGCCCCCCCGATCGGTGGTCTGGACATCGATTCCCAGGTGGTCGAGGGTCGCGGCGGTAGCCAAGAGATGGTCACCGGCCCCGCGTCGTTGGCTGATCGTGATCACCGGGGGGTGCTCAACCAGGAGCAGCGTGGCAGGAGCCAACCCGCGTCGAACCTGGTCATGGGTCTGCCGTTGAAGGTCCAAGCACCGAGCGTAGTCCATGCAACCCAGGTCTTGAACCGCTAAACCGATCTGATCGACGAGTGGCATTTCGCGTCTTGATGGGGCTTCGACTCACGGCCGGGCGTATTCACCCACGCCCGTGTCGTGAGCGATCGAACAAACCCTTCGAGTACCAAACCGCTAGCATAACAACTATTCGTGTCCCGCCGATGGATCGGGATTCCCTCCGCAAGACAGGCTCCGTTGGGATAGGACCCGCGGTCAGAGGAGGGGCGAAGACAGGTACTGGCTTCAATAGCTATCTCCGATGGGTCGTCCTGCACAGGTAAGGACAGATTGTTGTCGACGAGGCTCTAGTTGCGGGCTACCAGCCCGCAACTAAGGATTTCGGTGGGCATCCCCTTCTCACCCATCCTTACCTCTACAGGGCGACCCTTTTATCGCACATGTTCTGATTCTGAGACACGGCCTCAGGTTCCGATAAACTTTTTTGCCGTCGCAGCGCAATGATCACCCCTGTGCGGCGTAATTACTTATATGCAGGCAGTCACCGGGCGTGTCGGAAACATCCGGGTCCAGAGTGGCCGCCAAACGAGTGATGGGGCCGCTTTTTCATGCCTGTTTCCGTAATCGGGGACGCACGAAGCGGCGCACCCTCTTCCAAGCGACATGGATATCAGGGGCATGCAACACTTGGTTCAATCATGGCTAGATCTTCTTACGGCCGGTTTCATCGCCTGGCTGATCCTCACCCAAGGCAGGGTTTATGGGCAGATCCACGCAGCCGAGCCCGCCAGCTTGGCTGCCGCGACGGAACACGAAGCGGACGCCTCTTTCCGAGATCTTCTCGGCTGTGAGTTCTCTTTCGAGCAACCGCAGCGAGGCGGATACCTAGCCCCTCGCTAAACCAAGCCCCCAAAGATGCGTCTGTGCGACCCGACGCTCCAGCGCGTGAGGGACCCCAGCTGACTCGCCAGCGTGGTCAACGCCGGCCGACGCCTTCTCGCCCACGTTTTCAGGGATCGGCACGGAACGCAGCCCCCATACAAGGCTCTTGCATCGTCTGATCGTGTTGTAATTTGCCAAGACCGGTCATGGTTTGGATTCGGTCAGCCTCAAACCGGGGTCGATATTGGCGTAGGACGACCGTTCAGAGAAGAGCCGTTCCCTAAAGACATTTGTCGACGAGGTGCCGCACCCCGTTGTCGGGTCGCACGTGGGTGACATCGAACACGGTATCAGCCACAGCCCGGTAGACCGGGTCACGCTCGGCGAGCACCTGTTCGATCTCGTCAAGGCTGCCGCCGTGTGGGGTGAGGGCCGGGCGGGTGGTAGCGGTTTGGGCGTCGGCTTGGATGCGGCGGTGCAGCTCCTGCGGCTGGCAGTAGAGGTAGATCCGCACCGCGTTCTTGGTGTTTTCGACCGCTTCGTGGGCTTCGGGTTGGGTCAAGACACCCCCGCCGAGGGCGATCACCAGGTCTTTACGGGCGCAGACTTCGACGGTTACCTCGGATTCGACCTGCCGCCACTCCTTCTCGCCATGCTGGGCCCAGATCTCGGCGATGGAGGGGTTGTTGAACCGCTTGCAGACCTCCTGGTCGGTATCGACGAAGGTTTTCCACAATTGATCAGCGATCATCTTCCCCATGGTCGTCTTCCCACAGCCGCGGTAGCCGAGCAGGATGATGTTCATGCCTCATATCTTACCGGGATTGGCCCGTTGCAGCAGGGCTGGCGACGAATGGTTAAAATCAAGGCCTGTTCGCTTCAAAGGGCTGGATAAGGGTATTGCTAAGCGTCCAATGTCTGTTGTAGCCCTGTAGGAATCGACACTGAGTCGGTTTGGCGCTGCCATGGCGTGGCGGTAGGCTCTTTAGACAGCTGATCTAACAGGGGGCGACTAACCTTGGGATCCCATTTGGATGCTGGGGACCCTCTAGGTGAGTAGCTCCTATAGGCCCTGGTACGAACAAGCCTTGCAGAGGAAGACAGCATGAAGGCGATCTGTGATCGGGCGGCGTTGGTTGACGTGTTGAACCTAGTCGGCGGTGTGGTCGTTAGCCGTACGCCCAAAGAGGTCTTGCGGTGCGTGAAGCTCGTGGCCGACGACAACGGGCTAACGGTCACCGGCACGGACCTGGAGGTCGGGTTGCGCGTCGGGACCGCGAAGGTCGAAATCAACCAGCCCGGCGAGGCGTTGGTCCCTGCGGACAAGCTTAGCCAGATCGTCCGTGAGTCGGTCGACGCGACGCTGGACCTTCAGGTCGACGGGGACGTGACCCATATCCGCAACCAGGATTCGCACTTCCAGGTCTTTGGTCAGCCGCCTGGCGATTTCCCCCCGCTGCCGGAGTTTAAAGGGGATCCTGATTTCGAAATCCCCTGTGCGGACATGCACACGCTGATCACCGAGACGGTATTCGCCACCGCGCGGGAGAACAGCCGGTACGCGATCAACGGGGTGCTGATCGAGCGGGAATCCAACAAGCTGGTCATGGTCGCCACCGATGGTCGCCGGCTGGCTTTGGCCAAGGGGACGTGCAAGGCGGCCAAGAAGGACAACCGAGCGGTGATTGTGCCCACCAAGGCCTTACAGATCGTCCAGAAGCTGGTTGAGGATTCTGACCAAGCGCTGCGCGTGCGCATGATAGATAATCAGGTCTTGTTCGAGACGGACCAGGCGATGCTCGCGTCGAACCTGGTTGAGGGCAGCTTCCCACCTTATAAGGACGTGATCCCCAAGGACTGTGACCGGTCGGCCTCGTTAGATACCGTGGTGCTGGCCAGCGCCGTGAGACGGGCGCAGCTTTTAACGAACGAGGAATCTAAGGGCGTGCGGTTCGCGTTCGAGCCTACGGGCCTGAAGCTCACCAGCCGGGCCCCGGAGATGGGCGAGGCGGAGGTCTCGGTCGAGGTCCCGGAATACAAGGGCGAGGGGATCGAGATCGGGTTCAACCCGCAGTTCGTGCTCGATGCACTTAAGATCGTCCAGGACGACCGGGTGACGATGGAGTTCAAAGCCTCGAACAAGCCGGGGGTGATGCGGGCCGGGCCGGACTTTCTCTACGTGATCATGCCGGTGAGCCTTCAGTAGCAGGGGGCTAGGTTGATTTCGTGTCACCTCTCCTGCGTGTCGGAACTAAAATAATGCCTCAGAAGCTCAAATGGACGGATATCGAGGAGATCAGCATCCAGCTGTACGAGGCGCACCCGGAGATGGACCCGTTAAGCGTGCGGTTCACCGACCTTCGGCGGATGGTTGAAGAACTCGACGGTTTCGAGCCGGACCCGGGTCACAACGTCAACGAGCAGATCCTCGAAGCGATCCAGGCGGGGTGGTACGAGGAGTACCAAGACGCGGGCGGCGGCGAGACCGGCGATGACGAGGACCAGCGGTACAGCCCCCCGTCGCCGTTTAAGCCGGGATGAAATTTTTCTCGGATCACGGGGCACCTTACAATCGTAGGTGTCGTTTCTCACGGCGTAGGTTCTATGCCTGTTGGATTCAAACGCCCGGCGTCGAAGACCGATCGGCCCCCGTGGCCCCAAGGCCTCGAGGATCATCCTGCCGTGTAGACGGGCGGTGACGCGGTTTCATCCGGGATCGGAATCACGGGAAGGTGATGACCCGTACGACTCATCCTGGCCATGCGCATCAGAGGCGGTTCCGCGTCGATGGGGCTTTAGTGAGCGTCCTGATCCCTAGCACGATTCGGGTCGGGGTTATTTCATCCAACTGGTTGCAAGTTGTGGTGTACGTCGTGATGGCGGTGTTCTCCACCCCTCTGTTGGCGGAGCACCCGCACGAGCCGATCCCAGATCAGCTTGGCTGGACCCGTGGCGAAGCCCGCCCCGGTGAGGGTGAACAGTGCCTCGTGTGCGATCAGCGGGTTTTTGGCAAAGATGTGGTGGAGGTCCGCTACCAGGGGCGTACGTTCTTCGTGGCCGCCGGCGAGATGTTCGAGCTGTTTATCCAGGACCCCGAGCAATACTTCCGCAAGCTGCGGGCGAGGTCGGCATTGTTTGATGAGCGGGGGGTGGGCCAGTCTTCGATGGGCTGGGGCTGGCTGGGGTTTGGGCTGTATATTTTGTTGGGTCTGGTCATCGGGGCGGTGTGCGCGTATCAGGCGGTGAGGAAGGGGCTGGCCCCGGTGCCGTGGTTCTTTGCCGGGCTGGTTGGCAACGGGGCGGTTTTGGCGGTACTGCTTAATGCCGCGGATGCGGACCGTGCCCGGGCACCGGCGGGGATCCCGAAAGGACTCAGGAAAGTGCCGCTGACCTACACACCGGTCCCTTGTGAGGCGTGTGGTCGAGAAAACCACCCCAGTGCCCACACGTGCAGCGGGTGTGGAGCCAGCCTCGAGCCCAGCGTTGAACCCGAAACCGCCCGAGCCCTGTGACACGACCATTCAATGCCAATCTCACGATTTTCTTAAGAAGCCCACCATCTTGCTGAAAACGATCCGAGACAAATTCGAGACGGTCCTGGCCAGTGGCAGCGCCGATAGCCGGCGGCCGATCGTGAGCAAGGGCAACGAGTCGAGCGTCAAAGGCCTGCACATCATCGGTGACCTGGCCGGCGCCCCTGTGATCAAACTCGCCATGGCCCAGGGGGTGGAGGTGATCGATTACCTGTCGTCGCTGCCGGAGATGAAGGAACGCGCCTCGGGCGACACACTGGACGTCCTGATCGTCGGCGCGGGCGCGGCGGGGCTCAACGCGGCTTTGGCGGCCCAGGACAAGGGGTTCTCGTACCGCGTGCTTGAAAAGGGCAAAATCGCTAACACGATCGAGAACTTCCCGGAGGGTAAGTGGATCTACGCCGAGCCCGACTCGACCCCGTCCAAGGGCAAGCTCTGGCTCGACGGGGCCACGAAAGAAGACCTGGTCGAGCGTTGGCATCAGATTATTAAAAAGAATGACCTCGACATCCGCACCGAAGAGCCGCTGACCGAGCTTAAGAAACAATCAGACGGGACGTTCATCGCTAAAACCCCCGAGAACGAGTACCACGCGAAAAAAATCGTTCTAGCGTCGGGCCAACGCGGCAACCCCCGGAAGCTCAAGGTGCCGGGTGAGGATCAGGAGCATGTCTACCATCAGCTTTATTCTCCGACCAAGTATCACGATGAGAACATTCTCATCGTCGGCGGCGGCAACAGCGCGATCGAAGCGGCATTGACCCTAGCCGAACGCAACAAGGTGGTGATCTCTTACCGAAGCACCGAGTTCGCGAGGATCTTCAAGGACAACCAACGCCTTCTCGAAGAAGCGATCGACGACGGCAAGATCGAGGTGATCTTCAACTCCAACGTCAAGGAGTTCCGTGATAAAGAAGCGGTGTTGGAGATCGATCAAGACGGCTCAAAAGAGGAGCGGACGCTAGAGATAGACCACGCGTTCGTGCTGATCGGCGCGGAGCTGCCGGTGAAGTTTCTCAAGAGCTTGGGGATCCGGCTCGAGAACGAATGGGACGGGTCGCCGCTGCCGTCGCTGGTGTTCACGCTGCTGACATTTGTGGGGCTTTGGTTCCTCGGCGCGGGGTTGGGCGGGCCGCAGCCTCTGGGTTTAGACCTGGGTAACGCCGGGGCCATCGCGGGTGGGTCGGTTGCGGCCGGTGCATTGGCGGGGTTGTTCTACCTGGGCTGGGGTGGGCAGCGGTGGGCGTGGTTGGGGGTGTCGTTTATTGCTTGGTACGCGATCTACGGGATCAAGGTCGGCAAGGGTGAGGAGTTCTGGCCGTTCCGCGGGTGGGGGTACGCATCGATGTCGTTCTTCGACCGGCCCTGGTCGTTCTGGTACACGGTGATGTACACAGCGCTGATGACGATCTTCGGGGTCGCGGCGCTCAAACGCTGGGGCCTGGACCGGCGGGACAAGTTCCAGATCTGGCGGTTCACGAGCCTGATCTCGTTCCAGTGGATCTTCTTCTTTATCGTGCCTGAGTTCCTGTTCCAGTGGGCGATCCGGTACGAATGGGTGGGTGAAACGCTGGCCAACGACCCGCAGTTCGCCGATCAGACGTGGCGCAGCTACGGGATCGTCTACGCCTGGCCGCTGTTTTTCTATACGTGGTTCTATGACCCGCACATGATCTGGGTCGTGTGGGGGGTGGTGCTCACGTTCTTGATCATCCCGCTGTTGGTCCTCTTCCACGGCAAACGGTACTGCTCGTGGATCTGCGGGTGTGGGGGGCTGGCCGAGACGTTCGGCGACCGATGGCGGCACCTGGCGCCCAAAGGTAAGACCTCGGTCAAGCTCGAATGGATGGGGATGGTGGTGCTGGTCTTCGCCGCGGCGGTGACGCTGATGATGCTCGCCAAGGACGTCACCGGCTTGGTGCGCACCGCGGACTGGGGGATCTACCTGTACCGCATCTTGTGCGACGTCTGGCTCGTGGGGATCCTGCCGGTGACGCTGTACCCGTTCATGGGGGGGAAGGTGTGGTGCCGGTACTGGTGTCCGCTAGCGAAGATGATGCAGGTGTTCTCGAACGTGTATACGAAACTGGGTCTATCGCGGTTCCATATCGTCGCCAATGATAAGTGCATCGCGTGTAACGAGTGCTCGCGCAACTGCCAGGTCGGGATCGACGTGATGCGCTATGCCTTGAAACAGGAAACGCTCGATAACGGTTCATCGAGCTGCATCGGGTGCGGGGTGTGCGTGACGGTGTGCCCGATGGATGTGTTGTCTTTTAGCCCCGACGGGACGGTGCACCTGCCGGTCTTGGGGGCAGAGCCGTCAGACAAGCGGTCCCGATCAAAAAGCACGAGATAAGTCGTTCACATCGAACTAAAAAGGAGTGGTCCCATGATGGGGTCTCAGATCCGTGGCTCTAAAGGTTTACCGGGTGTGTCCATCCAGATGGCGGGTGTGTGGATCCTGATGCTGTGCGGTGTTTTCATCCATCGTCCCGCTGGCGCCGCGGACGCCGAAGGCGGGAACGACACGGATCAAGGCTTTGTTTCGAGCATCGAGAAAGCTCACGGGGCCCAGGCGTGGCGATCGAAGCAGGCCGTGTCCGCTGATCTGACGATCGACTTCGGGGGTCAACGCATGCTCGAAGGCACGATGATCTTCGACACAGCGGTGGGCCGATCCCGGATGGAGCTGGCCGATGGGACGGTGTTGGTCTTCGACGGGGAAACGGCGTGGGTATCGCCCGCGGATTCATCTTTTAAGGACGCGCGGTTCCATGTGCTGACCTGGCCTTATTTCCTGGCCGCCCCGATGAAACTACGAGACCCGGGCACCCACCTCAAGGATACCGGCGAGATGCCGTGGCGCAAGGACAAGAAGGTCGACACCGCGAAGCTGACGTTTGAGGGAGGCGTCGGCGACGCGCCCGATGATTGGTACATCCTCTACCGCGACCCACAGACCCATCGGCTGCTAGGGGCGGCCTATATCGTGACCTTTGAGAAAAGCGTCGATGAAGCCGAGAAGCAGCCGCACGCGATCTCGTACGAGCAGTACGAATCGGTCGACGGGGTGAGCCTGCCGCACCGTTGGCGGTTTTGGCACTGGGACAAAAACAAGGGCATCCACGGCCAGCCGATAGGCAAAGCAAAACTGATGAACGTCCGCTTCGTGTCCCCGAAACCAGGCACCTTCAAAAAACCCAATAATGCGAGGATGGCTCACCACCCCAAGCGCGCGGCTGCCGGGAGTGGAGAGTAGATCACCGTCATCACAGGCGCCGCAACCTTCACATCGTGGGGTGAGCCTGGGCCGCACCCAGGGAGACCCCGCATTCGGGGCATTGGTCCGCGGTGAGGCGGTAGAGCAGGTATCCGCAGCCTGGACAGCGGGGCTCTTCGACACGGGTGTGGATCCGCAGCTGACAGTCGCAGCACTGGGCATCGCCGATCTGGACGGTTTGTTTCTTATCGCATCGGGGACAGTGGAGGGTCATCTCAAGAATCCGCCCGGTCAGCGGTTCATAATCGACCTGCCGGTTGAGGCGCGCCAACACCGCCAAGGCCATCAGCCCGCACGCCGACACAATCCCGGTCGCCCCGCCCAGCCGGAAGAAAAGCTCCTCCGTGCTGGATGAAGACGGATCAATAATCGCCGCGACGTCGATCACGAACGCGGTGGCGACCACCGCTGCCAGGGTCGCGGCCCGCAGCCAGACCTGCCCCGGCTTCAGTGGGCACCGCGCGATAATGTTCATCATCGCCACCACGATCGCGACGCTGCTGACACAGATCAGTCCCGCTGGCCCGTGCTTCGATTCGTTCCAGATCCCCCACAGCGCCATCACGCACGCAACCACACCACTCGCCACCCCGATCCACCGCCAGTGCCGGCCCGACTCGACACCGAAACCCAGGAGGGTTACCACGAACACGGGGTTGGCCAGGAAAAGCACCCAAGCGGTTTCCCACCACTCGTCATGACGCCAATAAGGGCCCGGCAGCCATGTGGCCAGCATCGATATCCCGAAGTACCCGGCGCACATCCCTAGCCCCACCCGGGTGGCGGCCCGATACGCCGGCGTCGCTGATAGCTTTATCAACCACATCGCCGGCACCGCCGCCCACGCCACGCAGACCATCGTGATAAAAAGCTCGTCGTCGTCGAAGATCCTAAAGGCGCTCGACGTCAACCATATTGCGGCCAACCCCAGGAGGAACTCCACCAGTACCGTCCAGGTCCCCAGTAGCCCAGCCGGGCGGGTGGTCGCCTTGTCCATCATCCTGGTCGTGGCCAGCATCATCAGGCACGCCACCGCCGCCAGCAGCGCCGTGCCTATGACCCGACCTGTCAGGTCTTCGGTACCCGTAAGGACCGCCACCACGCCCATCACCGCGGCCAGCCCCAGCGACCAGAGCATGAGTCTTAATAACCATTTGCGTTCGATCATGTGGCTTCCCTAAAAATCTCTGCAATGTTCACGGCTGCCCATATCTCGTGGCGGTAACCGGCCTATTGGTTGGTCGTCTCGATCATCAGATGGCCTTAGAATCTCATTGATGTCCCTTGAGCTATTATTCCTGGGCACCGGCACCAGCGCCGGGGTGCCGATGATCGGCTGCAAATGCGACGTATGCCACTCGACCGACCCCCGCGACCAGCGGACGCGACCCAGTGTCCTAATCCGCTACCCCCGCAACCCGGACTTGGTCGCCGACGACGTCGAAGCCCCGCCGCCCAATACCTGCCAGTGGCTGATCGACACCGCCCCGGAGATGCGGGCCCAGATGATCCGCCACCAGATCGACCACCTCGACGGGGTCTTTTTTACCCATAGCCACGCCGACCACGTATTCGGTCTCGACGACCTACGCCGGTTCAACGCGGTGATGAAGACCCCGCTGGATATCTACACCGAGCAGGCGACGCTCGATAGGCTGCGGTCGATGTTCTACTATATTTTTGAGCCACACAAGAACATTAACCAGTCTTTTATCGCCTCTCTGATCCCCCGTCTGATCGAGCCCGGGGTGTCGTTGGATCTCCACGGGGCGACGTGGACCCCGCTTCGCCTGCTGCATGGGAAGCTGCCGATCCTAGGGTTCCGGGTGGATCATGTTTCTCAGCACGACACGCAGGATCGGGGCGATGAAGGGGCCGGACCTCGCTCTGATCACACGGCGCAGCCACCGAGACGGGATGCCCTGCAGCCGCGGGGCTCGGGCAGCGTCGCCTATTGCACGGACGTGTCGCGTATCCCGCCCGAAACCTACCCTCTACTCGAAGGGCTCGACATCCTGGTTATCGATGCGCTTCGATACCGGCACCACCCCACGCACCTGACGGTTGATCAGGCCCTGGAGATCATCGACCGGATCAAACCCCACCGCGCCTACCTCACCCACATCGCCCACGACATCAAGCACGCCGACCTCGAGTCCCGCCTGCCCGAGCATGTGTTCCTGGCGTTCGATGGGCTAGCCCTAAGCTGCGGGTCGTAACGTCACCCCCACCCCCAATGAACAGTCAACCAACTTGCGGCCTTTAGAGCATCTGGCATCAATGTTCTCCATAGCCACAGGCTTGAAAGTAGTTGGGGCATTCTGTGGGGTGAACGGCTCGCAGGGCATCGGCGATGGCGTCGTTCAAGGCGTCGAACGTCTTGGCGCTGACCCGACGTAGCCACGCTTTGACTTTGCTCCACAGCTTTTCGATCGGGTTGAGGTCGGGCGAGTAAGGCGGCAAGTACCAAAGGTCCGCGCCGGCCGCTTCGATCGCCTCACGGATCCCCGCGCCTTTGTGCGACGAGAGATTGTCCATCACCACGACATCCCCGGGCCGCAGCGACGGGGCCAAGAACTGCTGTGTATAAGCCAGGAACGTTGCCGCGTCCATCGGACCGTCGACCACCACCGTCGCGTCTTGGATCACGCCGTCGAGCCGGATGGCACTGAGCATCGTCATGGTTTTCCAGTGGCCGTCCGGGGTGTGATCCACGCAGCGCTCGCCGATCGGCGACCGGCCGTACAGCCGGGTCATGTTGGTCTTGGCCCCGGATTCATCGAGGAAAACAAACGAACCCGGGTCCACGAACCGCCGGGCGATCATGAAGCTTCGCCGACGTCGAGCCACGTCCGGACGTTCTTGTTCGGCGGCGATCAGCGACTTCTTTTTAAGGATAGCCCCAGACGCTTCAACGCCCGGCACACCGTCGATTCGACCACCCGCACGCTCAGCAGAGGCATCAACTGCTTGGCCGTGATCCCCGGCTGGGCCGCGACCCTCTCACGCAAGATCTGCTCATCAGCCGCCGTGAGCTTCACCGGCCCCTTGGGCCCCGGCACGCCCGGCGACAACTCCCCTCGTCGATGTCGACCCAGCCAGTCGCGCACCGTCGGCCGCGCCACGGAAAACCGCTTTGCCACCGAAGCGATCGGTTCACCCGACCCCGCCGCCACGACCACCCGCTGCCGCAAGTCCATCGAATAGGTCATGACCTTGGCCTCCATGCCAGAAATCACACTTATCGGTCAAAGAAGATTATTTACGCCAATGGCTATAGAGCGTTTCCCGATTTCGTGTACGACGTCAAGTGGTCGGGGTATTCCGAGAAACCCGCTGCCTCACGGTCGCGGCTCGCTGGGGCGTCGTACACCATTTCGGGATACGCTCTAATCCTCAAAGGACCGCCCGGTGAGGCGCATGAACACATCCTCAAGGGCTCGGCTGGCTCACCTTGATGCTGCGTACCTGTCCCGACACCTTCTCGGCGACCTGCGCCACGCACTCGGCGCCCCGGTCTTTCTCGAACCGGATTACCCCGTCCATCACTTCCGGCCTAGCCCCCACCCTCCCAAGGCCCCAGTTGATCCTTTAGAACCTCGCATACCGGCTGCGGGTCCCCGATCGGCTCGATCTCCACGACGTCTCCCCCGATCGTGGCCTTTCAAAGCGGCGGGGCTATCGAGCGCGACCAACCGCCCTTGTGCCAGGATCGCCACCCGATCGCAACGGTCGGCTTCATCTAAAAGGTGGGTGGTGAACACGATCGTCACCCCCCGCTGATCCCTCAACCGATGCAACGCGTCCCACAGGTCCCGACGGGGCAGCAGGGTCCAACCCGGTTGACGGCTCATCGAGCACAAGCAACCTCGGCTCATGCACCAACGCCTTGGCCAATTCCACCCGGCGCCGCATCCCCCCGCTAAACGTCTCCACGTAATCCCCCGACCGGTCCCCGAGATCGACCTGCCCCAATGCAGACTCGATCCTGCTGTTGAGGGTCCCGCCATGAAGGCCGTACAGGTGCCCGTGGTGAAGCAGGTTCTCCCGGGCGGTGAGCTTCACGTCCAAGCTGGGCATCTGAAACACCACCCCCAGCTGCTGGCGGACCTGATCAGACCGTGACACCACGTCGTTCCCGAATACACTGGCTCGGCCTTCTGAGGGCACCAGCAGGGTCGAGAGGATCTTGAAAAGCGTGGTCTTGCCCCCCCCATTGGGCCCCAGCACCCCGAAGACCTCGCCGCTGTGCACGTGCAGATCAACACCCCCCAATGCAGCCCGTGGCGAACCGTCAGCGTCGCCAACAGCGTCTCGCCCACGCCCCGTGGTGTCGCCGTGACGACGCTTCCTTTTCGCTTTCGGGTACGTGTAGCCAAGCCCCGCGACCTCCACCGCAGTTTCGGCAGATGATTCGGTATCCGTCCGTCGTGACTCAGTATTGAATCGCATGGCGGGATTGTACGCGAGATCCGCGGAAGACGAGCCATGAAAGGTGACCTCGCGCCTCTCACAGCGAACCGCCCTACATAACCCTGCCGTCGCGTATTTGAAATGACCTAGACAGTCCCCCGTCACGTTACGCGCGAATCATCGGGCCTCAATAACCATCCGCCTCAACCGCTGTGTCAACCGCACCGTGTGCAGCACCGGAACTGCCGTCGTGCCCATCGTGGCCATGCCCGTGTGTCTCGTACACCCCGATCTGCGTTACCTTATTCTGGCGTCTGCGGCTTGAGCGTGACAATATCCGACAAGATCGCCAGTACCGCGAACACCGCCATAAACAACGGCACCACCGCCAACACCGTGATCAGCTGCTTCTCGAATTTCAGGTGCATGAAGTAGATCATCACGATCGCGGCTTTGGGCAGGGTCAAGACTAAAATAATCAACACGATCACGATCTTGGGCACGAACAGCGTATGGCGCCAGACCTCGTAAAGCCCCACCTCACCCGCGGTCAGGACCAACAACGCCAGGAACAACGCCCACAGCGGCAACTTGTGGCTGTCATCATGGGTACTCATCGAGCCATTCCTTTCACGCGGTTTCGATGCATCGTCATTTCTCCCGTAGTGTTTTTACTTCAATCGGTTACATCAGGTATACAATCGCGAAAAGAATAATCCAGACCAGGTCGACAAAGTGCCAATACAACCCGGTCAGCTCGACCGGGGCATAATCCTTGGGCGTGAACTTCCCCTTAAGCCCCATCACCGACAACACCCCCATCGCGATCACCCCCAGCAGCACGTGCAGCCCATGGAATCCGGTCATCGCGTAAAAACAGCTGCCGAAGATGTCCGAATCGGGTCGCATCCCCGCGTGAATGTACAGCTCGTAGTACTCATAGCCCTGGACCCCCACGAACACCGCCCCGAACAGGGTCGTCAACCACAGCCCCAGGTTCGCCAAACCCCGCTTGCCCTCCTGGATCGACTGCAACGCCCACACCAGCGTCACGCTCGAGCAGATCAGCAGGAACGTATTGGCCGCGGTCAGCGGGATGTTGAGCGGGTAAGTATCAGCCGTCGGGTCGGCCCACGTCTCCTGCCCGAAGCGCAGCACGATGTACGCGCCGATCAAGCCGGTAAAGAACATCACCTCCGAGCCCAGGAACAGCCACATCGCGATCTTGCCGTTGGAGATCCCCAGCTGCAAGACCGACCCGTGAGCCATCAGCGGTTCATCGTGCGTCGTGTCATGCCCGTGCGTGTGCGCCGCGATCTGAGCCATAATTGCTTCTCGTTAAAAATACGTCTCAACAAGCGTCCATCGAACCGGGATCCGGTCACACCAACCGTTTCTAACAAGCCGCGACCGCCGGGCAGCGGTTCCGGATCATCACTTAATCTCTCATACTTTATCCACCACCATCAACCCATACACCACCGGCAGATACACCAGCGACGCGTAGAACAGCACCCGCGCGTCCCGCCGCGATCGGCTGATCGCCAGCACGAAGCCCAACGCCAGGAACACCGCCCCAGCCGCCATCGCCCCGTAAAAATACACCATCCCCGCCACGCCCAGCATCGTCGGCAATAAACCCAGCGGCATCAACGCCAAACACCCCAGCAGGATCTGCGGAACGTGGTATCCCCGTCGCGGTCCTCGACCGGCAGCACCGCCAAACCCGCCCGCCGGTACTCCTCACGGTACACCCACGCGATCGATAGGAAATGCGGCAACTGCCACAAGAACAAGATCGCGAACATCAGGCATCGCGGGCACACCCACCCGCCCCCGTCGCCGCCGTGTACCCCATCACCGGCGGCAGCGCCCCGGGCACCGCCCCGACGATCGTCGAGGCGCTGTTGACCCGCTTCATCGGGGTGTACACCAAGACATAGCTAGCAATCGTGAACGCGGACAACCCCGTCGTCACCAGTTCGTCGTCCATGCCAGCACCGCCAGCCCGATCAGGGACAACCCTAAACCATACGCCACTGCAGCCCGGACCGTCATCGTCCCCCGACGGCAGGGCCGGGTGCGGGTGCGCTCCATCAGCGCGTCGGTGTCTTGCTCCCAGATCTGGTTAAGCACACTCGACCCCATGCACGATAGCGCCGTCCCCACCAACGCGC
Source organism: Phycisphaeraceae bacterium (assembly GCA_965224205.1). Lineage (GTDB taxonomy): Bacteria > Planctomycetota > Phycisphaerae > Phycisphaerales > Phycisphaeraceae > CBDCYN01. The sequence continues at coordinate 151,734 of CBDCYN010000032.1, forward strand.
CCAGCAGCGTGACCCACTGCGATAACCCCCCACCACTGCCCATCGGTGCCATCGCGTAGCCGATCCACACCGTGACCACCACCATCGCCGTGATCCCGGCTTGGTCATCGCCAATAGCTCCAAACCACGATGCACCCGCGGGTGCGACGCGGCCGACCGCTCCACCCACCGCGGGTTACCAACCACCGTCGTGAGCTGAGGTGTACTCATGTCAACGCCCCTTTTAGCCCGTCCACGGGTTGCGTCGCCGGTTCGATCACTCCACGGCGGGCATCACAACGGCTCACCACCCGACCGGTCAGAAGGTGGATCCGGATCACCAACAGGGTCAGGGTCGCCAGCATCGCCGCCCCGGTCGCCTGATGAGCCGTCGCCACCTCTGGGGTGACGCCCCGACCAGATCACCGTCGCCCCCAGCGCTAGCTGAAATACGAGCAACCCCGCCAGCGCCACGATCGGGCCACCGCACGAGCCGATACCCATCCGCCTCACCCCCCGCCTGCTTGCCAACCCGTACGATCAGCCCACACCAACACCCCGCCACCACGACCGCCCAGACCCGATGAGCGAAATGAACCCCGACCTGCCCAGCGGTGTAGTACGTGGTCGCCTGGTCATATGGTATCGCATCGATCGCCGCCTCCACGCCGTGGTCGGTCAACGGTGGGATCAGCTGGCCATAGGCGCTAGGGAAATCCGGGATCGCCAACCCCGACCCGCTGTGCCGCATCGACGCGCCCAAGACTAATTGAATCAACATCACCCCGAGCACGACCCACGCCAGGTGCCCGGTCGCAGCGGATATGTTTCCATCCCCCGCACGGCTTAACGTCTGCTTTGCCCAAAAACGACCCGTCGCCGCCGCGATCAGCACCGCCAAACACAGAAACACCTGGGCCATCACCCCGTGGGCGACCCCCCAGCGGTAGTCCAGTTCCGTGACCCGTAACCCGCCCATCACCCCCTGGATGATGACCAGCACCAACGCGGCGATGCCAAGCCATCTCAACCAACGCCGCGACCGCTGGGTCACCCACAGCCACACCGCGACCACGATCGTCATCAGCCCCACCACGCTGCCCAGCAGCCGGTGCGTGTGCTCCCAGAAGACCCCCCCCTTCCACATCGACGGGGGGAACAAGAACATGTTGTAGTCGAACGTCGTGGGCCAGTCCGGCACCGCCAGCCCCACCCCTTTGCTCGTGACCGTGCCCCCCAAAACCACCAGGCAGAACGTTACCCCCACCCACGCCACCGCGAACCGGTGCAACCCCGATCCGGCTTCATGCGATCGTGACTGGTGGGTCATATCGTTCACGAATAATTCAGTGCCCCGCAGGCTCCACCACCCCCGCCGGCAGCATAAACACCTGCGGCAGGTAGTCTTTCTCCACCACCGGTGAGCCATACTCGTAAGGCCCGCGGTACACCGTCGGGATCTCGTCGAAATTCAAATGCGGCGGCGGCGACGGCGTCGTCCACTCCAAAGAATTCGCCTCGCACGGGTTCACCCCCGGCTCATAGCCAAACGCGTCGTTGGGGCGCCACAACACCAGGTACACGATCCCCGGTACGGCACACAGCGTTAACGCGATGACGACCTGCACCATCGTTTCGGGGTACAGCTCCACAAACCCCGGCCAGAGGTTGCCCATCCACAGGTACGGGTCTTTCTTCAAGATCAACGGCGCCAAGAACGCCGGCAGGAACACCACATACAAAAGCTTCTCTAAGATCACCGGCATCCCGATCCGCCCGCCGGCGAACCAGATCAGCCACACCCCGCCGATCGACGCGGCGATATAGATAAGCCCCAGCCCGATCGCGATCTGGATGTTGTGCCACACCGGGATCGACCCCGCCCACCACGCCGCGAATGCCCGCCCGTCGTCCGTGGCCTGCTGAGCCGCCTTCTCGTAATACGCTACCGACTCGGCCGAGCCCTGGGCCATCAGCCACAAACAAAACGCCACGACCGGCGCGAAGCAGACCACCGTCGCGATCCGCCCCCCGGTCGGCAGCTGCTTGAGCATCACCAGCGCCAGCCCAACAAGCGCCACCAGCAACAACCCGTGGCTAAGGTACGTCTGCCCGCTGGTGTACCCGGCTTCACTCATGTTGAATAGCCCCCCCAGCAGGGAGCTTTCGAATAACCCCCAGTACGACATCCCAATCACCGCCGGCAGGCCCAGCATGACCACGAACGCCGCCGCCACCGCCCGACCCAGCCCCCGCGGCAGACTGCGGAACACGTTATAGAAAAACGGCAGCTGCGCCATGCCCATCATCATCGCGCAGATGGTCATGAACACGTTCAACGGCTGGAGGTGCACCAGCGTCGGGTATTCCATGATCGACGCGTACCGCCGCGGGTGGCCGCCGATCCCCAGGATATGCATCAGGAAGAACGTCCCGTTGAATGCCAGGATCGTCATCACAAAGTGGATCACCCCCCACTTCTGGTTCATCTGCCGCCCGAACATCTTCGGGAACCAGTGGTACACCCCCGCGTAGATCCCAAACAACGACCCGCCGAACAGCACGTAGTGGATATGGGCGACGATGAAGTACGTGTCGTGGATCTGGATATCCACCGGGGCCGAGGCCATGAAGATCCCGCTCAAACCCCCGATCACGAACATGCTCACGAACCCCAACGCGTTGAGCATCGCCGGGGTGAACCGGATGTTCCCGCCCCACAGCGTCCCCAGCCAGTTGAACGTCTTGATCGCCGACGGCACCGCGATCATGATCGTCGAAGCCATGAACGTCGTGCCCATCACCGGGTTCATCCCCGACTGGAACATGTGGTGGCCCCAGACGATGAACCCCAGCCCGGTGATCGCCGCCATCGCGTAGATCATCGGTTTGTACCCGAAGATCGGCTTGCGGGCGTAGGTCGCGAGGATATCGCTCGTCACCCCCATGGCGGGCAGGATCATGATGTACACCGCCGGGTGGGAGTAGAACCAGAACAGGTGCTGGAACAGCAGCGGCTGGCCCCCGCCGGCGGGCGCGAAAAAGTGCGTGCCCATGGTGCGGTCCAGCAGCAGCAGGACCATCGCCGCGGTGAGCATCGGCGTGGCGAACAACGCCAGCATCGACGTAATCAACAGCGACCAGACCGTCAGCGGCATCCGGAACATCGTCATCCCCGGCGCCCGCATGTTGATCGTGGTGGTGATGTAGTTCAACGCCCCGACGATCGACCCGAACCCGATCAACCCCACCGACGCGATCCACAGCGTCGTGCCCAGCTGCGAGGTGTACGTCGCGTTCGATAGCGGCGGGTACATCGTCCACCCGCCCCCCGCGGCGCCGCCGGGTGTCCAGAAGCTGATGAGCATCAGCAGCCCCGCCGGGGCCGAGATCCAGAACGCTAGCATGTTGAGCTTCGGGAACGCCATGTCCCGGGCCCCGATCATCAGCGGGATCAAGAAATTCCCGAACGCCCCCACCAGCATCGGGATGATCACGAAAAAGATCATGATCGACGCGTGCATGGTGAATAGCTGCAGGTACCCGTCGCTGGTCAATGCTTGTTTAGAGAACGTGACCGTGTCCGCGTTCATCCGAGCGTTGGCCCCGTCGATTTCTAAGAGCACCGGCGTCGTTGCCGCGTTGATGGGCAGCAGGATCGGCCCGCTGACGGTCTCCTTTAATACACCCCCCGCCGACCCGGTGAAGGTCTTTTCGACCCCCACAAGCGTAAGTTCTCGTTGTGGCAACCCGTCGGACGCGGGCACGGTCACCGCCATGCCGGCGACGGTCTGGGCCTGCTGTTTGGCGTAGTCGTAATCACCGTGGACCGACTGCCACGCGATCATCGCGGGGGTCGACTGCTCGATCGTCCACACGCGCCCGCTGTCGTTCTTGACGCGGGTGCCCACCGGCAGTGTGACCGCCAACCCTTCGGGGAACTCGACCAGCTTGGCCTTGGTCCCGGCCACGAACGTGCGCCCGTCGCTGGTCGTATCGCCTCGCAGCTCGACCTCGCACCCCAGCTTCCACAGCGCCAGGTTCGCTTCGGGCGCCTCGTTGGTCATCTTCCCTGGCAGGATCTTCGCGTACGGCACGTGCTGATTGGGCCAGGCGATCTGGTACCGCACCCCCAGCGCAAGCAGGCCCCCCAAGATCACGAACAGCAGCGACGCGAACATGAACTGGATGCCGATGACCTTGTGGTCCGTGGAGAACACGTACCGGGTCAGGAAGCTGTTGGGCCCGTGGTGGCCATCGTGATGACCTGTAGATCCGTGCGTGCTCATACCTGTCGTTACCTCTTCAATCCCAGAAGGGTGCAACACGAGCCGCGACCGTGACAAAACGGAACGGCCGCCATCCTAGTAGTAGTCCTCTTCATCTTCGTCGCCTAGGTCCAGGTACGACGCTTCTTCTTCCAGGAACGCGTCGAACTCTTCCTGGCTCACGACGTACAGCTGGCCGCGCATCTTGTAGTGCCCCTGGCCACACAGCTCGGCGCAGACAATGTCGAACGGCATGGGGCTGCCGTCGGCTTCGGTGCCGATCACCTGGGCGCTGGTCTTCGTGGCTTCGAGCCACACCCGCCCCGTCAGCCCCGGCACCGCGTCTTGCTTGATCCGGAAGTTGGGCAGGAAGAAGCTGTGCAGCACATCGACGCTGCTGAGCTCGATGAACACCCGCTTGTTGACCGGGACATACATCTTCGGGGCGATGATGTCGTCGCGCCCGTCTTCGTGCGAGCGGTCAAGGCCCACGAGGATGTCCGGGTCGCTCGACTCGGGGTCGATCAGCTCATCGCGACGCGGGCCCAGCTTCCCGTCGGCGCCGGGGTAGTGGAAGTACCACGTAAACTGCTTGGCGATCACCCCCATCTCGACCACGTCCTCGTTAGCGCCCACCGGCGGCTGGTACTTCACCCGCGACCACGTCGCCTGGCTAAACGCCGCGATCAATGCCAGGATCACCGTCGGGATCAGCGTCCAGACCGCTTCGAGCTTGGTGTTGCCGTGGATAAACTTCGGGTGCCGGCCGGGCTTATGCCGGTACATGACCAGGAACGCCCCCAACGCGATAAACACCGCGATGCAGATCGCCCCGGTCAAGTAAAGCAGAAAATAGAACAGCTGATCGATCGCCTCGCCGGGCGGGAACACGTTCTCGGGCAGCCACCACCCGTAGCGGCCAACGGTCTGGCCGTCCTCGGCAAGGGCGACGCCCGGCAAAGCCAGCACGCCGGCTATAGCCCCCAACCCCCACCGGGCGATCACCGCGGCACCTGCTTTAAAAGGTCTTGAAACCGTATTCATGCTCTGGTGTCCATCGACGGGTCGGGGCCTATCAAAAGAGGTCACGATCGGGTCGCTCTCACGGGGATCGCCAAGGGTTCGTACGCACATGGCCGAAAGCCAAAAACCTCGGATCGCTACTTTTTCTTCTTCTTTTTCGGTGAGTAAGTGAACGTGACTTCCGCGGCTTGGTCGGCTTCGACCTTGACCGTCACCGTCTCCTGGTCGGGGCCGAACCGGTCGAACTCGTGCCAGGTGCTGATCTCGTATTCACCCGGGGCCAGGCCACGGATCTCGAACGACCCGTCAGCGCCGCTTACCGCGAAGAACGGGTGCTCGACCACGTGCAGGTACGCCCCCATCCACGGGTGCACGTCGCACTTGAACGCGATGCCCATCTCCGGCTTGGAGAACTTCTTGGTCAGCACCATGCCCTTGACCGGCATCCCCTCGTTAAACGAGCCGTTGTCCTGGCTGTTGACCTTGACGTTGTGGAGCGTGTTGTCGCTGTTGAGGATGTCGAGCTGCTGATCGACCACCACGCCGCTGACGTGCGGGGTGTACACACAGCCGACCTGGTCGATCACCCGCTTGTCACCCGCCGCCGAGGCCGACCCGCTGTCCACCCCTTTGCTGACCCACACGAACACGTTCTGGAGGGTGTCGTTGTCGCCGAAGACGTATTTTTCTTCCCTCACCGCGTCGTCCTTGTGGGCACCGATGCAGTATTTGTCCTGATCCATCCGGATCTTCTTGCGCTTGGCCTGCTTGCCGTCGAACTTGATCACGCCCTTGATCGAACCCCCCGCCTGGTCCACCCCGCCGATGTGGCCCTGCTGCCCGTCGGCGTGAGCGTGACCCGACATCATCACCACGGCTACGCCGACCGCTGCGGCAAACCCCCATGCTTTAATGTTCATCTTGAGCGACGCCATCTTCGGAATCCTTTCTCTTATGATCTAGGGTACCTGGTTCTTGCGTTTTTGCATGATCACAGGGCTATTCTTAGAAACCTTCTAACTTACACGTGGTCTTCGACTATAAGCTTTGGGGGTCATGACGTTTTCACGAACGGCCGGATCATTCAGAAAGCCAATCTCGCGAACACCGGCGGTTACACCCCGCTGCACTTATCGGCTTGTTTACTAGCCCCCCACCGCTACGTCAACCCGGTGCGAGGTGTCGGCTTCGATCGTCACCTCGAACGTGACCGGGTCGATCTTCTTGCTCTCGTGGACCGCTTCGAGGGTATACGTCCCCGGCGGCAAGCCTTTAATCTCGAACTGCCCCTGGTCGTTGGTGACCGCGAAGTACGGGTGGTCGACCACGTGCACGATCGCCCCCATCCACGGGTGGACCGCGCACTTGAACGGGATCCCCAGCTCCGGCTTCGACAAGACCTTATCGAGCACCATCCCCTTGACCGGCATCCCTTCGTTAAACGACCCGTTGTTCGAGCTCTTCATGTCCACGTTGTGGAGCGTGTTATCGCTATTGAGGATCTTCAACGGCTGACCCGCCACCACGCCCAGCACGTGCGGCTTGTACACGCAGCCGATCTGGTCGAGCACCGCCGCCTCGCTGGGCGCCGCGGCCCCGCCCGATAACCCCGACTTGACGTAAACGAACACGTTGGCGATCTGCTGGTCGTCGCTGACGATCAGCTCATCGCTGAGCACACGCTCGCCCTTCTTGTGGAACTTCTCGCAATACGCATCCGCCCCCATCCGCACCGGCTTGCGGCGTGGCCGTTTGCCCTCGAACGTCGCGACCCCGATCACTCGGCCGCTGCCGCCGCCCTCGTAGGCCACGGACGGGTCGTCGTGCATCTCGATCACAACCGGCGGGGCGACAACCGGCGGGTCCGCGTCACCCTCGTCGGCGGCTGATCCGGACGACTCGTCGGCAGGCTGTTGACCATCGCTTGACGACGACTCCTGCCCAGATGCCGGGTCCGCGTCTTCAGTTACCTTTGATTCAACCGGCCGCGGCAAGGGTTCGAGCTCTATTTCCTCAGGCTCGATCCCCATGAGCCGTTCGGCGTCTGGGGTGTAGCTGCGCAGCCCCGCCGCGTAGACATATTCCATCAGGTACTGCCGCTGCTGGCTCCCGGAATACCCGTACATCGACTCGACTTGGCCCTTGACCTGCTTGGGGTACATCCGGAACGCCGAGTGCCCGTCGGGGAACCACTGGGGCATCTTCGTGCCCGGCTGCATCGTGTTGGGCTCCTGGAGCCAGGCATCGAACCAACTCCACTGGAGCCGGTCAGCCGATAGGGACAAATTCGGCGCCGAATAGACCGGACCGGCGGGGACCTCTGCTTCCTCTTCATCATCGCCGTAGCCCTCATCGTCTCCGTAGCCGTCTTCTTCGTCGCCGTATCCGTAGTCTTCCTCTTCTTCGTCCCCGTATTCATCGTCGTACCCGTATACCTCGCCTTCTTCATCCTCGTCTTCGAACACCTCCAAGCCGACATCGGGGTTGTCGAGCTTCCACAGTTCCAGGAGTTGGTCCTCATCGCCCAAGGCGTGACACTGGTAACAGCGGAGTTCGTTGAACAACGCCTTGCCCCGGGCGAACCGGTGCGGGTCCGGGTTGGGCTTGGGCGTAGGCACGTACGGGTACGCGACGTCGTTGACCTCTTGGAGGAACTTCGTTTCCTTTAAGAGCCTCGCCCAGGTGGCCCGCCGGTCGTCCACGGTGGATTGCCTCGGGTCGAAATCCCTGGCCCGGGCCAGTTCCGCGGTCAACGCGAACTGTTGGATCTTCTCAACCGACCCGGCCAATGCAGGGCGATCGAACCAGTCCGGGTCTTCGGGGTTGGCTTCGACGTACACCTTGATCGGTTCGAGGTGGTCGGCCAACCGCCGGGCCATAAGTTGGCTGTGACCGGCGAAATAATCGACGAGCGTCTCGGTGTGCCCGTGGTCTAACGGGAAGCTGGGCATGCGGATCTTCAGCCAGGGGCGCAGCGGCTCAACTTCACCCAGGAAGTGGTACAGCCACGGCGGCTGGGTCTTCGAGCCCTGGCCGATCAGCCTCGGCGGGGCGTTGTTGAGATTCTCGTAGTTGAACGATCCATCGTCGTTGAATACCTCGAACGACTCCCACACCCGCGGCTCGTTGCCTTCGATGTTGTGACACCCATAGCAGTTGTAGAGCGTGGCGATCTGCCGGCCACGGGTGACGCGCACCGCCACGTCGTCCATGGTCGCCGCCTGGATCGACGGGGACACCAGCGGCTTGCGGATGCTGGTCACAAACGTCACCAACGCCTGGACCTGATCGTCGGCCAAAAAGAATTTGGGCATCTTGAGCTTGTCGTAAGGCTTGCCCACGGAAAACCCGGTGCCCAGCGCCCGGGCGTCGCCGGCTTCGTCTAATTTCCCGTCGAACGCGACCCGACCCCGGTCGTACACACGCGGGTTATGCAGCTTGTGGTACAGCCACGGGCGACGCTCGGCCCCCACGTGTTCCCACTGGATCGTCACCGGCTCGATCGCCTCGGACCGGTGGGTGTAATGCGTCGCGTCGGCTTTGAGCCCTTCGTGGGCGGTTTTCCAGACCGTGATCGGCTGTTCGCGTTGCTGATCGAACGCGTGGTCGAAGTACCCGAAGTCCAGCTTGTGTGGGTCTTCGATACCCCAGTCGTTGAAGTCCGTCCCGATCGGGGTGGCACCCTCGAAACCGTTGATCAGGTGACAGCCGCTACAGCCGTAGTGGCCGATCATCTTCTTGCCCAGGAACATGAGTTGATCGGCGGCCGGCATCTGTTGGGCTTCTTTCTGAGCCATCTCCATGGTGCTCCTGGGGGCGTTGAGATACGCCACCAGCTCTTGGAGCATGGCCTTGGCGGGTTCGTCGAGGTTCAAGAAATCGTCGGGCTCGTACCCGGGTCGCTCCAAGCTCAGCAGGTACGCGGTCATGTCGTTGGCTTCCTGCTCGGTGAGGCGGAAGCTGGGCATAACCGTGTAGCTTGAGTAGTGACGCGGGTTGCGCAGCCAGTCGTACAACCACGCGCGGGCTTGCTCCTGGGTGCGTCCGGCTTTGAGCTTGGTGCCCACGGCCGATAGCTCCGGCCCGGTGCGCTCGAGCTTGTCATCCAGGTGCTCCATGGCGTACCAGTGACGCTGGTTGTACGTCATGGACTCGTACTTGCGACCGGCTTGATCGCTGCTGAGACCCGCGCGGACCATCAGGTCATCGACGATCCAGCGTTGGCCGTCTTCAGCGAGGTTGCTGTGGCAGGCGAGGCAGCCGACGCTGTTGAATAACTCTCGACCGGCTTTGGCGTCGCCTGGCGTGTCCGGCGGGGGTTCGGGGGCATAAACCGGCGTGGCCTCATCCTGCCCGGTGTAGTAATCCGGCTGCGGGTCCGCGTTGAGCAGGTAGTGCGTCATCGCCGCGACCTCGGTGCGGGTGCGCAGGATGTCGACCGGTGATGAGTTGTTCTCGAGCATGAAGTAGTGCGGCATCTTGGCCGTGGGGCGCAGCGCCTTGGGCGACCAGATCCACGATGCCATCAGCTGCGGCGACAGCTTGTGCTTGACGTGCACCAGGCTCGGCCCGGCTTTTTTGATGTCTGGGTCGTCTTCGAGGATACCCGCCGCGTGGCAGTTGATGCAGCCGAGCTGGGCGAAGAGCTGGCGGCCTTCGAACAGACGCGGCGCTTCGTGCTGGATGTCGAATACCTCCGTGTGGCACTTGATGCAGCTGGACTCGACGTACCGAAGCTTGTGCATCGGTTTTTCCCAGTGCATGAAGTGGACGTGGTGCCAGTGGTACTTCTTGGCCCAATAGTCCGCCTGGCGGATGGCGGTGGCGTCTTGCCCTTCCGTCAGCGGTGTGTAGGCCACGGTGGCCGCGGCGGCTTCGTGTACCGGGGCGAACGGGGCGGGCGAACCCGGCTCGGTGAGCTTCACGTCGTCGTGGGTGTAACGTGACCCGTCGTGGCTGGCTGTGGATGCACGGTGGCTATCCTTCGAGGCGATGACAACTGCTTCGTAGGTGAGCGATTCATCCGCGGCGGCCACCGCCGCAGGGGAGGGAACCTGGCCATGGTCGTGCGTATCGTGGCCGTGATCTTGCGACAACAAGAACGTGGGAACCGTTGCGCCGGTCTCGGCGTCGACCCAGATGTCGCGCGGGCTGTGGACGGTATACTCGAACTGCGTTTCCTGCCCCGACCCCTCGTGGCACGAGGTGCAGCCCATGGTCTTCATCGGGTGGGCCGAGTCGGCATCGACGAACAGGTCCAGCCGGGGGTGGGCCATCAGGACCGGGTTATCGCTAAGCAGGGGCAGACCCCGGTCGGAGCGGTACCCGTTGAATCGCGCGATCAGTTCGCTGCGGTACAGATCACAAAGGTCGCGGAACGATTCAACCCCGATCGCGGTGCGTAGCGCCGTTTTGAGGTCGAGGAGGTAGTGCGCCATCGGCTCATACAGGCGGGTCCGCAGGCCGGTGTCGGACTCGTCACGGGCGATGCGGGTGAACTCCGCGTCGAGCTGGTCGAATGAGTCCAGCGGCTTCTTGCCCGCGTCGACGCGGATCTCGTTGATCGCTTCAAATGTTTGCGTTTGGAATTGATGCAGCTGATCTTCTAGCCCGGCGGCTTCGGCGGCGCGGCCCCAGAAGTCGATCATGACCACAGGGTGGTTGATCGAATTAATATCCTGGCCTTCGAACGTGGCGACCTGCCGCTCGATGAACAATAGCAGGTTGTTTTCTTCGTAGGCCGGCTGATCGATGTTGACGTGGCAGGTGTTGCAGCGGTCGATGGTTTCGACGGTCAGGAAGTTCAGGTCGGTGCGGATGTCGGGCACGACCACCTGCTGGACCTTCTCGGTGGGGTTGAACCAGTCGAGCAAGGGGGCGTCGCGGATGATCTTGCCGATCTTCGCCGGCCCCGTTGGATTGAGGGTTTCGAGCTTCTCTTCGAGCGTGTTGGCGGTGCGGCTTAGCTCGTCGATCCTCTTCTGGATCGCCTTGACCTGGTCTCGGTGTTTACTGAGCTGGCGGGTTAACTCATTAATTTTCAAATCGTAAGACACGAGTGTGGCGGCTTTGCCTTGATAGTCGGCTTCGATCTGCGCTAACCTCTCATGCAGCTGTTTGACCTGCGGGGAATCTTCGCCGCTTGCCAATATGGCGCGTTCGATCTGCTGGGTGAGCGGGCCGATCTGCCCCTTGACGGTCGCGGCCGGCAGCTCTAACCGGCTCTTTTCTTCCCTTAGATCCGTGATCTGTTGTTCGAGTTGCTGGATCTGGTCGTGAGGCATGGACGCCTCGAGCTTGTCGATCTGCCGCAGCAGGTCGGTGATCTCTCGCTGCTGATCGGCGGTCACGGCTTGAGCCTGGGCGTCGCGGGTCATCGCCACCGCCCAGACGCGGGCTTGACGCTGGTACTTCCGCCAGCCCTTGTTGTGATCCGCCAACACAAGCCAGACGGTCGAGACCAGCAATACGACCGCTGACGCCGCGAAGACCCGGTTGAGGGTACGGATATTCCAAGCCGTCTCGGTGGGTACGGGCATTCGCTACTCGCTATGGGATCATCAGCAGAAGGTCAAAACCACGGCTGCGTGAGTCCAAAATGAGCCGGATTGATTGGTTTGTGTCCGCTCGAGCCCAGCGGGCTGTCGGCGTCCGCCGAGACAGCCCACCCCGCGTGGTCCCCGACCATTCCTGGGCTGACGCCGCGGGTTCATTGAGCACGGTTCCGTTGATTCATAAATAGGGCTGACGAGCGATCATGGGTTTCGTTCATCGGTCGACCCCGTCTCTGGGCCTGGTTCATCCATGTTACGGGGCGCTATCCCATGCCGTGTAAAACATTTGAAAACAGTCATCCAATGCACACCTTCATCGGGCGGTTCACAACTCGATCTGTAATTTCACCCTACGGTCATCTTGTACTTTTTTTCCTACCACCACGCAACAGGGCCCACGGCGGTATGGTACCGGTATATGCCCCAGAGGACGATTAAACACCTTTCGTCCATCGGGTATAAAGGCCACCGTCACGCCTACCACGACCATGAGACCTTATCGGGCGCATACCGTGAACCTGACGACGACCGGTACTCTTTTAAAGGGAAAATTATGAACCAACGCGAACCCCAAACAGACACATCGGCGAGCATCTCGGGGGTTGTGTACGGCGCCAGGCACGCTTGCGGTGCACTCGGCGAAGGGTCCACCCCCCGAACCGGTTGCGAGATTCAGCTCTATAACGCCTGTGAGCTAGTGGGTTCGCGGCGGACGGACGCGGTGGGCCAATATCAGTTCAATCACCTGATCCCGGGGCCTTATGTCGTCCGCCAAAAGGTTGAGCCCGGTTGGACTCAGACCTTCCCCGGTTTCCAGACCCGCTTCACCGCAGGCTGCGTCACCGACCTGAACTGGGGCTACTCGCAAGCCGGAAGGGTGCCCCCGCAACATTGGCCCACCATCGCCCCCGACGCCGCCGGTGATTTCCAATCACCCGTGGCGATCCCCGGTGGTGTGGCCACGGACCTCCGCGACGTGTTGGAGATCCACTACCGCCCGGTGGCCACGGAGAAGATCATGAACGACGGCCACACGATCCAGGTCAGGTACCCCACGTCGGCGGCGAACTACGTCCAAGCCGGGGGCGAAAAGTTCGAGTTCGAGCAGTTTCACTTCCACACGCCAGCTGAACACTTGATCGACGCGATGCTTGCGGACATGGAGCTGCACCTGGTGCATCGGCATGCCGACGGAGGCCTGGTAGTCATTGGTGTGTTGCTCCAAGCGGTGGGGGAGCGCGACCACCCAGCGTTGGGCCCGGTGTTCAGCAGCCTGTCGGGATTGCGTCACCGCGGCGACGAAGGGACCCTGCCGTTGGACATCGACGCCGGCGCTCTATTGCCCGCGACGCTCACCGGTTTCTTCTACACAGGATCACTCACGACGCCCCCCGCGTCCCAATCGGTCAGCTGGTTTGTGCTCGAGACCCCGGTAGCGATCTCACAACGGCAGCTGGCTGCGTACCAAGCGATCGGCGACCTCAATGACTTCAACCCCGGCAACCGACCGGTGCAGCCGCTCAACGGGCGCCGTTTCAACGAGATCAACCACGAAATCTCGCTTCGCGAGGGTCAGCACGTCACCGCGGATTTTGTCAATGTCGAAACCGATCAAGGACAGGGCCGTGGCTAAAATCGCTAGACCGTCCTTAGCCCTGTAGAGGTTAAGGATGAGGAAAGTATACGCATCGCGTATCAAAGTACCGCGTCGAGTATGCGTTGGATACCGAACCCTCCCCTGCCGCGTACATGAATCACGCCGTATTTTCATCCGGGATCGGTATATCTGCCCCTTGACACCCTCAGCTGCGGGCAGGTTGCCCACAGCTACCCCCCCTTCGCCAATAATCGTCCCTTACCCGTGCAGGACACCCGAAACCTTAAGAGCAATCCCTCGCAGCGCGCCTTGCCTCTTTTCGGATTGCTGATCGGAGTTCACGCCACGCCGGTCTTCCGCGGCCGCGACCAGCCTTGATCGCCCGCGTTAAGCGCTAAACGAGCTACCGCAGCCGCAGTTCGACGTGGCGTTGGGGTTGTTGAACACAAACCCCCGGCCCATGATCTCGTCTTTGAAGTCGATCTTGGTGCCGTTGAGGTATAGGTAGCTCTTGGGGTCGCACACGACCTTAACCCCGTGATGCTCGAACGTCTCGTCGGTGTCGCGGTGCTGCTCGGTGAGGTCTAGCAGGTAGCTGAACCCGGAGCAGCCCCCGCCCTTGACGCCCACCCGCAGGCGGACGTTCTCGGCGTCGAGCTCCTGCTGATCAATAATCGTTTTGATCTCACGGGCAGCGGTTTCGGTTAATTCAATCGCCATGTTTTGATCTCCTGTGTACCCATCGGGTGATTACCCTTGTTCTATTTCGTGAAGTTCTCAGCCGTGGTTCCCACGCCCACCGTCCCGGGGGGCTGCCTCATGGCTGTCCCCGCTGGCTCTTTATCGGCATATCGGCGGGGGTGGCCGTCGCCTTTGGCCCGACAGCGGGTTTATGCGGACGAGCCCGCCTCCACACCCTGCTCGACGGTGTTTCCATCCGAGTCCTGTTTCTTCTTGTAGTCGGCGATGGCGCTGCGGATCGCGTCCTCAGCGAGCACCGAGCAGTGGATCTTCACCGGCGGCAGGGACAGTTCGTTGACGATGTCGGTGTTCTTGATCTCCAACGCCTCGTCGACGGTCTTGCCCTTGACCCACTCGGTGGCCAGGCTCGACGAGGCGATCGCCGACCCGCAGCCGAAGGTCTTGAACTTCGCGTCCTTGATCATTCCGGTCTTATCGTCGACCTCGATCTGCAGCTTCATCACGTCCCCGCATTCGGGGGCCCCGACGATGCCGGTGCCGACGTTGGGGGCACTTTTGTCGAAGCTGCCGATATTGCGTGGGTTTTCGTAGTGGTCAATGACTTTGTCGCTGTATGCCATAGCCAAGCTCCTTCATATTTCTAAACGTTTTGGTCCGTTCTTCGGTTCGATTCCATCGGCTGTCAGTTGCCGCCGTCATGGGTCAGTGCGCCGCCCACTCGACCGTCGCTAGGTCGATGCCCTCTTGAGCCATCTCGTAAAGCGGGCTCATGTCGCGCAGCTTGCGGACACCTTTGATAACTTTCTCGATCGTGTAGTCGATCTCCTGTTCGGTTGTGAACCGGCCCAGGCCGAAGCGGATCGAGCTGTGGGCCAGCTCGTCTCCCAGGCCTAGGCTCTTGAGCACGTAACTGGGCTCGAGGCTAGCACTGGTGCACGCCGACCCGGAGCTGACCGCGATTTCTTTGATCGCCATCATCATGCTCTCGCCCTCGACATACGGGAAGCTGATGTTCGTGGTCTGAGGAATCCGCATTTCGGGGTGCCCGTTGACCGCGACCTCGTCGAGCTGGGTCGTGATCTCGTTTTCAAGCTTGTCGCGTAGGGCCTTGAGCCGCGGGCCTTCGGTGGCCATCTCTTGGCCGCAAAGCTCGGCGGCTTGGCCCATACCCGCGATCCCCGGCACGTTGAGGGTGCCCGACCGCATCCCGCGTTCGTGGCCGCCGCCGTCGATGATCGGCGCTAACCGCACACGCGGCTTGCGGCGTCGTACATACAGGCAACCCACGCCCTTGGGGCCGTAGATCTTGTGAGCAGAGGCTGATAGAAGGTCGACCCCGGCGGCCTCGACGTCGACGGGGATCTTCCCAAACGCTTGGGTAGCGTCGGTGTGGAAGATCACGCCTTTTTCCTTGCAGACCTTGCCGATCTGTGGGATCTCGTTGACCGTGCCGATCTCATTGTTGGCCCACATGATCGACACCAGGATCGTGTCGTCACGGATCGCCTCGGCGACTTGGTCAGCACGGATGATCCCGTCGCTGCCCGGCTCGAGCCACGTGACCTCGAATCCTTGACGTTGCAATCGTTTACACGGGTCGATCACAGCCTTGTGCTCGTGCAACGCGGTGATGATGTGCTTGCCCTTCTCCTGGTACATTTCCGCGGCGCCTTTGATGGCCAGGTTGTTGGATTCGGTCGCCCCGGAGGTCCAGATGATCTCTTTGGACCCGGCCCCGATCAGCTGTGCCACCTGCTGGCGGGCCTTGTCGACGGCTTCCTCGGCTGCCCACCCGAATTGATGATTACGGCTGGCGGCGTTGCCGAATTTTTCTTTGAAATAGGGCAGCATCGCCTCGAGCACGCGCGGGTCGACCGGGGTCGTGGCGTTGTGGTCTAAGTAAATGGGAAACTTCAGTGCCATTTCGGCGATCTCCTGGTTATTGATTCGTCACCAGGGTCACGATCTGTGACCAAGGGTTGGCGTTATGTCCGTCCATATCTTTCACGCCCCGACCTGCTCGACCGGGACGTCGACTTCTGATTCAATCAAATCCGCGAGCGTCACGTCGCTAAAAAACCCCGTGATCCGGTCATGGAGTCTGCGGATCGGGTTGCGGATCGGGCATACCTCCGAGATCGGGCAGCCCTTGTCCTCATAAACAGGCCGATCGGCACACTGCACCAAGCGGATCGGCCCCTCTACCGCTTGGATGACCTCCAACAGAGTGATGCGGTCCGCTTCCTGAGCCAACGCATACCCACCTTGTGCCCCCCGCGTCGAGTTGACGATCCCCGCTCGGGTTAGATCCTTGAGCAGGTTCATGAGCATCGGCAGGGGCAACCCAAACTGCTCGGCGATCTGCCGGGCACTGGCCGCCGCTTGATTCTCGCCATGCCGCTGACCTAAAAAAGCCAACGCGACCAGGGCATAATCGATCTTGCGAGTCAGGCTCAGCATCTAACATCACCATTCGGCCCTTTATCGGGCCTCAATAACGATTCGTCGATATATTAGCACTAAAATGATACGATATCAAATCCCGCCTGGTTCGCGTGCGGGGCGGTTCTAGCTGCGTTATGATCGCAGTTTTCGGTTTTCTAACGGAAATGAGGTACAGACATGCCCCTACGGACCCATCATTGCGGCCAGCTGCGGAGTACGGAGATCGACCAGGAGGTGAGCCTGGTCGGCTGGGTCAACAACTACCGCGACCATGGTGGGGTCATCTTTATTGACCTGCGCGACCGTGAGGGTGTGACCCAGATCGTGTTCCACCCCCAGCAGGCCGACGCCCACCGCCTCGCCGACACGCTCCGCCACGAAGACGTGGTGCGGATCGAGGGCACCTGTGTCGCTCGTGAGCAGGGTATGGCCAACCCGAAGCTGGCGACGGGCGATATCGAGGTCTCCGCCACCGGGGTGACTATCCTCAACAAAGCCGAGACCCCGCCGTTCACCCCCGACGACGCGGCGAAGGTGCACGAGGAGACCCGCCTCAAGTACCGGTACATCGACCTGCGTCAGCCACGCATGCAGAACATCCTCAAGACCCGCCATAAGGTCACCAAGATCATGCGTGACTACTTCGATGAGCACGGGTTCTACGAGGTCGAGACCCCGTTCTTGTGCAAGTCGACGCCGGAGGGGGCGAGGGACTTTTTAGTGCCCAGCCGGCTCCAACCCGGGGAGTTCTACGCCCTGCCCCAGAGCCCGCAACTATTCAAGCAGATCCTCATGGTCGGTGGGATCGAGCGGTACGTGCAGATTGTGCGCTGCTTCCGCGATGAGGACCCCCGCGCCGACCGGCAGGCGGAGTTCACCCAGCTCGACCTGGAGATGAGCTTCGTTGATCAAGACGACGTGATGGATATGGTCGAGGGGCTCATGCGGCGGCTGTGGAAGGAGGTCCTCGACATCGACGTCCCGTCGATCCAGAAGATGGCCTACGCCGAAGCGATGGACCGCTTTGGCTCCGACCGGCCGGACATGCGGTTCGAGATGGAGCTGGTCGATATCGGCGACCTGGCCGCGAAGACCGACTTCGGGGTATTCAAAGGTGCATTGGACAACGGAGGGATCGTTAAGGCGATCCGCGTGCCCGGGGGCGGGGCGATGACGCGTAAGCAAACCGACGGCCTGGCTGAGTGGTCCAAAGGCTTCGGCGCTAAAGGCCTGGCGGTGACCAAGGTCGCAGCCGGTGGCGGGCTTGAGGGGGGAATCGCGAAATTTATGGCCCCGATCGCGGATGATGTAGTCAAGCGCATGGGGGCGAACGAGGGCGATTTGCTGTGCTTCGCGGCCGATACCTCGAAGGTCGTGCACCGCGTCCTCGGCGAGCTTCGCGTCAAGCTCGCTCATGAGCGCGGGATGATCGCGGATAACGACTGGCGTTGGCTGTGGATCGTGGATTTCCCCGCGTTCGGGTGGGACGACGAGCAGCGCCGCTGGGATAGCCTCCATCACCCGTTTACCTCACCTCGGGCCGAAGACGTCGAAAAACTCGAAACCGACCCCGGGGCGGTGTTGTCGCAGGCGTATGACCTGGTGCTCAACGGCTCGGAACTGGGCGGCGGGTCGATCCGTATCCACAGCACCCAGGTGCAGTCGAAGGTGTTCGAGCTTTTGGGGATCGACGAGGCGTCGGCGAGGGTGAAGTTCGGGTTCCTGCTCGATGCGCTGAAGTTCGGCTGCCCGCCGCACGGGGGGATCGCCCTGGGCCTCGACCGGGTGGTGATGCACCTGGTGGGCACGACCAACATCCGCGACGTGATCGCCTTCCCCAAGACCCAAAACGGGGCTGACCTGATGACCCAGGCCCCCTCCCCGGTCGACGACGCCCAGCTCAAAGAGCTGCATCTAAGGACGGCAAAGCTCGACCTGGCTGCCATCTCGAGTGCTTGAAGATGTTCAACGGTTCTCACCCGCGCCGCGGGGAACCGATGGCAAAATACGGGTACTGCGTCAGTCTTAACTCTTTAGGTAGGCCTGATAGCGAGCCACGACCGTGAGGGAGCGGTTTTTTTGTCAACTCACGGGGTGAAATGAGGGGCTATAGAATGATTAATTTTTGGGTACAATCAACGATAAAAGTAAGTATTTACAAGCAAATTTACTTCTAGAGCGCTTGGCGTAATTAATCGCCGCTGGCCGATAAGAGAGATTTCTGGCAAGGAGGCCAAGGTCATGGCGTATTCGATGGATCTACGTAAGCGGGTGGTATGGGCCGCCGAGTCGGGTCAGACGATCACGGGGGTATCACGACAGTTTCGGGTGGCGAGGTCGACGGTTCGCGACTGGTGTGATCGGCACCGCCGGGGCGTGTTGACGCCGGGGGTGCCGGGGCCCAAGGGGTCGGTCAAGCTTACGGCGGCCGATGAGCAACGGATGCGTGAGGCGGTGGCGGCCAAGCCGGGGATCACGGCCAAGCAGTTGAGGGCGATGCTGAACCTGGGCGTCGTGGAATCGACGGTGTGCCGGGCGTTGAAGCGGCTGGGGCTGTCGCTCAAAAGAAGTCGCTGATCGCCGCCGAGCAAGATCGCCCCGACGTGGCCCAACGCCGCCACAACTTCACGATCGCCCGGCGGTTCGTGGACCCGGCCCATCTGGTTTTCCTCGACGAATCTGGGGCCAAGACGGATATGACCCGGCTGTATGGCTGGTCGCCGATCGGGCAGCGTTGCGTGGACCGCACCCCGCACGGCCGCTGGAAGACGCTCACGATGCTCAGCGCGATCCGGCTCGACGGGGTGATCCAAGGTGCGACGGTCGTGGTCGATGGCCCGATGAACTCGGCGACGTTCCTGGCCTACACCCAGCAGTTCTTGGCCCCGTCGTTGCGCCCGGGTGACGTGGTCGTGATGGACAATCTCTCGAGTCACCAAGCCGCCGCGGTGCGCGAAGCGATCGAGGCCGTCGACGCCGACCTGGGGTACCTGCCCCCGTACAGCCCGGACCTGAACCCGATCGAGAAGCTGTGGAGCAAGGTCAAGGCGTGGCTACGCCGCGTCGCCGCCAAGACCTTCGGCACGCTCCAAGACGCCATCGCCGATGCCCTGACAGACGTCACGCCCACCGAGTGCCAAAACTACTTCACCTCTTGCGGATATGGCGATTATTGACGCAAAACGCTCTAAAAATCTTCTTTTCGATGAATTATGGAACCGTCCTGATTACGAACCCGCTGCCTCACGGCTGCGGCTCGCTGAACGGCCTACTCGAATTGTCAACTCTGACAGAGCACCAGGCAGTCACAGGACCTAACCTGTTTTGTTGAGTTTCGCTAGGGTTTCTTTGAGTAACCCCTGGATCGCCGCGCCGGCCCAAGGCTGATCTATCGCCCACGTGAGCCCGCGTCGAAGGCTTGTGTCGTCTAGCGTGGTTAGCCGGTGGTCATGCCGCAACCACGCGACCGCTAAGACCGTGTAGTAGAGCATAAACGAGACCGGCTCGGGCAGCAGCGGGTCGGGGTGATCACGGACCCGCTTGGCGAACGTCTTGACCCACTCGAGCAGTTCGACCGGCGGGGTGGGGTGGTGGAAAAGATCGCGCAGCGTCTGGATCTTCGGTTCAACACTCTCGGCCACGGATCGGATCTTATCGGCCTCGATCTCGACCAACACGGGCAGGTCATCCTCCAGCGCCGCCGACAGCTGGCAGTCTAGGACCTCAGCCAATTCCTCGTCACACCACTTCGGATCGGCATCGGAGGATAGATCGATGATCTGCGACAGCAGGTAGGGCGACGTGTTGGTCAGATCGGGTTTAGTCATGCTAAAGCACTAACTCTTCGGGGTCGACAGGGTGTCAGGGGTCAACCCCCCGCCCTTGGACTCGGCGAGGATCCGCTTGAGATCGGTCAGCTCTTCTTCCACCTGGTCCTCGTCGACGACGTACTCTTTAACCACCGCACGGAGGATCCGGTCAAACATCCGCTTGCCGGTGACCAGCAGGTTCGACGCTTGCACCGGCGATTTGAGGCCGCAACGCTTGAAAAGCTCCTGGTACGATGGGGTCGCTTGGCCGTCGAGGATCGGCCGAAGCAGACGGAACTCAAAGACCTCCCACACGTCCTGGCGACCCGACGATTGGCACTTGAGCGACATGCGCCCCAGGGCCTGGTCGATCACCCCCCGCGCCCATTCGACGTCAAATACCCGACTGGTGTCATCTTCCCCCGACCGTGACGCGGTGGGCTCGGGCACCTCCGCGAGGTCCATCTGCGCCCCGAGGCGGCGTTTCTGGATCGCGTCGGCCCGGCGGTGTTTGCTGATGTACCAATCCATCGCGTTGAGCAAAAAGGTGCGGAACTTGCCCTTCTCCTGCTCGACCTTGACGATCAGCTTTTTCTCAAGGATCTCGCTAGCGATAAACCCCTGGATGAAGTCGTCGACAAGGTCGGGGCGGATGCCCTTGCGGCGGATCAGGTGCGACCGGATAGCCGGCAGGTAGTTCTGGAGCAGCTCCCCGAGGGCTTGACGCTTCACCGACGACAACACGTGCCGCGCACGGGCGACCAGTGACCATTTCGTCGCCGGGAAAGGGGCGTAAGCGCCGTGTCGATTCTCTGCTGCCACGAATGGATCCTTCACCCTGGTTGACCGGGGCCCTCTATAGTATACGCATCGCGTCTGAAAGTACCGCGTCGGCGAGCCTGTTGCCCTCGGAACGAGGTCGTTCTGTGTAAGGTACGGAAGGGGGAGGCGGTCTCAATACCGAGCCCCTCAGCGGTGGGCGGCCAGACCGATACAAGAGCGTTTCTTGTCCGATCATAGCGTGCGCCTGTGCCAAGGAATTCACTTGCTAACGCGCGCAGCTCACGGAAAATGTGTGTTTAGAAGCCTATGAATCCACCCCACGTTTTGGTGGCGGAGCATCTATAATATGTTAATCGTCAGGAGGTAACTACAGAGCGAGCGTGGGATCGTTGATCTCATGTTTCGTTCGTGGTGCCTGACGATGGCTTCGGCTTCCCGCCCGACTTAGCCCACGCCCGGGACATAGGGCTAAATAACGGTGTTTGATCGGTCAAAGTTTCGTGCCCCGTAAAAGGTCAAAACGACAAGCCCCCCTATCGGATGGTTGACAAAGCTTTAAATCCCGGCCGCGTGTCTATCCCGATGAGCTCGGTCGACGGGCGGGAATCGGTCGAAGTGCGTGTGACGGTACCCAAGATCGAGGGGTACCGGATCCTGGGCCAGCTCGGGCAGGGGGGGATGGGCACGGTGTGGCGGGCGATGCAGCTGGGCACGCGGCGCGAGGTGGCGTTGAAGCTCATGGGCGACCTGGTCCCCGAGTCGCAGCAGGACCGCGCCCGGTTCCAGCGCGAGGTGGAGCTGTCGGCGCGGCTCGATCACCCCAACATCGCCAGGGTCTACGATTCAGGCGTCGACCGGGGGGTGTACTTCTACACCATGCAGCTGATCGACGGCGACGACCTCGATCAATACGTCGAGCAGCACAACCTGTCGCGACGCGAGATCTTCCGCCTCATAGGCACGGTCTGCCGAGCGGTTCAGCACGCCCATCAGCACGGGGTGCTCCACCGTGACCTCAAGCCATCGAACATCCTCGTAACCGCCGACGGCCAGCCGTTCGTGCTCGACTTCGGCCTCGCCAAGGAGCTGTGGGACAAGGAACAGAAGTTCATGATCTCGCGGCAGGGCTCGATGGCCGGGACCCTGGCCTTCATGCCCCCCGAACAGGTCGCCGGGGATACCAAGTGGGTCGATACCCGGGCCGACGTCTACGCCCTGGGGGTGATCCTTTATCACCTGGTGACCGGCCAGTACCCCCACGACCTGTCGGGGCCGATCAAAGATGTCTCCAAGCAGATCGTCGAAGAAGAGGTCCGCAAGCCGTCTAGCCTCTGCCCCACGGTCGATGCCGATCTCGAGGCGCTTCTCCTCAAAGCACTGGCCAAGGACCCTACCGACCGGTACGCCTCGGTCGGGGAGCTAGCTCAAGACCTCGAACGCTACCTCGCCGGCGAGCCCCTCCAGGCGCGGCCCCCGACCTTCGGCTATCTGTTACGCAAGCAGGTCCGCAAGCACCGGATCCCGATCGCGATCACCGCCGCGATCGTCGTCGGCGTGTTCGCGATGATCAGCGTCGGGTACGTCCGCGAGCGGGACCTGCGTGAACGCGCCCAGCAAGAACTCGAGGCCAAGCGGGTCGCCCTCTACTTTAATCAGATCGCACTGGCCGATGCCTATGCCCCAGCCCATATCGAGACCGCGGCTGATATCCTCGATCACTGCCAGCCGGATCTACGGCGCTGGGAGTGGTATTACCTCAAGGGGCTCATCGATCAATCTCTTAAGACCCAGACGCTCCACCACGCCGCGGTGGTGTCGGTGGCGGTCGCAGGTGACAAGCCCTACGCCGCCTCGGCCGACGCCAGCACCATCCAGCTGTGGAACCTCGATTCGCACCAGGCCCAGCTCACAATCCAGCGGCAAGAGGACGAACCCCGCGCCGTGGCGTTTGACCCCAATTGCGACCTCGCAGCAACGATCGACCGGCACACCGTGCGGCTTTGGGATCTTACCACCGGTCAGGCCACCACGACGATACAGCGCCAGGGCCACTCGCCGCGGACTCTGGCGTTCGCCTCAAGGTCGCCGATGCTGGCCTCGGCGGACCCTAAACAGATCGTGCTCTGGGACATCGGCTCGGGCCAGGGGGTTAAGGACCTCACCGGCCATGACGCCAACATAACCACCGTGGCTTTTAGCGACGACGACCGTTACGTGGCCGCGGCGGGCTGGACCCATTCCGCGGGGGTCTTCCGCAAACAAATGGGTGTGGTAGCGGTCTGGGACACCGATACCGGCGACCTGGTCCTGCGAGACGAGGGCCTCGACGCGCCCGTCGATGCGCTGGCGTTCAGCCCCGACCACCGGCTGGCCTGCGGGACACGCCAGACGATCACGGTCTGGGACGTCGATTCGAAAGATCAACTCACCAACATCCGCGGCGCCGGGTTCGCGCTGCGGTTTAGCCCCGACAACCGGCTTCTGGCGTCATCGGGCCAGCGGTCGACCATCACGGTGCGGGACGCTCAGACCTTCACCGTGGTCAAATCCCTGCGCGGCCACAACGGCCCGGTGCATTGCCTGGCGTTCGCTCCCGACGGTGACCTACTCCTGTCCGGCAGCTGGGATGAGACCATCCGGCTGTGGGACCCCACCGCCCGCCCGGATCATTTGTCACTGGGCCCGTCTCAATCGGTCACCCTGGGCCCCGAGGGACGCTGGGTGGTGGGCAACAGTATCCGCCAAGGGGGCGGGCTATTCCTGTGGCAAACGCATCCCTACTGGCAGCAGCGGCCCGTCGCGCACCGCGGTGAGACCCTAACCTCCGCGGTGTTCAGCGGCGACGCCCGGCATCTGCTAACGGTCACCGGGTCGCTGACGCTCTGGGACCTCAGCAGCGCCGCGGCGCGGTGGTCGGTGTCGGGGGACCTCCTCTCGCCGGTGTTCAGCGCCGATGGCCGGCTCGTCGCCGCCGCCGACGCCTCGGGGATCCGGGTCTGGGACACCGATTCGGGACAAGAAGCCCTCACCCTGCATGGGCCCCACGACCGGGTTCGGTCGGTCGCGATCCACCCCGGCAACCAGACCCTCGCCTCGGGCGGCGATGATTCGGTGATCCGCTTCTGGGACCTGCTTACGGGTCGGGTCACCCGTGAGATCCCTTGGTCGACCTCGAGGCGAACGGTGGTCTCCAAGCTGTTGTTCAACGCAGACGGCAGCCGGTTGTTCGCCCAGGACATGCACGGCGAGCTGAAGATGTGGGACACCGGTTTCGGCAGCGAGGTCGGGTCCGACCCGCTCGACGAGATCGTCCATACCTGGGCGTTGAGCCCCGATGGGGCCGTCCTCGCCGAAGGGGGGTACAAAGGGATCCGCCTGGTCGACACCCGCACCGGTCAGCAGATCCAGAAGATGCGTGGCCACACCGAGTTTGTCGAGGCCCTGGCGTTCAGCCCCGACGGGCAGCGCCTGGCCTCGGGCGGCGACGACAAGACCATCATCCTCTGGGACCCCGCGACCGGGACCGAGATCCTCACGCTCCGCGGCCACAAGGCGGGCGTGACCGGCCTGGTCTTCAGCGACGACGGGCAACGCCTCACGTCGATCAGTCAAGAAGAGGGCGTGATCCGCGTGTGGCTAGCCCGGGAACAACCGCTACCCTAGAGTGGTTGAGGATCGAGGACCCCATGAACCATCACGCCAACGGAGACAGAACCATGAAGAACCGAATCTACGCCGGGGGGATTTATCGAAGGCAACCGACCCGGTGGTGGTGGCTCGTCGCAATCGTTTGGGCCTGGGTTGCGACCCCTTTATGGGCGCAAGGGGCACAGCCCCAGACCGACCGCTCTGCTGCAAGGCCCGGATCGATCGCCGACCGGGCGATGGCCGACGGCTTGGAGTCCTACCAATACGGCGACTATGAGGCCGCCACCACCCACTGGCAACAAGCGGTGCAGCACTATGAAAAAGAAAACCGCCCCATCCAACGGATCGACGCGATGCGGAACCTCGCCACGGTCCTGCGCGACCAAGGCCAGTACCGATTAGCGAATGAACTCATTCTCGAAGCCCTGGAGCTGGCCAAGGATCTGGCCGACCGCCCCCGCCAGATCCAGCTCTACAACGAGTGGGCCGTTCTGTCGACGCTCCGCCGCCAAACCGATGACGCCCAAGCACGCTTGGCCCAAGCCCTGGCCATGGCCCAAGCCGACGGCGATCTGTCCGCCGAGGCGAAGATCCTCAACAACCTCGGCAACCTCCTGGTGACCCTCGATCAATACGACGAGGCCCTCGATCAGTACCGACGCAGCGCCGATCTAGCGCAGCGACTCGACCAACCGCGGTTACAGGCCAGGGCCCTAACCAATGGCGCGATGTGCGCGGCCCTCAACGCCGACACTCAGGCCGCCGCGGAGTTAAACCGCCGCGCCCGACAGCTGGCCGAATCGCTACCCGTTTCCCACACCAAAGCAAGCCTGCTCATCGCCATCGGGCACAACGGCCAGCAGCTGCTTGACCTAACCCTCGCCCAACCGATCCACCCGCGCCAACAACAGCTCGACGAAACCGTCGACACCTACCGCCTGGCGTTAAGTACAGCCAAAGACCTCGGCGATGCGACCGCCCGTGCTTTCGTCCTTAGCAAGCTCGCGGAGATCTATGAATCCCACGGCCGAGGCGAAGACGCCCTTTCACTGATCGGCCGCGCGCTGTCCGCCGCCCCGAAGGCCACCCCTCGCGACATCCTGTACCGATGGCAGTGGCAAGCCGGGCGGCTGATGAACCAGCAGGGCCGATCCGACGACGCGATCAACGCCTACACCGCCGCGGTCGCCTCGCTTGAGTCGGTGAGGCAGGAGGTCACATTCGGCTACGGCAACCGCTTCGGCGACCGGTCGTTCCGCCAGCGCGTCGGGGCTCTGTATTACGAGCTGGCCGACCTGCTGCTGCAACGAGCCGGTGGCGCGGCCGAAGATGAATCATTGAAGAAGAAGGATCTGACCGCCGCTCAGGAGAATATCGAGCGGCTCAAGACCGCGCAGCTGGTCGATTATTTTGACGAACAGTGCGTGGCCGAACTCCAAGCCCAGCTCGACCAGGTCACCGCGATCTCCCCCGGCACGGTGGTGGTCTACCCGATCCCGCTAGCCGACCGCACCGCCTTGCTCCTGAGCTTCAGCGATGAGCTGAAGTTGGTCACCGCCCCGGTGGGCCGCGATGAATTGTTTGAAGAGGCCCGCCGTTTCCGGTACGAGCTCGAGAACCTCGCCACCCGTACCCACCTCCTGCACGCCCAACAGCTCGACCAGTGGCTGATCGAGCCCATCAAGGCCCAGCTCGAGTCGCACGGGATCGACACCATCGTGTGGGTCCCCGACGGGCCGCTGGGGCTGATCCCGATCGCGGCCCTGCATGACGGGCAGCGGTTCCTGGCCCAGCGGTACGCCTGCGCGGTCGTCCCCGGGCTGACCCTGATGGACCCCCAACCCCTGGCCCAAGAAAAGCTGCGGCTGCTGGCGTGCGGGCTTTCGGTTTCCCCTCATGAGGGCCTAGCCCCGCTCGTGCACGTGCCCCAAGAGCTCGACGGGGTGACCCGCTTCTTTGAAAGCAAAACCCTGCTCGATGATCAGTTCCTCTTGGATCGTCTCCAGCGGGAGGTCCGAGAAAGCCCGTACTCCATCGTGCACATCGCCTCTCACGGGCAGTTCGGGCACGACGCCAAGGACACGTTTGTATGGACCTACGACAAGAAATTGACCCTGGCCGACCTCGAGCAGCTGATCCGCCCGGCCCGGTTCCGCGACGACCCCGTCGAGCTGCTGGTCCTTAGCGCTTGCCAGACCGCCAGCGGCGATGATCGCACCGCCCTGGGCTTAGCGGGGATCGCCCTGCGAGCCGGCGCCCGCAGCGCCATGGCCACGCTGTGGTCGATCGACGACGAGGCGTCGACTCAGCTGGTCACCGAGTTCTACCGGCAGCTCCACGACGACCCGACAATCTCGAAGGTCAAGGCCCTTCAGCGGGCCCAGAATAGGATCATCGAAGACCGGGAGTTTGAAGACCCGTACTACTGGTCGGCGTACCTGGTCGTGGGCAACTGGCAGTAGCGATCACGATCGCCCCGGACCGCCCCGTGACGCGTGGCCCTGAAAAAAAATTTTCACCGCGCGCAGAGATCGCCCCGATCCAGGCAAACAATAAATAGAGGATAGAGACACACCGGGCCCTGGACAGACCCTCAACGGGCCTTAACGCAACACCGACCGTGGAAAGGATACACCATGACCCGACCCTCAAGCCCGATCGCCTTCATCGCGATGTTGATGGCCCTTGTAGCCCACGGCGCCGCCGAAGGCCGTGACCGTGACGCCGTTTCCCTCTCAGACACGACCCCGCCCCTCCCGGCGGCCGCGGCCGAGGTGGATGAAGCCCCCCTACGCCCGCTCGTGTTTACCCCCAAGAGCTACCCCGGGATCGCGTCGTACAATGCCCGCAAGCTGATCTCCGGCTCACACCGGTCGGCCCAGACCGGCGGCTCCCATCAACGGCCCGAGGTCTACGTGTTGCTGCCCCCGAAGGTCGCGCTAACCACCGAGGCCCAGCCGTCGCTGTTCTGGTACCTCAGCCAGCCCACCGCCAGCAAGATCCTCATCACGATCAATACCCTCGACGCCCCTAAGCCGGTCTTGTCCCTCCAGCTCGACGGCGCCGCGGTGCGCGGGATCCAGCGGCTGGACCTGTCGCGCCTCGGGGTGACCCTTTCTCCGAAGGTCGAGTACGAATGGGTGGTCACCCTGGTGGTCAACCCTAACCGCCCAGCGGAGAATGTCTCCGGCCGAAGCATCGTGTGCCGGATCGCCCCGTCCGACTGCCCGTTCCAGCAGCTCGCGGGCCAGACACGGTACGAGCGGGCGAGGATCTTCTTCGAAGAAGGGATCTTTGTCGACGCCCTCAGCGAGATCTGTGACCTGATCGATCAGCAGCCACGTAACATGCCCCTGATCCAGATCCGCAACGACATGCTCCAGCAGGTCAACTACGAGGTCGTCCTCAACCGTCACGATGACCAGTCGTTTGAGGAAAGAATCGTCCTGGCCGAGACCGGATCGTGACTGTGCAGTAATGTGTAGTGCTGCGACCATTCGCCCCACCCGCTGCCCATGGACGCGGGGCGAAACACCAGCCAAGCCTTCAGCAGATTACGGAGACGACTCCGCTGCATCCGGCCCCGTCCCGTACCCGTAACCCCCGCCACCCGGGACCGCCAGATCGACGCTAGGTAGCCACCCGTCCGGGGTCACCGTCGTCCCCCCGGGCCCCGACTCGGTAAATGAGCTAGCCCCGGCGCCCACCTGCACCGCGCACTGCGCCTGCAAACGCGCCAGCGCATCGAGCAGCGACACCGGAGGGACCACCAAGCTACCCGACAGGTCCAACTCCGGCGGCAGCGACACCGTATCCGTTAAAATCACGCTCCCAGAGCTTAGAAAGATCGCGTTAGGATCAATGATCACCTCCACGTCCTGGCCCCCCGCCAACCCGTTGATGACGCTGTTGCGCAGGATCACGAACACCGGGTCGATCTCGATCTTCGCCCCGTCGCCACCAGCCTCAGCGGTAAGCGTGCTGTCCACCAGCTGAACATGTTGCGGAGCGGTGAGTTTGATATTACCCCCGTCGCCCCCAGCTTCGGCGCTGATGGTGCTGGCCAGCACGTCGATCGTGGTGCCCGCGGTGATGGTGATGTTGCCCCCGTCCGATTCCAACGCCGACGTCGTCACAGACGCCCCGCTCTTAAATACCACCGAGCCCTGCGAATGGATTTCAACGTCACCCGCCAACCCGGACGTCACGCTGGCCGCAGAGATCTGCGCGGCGTTACGCAGCTCTAACACCTGCGTGTTGATCGTGACGCTACCCCCGGGGCCCGTATCGCCCCCAGCGCCTTGGACCCGCGCCGATGGCCCCAGGTCCACCTGCACCGACGATTGCAGGGTGCCGTTGTCCGGGATCGCCTGCGGCAGATCCGTCGCGGTGAAGACCTGGTCCCCCAGCACCAGCGACCACGCATCGAGGCTGCCGCTGTTGCCCGCGTTGCGGTCACGCACATCCAGGGTCCAAGTGCCCGACGCCGCCTCGTCCACGAGACGACCCAGCGGCTCGCGCGGCAGGAACGTGCCCGTGAATGGAGCCGTTCCAGCCGAGAACGGCTGGTCAGCGCGGTCGTCGATCCGGGTGTTGATAAAGTTATCCCCGTCCCCGCCCTCCTCGCGGATCAATGCCGAGCGCGTCTCGCTTGGTGTGAACAGCCGGAGGGTCAGGTCCTGGTCGAACGGGTGGGTGATATCCAAAATGATCGCCATATCAGCGCGGGTGGGACTCGTGTTGGCGAGGATCCGCGACCTCAATCCGTCGAGAAAAACCTCATCCGCGGTGATGTCGATCGTTCCCCCGGTGCCGAGCCCACTGGTGGTCGTGCTGATCAGTCCGCCCGATTCAAGGTTCAACGAGCCGAGCACGTCTAGGGTAATCTTCCCAGCGTTGCCCGTGCTGGACGTCACCGCCGTCACAACGGCCCCATCGCGTATGGCGACCTGAGCTGCGTTCATGTTGATATCACCGCCATGACCCGTTCCACGGGTGTCTGAAACGACCCGTGTGCCGACGCCCATTACGGTAATCATGTCCATTGCGGTCAGGACAAGGTCATTACCCATACCCGGGCCGATGGTGCCGCTATCGACCTGAGCCCCGTCAAGAACGGTTATGTCTCTAGCCGTAATTTCGATGACTCCGGCATCGCCCGCACCCGGCTGGTCACTCCTAGCCTTCGCCTGCACCGAGCTGCGGTTATCGTCGTCCAGGTCTAACCCAGCGACCAGGACTTCACCGGTTACGGTAATGACAATCGTTCCCCCGTCACCTGTCGTATCAGTCGTGCTTTCGATCCGAGACCCCTCGACAACCGAGATCCGCTGGCCATCGATCGTGACATTGCCGGCGTTACCCGCTTTAGACGAATTTCCATCACCGTCGCCCCCACCCCCACCATCACCATCACCGCTGCCGGAACCGGAACCCGAGCCACCCCCACCGTCACCGCTGCCGGAACCGGAACCCGAGCCACCCCCACCGTCACCGCTGCCGGAACCCGTACCCGAGCCACCCCCACCGTCACCGCTGCCGGAACCGGAACCCGAGCCACCCCCACCGTCACCGCTGCCGGAACCCGTACCCGAGCCACCGCCGCCGTCACCGCTGCCGGAACCCGTACCCGAGCCACCGCCGCCGTCACCGCTGCCGGAACCCGTACCCGAGCCACCACCGCCGTCACCGCTGCCGGAACCCGTACCTGAGCCACCACCGCCGTCACCGCTGCCGGAACCCGTACCCGAGCCACCACCGCCGCCGCCGCTGCCGGAACCCGTACCCGAGCCACCGCCGCCGTCACCGCCGGAGTCCTCTTGAGAGGAAAGTGTGCTGGAGCTGATCACGGACCCAGACTTGAGATCTAGCTGCAATGAAGTGGTGTCGGTGCGGCCTGAAAGGGTGATGTTACCCGCACGGCCCGGACCGCTCGTGGTCGCATCAATGGCCGCCTCATGAGACAGCTCGATAGAATCCGCTTTGATGGAGATGTCTCCACCGCGACCGCTCTCGGGGCCGGCGCGGGTGATCAACCCTGTGAGGTCGTCGCCAAACGGGTCTTGTGCCCCTTCCAGACCGGCCATGACGAGGCTGGTGGTCTCGATGACCAAGTTCCCAGCCTTGGCGCCCTGACTCGAGAAATTGTCCGCGGAGATGATCGACCCGTCACGGACCTCTAAGCTGTCTGTGGTCACCTTAACCAACCCGCCGTCGCCGGTCCCCGCAGTAGAAGCGGTGATCGCCCCCCGATTATCAAGGAGCAGAAAACTTGTCTTTAGTTCGATATTACCGCCGACCCCGGACCCCTGACTGACACTGGCGATCGACGCCGCGTTGGTGACCGACACCGACTCGAGAACCTCCAGGTCAATCCGGCCGGCGTCGCCGGAACCGGTGCTGGTGCTGTTGATCGCCCCGCCACTGTCCGCGACCAACCGGTCGGCTTCAACGATAATATCCCCACCGACCCCCAACCCGGTAGCCACCGCTGAGATCACGCCCCCACCGACCAGGGTCAAGTCCTCGACATCCACGAAGATCTCTCCCCCCAGCCCGCCCACAGAATCGTCCCCGAAGGCCTCGGCGCCGATCCCCGTGATCAAGAAGAAGTTGCCGATATCAAACTCGACGTCCTTCCCGTCGATCGTCAGCGATTGTGCCGTCACCTCCACGCGACCGGCATCCCCGGCACTAAACGACGCAGACGCGACCAAAGCGGCTGGGCCGACGATGTCGATCTCATTGGCGTCGAGGCGGATCTGCCCGCCCTTACCGCTACCGAAAGTGGTCGCGGTGACGGTGGTCACGCCGCCGTCGCGGCCCTCTTCGATCGTGATCTGCGGCGCGGTCAGTGCGATATCCCCGCCCTTGGCAGGGCCAAAGGTGCTGGTGCTGACCCCGGCAAACTTGATCGTCAGCTCCTGGCTGGCGTCGATGGTGAGGTTGCCGCCTTCGCCGCCGCTGACCGGGTCGACGGTCTGGGAAGCGACCAGGGTGAACGCCCCCGCTTCATTGCCGATGATCGAGACGTGATCGCCCGAGATCGTCACGCTGCCGCCCCGGCCCGGCCCCGTGGTGTCGGCGGCGATGATCGCCCCGGCTGAGACGTCAACCGTGTTGGAACTGATCGAGATGTCCCCGGCGTCGCCGCCAAACTCGCTAGCGGTGCTGAACAACCCCGACAGGAAATCCGACTGCCCCTGCCCCACGGTCAAGGTCTCGGAACTGACGGTCAGGTCCCCCGCGTGGCCGGGCCCCATTGAATTCGTTAAAAGCAACGCCGAATCGAGCACCTCAACGGTCTGGGCCTGGATCGTCAAGTCACCGGCGTCCCCGGGCCCCAGCGTCGTGGCGGCCAGACTCGAGGTCATCGCCAGCAACGCAGGAGGCGGAAAAACACCGAACGGCTCGAGCACGGACGCATCGATCTCGAAAAACGGCACCACGTTGGCGGCGTCGGCGCCCGAGACGAGAACATGATCCGCGGTGATGGCCACATCCCCGCCCGAGCCCAGCCCGAGGGTCTGTGATGCGATCGTGCCGCGGCCTTGGACGCGCACCTGACCGGCGTTCACGGTGACGCTGCCCGCGGGCTGATCCCCCAGGGTCAACGACCAGACGGAGCTTAAGCTCACGGTCCCGATCACGTCTAACACCTGAGAAACGTCGAGCGTGATCGGCCCGCTGCTGCCCAAGCCAACGGTGAAGCTGAGGATCCCGGTCACCGCCTGTGGATCCGGCGCGGGGCTGGGAGGCGACGAAAAATTCTTGCTATCGATCAGGATCGAGTCCGAGACGACCGTCACCGCTGCCCCGGCGCCCTGGCCCGTCGACGTGGCCGTGACGGCTGCGCCTTCGAGGAGGGTGAGGGTCGGCGCCTGGATGGAAATGGCCCCGCCCGGTCCCGGGCCAGCCGCGACGCTTACCACCCCGGTTCTGGGTATCAGGGGGTCGGCGGGGATGAACCCCTGCCCATCGATCAGCAGGTCCTGCGATTCGATGACGATCGGTCCCCCAGCGGCCTGTGTGAACGTGGCGGTCCCGATCGCTGCCCCGTTGAGCAGGGTCGTGGTCTGCGAATCGACGCTCACATGGCCGCCATCACCTTGCCCGAGCGTATTCGATCCGACGAACGCGCCAACGGCTGCCCCGTCGATCAGCACGTTGGTAGCCGACAGGTTTACGTCGCCGCCACGCCCCTGCGAGGTGGTCTCGGTCAATACGGTGGCGCTGACGACGCTTAGATCCCCCGTGGCGTTGATCTGCACCGGTCGTCCGGCGCCGGGGCCCAGGGTGCGGCTGGTCAGTGTCGAGGTTTCGAGGGTGATGTCCTTGGCTTGGACCGTCACCCGACCGCCTTGGGGTCCGTCGGCGGCGATCGTGGACCCGTTGGCGATCGTCACGTCCCCAAGCTCACTGAACGCCGAGGTATCGATGGGGGAATCGAGGTCTTGGACATCAAGGCCCAATGACCCTGGGGAAGCGACGCTGGCGATATCCACCCGACCGCCCGGGGCTTGGAGCTGGACCGCGTCCATCTGTACGTCCCCCGCGACGATCGATACGCCCCGATCCAGTGCGGCGGTTAGTTGCGATCCTTGTGCCGTGACGGGCCCCGCCTGGGGTGACAAGAACCCGAACGCCGCCGGAGGGGCGGTGGTGAGCACGCTCTGGGAGGCATCGGTCGACGCCGTGAAGCTGCCGCCATCGGCCAGGTGCAGCTGGTTGGCGGTGGTCACCACGAACGACCCACCGACGTCGAGCTGGGCGTTGGGGCCAAACACCACCCCGTTAGGGTTCATCAAGAAAAAATTCGCGTTGGGCATCCCCGAGCTGCGCAGCAGCCCGTCGATATTCGAAGCCGAACCCCCGGTGACGCGGGCCAGCACGTTGGCGATGTGGGTCGGCCCGGTGAATGTGGCGGACTCGCCGGTATTGACATTGAACTGGCTGAAACTGTGGAACAGGTTGTTGCCGGTGGTCTGGCCCAGGCTGGCGGGGATCTGATAGTCCGGGCCGGTTAACGGGCCAGCGGCAGCGGTGCCCACCGACCCGTCGGTGGCGATCTGCCCCCAGGCCGCGGTGGCGCACAGCCCCAGCACACAGGCCGCCGCGATACCTGGGCTCGAGGCCAAAGGACGTGACACCGTTCGATGATGATCATGCGGTAGTAACATGCTCCCGACTCCCGGGTTTGATGGTTAAGCCCGGGAACGGTTCACGACGTCTCCGGGAAGCCCCTAGCGTCCTTGCGATGGATGCCTCAGAGGATGAGGCGCGAGGCCGACTCCTAATCATAATAGCGAAACCATAAGGGCTGCGGGGTC
The DNA here is from genome assembly GCA_965224205.1 of Phycisphaeraceae bacterium. Classification (GTDB taxonomy): domain Bacteria; phylum Planctomycetota; class Phycisphaerae; order Phycisphaerales; family Phycisphaeraceae; genus CBDCYN01. The sequence continues at coordinate 185,871 of CBDCYN010000032.1, forward strand.
GTCGTTGTGAAAGTTGTTGAGTCAAGGTCTACCCACTCGATGGGCATAGAAAACACGATCGCCCTGGGATGTTTGCGGGGTCAGAAAAAAATTGATTGAAATCTCAAGGCTAACCGGATATATTATGACGCAGATCGTCTACGAGCGTATCTGCTAGACGAGCAGGGGAAGAGTCTTGCCTTGAATCAAGTGACGTGTGGGATGAAGGCGTTCGGCGGCCGATGCTAACCGACTGGTCTGGCGGCGAGTCGGTCGAGTGAGGAGATCATCACTTTTAAAATCCCGATCCCGGATGAAAATACGACATGACCCGTGTACGCGGCAAGGAAATTATCGGTGTTCCATACGTCCCCGCCGCGGTGTTTTGATACGCGATGTGTATAGGATCGAGGGATCAAAAGACGAGCGCTCGCTTAGAAGAGCGGGGCTGCGTCATCTACAGATGAGGAGTACCATGAAGACACGTTTGATCGTACCTTTCCTGACCCTTCCGCTGGCTTCGATCTCACAAGCAGCTCTGAGCTCGGCGGAGTTTTCAGCTGTTTTTAATGTCCGCGACGTGGACGCCAACAACTACCAGGGGAGTTTGTTCTACCTCAATGACAACATCAACGAGGACGGCCATCTCTTAGCGGGCCAGATCGGCTGGGGCGCGTGGGAGATCAATCCCAGCGGCGCCGCCGTGAACATGATCCAGACCAACCAAACGCTCACCCAAGACAATACCGGCGTGTTCTTCGATGATACGACCGTGCCGATCGGTGACCGCTCGGTCCCGATCGGGGCCAAGTCGGTAGTACAGATCGGGAATTACAACTTCATGGCTGCTAACAATCACGCGGGGATCGCCCGGTTCGCCAACCAGGGCCCGGGCGCGTGGGACCCTGCCGCGACGAATATCAGCGGCCAGCTGGAGCTGGGCCCCAACGGGCAGCTACGGACGCTCACCGACGGGGCGGGCAACGCGTTCGCCTCGGAATCGCTAACCGTCGACGGCTCTCTATTGATCTCTAATGAATCGAGCTCCAGCGGCAACACCGCCCGGGTCCACGCGTTCAACGTTCAGAACTTCCTCGATGACTTTACGCTTAATCATGCATGGACCGCTGACGTCACCGGCCACCCGGATCTGGTCAATACCCAGCCCCGGTTCCGGGGGATCGCCAATGGGTCCAACGGCTTCGCGTATGGGGTCGATACCGGCAACGGCGGGTCGGGCAGCGTCTGGGCGTTTGACCTCACGGACGGGACGCCGACGAAAGTGATCGATTACCTTGATCCCGCCGACACGACCGGGTCGGATGTGAGCTTCCTAGGCGAGACGTATCAAGGGTTCGCCAGCATTGTTCACGACGGAGAACTCTGGGTCGCCGGCACGGGCGGGTTTATCAGCAGCTTCGATCTGACCAGCCCGACCAGTGTCGACCCCGCCTCGCGAGTCGATGTTGATTTTACCCAGCTGCTGGTCGATGCCGGGGCCGCGGAAGAGCCTGCGGACCCCAACACCGACCCGGCGGTGGCGATCTACGGGATCGCTGCTGAAGGCGAGACCCTGTGGGTGTCTTACGAATCCAAAGGTGAAACGCCTAACCGCCGTGTGGCGGTTTTTGACATGGGCAACGCCGTCGTGATCCAGGACCCGCTGCCGGGCGATGTCGACCTTGATGGGGAGGTGGGCTTCGTTGATTACCTCATATTCCAGGGCAGCTATGATGGCCCCGGCGGGTGGAATGAAGGCGATTTTGATGGGGACGGTTGGGTCGGCTTCACGGACTACCTCTTGATGCAAGCTAATTTCGGGAACACTGAATCGTCACCTTCACTGGCATCGGCTAGCTTGCAGATCGAGTCCTTCGCCCAAGCTTTGTCCATCCCCGAGCCGGGAACGCTGGCGATTTTAACGCTTGGCGCGATCGGGTGGGTGCGGCGGCGACCCGGGGCTTGCGTCCTTAGGGCGTAGCACGGGATCAAGCGTCACGCGTAACGAGGCGTATTCTTCCATGATCTGCGGGCGGTGATTCGCAGGTACCGGTCCCGGATGACCATATGACGTGACCCGGTTACACAGCCGGGACATTGTCGGGGGTCGGGCACATCACCGATGCGGTGTTTCGATACACGATGCGAGTTACTGCACCTCAACACTTACGGTGTCACGGTGGCGCTTGGGGGTTTCCTGATCGAAACTCTTCCGTAGCCTCGAACCGTGTATGATCAGCATCGTGAATCGGGTCAAGACATCGACGCGGCATCCCCCTCCTGGGCGGACCCGGATCAAGATCTGCGGGGTACGCGACGGGGTGGCCGCCCAGGTTGCTTCTGAGGCAGGGGCTGACGCGGTGGGGTTGGTGTTCGTTCCCGACTCGCCGCGGTTCGTCACCGTCGATCAGGCCCGTGCCGTGATCGAAGCGTTACCGCCCTTCGTGGAGCCGGTGGGCTTGTTCAAGGATACTCCCCCGCCACGCATCCACGAGGTCGCCGCGGCGTTGGGGCTCCGCACCGTCCAGCTTCACGGCCATGAACGCGTCGCCGATGCCCAACGCCTCGCTCCCTTGCGGGTGATCAAAGCGATCGGGTTTGATCCGTCGACAGCCTCGTCCCAACTCGACGCTTGGGCTCAAGCCCAGCCGGGGTTATCCGCGATCTTGTGGGACGCCCCGATAACCCCAGTCGCCCCGGAAGCGTCGAAGCCCACGGCGCGCGAAGTGGGCGCCGCGGGGGGAGAGGGCAAAAGATGGGATTGGTCGATGCTCGACATGTTCACAAACCAAGCCCCCCCCCGCAGACTGCCGCCGTTCATCCTGGCGGGAGGGCTGGATCCACAAAACGTTGGCGTCGCGACCGCAGCGGCCAAGCCTTACGCGGTGGATGTTTCCAGTGGGGTCGAATCGCAGCGGGGCCACAAAGACGCGGCTCTCATCAGGGCTTTCTGCCAGGCGGTGCGCCAAGCCGATACCGAAGCGCGGTGCGGGCAAGGATACGGTCCAGCTTAGCTCCCGGTCGGTCCGAAAGGTAAAGAACCCGTTCCCAGGGCGGCCGCGGCCCGTTGCGGGCAACCGCGGAAGGACCGCAATGCGTCACGCACGTCCCTTGAGTGCCCCTACCGGGTTCCGGGGGGCCAGGGGTCCGGGGTTCAAGCAGCGTGTTCAATAGTCGTCCCTGAAAAAGCCCTTTTTTATGCGGCGGCGAGGCGTTGGGTGGTGGGTGGGATCGGGTTGAGGGCGGTGCGGATCATTTCGAGCAACCAACGTCGCCAGGCGCATGGCAACAGCCGCAGGAGTTTGCGGAAGTTGGCCCCGGCGGCGGCGAGGATCACGTTCATCGCGTCTCCTACCAACCCCTTGAGATAGCAGCGGCCCATGCGGTGGTCATGTTTGGCGTGACCGATCTTCGGCTCAATGGCGCTTCGACGCTTTCGGCGTTTGCGTTGCGTCGAGGTCAGGCTCTTTGAGCGACTGCCTGCCAGGTGGACCGTGGTTGGTCCGCCATAATCATGGCCGCGGTAACCCCGGTCCACGTACGCGTCGCTCAGCGTCACGCCCGTGATCGATTCGACCTGATCCAAGGCCCGGCTCAATGTGTGCCCGTCGTAAGGGTTTGCTTCGCACAGCATCGCCCCGACAAACCAATCATGGCGATTCGTTGTCGCCAGCGAGACCTTCTGGCCAAACTCATATCGCTTGTGCGCTTTGCCCTTGCTGATGCACCGCACCTCCGGCTCGTGCAACGAATACAGCTTGTTGGAATCACCTTGACGCTGGTCCCGTAAACGTTGACACTGGGCCAGCAACGCCTTGAGTGGTTCGGTTAATGTCCCGGCTTTCCGCCGCACGTCGCGGATCAATCGGCCCACCCATGTCCGCATCTTGCGCAGCTCTCGCCGCATCCGCTTGAACTGTCGAGCGTGGGCGTAACGACTAGCCTTGACCGACGCCCGCTTGGCCACACGCACGTACGACTGACGCAGCGCGATGCCGCTTGCTTTCGCCGCCCGGCCCAGCTTCACGATCGCTTTGTACAGCAGCTTCGAGTCCGTCGGATGCGTGATGTTTTTCTCCTGCACCGTCGTGTCCACGTTCACCTGCTTCATCTCGCGTTCGGGCAGGTGCTTTTGTTCGACCGCCACCGACACCGTCTGTTGGAGCAACACCTGTAGCTTCTCTTGACCCACACGCTGACGCCACTTGGTCATGCTCGTGGGGTGGATCGGGCACTTGTGCTGGAGATGCGTGTAGCCGCAGAAATATTGCCAATACGGGTTCTCGACCCACCGGGCCACGACCGACTCGTCCGACTCATTGAACGCGTGCTTGAGATAGTGCAGCCCCACCATCAGCCGGGTGGCCTTGGCTGGGACGCCCTGGTCGGGGCTGGAGCAATCCCGAAACGCCGCATCGAATGCATCCCAATCGATCTGCCCAGCGAGTTGGACCAGCGGATGCTTGGGGTTGAGCAGCTGATCGAAGTGGGCCTGGAACAACTCAAAGGCGTCACGCGGGCTGGGCTGGGGCGTCATCGGTGCTCCTCAAATTGCAAGGTTTCGGCTGATCCAATCGCCAATCCTTGCAATCTAACACACCACATCCACACCGAAAACCCCGTCAAAACCAGCCTCTTGAGGGTTATTCAGGGGCGACTCAATAGGTTCGGATCACGCCCACGACAACCCCCTGGACCTTGCACCGGTCGACGTAGATCGGCTCGAACCGGTCGTTCGCCGGCTGGAGACGGATTCGGTTCTTTTCTCGATAGAACTTCTTCAAGGTCGCCTCACCGTCGTCGAGCAGGGCCACGACGGTCTGCCCGTTTCGGGGTTGGTCGCAGGGCTGGATCACGACATGGTCACCGTCGCGGATCTGCTCGTCGATCATCGAGTCGCCGGTGACCCTTAGCACGAACAGGCCGTCCGCCGCTGGATGGCCCCGGCTGCCGCGTTTAGAGCCGGCCACGAACAACTCTTCGAGATCGAGGTATTCGTTGTCTTCCACGGCCTCGATCGGGTGGCCGGCGGCGATCGAGCCCATCATCGGCAGCCGGGTGGGGCGTTGCTCATGGGGCAGGCCGAAGCCCGGCGCCAGCGCTAAAGAGCGAGCCTTGTTCGCTTCCCGCAGCAGCGCGCCTTTTCGGATCAGCGCCTCGACGTGCTCGAACACGGTCACCTTGCTGACGCCCAGTTCGTCGGCCAGTTCCTGCATCGTCGGGGAATAGCCGTGGGTGACTCTCTGATCCCGGATCCGTGTGAGGATGTGCAGTTGTTTGGGGGTCAGGTTCATATCGTTCCTCTCGATGATTCTTAAAGCTCGTCGCCTCTTGACCGGCCGGGGCTGCCTCGGCATGATCACCCGCCGTTTCCGTGGGAAGACGCGTCGATCCGCTGTCGAGCAGCCCGCGACGCAGCGCCTCGCCCAGCCACCGGATGTTCTGCTGCTGAGCCCGATGCCAAGCGAGGATCAGCGGCCAGACCGCCGGCGGATGATCATCCCTCAAAGAACGAGACCGCCGGTCCTGGCGGCGTGCTTCCGCACAGGGGTCTTGAACCGTCTTACCGGAGGGGCGCCCGGCCCATCGGCGGATCAACCGTCGCCCGATCCCGTCCCAACGGGTTACCCAGTCGCCACCGGGGCCCAACATCAGCAGTGGAACCGTCATTCAACACCCTTCCGCCTTAATGATCTCATCGCCATCGCATCTGTACCCATCCCGGATGAAAATACGGCGCGACTCAGGGACGCGGCCGGGATGTTTTGGAGCCTCATGCCTGCTCGACGTGGATCTTTGATACGCGATGCGTACACCGGATTCTGTCCTCGCCGGACTATTTAGTTCGGTATATGTTAGCATATTTCTTGAATCATGGGTGGGCAGAATCAATTCCGAAGCGCAATGGCAGGGGGAGCAGTTCAACAACGACGTGCTACCTAAGGTCGCAGCCGACCCGGACGCATGGATCGACTGCGAAGGCAAGAACAATTCTGCTACAGATTCAAGCAGCACACGAGCCTGGACATGCGAAGCGGGCCAATCCAGAAGGCAGCGGTGACGGCGATGAGTGTTTCTGACGCATCGGGGTTGACGCACGCGTGTCCGAGTGGCGGAGCGGTGTACGGAGACCGGGGGTACTGCGTGGGCCCCTGCCCAACGGGAGCTAGCGCGTCGAGGCTATCATGACGGGTGTATCAAACGGGTGCGTTTTTGTTCTGATTCACTTTGTTGAGCAATTCAATACATCCTCCTTCACAGTCCGGATACAAAAATCAATCCGTGCCAGTGTTGATGGTTGCCCAAGGATGGTCAGGGTGTCGAATATCGGCGGGCTTACCGCGCCGCCACTGACCGCAACACGCAGCGGCTGGGAGACCTGCCCCATGCTGTGGCTGGTTTGACGAGCGTACTGCTCGATGGCTTCTTCCAACGCCTCGCAGGTCCATACTCCGGTCGCCGCCAACACACCACGGAGCTGGCCCAAGACCTCCAGCCCCTGCCCGTCGTTCTTGATCAGCACCTTCTTGACCGCCTTGGGGTCGTAGCGGATTGTCTGATCAGCCTTCACGAAAAACTCGCCATTGATAAATGGCTCATCTAGGGTCCGCGACCGTTCCCGGTATGCAGCCGCGAACCGATCGAACCGGTCACCCAAGCCCCGCATCATCTGCGGGTAAAACAATAAGCCGTGTTCGTGGAGGCGGTTCTTAAATGTTTCTGAATCCAGCTCGGCGATCGCGTCGGTGTTGAACGCACGGAGCTTCTCGCGGTCGAACCGGGCGTTGGCCTTGCCGATCCGCTCCAGATCGAAGTTCTGGGCCAGGAACGCCAGCGGGTCAGGGCCAAACTTCTCCACGTCGTTGCCCGGTGACCAGCCCAGCAGTGCGATGTAATTCAAAATCACTTCCGGCAAGTACCCGCTGGCGCGGAAGTCATGAACGTCGATCTCGGGCAGCGAAATCCCAAGCGTCTGGGCCAGTCCAATGGCCACCTGCTGGTCGTCTGATTTCTTGTCGAGGAACTCGGTTACTTTAGCCGGATCGAGGCCCGAGGATTCGATCAACGCGGACGGATCGCCGCCTTGCTTGGCCTTCCACGCCACCGCCGCCTGCCGCGCGGCTTTGGCTTTATCGCGTTTGGACATCTTCGAGCCGTCGGCGTTGAAGATCAGCGGCATATGGGCATAGACGGGGCTAGCGAACCCTAGTGCTTGCTGGAGGGCGACGTGTTTGGGCGTGTTCATCAGGTGCTCTTGACCACGCAGTACGTGGGTGATGCCCATCAACGCGTCGTCGACAACGTTGGCCAGGTGGAACGTCGGAAACCCGTCTGACTTGACGATGATGAAGTCTTCGAGTTCGGACGCTCGCAGGGTCACGTCCCCAAGCACCTGATCGGGCACGGTGATGTCTGAATCGGGCATCTTGAACCGCACGACGCTCGGCCTGCCTTCGGCCTCGAGCTGCGCGATCTCGCTGGACGTTCGGTTGAGGGCTTCGGTGGGGTCGTACTTATAGGGGCGCTTTTCTCGCTTGGCCCGGTCGCGTTCTTCCTGGAGCTGCTGGGGAGTCTTAAAGCATTTGTACGCACGGCCCTGGTCGAGCAACGAGTCGACGTGTTGCCGGTATAGCTCTAAGCGCTGGCTCTGAAAATACGACCCGTGAGGTCCCTTTTGCGCTGCGTAAGGGTCGCCACTAATGGCCGCCGGATCCGGGCCCTCGTCCCAATCGAGGCCCAGCCAGATCAGTTCTTCGAGGATGCGGCGGGTGCTGTCAACGCTCGATCGGGCTTGATCGGTGTCCTCGATACGCAGGATGAACTTCCCACCGTGCCTGCGGGCAAACGCCCAGTTGAACAACGCGGTGCGCGCCCCGCCGATATGCAGGAAACCGGTCGGGCTGGGCGCGAAACGGGTGACGATGCTCGGGGTAGACATGCCCCGGATTGTAAGGTTTTTAATACGAGAACGTCATGGCATGGATATCAACGATGGTGACTGAGGGCACATTCACCAAAGACGAACGAGCCCAAGTGTGCCGTCTGAAAACGTTGATCGGGTGCTACTGGCGGCTTGCCCGCCAGTAGCACACCCAATGACCTCCAAAAACGAGTTTTCCGACAGGGCCCAAAACAGCGGACGTTGGACGGGGGCAATCGTACTCACCCTTCTGCGACATCGGAGATCGTATCCTTTTCATATTCGGCCTTCAAAACCCGTTGGTTTTATTGTATCGAGAAAGTATGATCACTAGTTGTTGATTCCCTACCGAAATTAGTTGCCCGTAAAAAAAGGAGATTGTAGATGGCACAAGCTAGATATGTCCTGGTCGGTATGTTGCTGCTAATGAGTGGAGCAGTGGTGGTCGAGGTGCAGGCCGAACCATTTGAGTTCATCCGCATTAATGACGCGGATAGCTTTGGTTTCACCGACCTCGGATCGTTGACCGGACCAAGTGGTGGACCTGTCGACCGCAACCAAAACGGTAAGCTTGATTTTGGCGATACTTTACCGGATTTCAATGGCGATGGTTTTGTCAATCCCGATGGCGATAATTTTGATAATCGCACCGCCGCTGAATCGTCGGGTACAGCGGTATCCGCCGTTGGTGCTTCTGATTTCAATGCCACGTCGGGTTCCGACTGGACAGACGTGGCCGTTTCCGACTCGTGGAATGTGGACCCCGCGACATCATCGGGCCAGCAACCCGGCTTCGTCTTTGATTTCTTCGTCGAAGGGACAGACATTTCAGACGACCACGACGTGTTTATCAATGTGTTAATCGCTGACATCAGACCCGGCACCCACCAGGTGAGGTATACCCGAACGGACGGCACCAGCTTGACACGGGACCTTGTAGGCCTAACTGATCCCGGTACAGCAGACGACGGCTTCATTCAGGCTGCGTTCGTGACAGTGCCATTCGCTGATGTGTTCACTTCTGAGGAGACCGGATGGCGTGGGCATCTAGAGGTCGAATTCTTAATAGACGATCCATATACCGCGTACGACTACGCCGAACTCAGTCTCGAAGCCATCCCTGAACCCGCAACACTAACCTTCCTAACGCTTGGCGGTTTAGCGTTGTCACGCCGCCGCCACGCTAAACCTCGGTGGGTCCGAAGACCAAGATGAACGTGATCGGGCAAACGATGGCCCGCGACCCATTCAAGACCTCACGGGTCACAGCCGATCGCCCCCTGGCAAGAACAGGTCCCCTTGACGGTGGCCCGGGTCTATCCATGGTATGGGTATAATAAGGTTCATCCGGGATCGGTATATATACGCATCGCGTATTAAAGTACCGCGTCGAGTATGCGTTGGACACCGAAAATTTCCCTGCCGCGTACATGAGTCACGCCGTATTTTCATCCGGGACCGGTATATTACGCAGATCAATTGCCAGGTGAAAGGGCCCAGACAATGCTGCGGATCAGGAAAGCCGGTGACCGGGGCCACGCCGACCACGGCTGGCTCAATACCTACCACACCTTCTCGTTCGCCGGCTACTACGACCCGGACCACATGGGTTTCCGCTCCTTACGCGTGCTCAACGAAGACCGCGTCAAGCCCGGCAAGGGGTTCGGCAGCCACCCACACAACGATATGGAGATCATCTCCTACGTCTTAGAGGGTCAGCTTGAGCACAAGGACAGCACCGGCACCGGCTCGGTCGTCGAAGCCGGGCAGCTACAGATCATGTCCGCTGGCAGCGGGATCGTCCACAGCGAGTTTAATCCGTCCCCGACGCAAACGGTCCATTTCCTGCAGATCTGGATCACCCCTAGCGAGGTCGGGCTTAAACCGGGCTACGCCCAAAAAGCGTTCGACGACGAGACACGCAACGCGTTACACCTCGTCGCCTCGGGTGACGGGCGGCAGCAATCGATGGTCGTGCATCAGGACGTGGACCTGTATCTAGGCCAACTCGGCGCGGGCGTGGGGGTTGCTCATCGGTTCGCGGTTAACCGGCACGGCTGGGTCCAGGTGATCAAGGGGACGGTCACGGTCAGTGGGCAAACGATCGAGACCAGCGACGGCGTGGCGATCAGCGATGAACGGGAGGTCGACATCCAAGCCCAACAGCCGGCGGAGGTGATGCTGTTCGACCTATCGTGAGAGAGAAGTTTTTAACGCCGCCCCTGACTCACCTCGCCGCCATCGGCACATAGTCACGCTGGGTGTAGCCGGTGTAGATCTGGCGCGGGCGGTTGATACGCCCCTTAGGGTCGTCGTGGACCTCTTTCCACTGTGAGATCCACCCCGGCATGCGCCCGATCGCGAAGATCACCGTGAACATGTTCACCGGGATCCCCATCGCCCGCATGATGATGCCCGAATAAAAGTCCACGTTCGGGTACAGGTTGCGGTCTTTGAAATAGCTGTCGTTGAGGGCGACTTCTTCGAGCTGGCGGGCGATATCCAGGAGGGGGTCCTTGACCTTGAGCTTGGCCAGGACCTTGTCGGCTGCTTCTTTGAGGATCGTGGCCCGGGGGTCAAAGTTCTTGTACACCCGGTGCCCGAAGCCCATGAGACGGATGTTCGAGTTCTTGTCCTTAACCTTGGTGATGTAGTCACTGAGGTCGTATTTCTCCCGGTTGATCGTCTCGAGCATGTTGAGCACCGCGACGTTGGCCCCGCCGTGGAGCCTGCCCCATAGCGCACAGACCCCGGCTGAGCAGCTGGCATAAAGGTTCGCGGCGCTAGACGCGACCATGCGCACCGTGCTGGTGGAGCAATTCTGTTCATGGTCGGCGTGGAGGATCAGGATCAGGTTCAGCGCCTGGACCAGGTCTGGGTCTGGCTCGTAACGCTTGTGCGGCAGCGAGAACATCATGTGCAGGAAGTTGGCGCAGTAATCGAGGCTTGGATCCGGGTACTCCATGGGCTGGCCGATCGAGGTCTTGTAGCTAGCGGCCGCAATCGTGCGGACCTTGCTCATCAGCCTCGCCGCGGCCGACTCGAACGACTGCTCGTTTTCCATCTCCATGACGTCGGGGTGGTAGCAGCTCACCGCGTTAATCATCGCCGACAGCATCGCCATCGGGTGCCCATTGGCGGGAAACCCATCGAAGTGGTTGTGCAACCCCTCGTGGAGCATCTCATGCTCCACGAGCAGCTGGCGGAAGCTCGATAGCTGTTGCTGGGTCGGCAGCTCCCCATAGATCAATAGCCACGCGGTCTCGACGAAGTTACTTTGCTGGGCTAGCTGCTCGATCGGGATCCCCCTGTACCGGAGGATGCCTTTCTCGCCGTCAATAAACGTGATCGCGGATTGGCACGCCCCGGTATTGGCGTACCCGCTGTCGAGTGTGATATATCCTGTCGTGCCCCGAAGTTGGGTGATGTCGATGCCGCGTTCATTCTCCGTTCCCACGACGACAGATAACTCGTGCGTCTGGCCATCGAGTTCGAGCCTTGCGGCCTGCTGATCGGTTTCGCTGGTACAAGTACTCTGCTGCATACGGTGCCACAACCTTTACAAGCCATCTATACTAAAAATATTATCCGTCCGGATACGCTCGCGTAGTCTTTACAGTGTAAACGGACGTCGCCCATCTGCCAATCCCCATCCAAAGTCACGGGCTGCGAGCCTCGGCCGACTAAGGCTTCCACTGGGCTTTGAAATCCCGCATCGCTTGAAGGAGTTTCTTTTCGAGATCGTCGTTCAACGCCCCCGATGACGATAGCTCGTTGCGGATTGAGACCGCCGGCCCGGCGAAATGCTCCAACAAGTCTTTCGAGAATGCGTTGACCTGATCCAGCGGCAGGTCGTCGAGCAGGCCCCGCGACCCCGCGAGGATCTGCAACACCTGGTCGATCACATCCATCGGCTCGTACTGGGGTTGCTTAAGCAGCTCCACCATGCGCGCCCCGCGGTCGAGCTGCCGCTGCGTCGCCTTGTCTAACTCTGTCCCAAGTTGGGCGAACGCTTCAAGCTCGCGGTACGCTGCCAGGTCCAGCCGGAGGCTGCCGGCGACCTGCTTCATCGCCTTGATCTGGGCGTTGCCCCCGACGCGCGACACGCTGATCCCCACGTTCACCGCAGGCCGCACCCCGGCGAAGAACAACTCCGGCTCGAGGTAGATCTGCCCGTCCGTGATCGAGATCACGTTCGTGGGGATATACGCCGACACATCGCCCTCTTGGGTCTCGATGATCGGCAGGGCTGTGAGGGATCCACCGCCGTTCTCATTCGAAAGCTTGGTCGCCCGTTCCAGCAGCCGGCTGTGGAGGTAGAACACGTCCCCGGGGTACGCCTCGCGACCCGGCGGGCGGCGAAGCAGTAGGGACAGCTGGCGGTACGCCGTGGCTTGTTTGGATAGATCGTCGTAAGCGCACAGCACGTGCTTGCCCTGCCACATGAAGTACTCGCCCAGGGTGCACCCGGCGTAAGGAGCGATGTACTGCATCGGGGCGGGGTCAGCCGCCGAGGCGACGACTACGATGGTGTAATCCATCGCCCCATGCTCGCGTAGCGCGTCGACCACGCCCGCGACCGTCGATTCCTTCTGACCGACCGCCACATAAATACAGTAAACCGGGTCGTCGGTCTGGTGGGTGTATTTCTGGTTGATGATCGTGTCGATCACGACCGCGGTCTTGCCGGTCTTGCGGTCGCCGATGATCAGCTCGCGTTGGCCGCGGCCGATCGGGATCATCGAATCGATCGCCTTGACCCCGGTCTGCATCGGCTGTTTGACCGGCTGGCGATCCGCGATCCCCGGTGCGATGATGTCGACTTTGCGTGACTCTTGCGTTTGGATCGGCCCGGCGCCGTCGATCGGTTCGCCCAGGGGGTTGATCACCCGGCCCAGCATCGCCTCGCCGACCGGCACGCTAAGCAGCTGCCCGGTCGAGCGGACGGTCATCCCCTCCTTGATCTTGAGGTAGTCGCCGAAGATCACCGCCCCCACCAGGTCCTGCTCTAGGTTAAATACCTGGCCTTTAACGGTTTCCTGGGCCCCGGTGCCGTTTTCGGTCGCCACATCGAATTCGAGCATCTCCCCGGCCATGGCTTGGGAAAGGCCGTAGATCCTCGCGATCCCGTCACCGACCTCGACCACCTGGCCGATCTGGGAGACCTCCAGCTGTGTCGAATAACGCTCAACTTCCTGCTTAATAACACTCGTGATTTCGTCTGTGTTGATCTTCATCTGAGGCTCATCTCGTGCCGATCTCGTGAAAGCCGATCCATCTCATGAAAACTCGATCCATTTATCCCCCCGGCAACGACAACATGCGGCGATTGTAGCGATAAACCGGACGTCCAGCGATCAGCCCGCCATCCGTCCGATTTAGCCCCGCGTCATTGACACGGGGCCACCCCTATTCGTCTAGGACAAAGCCTTGGCCGCCTGCCTGCCGGTGGCGACCAGCTCGTTGCGCATCAGTCTCAGCTGGGCCGCCACGGAACCGTCGATCAACGTATCCCCGACGCGCACCTTAAGGCCGCCGATCAGGTCCGGGTCGATCTCCTGCTTAAGGGTCACGGTCCGCCCGATCATGGCGCCGATCCGCTGGGAGACCTGCTGGGCCTGGGCGTCGGACAGCGGCTGGGCGACGTGGGCCTGGGCCTCGACGATGCCGCGGCGTTCATCGAGAAGCTGCCCGTACGCGATGATCATCCCCGGCAGGTACCCGATCCGCTCCTTGAGGTTGGCCACCTGCATGAACCGGTAGACCAGATCGCTGACCTTGCCCTTAAAGATGGATTCGAGGCTGCCCGCCCGGTCTTGTGTCGACAGCATCCGGCTGGCCAGCAGGTTTTTCAGCTGCGGCTGCTCATCAAGCAACCGGCCCAATTGCTTCAGCTCATCGCCAACCTCAACCTCGGTGCCCGCTTGAGCGGCCATGTCTAGCAGCGCCATCGCGTAGGTCCGCTCAAGCGTGTTCGTCGCGTTGTCGTTACCCGTAGACACGGCGTTCACCTTTATGACTCATGCCTCGATTTTTGCTTGGTCGCCACGCTTGGGTGCCACACCAGCAGACGAGCCGCCAGGGGCACCTTGTCTCACGCACGCTTTAACGGCTCTGCGTCAGCTGTGCCAAGGAGTCTTCGATCAGCTGCTGGTGGTCGTCCGAACGGATCTCGTGTTTGAGGATCCGTTCAGCGACCGCGGTGGCCAACTCGCCGGTGCGGGCGTAGAGCTCCCCGACTGCCTGTTCCTTGGCTGACCGGATCTCGCTTTCAGCCCGCTGGCGCATCTGATCGATGTCCCGCTGGGCCTGGTCCTTGATCCCCGCCGCGATCTTCTGGGCATCCGCACGGCCCTGGTCGATGACCCGCTTGGCCTCTTCTTGAGCGGCGGCGAGCTTGGATTGGTACTCCTGCAAGGTGTTCTGGGCCTGCTGGGCGGCCCGCTCGGCACTCTGCAAGTCGTTCCTGATCCGCGACTCACGGTCTTGAAGGCCTTTGAGGATCGGCCCCCACGCCGCCTTGCGCAAGATGAACAATACCGCGATGAACACGATCGCCGCCGCGATCGCTTGGTAGATCGTCCCGGCAAACGGGTTGTCGCTCCCAGCCGCGGCGACCGCCGGGGTGGCGATCAAGGCCGTGGCCACGATGGCCAAATCATAGCGCATGGTCATTCCTCATCAACCGCTGGGTCTCGATCGTCGGGTGCCACCCACTGCTGGCCAGCCCGTGTTGAAGGCTCCGTCCCCGTCGCACTGGGGGCAAGCCGCCAGTGGCACCCTTCCGACGCACCATAGGGCCTCGCTCGCCTTCTTTGTTATTTCAACACGACCACGAGCAGCGTCACGACCACACCGAACAGCGAAACACCCTCGATCAGCGCCGCTGATAGGAGCATCGCCCCGGAGATGTCCTTGGCCGCTTCGGGCTGCCGCGCCATCGACTCCACCGCCGATCCGCCGATCCGGCCGATCCCCTTGGCGGCTCCGATCACAATCAGCCCCGCGCCGATCGCGGCGCCAAAATACCCGCCCGACGCCCCACCGGGGAACACCCAACTCGCCGCGTCTTCAACGACCGATCCGCCTACGATCGGCTCGGCCGCCATCGCCGGGGCCGACATCGCCATCAGGGCCAACGCCCCCATCATCAACCATTTAGACATAACAAAACTCCTGCGAAACGTTTCCGGTGCGGCGAGGTCGCACCGACTGTTTATCCCCGCCCTCTCGGGCCGTCCGGCCGCCTCACTCGACCGGCACCGGGGAGTCATACACTACCGGATCCACTCAATGGGCGTGAGCCTCTTGCCCGTGGTCGTGTTCATGATCGTGATCATGCACCACCAGCTGGCTAAGGAATAACCCCGTCAGGTACGTAAAAATAAACGCCTGGATAAACGCGACCAGGATCTCCAGGAAATAGATCGCCACCATCCCCGCTAGCGGGATAAGCGCCAAACCGTGGCCGAACACCGTCCCCAGGGCCTCGCTCAAGCTCAACGACACGACGAACCCCAGCAGCGTCGCGACCATGATGTGCCCGCCGGTCATGTTCGCAAATAAACGAAGCGCCAACGCCACCGGCTTCACGAACGTCCCGATGATCTCGACCGGGACCATGATCGGCCACATAAACACCGGCGCCCCGCCGGTGAGGTGCTTGAAGTACCCGATCGGGTCTTTCATCAAGGCGGTGCCGTTCATGAACAAGAACGCGATCGTCGCCAAGGCCGCGGTTACAAAGATCGACTGCGTGGCGGTGCCCCCGATCCCGAGATAAACCGTATGGCCCTGGGCGTCGGTGGTTGTGTTGAGCCCCATCAAGGCGGTCAGGTCCGCGATCGGGACCAGCCCCAGCAGGTTGTTGATCAAGATGAACCAGAAAAACGTCCAAAGCACCCCGATGTAGCGATCGGTCTCTTCTTTGAGCAGCGGTCGGAAGATGTCGTCGCGGAGGTAGAGGCAGATCACCTCGACCAGGTTCGCCAGCGTGCCGCGGGTCTGAAGGTCCTCGAGGCTACCCGACTTGCCGGTGACGATCCGCCGCGCCGCCGGGATCAGAAGCAAGAGGGTCAGGATCCCGCTGACCACCAGCATGACCGTCACGTTGCTGACATACCACTGACCGTACAGCGGCTTGTCGATCACGTGCCCGATCGGGCTGCCGGCTCCTAAGGTGAAACCTGCCACGGTATTCACGCGCAGACCTCCGATCTAAGAACCCCGTCCGGCTCAGAAGGCCAGCCACCACCCGATTGGATACATTTCACAACCATACGAGTCTCGTAGAACAGCGTCGGAAGATATAGAACCGCAAGGCAAACCACAACCGCCCCCGGGTCGCAGCCCAACACTTTCACCGCCGCCGCCACGGCCCCTAACGCCGCCACCACACGCAACCCCGCCGCCCAGAACCAAGCATGCACCGCCCGCCAAGGGCCCTTCACCGTGGCCCCCGCGATCCACCACGCGCCCAAGCACCACGCCGCCCAAAGGCCACCGCCGATCACCGCCGCCGCCGGGATCAGCTCGACCCCGGTCAGGGATTGCACCGCGGCCACGGCTAAAAATAATGCGCCCATGAGCAGGCTCATCTTGACGAGCAGAGCCTTGAGGATGGCACGCTTGTGTCGAGGGTGATCGGTCATATCCACCGGTCTTGCTTAGTCGTCATCTTCAAACATCCGTCGCCACAGCAGCCAAACTTTATAAATGCACCCCACGATGCCGACCACCGCCCCGGTGAGGATCAGCCACGGGCTGGTCGCCCACCGCTGGTCGAGCCACCAGCCCAGCAGGACCAACACGGTCAAGATCCCCGCCAGCTCGACGCCTGTCCCCACCAGGGCCAGCGGGGCAAGCGACCCGCGTCGCCGCGGGCGGCGTGGCTGTGGAGGAGACATCACGTACCTTGTTCCCGCTCAACTTAGGCCATTCCTCGATAACGCTGGGCAAAGTAGCCGTGGCGTACCGGCGTGTCAAACAGCCCAACCAACCCTTAGAAAGAGATCTAGCCTCCGTGGCCATACGTCCCCTTGGACCGGGGTCTCCTGACCCATTTGCCGCTATCCACAGGCCTCGTTCCACGTGAATTCCTGCCGGCGTGGTCGCCGCCCCGATGCAAACCGAAACGTAAAAAAATATTCCTTTTATGGGCAACGGTGCCTCCTATTCCAGTCGCGCCGACCGCCCGGCCTGGGTGCTATGAGTATGCGTCGTTATAAGCTTGATCACGATCAAAACCTCACCCCGCTTGCCGATAGGTTTCACATGGGGCAGATCACCGATCAACCAGGGCAGCGTACGGTCATCCTCTCGGATACCCACATCGGCAAGCCCGGCCGTGGTGCCCCCTCAGCCGCGTCGCTGCGACCGCTGTGGCAAGGGGCCGACCGGCTGATCCTCAACGGGGATATCGCGGAAGTCCACGACCCGACCTGGCGGGGCAAGGCCGCGCGAGAGGTCCTGGCGATCGAGGAGATGTGCGAGGAAGACGGGGTTGAGGTCGTCATCCTCTCGGGCAACCACGACCCGATGATCTCCGATCGCCGGTCGCTGACGCTCTATGATGGGGCGATCTTCATCACCCATGGGGACATCCTCCACCCCGCGATCTCGCCCTGGAATTCTTATGCCCCGAAGCTCCAGAGCCTCCACGAAAAAACACTGTCGCTCTTAAATCCCTCGGAACTATCCTCGCTCGATACCCGGTTGGCCGCGGTCCAGCACGTGGCCCATATCGACTGGGACCAGGCCGACAGCCACCGCCCCGCCACCGGGCCCAAGTGGCAACGGGCGCTGGCGATCCCGGTCAAGGCCGGCCGGGTGTTGTGGCACTGGTCGACGATGCACTGGCGGGCGTACGGGTTTATGCTCCGCCACGCCCCCGACGCCCGGTTCTTTATCTTCGGTCATTACCACCATTCGGGCGTGTGGCGCATGGGCAAGCGGGTCGTGATCAATACCGGCAGCTACTGCTTCCCGGCGATGCCGCTGGCGGTGGTAATCGAGGGCCAAGAGCTACGCGTCTACCCCATCCGCTGGGACGGGCACCGGTACCATCTCCGCGACAAGCCCCAGTCCACGTTCGAGATCGCCCCGCCGCAGCCCGACGCACCGCCGGTCGACGACTCAACAGGTTTGGCGGTCACGTAGCCGCTGCGAGAATTGAACCGTTCGCATTGGATGCCCCACCGCATCACCATTTGGGTCGTTGCCGGACACTCTCAACCCACGCTACGCGGCGGCCACGTACGGGTGTGAACCAGGCTCTGTCCGACATATACCCATCCCGGGTGAAAATACGGTATGACTCATGTACGCGGCAGGGAAATTTGCGGTGTCCAATGCCTACTCGACCCGGTACTTCGATACACGATGCGTATACTCGCCAGCCCGCCTATCGAAGGCCCGGTCTGCTACCGCCATTAACGCATATGCGGAATGCCACGCAAGATCATATTCCAAAACATCTTATGGCATTGCCCCGTTGATTGTGACGCTTGAAACGCCTTTTTTTTCGCTAAAATACCCTAAGATGGTTGGTCTCGCCTTGTCTACAAGATTTTCTGATTTATACATATTAAGTACAAGGCCATGCGAGGCCGCTTCAAGGGTCATGTCAACGCGGCTTTGGCTTGATAGTAACGCCTGACAACCCGTCTCTTGTTTCTTGAAGGGGATCAAGGCGACGTTTTGGGCGACACGTTATTTCACTTCATTTCGCTTAGGGGAGAAAGCACTATGCGATCACGATCTGTACTTCGATGTGCCGTAGTAGCGGCGGCAATAGCCATTCCCTGCTCGACCGGGTTTGGTCTGACCATCTCGCTGAACGACATCGGCGGGGTCACGCCCGGCTCGCAGGCCGAGATGGGCTTCCAGGCCGCGGCCAACCTATGGGAGGGGTTCCTGCTCGACCCGGTGACCGTGAACCTCGACGTGGGGTTCGATACCTTGGCCCCCGGCGTGCTCGGGTCGGCTAGCTCGGTCAAGGGCACGGTTTCCTACGCCGCGACCCGCAACGCCCTGGCCGCCGACGCCACGTCCGCCGACGACGCCACCGCCGTGGCCAACCTCGCCGCCGGCCCTGCCCTGAACGTCTACATCAACCGCACGGCCGACAACCCCAACGGCGCCGGCAGTGCCATCGCCTACGTCGATAGCGACGGTGGGGCCAACAACACCACGATCCGGATGAACAAGGCCAACGCCAAGGCCCTGGGCCTGACCGGCCCCGACGCCACGCCCGATGCCGAGATCACCTTCTCGAGCAGCTTCAGTTTCGACTTCGACCCCACCGACGGGATCGACGCCGGGAAGATCGACTTCGTGGGCGTCGCCTTCCACGAGATCGGCCACGCACTGGGGTTCGTCAGCGGCGTGGACATCCTTGACATCAACAGCCCACCCGTCAACGGCCCGTTCAACGATGATTTGTTCACCTACATCAGCCCCCTGGACCTGTACCGCACCACCGCCGACGCCCTCGGCGCCGGGGCTGACCTCGATTGGACCGCCGATACCCGCACCAAGCACTTCTCGATCGACGGCGGGGTCACCAGCCTCGGCACGTTCGCCGAGGGCGAGCACTTTGGCGACGGCGACCAGGCCAGCCACTGGGAAGACCACCTGGGCCTGGGCATCATGGACCCGTCCTCCGTGCCCGCCGGTCAAGCCAACTTGATCACGAACCTAGACATCCTGGCCATGGACGTCATCGGCTGGGACGTGGCCAATACGGTGGTTGTCCCTGCCCCGGCCGCGGCGTGGATGGGCTTGGTCATGCTCGGCTCGCTGGGTGTGGTCAGCAAGATCCGCAAGAACCGACGTGAAGCCTGATCGACGCTAACGCTGCGACGAAACGTCAGTAAGATTACATCTTGAAGACTTCCACAGCCGGCCCCGAACCTCGGGGCCGGTTTTTTTCTTTCCCAAAGTCTCACGACGCGCCCGCTTTGCAGCACCGACCCGCCCGTGGCCGATAACGGCTACATGCCCACCGAACTCAAGACCATCTTGAAACTCACGGTCCCGGTGATCGTCCAGGTCGCCGAGCGGCACCTGCCGCTTGAGGACATCCTCGCCCTGGGCCCGGGGGCGATCCTTGAACTCGAAAAGCACGCCGAAGCCAGGCTTGAACTGCTGGTGAACAACAAGATCATCGGCACCGGTTTGGCCGTGAAAGTCGGAGAGAACTTCGGGATCCGCATCTCTGACATCGAGTCGAAAGAAAACCTTGTTCGGGCGTTGGGCGCCTGACCTGGCCACGCCGCGGCATCACCTTTTGATAGAATCAATCTAGATAGACTTGTTTAGCCGATGCTACAAGTTGCACGTATACCCACCGGGTATGTTTCCCTCTGGGATCGGATAAGGAGACCTGATGCTATGGCAAGTGCATTAAGAATATGTTTCGTGGTGGCTGCTTCCTTGACGCTGCTTGCCTGTGAGCCTTGCATGAAGATCTCGATACGGGCTGAGCCGTCGGCGGATTTTACGCAGCTATCAACGTATCAGTGGTGGAATCAGACGCCCCAGATCGAGGGTGAGACTGAAACAGACCCCGACTGGCTTAATGGGCAGATCCGCTCTTCGATCGACAGCAGGCTCACGAACAACGGGTATGTTAAGGCCCCTGACTCTGCTTCCGAAGTAGATTTCCTGGTTGGTTATCACGCGGCGGTGGAGCATAAATTCACCGAAACCCAGGTCAACCACCGCTATGGCTTTCCACGCGACAGGAGCCCTGCTTACGACCTGACCACCCGCGGGATCGATACGATGCATCCCAAAACCGTCACCTTTGAATATGACGTGGGCACGCTCATGATCGATGTGATCGATCCCCAGACCCAGCAGGTGATCTGGCGCGGGTCGGCCCAGTCCGAGGTGCACCTATCCAAGTCGAATGATCAGAAACGCGCCAAGATCGAACAGGCCGTCACGAAGATCCTCGAGCGATTCCCGCCGTCGTGACGGCATCGCGTTACGGGTTGCGGGCTATAGCCATTGGCGTAAATAATCTTCTTTGACCGATAAGTGTGATTTCTGGCATGGAGGCCAAGGTCATGACCTATTCGATGGACTTGCGGCAGCGGGTGGTCGTGGCGGCGGGGTCGGGTGAACCGATCGCTTCGGTGGCAAAGCGGTTTTCCGTGGCGCGGCCGACGGTGCGCGACTGGCTGGGTCGACATCGACGAGGGGAGTTGTCGCCGGGCGTGCCGGGGCCCAAGGGGCCGGTGAAGCTCACGGCGGCCGATGAGCAACGGATGCGTGAGGCGGTGGCGGCCAAGCCGGGGATCACGGCCAAGCAGTTGAGGGCGATGCTGAACCTGGGCGTCGTGGAATCGACGGTGTGCCGGGCGTTGAAGCGGCTGGGGCTGTCGCTCAAAAGAAGTCGCTGATCGCCGCCGAGCAAGATCGCCCCGACGTGGCCCAACGCCGCCACAACTTCACGATCGCCCGGCGGTTCGTGGACCCGGCCCATCTGGTTTTCCTCGACGAATCTGGGGCCAAGACGGATATGACCCGGCTGTATGGCTGGTCGCCGATCGGGCAGCGTTGCGTGGACCGCACCCCGCACGGCCGCTGGAAGACGCTCACGATGCTCAGCGCGATCCGGCTCGACGGGGTGATCCAAGGTGCGACGGTCGTGGTCGATGGCCCGATGAACTCGGCGACGTTCCTGGCCTACACCCAGCAGTTCTTGGCCCCGTCGTTGCGCCCGGGTGACGTGGTCGTGATGGACAATCTCTCGAGTCACCAAGCCGCCGCGGTGCGCGAAGCGATCGAGGCCGTCGACGCCGACCTGGGGTACCTGCCCCCGTACAGCCCGGACCTGAACCCGATCGAGAAGCTGTGGAGCAAGGTCAAGGCGTGGCTACGCCGCGTCGCCGCCAAGACCTTCGGCACGCTCCAAGACGCCATCGCCGATGCCCTGACAGACGTCACGCCCACCGAGTGCCAAAACTACTTCACCTCTTGCGGATATGGCGATTATTGACGCAAAACGCTCTAGCCATTGGGATAAGAAGTTTTCCGAAGAGGTCTTCGACCGCCACGTCTGCGCCCGCCCGGGCACGGCTCATCTTCGTCATGATTCCATCTTGGGAAGACGCCCCGATCACTCGTCGCCCGAAGGCAGGTCTTTGGACTGGACACTCACGACTAGCTTCCCGCCGTCGGCTTCGTTTACGGTAAGCGTAAACGGCATCGGGCCGGTCACCTCGTCGAGGGCATCGGTGATGGCGGTGGCGGGGCCGGTGTAACGGGCGGTGAACCGGCCCACCCCGTTGTCGAACGACGGGGTCGAGACCTTGAACACCGCTTCGAGGTGGTCGTCGAGGGCCCTGGCTAGCCGCGAGACCGCCTGGACGTCCGGAGCGTTCTTGACGGTCACCTCCATGGCCCCGGCGCTGATGAGGTTGTTTTCATAGATGTCGGCCAACAGGCGGGCGCTGACGTACGCGCCGACCTGGTCCCGCTGGGTGGAGTCGATCTCGGCCGCTTGGTATTCCTCATCGGGCCAGCGCTGGGCCCCGAGGAACTCGCCGTTGCGCAGGTCCTTGATCTTGAAGCTGTACTGGATCTCCTCGGCGCTGTTGAGGTTGCCGCGGGTGACGCTGGCCACCCCATAGACAACGACATCGAACCCATCCGAAGCCCTCAGCAATGAGGCGAAGTCACCCTGCTCGCCGAGGGTTTCGAGCTTGTTGGCCTGCTTGTTGATCACGGTGCGGACCTGGTCCGGATCAATGACGGTGACCTGCCTCTTGCGGAAGAACTCGGAGATCATGCCCTCCATGTCCGAAAGCCCGATCGTGTCGGGGCCCTGGACCGTGTTGCCCAGACGAGGATCGCCCTGCATCACGACCAGGGGCATGGTGGACTGCCAATCTGCGTCCATCTGCTGGGGGTTGACCAGCCAGCTGATCACCACACCGATCTTCGGGCTGGCCTTGCCCTCATATGCGGATACGAAATCCTTCGAGACCTGGCTTTCCGGGTCGAGCAGCTCCTGCCAGACCGGCTTGGGCTTAGGGGGACGCGGGGGGCCGATCCGCAGCAGCATGATCCCACCCTGGGTATCTAGCCCGGTGATGTTCAGGCCCATCTCTTCTTCGAGGATCGTCTGGATGTCGTACGACAGATCCATGGCGTCGCCGTCGTACTTGATCTTGTATTCACCGTAAGATTGGCCATCGTTCTGGACATAGGTGCCCTTGATCTTGCCCTTGATGTCCTCGATGTCTCGCATCACCCGCCTCGCCTCGACCATCTGGCGATCACCGTCAAACCCCAAAACACGCACGGTATACCGCAGCCCACGGGGACGGTTCTCGACGTAGTCGTTGTAGGTCTTCATGAACCACTTGGCCAGCTCGGTGGCGTATTCTCGCGTGCGGTGGATGTCGGTCGACCCGCGGTAGTTGAGCGAGTAGGAATCGATCAGCCGGCCGCGACGGGCGTCCTTGATCTGGGCGATCATCTTGTACGGGATCACCTCACCGGTCTGCTGGTGAGCCGGGACGGGCTGGAACTTGATGTAGTACACGAGGTCCGCCCCGAGCTTGGTGACCATCAGGGCCAGGGCGTCGTCTTCGTTGTTCTGAGCCAGGACCGTGGCGTCGCGGCGGTCGAGGTCACTAAGCGACTCGGGGTCGACCAGGTCCATGGCCCGGTTCTTGAGAAGCCAACCCTTGAGCTCGCTGCCGATCTGCTCGGTGATCCCGGTGCTATCAAACAGCGACAGGTTGCCCCCCACCCCGGTCTGCACGGCGACCGACGCGGCGGTGGTGTTGCGGTGGGCCCCGGCGCGGCTCGACAGGGGGCCGGCGCGGCGGTCCATCCCGATCAGCACGAGCAGGGTCGGTCCGCGATCGCTCCGCTCGCTTCGACCGCGAAGAACGCCGCCTCGAGGAACTCGAACAGAGCCTCCGCGGCCGCCTCGAGGAAATCGCCCGCCTCACCACCGACGAGGCCCGCGAGCGGCTGCTCGAGGATCTCGACGGCGAACTCCGCGAGGAAGCCAGCCGCCGCGTCCGCGCCATGGAAGTCTCCGCCAAGGCCGAGGCCGACACCCGCGCCCGCAAGATCCTCGCCACCGTCATGCAGCGCATGACCTCGGAGATCACCGCCGAGACCACCGTCAGCACCGTCGCCCTGCCCTCGGACGACCTCAAGGGCCGCATCATCGGCCGCGAGGGCCGCAACATCCGCGCCTTCGAAGCCGCCACCGGCTGCGACCTCATCATCGACGACACCCCCGGCCTCGTCACCGTCTCCGGCTTCGACCCGGTCCGTCGCGAAATCGCCCGCCAGGCCCTCACCCGCCTCGTCCAGGACGGCCGCATCCAGCCCATCCGCATCGAAGAATCCGTCAACCGCGCCCGCAAGGAGGTCGAACAGACCGTCAAGCAGGCCGGTGAGCAAGCCATCGTCGACGCCGAGGTCACCGGACTCCACCCCGAGGTCGTCAAGACCCTCGGTCGCCTCAAGTTCCGCTACTCCTACGGCCAGAACCAGCTCCGACACGCCCTCGAAACCTCATGGCTCGCCGCTGCCCTCGCCCACGAACTGGGGGCCGATGTCGAAGTCGCTCGCGCCGGCGGCCTGCTCCACGACCTCGGCAAAGCCGTCGACCGCGAAACCGAGGGCACCCACGCCCTCATCGGCGCCGATATCGCCAAGCGCTTCGGCGTCGGCCGCGACGTCATCCACTGCATCGAGGC
This sequence comes from Phycisphaeraceae bacterium, assembly GCA_965224205.1. Lineage (GTDB taxonomy): Bacteria > Planctomycetota > Phycisphaerae > Phycisphaerales > Phycisphaeraceae > CBDCYN01. Next base: position 210,507 of record CBDCYN010000032.1, read on the forward strand.
CCACCACGAAGAAGTCAAACCAGAAACCGTCGAGGCCTTGATCGTCATCTGCGCCGACGCCATGTCCGGCAGCCGTCCCGGCGCCCGCCGCGAGTCCTCCGAGCAGTACATCAAGCGCCTCGAGGCCCTCGAGGCCATCGCCAACTCCTACGAGGGCGTCGAGGAGTCCTTCGCCATCCAGGCCGGCCGCGAAATCCGGATCATGGTCCGCCCCGACTCCGTCGACGACGTCGAAGCCACCCGCCTCGCCCGCGACGTCTCTCGCAAGATCGAAGAAACCATGCAGTACCCGGGCGAGATCAAGGTCACCGTCATCCGCGAAACCCGCGCCTCGGCCGTCGCCCACTAGCCGCCCGCGACGCCGGCGGATCGGTCCACCACCGACCACGCACCGTCGCCCACCCGCGAGCGGCCACTGCGCCGTCCCCGGTCGCCTCGCACGCTGTTCCCAGGATCACGCCAAATCGGCGCGAACTTCGTAGCCTGTGTGTATGAACGAGCCCGAGTTGGCGGCTGACCAGCACCCCGCCATCGAACCCTCCGTCTTCACCTGCAACTCGAGCTGGCACCCCGAGAGCGAACTCGCGTGCGGGCGCTGCGGCGCCATCATCTGCCCCGACTGCCTCGTCCACACCCCCGGCGGCACCCGCTGCAAGCCCTGCGCCAACCTCAAGCGGCCGCCCATGTACGTCCTTGGCGCCAGCCATTACCTCAGGGCCATCGGCGTCATGCTCGTGCTCGCGATCCCCATCGGCTTCGTCGCGGGAATCATCCCGTCCTTCGGCCTCTTCGGCCTCTTCATCGGCTTCATCGCGGGCCGCGGTATCGGCCAGCTATTCGCCGAGTCGATCACCCGAGCCACCGGCGGGAAGCGCGGCGTCGGCATGCAGACCGTCGCCGTCCTCGCCGGCGGCGGCGTCATGCTGCTGGCACTCGCTCTCACCCGGATCGTCATCCTCGACGAACCGATCGAGTTCCTGCGGTTCAGCCTGATGGGCCCCGTCGCCGCGGCGGTCGCCGCCACCTTCGCCTGGCAACAGCTCCGCTGACCATCGCGCGCTTCCCCGCCCGGCCAGGTACCGCACCCGGTGCCGCCAGCTCGGTGCAACCGGGGAGCACCGCCAGCCAGGACCGCCACGGAGCGCGCACCCGCCCCGGTGATCGACCCGCGGAAAACGGCCACGACCATGGCCACGACCACTGGGACTGGGACTAGCACTGGGACTGGGACTGGCACTGGGACTGGCACTGGGACTGGGAAATCGCACGCCCGAGACCCCCGCGCCGCCACCCCGTGTCCGCCGCACCCGGCGAGCGAGGCGGTGGAGGGGTCGTCGCGATCCGAGCGCCCTACTGCAGCCGGTCGACCACCACCAGCAGCGCCAGCAGCCCGAAGCTCACCACCGACACCCCGAGCACCCGGCGCAGCTCCGCCGCCAGGTACGGCGACTCCCGCTCCACGTAGCGAACCGGTCGCTGATCCTGGCTGCTCACCACCGGCGCGTTCTCCACCTCGGGCGCCCCGGAGTACGTCGGCCGCGGCGGCAACCGTCGAGGAGTCCGGCGTCGTCTCGGCGTACGCGGCATCGAACCCTCCTCGGACGGACCGCCGTCTCGGACCGATCGATTGTCCTCGTTGACCGGTGTGCGGGGAAGGCCTTAACTTCGATCACGCTTCACGCGGCCCCGTAGTGTAGCGGTCTAACACGCCACCCTGTCACGGTGGAGATCGGCGGTTCGAATCCGCTCGGGGTCGCCATTTCCGAACTCTCTCGTCGTCCGGCCAGTCCGCCACGCGAATGCCACCGTCATCGTCCGAGATGATGCGGAACAGCGGCGCGAAGTGGTCTTTCGGCAGCACGCCGAGCACCTTCTTGCCGCTCAGGTCCACAGCCACAGCGTCCACCGTCATCTGAACGAGATTCCGGCGCTCTTCGGCGGTCATGTGCGGCCATAGCTCGTGGACATCGGCAAGCACCGTCCCTGCCGCCACAGCGCCTCTGGTGGCATCCGGTCGCGGTAGCGCGGCCAGCTCGTGCTCAGCGTCGGCCACTGCACTCTTCGCCGATTCCTCGTCGAGCACACCCGCGAGATAGCCGTGCCGCGCTCGTTCGATTCGGGCTTCGAGCCGCTGACGCGTGGCGGCAGTTCCGTCTGGCTCGCGCTCGGACGCCAGCACTTCCACTCGCTCGCGCCACTGGGTCGGTAGACGGATGGCCGCGAAGACCGATGCGAGTTGGTCCTCGACCGTCTCACCTCGCACCGAGCCCTTGCGGTCCGGACAGCCAACGTCGCGGCTCCGACTGCTGCAGCGGTAGTAGCTGAACTTCTGGCTCCGAGTTGAATTCACGTGCAACGGCGAGCCACACGAGGCACAGAATCCAGTCCCACTCAGCATGTACGGACGCGGCATCGCGGTCGCTCGTGACCGTGGCCGTCGGGCCCGCGCTTCACGTATCCGCTGCACCCGCTCGAATAGGTCACGTTCGATGATGGCGTCGTGCAGTCCTTCGCGAACGAACTCGCCTTTGTAGATTATGTCTCCGACGTAGAAGCGGTTCGCCAGGAGCGAGCGGACCGTCTTCTGGCCGAACGTGCTGTAGCCCCTCTTGGACCGAGGCACCATACCCCGTGAATTCAGCCGGTCCGCAATTCGATTGAGTGACACGTCTCCGGCGGAATATCTCTCGAAGGCGTCCCGGATGGCTTCAGCCTCCGACGGAACCACTGCGGGTGGGTTCTGGGGTCCAGCGCTGAGGTAGCCAAAGGGAATATCCCCGACCGGTAGTCCCTTGCGCGCCCGAGTTCGCCAAGCCTTAGTCGTCTTCACTGAGAGGTCCAGTGAGTAGTACTGCGCGTTGAGGTCGAGCATCCCCCGCATCAAGAAGGCCGCAGGGCTGTCGTCGTTCGTCGCGGCCTCGTCGTGGGACCAGACACGTACGCCCCGCGCCTTTAAGAGCTGTTCGTAGACAGCGGCGTCCCCGACGTTCCGGGCGTAGCGGTCACGCCGTAGCACCAGCACAAACTCGAACCGACCCTCTTCGGCGTCGGCCACCATCCGCATGAACGCCGGACGCTTCTTCGCGTCTGTGGCGGAGAAGCCTGCATCTTCGTAGATGTCTTCGACGGTCCAACCCTCACGGACCGACCAGGCGAGGAGCGCCTCTCGTTGCGTATCGAGGGAGTGGCCCTGTACCTGCTCGTCCGAGCTGACGCGGATGTAGATGGCAACTCTGGTCACGGCTGACCTCCCTGCCTCCGCGCGACACCAGCCAGCAAACCGGCCAGCCCCTCGACGTTCTGCTGTTGCTGCCGCAGGAACACGACGTATTCAAACCACGTCGCGTCGCCGACCAGCGGACGCACCAGCGGTTCAACGGCTTCTGGCGGTCCGGGATAGGGGCGGGGTCCGGTGTCGAAGTCACGTGTCGTCATGTCACCCCCTTGAGTTCGGGGTGACATGACACATGCACCGTTTCGCGTGTCAGGTGACATGTCAGCCGATGCCGTGACATCACGCTGCACCGCCCCGCGCCGCCGCCCCTTTTTCCGTCAACGTGTAGCGGTGCGGCCGCTCGCTCCGGTCGACGTAGATGAGCCCTTCGCGCTCCAGGTCGTCGAGCGCGCGCCTGAGCGTCGATTCGCTACCGAGACCCGTCGCCACGACAACAGCCTCTAGTTCTTGGCGTGTCTTCGCCTCGTCCGGCTCGGTGCTCAGCGTGTCGAGCACCATGTCGCGAATCGCCGTCCGCGCATCCCCGTCCCGCTCAGCCTGGTCACGGCGCACGTACTCGCCGTCAACGAGTTCGACGATGAAAACCCCATCATCCCCAAAGACTCGATGCCGTCCGAGTACCTCGACCCGTCGTCGATTGGATGGACCGTGACCGCCCGGTTTCGAGATGCGGACGATGTTGTCCACGAGCGCCGTGAACGCGCTGCTTCCACGGCCCGAGAGTTCTATCGAGCCGCCGGACTTCCGGTCGTGGCGGACAACGAGCACGCCCAAATTGTCCTCGCGCGCGGTGGCGATGAGCGGCGCGAGCCAGCGCTGCGCGGTCGATGAGTTGTTCTCGTCGTCGCCATCGGCCTGCGCCCAGTGTGGAAGCGTGTCAACGACGATGAGGTGGGCTCCGTATGCGTCTGCCCTCGCACGGACGTCCGCAACGATGTCGAACCAAGCCTCGTCGGCCCCGTAGTCACGGACACGAATGTGCAAATCGTCGTTCTCGGCAAGCCCCACGTCGTGAAGGCTGGCCGCGAAGCTCGCTCCTTCTTCGGTGAGGTAGATGACGCGCACCGAGTCGAGCCGGTCACCGAGGAACTCACCGCCGTGTATGAGTTCAGCAAGCATGTGCAACGTGAACGTCGTCTTCCCTACCTTGGGGTTCGCGGACAGCTCCGTCACCAGACCGCGTCCCGTGATGCCGGGAACCAGCCAGTCGATGCGCGGGGGCGTGTATGCCGAGAACTCGCGCGCAGTGAACCAGATTGGAGGCTTGTCCTCGGGCTCTGGCGCGCTTGGCTCGGATTCTCCTAGCTCGGGCATCGGGTGCTTCTGCAGCGCCTTGAGCGCGATGCGCATGAACTCCTTGGAGGTGCGCCACTTGTCCAGCCCAATGTGGTCATGCAACCACCAGACATTGGCGGCGAGGTCCTCGGCAGTCGCGACCGTGTCGCTCGCGATGTACGCCTCCGCGATCAGCATTCCAAGCTCGTACGTGAGGTCGCTGCGCTCAGCTCCAGGTTCGGGTCTGAGGTTGCCGAAGGCGTAGCTCTTCAGCTTGAGGCTGACCCGCGGATTGGTTTGGAACCGCTCCGGTAGGGGGCTCGGTGACACCGAAGGATCGTCCAAGGGCGTGACCGTCAGCTCATCGGCGAAACTCACCTCGACGCCGAACGCACGAAACAATCGGCCCACGATCGGGCGGAGGTCTCCAAACGATGCGACCGGCGTGGCTGTGTCGACCCACATGTAGCAGCGACCGTTTGCTCCACGACTCGGCGCGGCCACGACGTATTGGCCGTCCCCGCGTACTTCCCCGAGGTGCTCGCCGCGCTGGTTGGTCAGGTTGAAGCCGCGCGTGCTGTCACTCGTCGTCACATATAGGTGCAGTCCACCGCTCGGGGTCGTCGCGGTCAGTGTTCGCTCCGCGATGCCGCTGGCGAGCATCAGCTCCGCGACGGGGACTTGGTCCACATCGATGACCATCAGTCCACCAGAGACGGCACCAAGTGCCACGCCCACGTTCAGATCGAATGGCCACGCCGCTATCTCATCAATGTCCTTCGTCGCGCCCTTGACGCTGTGGCTCCACTCATTCGGGTGCTTGCCGGGGGACAGGCAGTCGGGACCAAACGGACACGCGCAGAACCTATCCTTGAGTGGCCAGACCGCGAGCATCGACCAACCCTGCTGAGCGAGCTGTATCGCCGCGTCGCGGGGTCGTGCCGCAGACCTTGTCGAATCGGGTACTTGAGTCATCGTCGCGCCCTACGCCTGCGTGACGTAGTGGACGATTCTCTGCCGCTACGCCTGGTTCAGCAGCAGCGATGCGGAGACCCAGGCGCTGCGCCCCGCATCGCCGCGCTGCTATTCAGGGATACTTGGGGGCGAGAAAACTTGCAACCCATAGCAATTTGTAAGTTACGTTTTGTTTCGACAGAAGAGCGCAATATCTGAGGGAGCAGCATATCAGGTGATATGCTCGTTTACTGTCAAGGTTGCTAGGGGATTTTCAGGCGACGCTTTCAGAGTCGGATCGAAGCAGACACTGAGCTAGCGACTCAGCGTTCCGCAGACCTCAACACACTAGCGACGCTGCTCGGATACCAGACTCGACCGCCCTGTGAACCACGGATGCCGTCGGCCGTGAGTCCTTCGGCGATCTGCGCCAGCGTCAGCCCGTGCTCTCGCTCCGTCACGATGCGGTCGATGGTCTCCGGAGCTGTGCGGACCCGACGGCCCACCCGGCCACCGCGGGAGCTGGTCGCCAGCAACGACTCACCGGCCAGGGCAGACCGTGATTCGCGCTGCCATCGGAGAAGCCGCAACCACGACTCGGCATCCCGCTCGCCCTCGGCCGTCGCGGTGTCAACGTAGGGCGAGAGCGAGACCAGAGCCCATCCGTGCCGCTGCGCCCGGTTCAGCAGCGAAGCCAGCGCTGTGGTCGAACGCGTGAGGTAGCCGAGGCTGGCGACGACCAGCGCGTCCCGCCTGTGCTCGCGGAGTTCGTCGAGAGCGCCAGACAGACCCGCAGTGGTGTGGTTGGCCGTCGTGCGGTCGTCGTCGGCGACCCAGAGCGCATGCCATCCACGGTCATCGGCCACCGCCCCGATGCGCTGGCGCTGTGACCCGTGGCCCCCGCCGGAGTAAGCACGCTCAGCCCGGGGACTACTGGTGTAGCCAATGACGCGGCGCGTCATTTCACCAACTCTCCAATTGCTGTAATCGACTCGTTCTCAACTAGGCCCAGGTATCTACCCACCGGGATGGTGCGCTTCGCCGAGACTCCGGCTCCAACTTTGTGGCGGGGGGTGGGTTGGGATTCTGCGAGGGGTACTGCGCACCGTGACCCGTTGGCCGTGAGGTGCACTGCGCACGTGTACCCGTGTGACCCGGCTGTGGAACCGCACTGCTCCCTGAGTCGAGGGGGCCGGGATGGGCGGCGTTCGGCGAGAGAAGGGGGGATGGTGCGCTTCGCCGAGACTCCGGCTCCAACTTTGTGGCGGGGGGTGGGTTGGGATTCTGCGAGGGGTACTGCGCACCGTGACCCGTTGGCCGTGAGGTGCACTGCGCACGTGTACCCGTGTGACCCGGCTGTGGAACCGCACTGCTCCCTGAGTCGAGGGGGCCGGGATGGGCGGCGTTCGGCGAGAGAAGGGGGGATGGTGCGCTTCGCCGAGACTCCGGCTCCAACTTTGTGGCGGGGGGTGGGTTGGGATTCTGCGAGGGGTACTGCGCACCGTGACCCGTTGGCCGTGAGGTGCACTGCGCACGTGTACCCGTGTGACCCGGCTGTGGAACCGCACTGCTCCCTGAGTCGAGGGGGCCGGGATGGGCGGCGTTCGGCGAGAGAAGGGGGATAGCGCTAGAGATCAAGAATCTGGCGCTTCTTCTGTTGGAACTCATCCTCAGTGACGATTCCACGGTCGCGCAGTGAGGCTAGCTTCTCAAGCTGGTCGAGGGGGGACGACGCAGCGGTGCTGCTCGGCGGACTTGGGTCAGAGCGACGGCGGTCGATCTCGGTTCTGATCGTTTCGAATTCGCGGGCATGCTTCCGGCCGAACGTTACCGAGTTCTCATCTGACTGCGCGTTGAACGTTCCGCCTTTCGATTCACGCGCCCCTGGGAACGTGAACTGGATATAACCCAACCCCATCAAACCCGGCGACTTGATCTGGATGGATGTGATGTCCGAGATGCGGATGTCCTTTTCACCCATGCCCCCCTGAGCGAATCGCGCGCGCAATCCCTTGCGAGTGATCCGTACCCGGTCCGCATGTAATTCGAGCTGCCCGTTCTTGCCTTCTGCACGCAGGACCGGTTGCTGGGGAATGGCACTCCCCACCTCCGGCGACCCGGTTGCGGCTTCGTGCCCACAGCGCGCGCAGGCTCGCCAGCCCGGCCCCAGGGCAGCGCCACATGCTGAACAATTCCGCTGAGTCGTCAAACTGTACCCGCCGCCATGGGATGCATGCCTCGTTTCTCCCGAATATCTTACAGCAATGGAAGGGATATTTCATGCCACCTTCGAGGCTTACGAATCTCCGAGTTAAAAGGGTCTCATTGGTTGACCAAGGAGCGGACCAAGACGCACACATCGCGTTCTGGAAGAGGGGCAACACCGTGGTCGAATCAGAGAACCCGGAAGACGGTATCGAGCGCATCGCGAAGTCGATTCTCGACCGGACGCCATGGGGTCAGCTCACCCCGGAGCAGGCTTACGCAGCGGCGCTCGACACGCCGGAGGGCAAGGAGTTCTACACGCGTTACCGAGATGAGCACGCCCAGCTCCGTGTGGACGACTAGAACATGGCAACCGACACAGTCACCACGTTCTCCAACCGCCTGACCATCGACGGCAAGAAGTTCGGCGGCGTGCGGTTCTATCCGGGTGACCGCATCCCCGAAGACATCGACCCAGTGCTCCTCCAGAAGCTCCGGAACATCGGCTGGGTTCATGAGGTGCCAGCTGGTCAGTGGGAGCCCCCGACTGATGACGTTGTCGCCGCGCGTGCGGAACGACTCGAAGCCGCCGAACGCGAACGACACGCGGAGGAAGAGCGGCAGCAGCGGCTACTCGAAGAGCGCCAGCGAGACCCGGTGTGGCAAGCGGAGCAGCAAGTAGAGGAAGCAGACGCGGCCGTTCGTGCCGCTGAGCGCGCTCGGTCCGAGGCGATTCGAGAGCGGAATCGACTCCTGTCACCGTAGGAGCACGGACCGACGTAGACTGGGGATTGGTGCTCGCGCGAGGTAGGCTCTGGTCGTCGCCAGCTAGGCAGCGTGGCAGGGGTGACTACGGCCGCAGACCAGCGGTACCGCTGATGTCGCGAGGTGGTGCCTCGATGCTCTCTCAAGACGAACTAGTCAAGTCGAAGCAACGCGTCGCCGACCACGGCGAGGTTTTCACCCCGAGTTGGCTGGTCGAAGCGATGCTCGATCTCGTGAAAGAGGAAACCGAGCGGATCGACTCCCGATTCCTCGAGCCCGCGTGCGGGAGCGGAAACTTCCTCATCCAGGTCCTCCGGCGCAAGCTCGCCGCCGTCGAGTTCAAGTACGGACGGTCAAAGTTCGATCGGCGACACTATGCGCTGCTCGCACTCATGAGCATCTACGGTATCGAGCTGTTGACGGACAACATCGCGGAGTGCCGTGCGAACGTTCTCGAGGTTCTCACCGAGTACATGGACGTCAGTGAGTCGGACGACATGTATCGCGCCGCGTCCTACGTGCTGTCACAGAATCTCGTCCACGGTGACGCACTGACGATGCGCACACATGACGATCAGGCGATCCGCTTTGCCGAGTGGGGCTACCTCGGCAGAGGCAAGTTCCAGCGACGCGACTTCAGTCTCGACACGCTCGCTCAGTCATCGGCCTTCAGCGCGGAGGGCCAACTCTTCGCCCTACTTGGTCGGCACGACATCTTCCAGCCAGTCAAGGATTACCCCCCTCTAACGGTAAGCGAACTCGCAATCGCATTCGACGGCCCACAACGAGAGGCCGTATGAACCTTCAAGCCGGCTTCTCGCTTCGCGGTCGCAATCCTGACGTACTGACGTGCATCGCGAACCTCTCTAACGACGAGGTATTCACACCCCCCGAGTTCGCAAACCGGATGCTCGACACACTGGCGGCTGCGTGGGCGGCAGACCACGGCGGCGCCGATCTCTGGGCCGACAAAACCGCGCGGTTCCTTGACCCGTGCACGAAGTCGGGCGTGTTCCTGCGCGAGATCACACGCCGCCTGACCGACGGACTGGCGTCCGAGATTCCAGACCTCCAGGAGCGTGTGGATCACATCCTGACAAAGCAGGTGTTCGGTATCGGGACAACGCATCTCACCAGTCTGCTGGCGCGGCGAAGCGTGTATTGCTCAAAGCACGCCCAAGGAGAGCACTCGATCGCGAGCGACTTTGACGGAGACGCGGGCAACATCTGGTTCGACCGACTTGAGCACACGTGGGTAGGCGCGAGGTGCGCGTATTGCGGTACCACTAAGGCAATCCTTGACCGCGCGGAAGGTCTCGAGACACACGCCTACGCCTTCATTCACACAGACGACATCAAGAGCCAACTCGCCGAGATGTTCGGAGGCGACATGCAGTTCGATGTGATCATCGGAAACCCACCGTACCAGCTGAGCGACGGCGGCTTCGGAACAAGTGCGGCGCCGATCTATCAGCACTTTGTGGAACAAGCGAAGGCGCTCGAGCCTCGCTACCTGTCGATGGTCATTCCTGCCCGCTGGTTCTCCGGCGGCAAGGGACTGGACGAGTTCCGGGAGTCGATGCTGTCTGACACTCGCCTGCGGTCTATCGACGACTTCCTCAATGCATCTGACGTTTTCCCCGGCGTAGGTCTAAAGGGGGGCATTTGCTTTTTCCTTTGGGACCGGGACAACCCCGGGCCATCCCGTGTCACCACGCATTTCAAAGACGAACCACCATCGACGGCGACGCGACAGCTCCTTGAAGAAGGAGTCGATGTGTTTATCCGGTTTAATGAAGGGCTGTCGATCCTGAAGAAGGTCGCCGCTGTAGAGGATGGTGACTCCGGATCGTTGTTACCACCTGAGAGTAAACGTTTTGACCGACTGGTTAGCTCTAGGAAGCCCTTCGGATTAGCAACGACCTTCAGGGGGCGGGTTACCAAGGAAAGCGACGACCTACTGGTCTATCAGACCCGCGGGACTGGATACGCTGAAAGAGGCTCAATTACAGCCGGGTCTCACCTCATCGACAAATGGAAAGTCTTCACTGGTTATGCTGCACCGGGAACCGGCAACAAAGACACCTACCCGCACAGGATTATAAGTACACCGTTTGTCGGCGAACCAGGGTCAATCTCCTCCGAAACCTATCTCTGCATAGGTCCATTCGATTCGAGGGGGCGGGCTGAAAGTGTGTTGTCTTACCTGACCTGCCGACTGACCCGCTTCCTGATTCTTCTACACAAGCCATCGCAGCACACAACGCGCAAGGTCTATTCCTTCGTACCGACTCAGACGTGGAACAAGCGGTGGACCGACGAGGATCTCTACGTGAAGTACGGCCTCTCGGCGAACGAGATCGCCTTCATCGAGAAGCTTGTGCGCCCGATGGAACTCAGCGGAGCCCTTGAGGATGGCTAGGCCGATTGAGGAGATCCTCGCGCCGAGGCCGGAGGCTGGGCCGCTGCACATCTATGCCTACTCGATCGCCGATGAGGCGCACTCGGGTCTCCTCAAGGTGGGTCAGACCACGCGCGATGTGAAGCAACGCATCGCCGAGCAGCTCAGGACCGCTGCTATCAAGAACTACACGATCGTGCTCGACGAACTCGCCACGCGCGACGACGGCTCGACCTTCACAGACTGGGAGGTGCGCGCCGCCCTGGCAAAGAAGGGTTTCGAGAACACCGAACTGGAGTGGATGCGCTGCTCCGTCGCGGACGTTAGGACCGTGCTCACCGAACTGCGCACTGGCCAGCGGTTCACCGGCATCCACAACGAGACCTTCCCGATGCGGCGCGAGCAGGCCGAGGCCGTGGAAAAGACGTATGGCTACTTCCACTCCGTCTGGAAGGAGAACGCGCACACCGTCCCGCGTTTCCTGTGGAACGCGAAGATGCGCTTCGGAAAGACTTTCACCGCGTACCAGCTCGCTCGGAAGCTCGGCTCCAAGCGCGTCCTCGTCGTCACCTTCAAGCCAGCCGTGGCGGATGCGTGGCAGACGGACTTGGAGTCGCATGTGGACTTCGAAGGGTGGGAGTACCTCGATCGCCGCTCCGATATGGATCCTACGGAGGTCGACTCCGGCACGCCGCTCGTCTACTTCGGCTCCTTCCAGGACCTGCTCGGCCGCGACAAGACCGGGAACATCAAAGCCAAGAACGAATGGCTCCACCTGACGGACTGGGATCTCGTCGTCTTCGACGAGTACCACTTCGGCGCATGGCGGGAGACCGCGAAGGAACTCTTCGAAGGCGAGGAAGAAGCAGTCGTACGCAAGGAGGCCACACTCGAATACACCGCTGATTTGCGGGAGATGAACGAAGACCTCGGCGAGTTGTCGTCGAAGGAGACGGAGTTCCTCCCCATCACGACCAGGGCGTACCTCTACCTTTCAGGGACGCCGTTCCGGGCCCTCGCAACGGGCGAATTCATCGAAGAGCAGATCTTCAACTGGACCTATTCGGACGAGCAGCGCGCCAAGGAGGAGTTCGCGGCGACCCGCCCGGACGAGCGGAACCCTTATGAAGCCCTCCCGCAGATGCGTCTGCTGACCTACCAGATGCCGGACGAGCTGCTCGCCATCGCAAACGCCGGGGAGTTCGACGAGTTCGACCTGAACGAGTTCTTCGAAGCATCCGGAAAGGGCGTGATGGCGCAGTTCAAGCACAAGAGCGACGTGCAGAAGTGGCTGGACATCATCAGGGGCAGTTACATGCCGAAGGCGGCCGAGCGCCTGAAGACCGGCAACCCGCCGCTCCCCTACTCCGACACACGCCTCCTGCCCTACCTCCAGCATTCCTTCTGGTTCCTCCCCAACGTCGCGGCCTGTCATGCGATGGCGAACCTGCTCGCCGAAAAGCACAACACCTTCTGGCATGACTACGAGGTGGTCGTCGCCGCCGGCGCTTTGGCCGGCGTCGGATTGGACGCGCTACCACCCGTCCGCAAGGCCATTGGGGATGGCTTCGACACCAAGACCATCACGCTCTCCTGCGCGAAGCTCACCACTGGCGTCACCGTGCCGCAGTGGTCGTCGATCTTGATGCTGAAGAATCTCCAGAGGCCGGAAACCTACTTCCAGGCCGCCTTCCGGGTGCAGTCGCCCTGGTCCATCAAGAATCCCAATGGCGATGACCCGAAAGAGGAGGAGGTTCGCAAGCCCGCCTGCTACGTGTTTGACTTCGCCCCGACACGCGCGCTGCGCCAGATCTCCGAGTACGGGATCGGTTTGTCGCCTAACGAACCGAACCCGGAAAACGCAGTCAAGGACCTCATCTCATTCCTGCCAGTACTGGCCTACGACGGCGCAAACATGATGCAGATCGATGCCGGCGACATCCTCGACACCGCGATGGCGGGCACCTCAGCGACGCTCCTCGCGCGCAAGTGGGAGAGCGCGCTGTTGGTGAACGTGGACAACGACACGCTGCGCCGCGTCCTGGACAGTCCCGAGGCTATGGACGCCGTAGAGCGCATTGAGGGCTGGCGAGCGCTCGGTGACAACATCATCGAGACCATCATCAACAAGAGCGAAAAGGTGAAGGGGCTCAAGAGCAAGGCTAGAGACACGGAGCTGACGGCCAGGGAGAAGAAGGAACTAACCGACGAGGAGAAGGAGTACAAATCCAAGCGGAAGCTTGTTCAGGAAAAGCTGATCAAGTTCGCGACACGCATCCCGGCCTTCATGTACTTGACTGACTTCCGTGAGAATACCCTCCGGGACGTGATCACCAAGTTGGAACCAGACCTGTTCTTGGCCGTCACCGGTTTGACGGTGAACGACTTCAATCTGCTCGTGCAACTCAAGGTCTTCAACACCGAGCAGATGAACCAAGCCGTGTTCGCCTTCCGTCGCTACGAGGATGCCTCACTTTCCTACACCGGCATCGAGAGTCATGAGGGGCTCAGGCACTACGGGCTCTACGACACGGTCGTTGCAAGGACCTAAGCCCGTCGAGCCGTCTCCGCACGCGGCGAGCTACGAAGGTATCGTGTCTACCTAACTCACCGAGGGTGGTGACCGATGCCTCCTTGCCCGCCTATGACCATCGTTCTCGACTCAACCGTGTTCGGGAAGGTCCCGGACGCGCAGAACTACTTGCTCAGACAGCTTGGCGAGTACGCCAGGCGCACACCCTCGCGGATACTGGTTCCGGACGTCGTTCGGAAAGAATGCAGAGCGCGGATCGTTGAAGGGGCTATTCTCGCCCACGAATCCCTGAGCGATTCTGCCAACACACTACGGAAGCTCGGCGCATCGGTTCCGGTGCCTGAGGTCGCGGAGCTGGAGCGCTCGGCCCTCGAGCATTGGGAGGGGAGATTCTCCCAACTCGGAGCCGAGGCTATCTCCACCCCGGACGTTCCACATGACGAGGTGATCGACAAGCTGCACGCGGGGCACAGTCCTTTCGTTCACAAGGGGGATCGTCGCGAGGACGGCTATCGCGACTACCTCGTTTGGCGATCGGCCATCGGTGCAGCGCTAGCATCGCCGGAACGCTCAGCGATATTCATCTCGGGCGATCAGGCGTTCGGTCAGAAGAGGCCGACGTATGAACTCGCGGAGGACCTCCGTCATGAAGCCACGACCGCGGGCGTCACGATCGAGTGGAGACCGAACTTCTACCGATTCCTGACCGAGGAAGCCCAACCCTGCCTAGGACAGAACCTGAGAGCGCTGGCTCAGGTCACCGAGTACGTGAATTCGGATGACTTTCGTGAGTTCTTGCTGGAAGGAGAAGGTCTACAGGGACTACGAGCCGAAGCAATCGCATTCGAACCCGAGGAGTTCGGAGTCCGCTACCTTGACGACCTCGAAGTTGAAGCCGTGACTAGCGCTGGCGCCATCAGTGTGGACAGTGTGGTCACGCTGGATGAAGACGAATGGTCAGGACGCATTGAAGTAGAGCGCCTGGGCGTGACCGTCTCGCAGTTTGTTGACGCCGATGATCCCCCTCCATTCGCCGACGAGTCTTGGATCAGCGTGAAGTTCCGAGGTGTCAGCAGACGCCTCGCTCGCGTAGACATCGATCTCCGTATTGAGAAGGCAATCCTGGATGTGGTGTTCGAACCGGGAACGGAACGAGTACGAGCGCTCTCAATCGAGCTCGTTTCGGCAGACGACACCTACCAGCCGTAGCGAAAACGCCGAGAGGATCCGTGCACAACGGTGGATACGTCGCAGGGTGGGCGCACCATCACTATGTGGCGTACCACTCACGGTTCGCACTACGGCCGTTCGAATCCGCTCGGGGTCGCCACGTAACAACAACGAGGCCGCTGCCCTCCCTCTCCGCAGCACTGACACCACTCGACACGTGCTTCTACGTCACGGAGTGCCGCTCGACCGCCCCCTGGCGTAGCGCTCGTCGCCGTTCGCGCGCACGACGTCGACCTGGACAAGCGACACCGGTGGAAGCACAGCGAAACCTCGAACTCCAGAGGCGGGAACCGGAACCCCGATCCTCGTGAACCTCACTTCGTAAGAATTCATCCCGAGCCCCTATTCGCGCATCACAAGCCACACCGTCGCCGTAATGTCCTGTTTAGGGAGGGTGTGCCCTGCGCGCGCAGCACTCCAGTCTGCGACCTGGCGCTCCGCAACTTCATGGACGTACCGGTACGACGCAGCTTCGTTGTTGCCCTCGCGTTGCTTGCAGGCCTCTTGCTCATCGCGGGTGCCTCCCGAGGCTGGTCGAGCGTGTCAGCCAGCGAGCCACCACAGACGGTCGAGGGCGGGCTCGCTGGACCGGCGACCCCCGATCAGGCGCGCGGGCTGATCGTCAACTACAAGCCCGGAGCAAGTCCGGGGGCGATCAGGCGACTCGAGCGCCAACTTGGAGTGACTCTGGCTGAGACGAACCTGGTTCCGGGACTCAGCGTGCTCCGACTGGCTGAATCTGGGGACCTGGCCCAGGCCCTGGCCGAACTGAGGGCGAGTCCGCTCGTTGAGGCGGCCGGCTTCGACCTGACCATGACCGTGTTCGAAACGCCCAACGACCCGGGCTATCCCAGGCAGTGGCACCTGCACAACACCGATGGCGGCCTCCGGGCAGAGGCAGCGTGGGACCTGGCGCCCCAGCGAGGGGCCGGCGTCGTCGTCGCGATCATCGACACGGGCGTCGCGTATGAGTCGAATACGCGGCCATCGCTCTTCGCCACGGCCAATTTCGCTCCGGCGCCCGACCTCGCGGGCGTCCCCATCGTCGATCCGTGGAACTTCATCCACGACGACGCTCACCCGAACGACGACCACGGGCACGGAACGCACGTGGCCGGCACGGTTCTCCAATCAACCGGCAACGGCACGGGGATGGCCGGCGTCGCGAGCCAGGCCAGTCTGATGCCCATCAAGGTCCTCGACTACAGCGGCCAGGGCCAGGCTTCAGACCTCATCGCAGCCATCTACTACGCGACAGACCATGGCGCTGACGTCATCAGCATGAGCGTCGGATTCACCGACACCGGTACTCCAGACGCGAACGGGAATCTCTGTTCCGAGATCGTGGGCCTGGCGGAGGCGCTCGAGCACGCCGAGGTCAACGGCGTGACGGTGGTGGCCGCAACCGGCAACGACAGTGCGTCGACGGTCTCGTGTCCCGCTGCCTATCCAACGGTGATCGCCGTCGGCGCCACGAGGTACGACGGAGCGGTCGCCTACTACTCGAACCAGGGAGCGGCCATCGACGTGGTGGCCCCGGGCGGTGACCCGACCGTCGATCAGAACGCCGATGGGTTCGCTGACGGAGTCCTCCAGCAGGGGTTCTGCCTGGACTCCTTCCTCCTGCTGCTGACCGGCGACTACACGCAGTTCTGCGATGTCTACCTCTCCGGAACATCGATGGCGACGCCACACGTTTCTGGAACGGCCGCGCTCCTGCTCGGCGAATCGCCCTCACTGACGCCGGCCCAGGTCAGGTTCCACCTGGAGTCAACCGCTCGCGACGGCGGCGCTCCCGGTTGGGACAGCGCGTACGGTGCCGGGATCGTCGATGCAGCCGCGGCGGTGGCGCTGCTCAAAGGGACGACGCCGCCCACACCGACCCCCACGCCGACGGTCACCCCCACTCCGACGGTGACCCCCACTCCAACCGTCACCCCGACGCCGACTCCTACCCCGACGCCGGCGCCCGCGGCGCCCACGAGTCTCGCACTCACCGTCTCAGGCGCAGACACGATCGACCTCACGTGGAATGACAACGCCAGCGACGAAGAGTTCTACTACGTGGAGCGCTCCCTCGACGGCACAACCTTCACCCAGGTGGCCACCCTGCTGGCGAACAGCACGGGCTGGACCAACAGCGGGCTCTCGCCCGACACCACCTACTGGTATCGCGTGCGGGCAAGTCTCGGGTTCGTCTATTCCGACTACTCGAACACGGCGAGTGCGACCACCAGTGGGCCGCCCGCGACGCCCACCGATCTCGTGGCCGCGCCTCAGGGGTCGACCGCGATCACCCTCACCTGGACGGACAACGCCACCGACGAGCAGTACTACCGTGTCGAACGCTCCCTCGACGGCACGAACTTCACCCAGGTGGCCATCCTGCTCGCGGACAGTGCCAGCTGGACCAACATCGGGCTCTCGCCCAACACCACCTACTGGTACCGCGTGAGGGCGAGCCTCGGTTCGATCTACTCCGAGTACTCGAACACGGCGAGCACCACCACCAGTGGCCCGCCCGCGACGCCCACGAACCTCGTCGCCGAGCCCCAGGGCTCAACCGCGATCACCCTCACCTGGACGGACAACGCCACCGACGAGCAGTACTACCGTGTCGAACGCTCCCTCGACGGCACGAACTTCACCCAGGTGGCCATCCAGCTCGCCAACAGCACGAGCTGGACCAACAACGGGCTCTCGCCCGACACCACCTACTGGTATCGCGTGAGGGCGAGCCTCGGATCGATCTACTCCGAGTACTCCAACGCGGCGAGCGCCACCACCAGTGGTCCGCCCGCGACGCCCACCGACCTCGTGGCCGAGCCCCAGGGCTCCACCACGATCAGCCTTACCTGGACGGACAACGCCACCGACGAGCAGTACTACCGCGTCGAACGCTCCCTCGACGGCACCACCTTCACCCAGGTGGCCTTCTTGCTCGCGAACAGCACGAGCTGGACCAACAGCGGTCTCTCACCCGACACCACCTACTGGTACCGCGTGAGGGCGAGCCTCGGTTCGATCTACTCCGACTACTCCAACACGGCGAACGCCACCACCAGTGGTCCACCCGCGACGCCCACGAACCTCGCGGCCGAGTCGCAGGGGGCGACGTCGATCAGCCTCACCTGGACGGACAACGCCACCGACGAGCAGTACTACCGCGTCGAACGCTCCCTCGACGGCGCGACCTACACCGAGGTCGGCGTGCTCGGCGCGAACAGCACCGGCTGGACCAACAATGGGCTCTCGCCCAACACCACCTACTGGTACCGCGTGAGGGCCAGCCTCGGTTCCACCTACTCCGAGTACTCGAACGCAGCGAGCGCCACCACCAGTGGTCCACCCGCGACGCCCACCGGGCTCACGGCCGAGCCGCAGGGTTCGACCGCGATCGCCCTCACCTGGACGGACAACGCCACCAACGAGCAGTACTACCGCGTCGAACGCTCCCTCGATGGCACGACCTTCACCCAGGTGGCGATCCTGCTCGCCAACAGCACGAGCTGGACCAACAACGGGCTCTCACCCGACACCACCTACTGGTACCGGGTACGGGCAAGCCTCGGCTCGATCTATTCCGACTACTCCAACACGGCGAACGCCACCACCAGTGGTCCACCCGCGACGCCCACGAACCTCGCGGCCGAGTCGCAGGGGGCGACGTCGGTCAGCCTCACGTGGACGGACAACGCCACCGACGAGCAGTACTACCGCGTCGAACGCTCCCTCGACGGTACGACCTTCACTCAGGTTGCCTTCGTGCTCGCGAATAGCACTGGCTGGACCAACAGCGGCCTCTCACCCGACACCACCTACTGGTACCGGGTACGGGCAAGCCTCGGCTCGATCTACTCCGACTACTCGAACACGGCGAGCGCCACCACCAGTGGTCCGCCCGCGACGCCCACGAACCTCGTGGCCGAGCCGCAGGGCTCGACCTCCATCACCCTCACCTGGACCGACAACGCCACCAACGAGCAGTACTACCGCGTCGAACGCTCCCTCGACGGCACGACCTTCACCCAGGTCGCGATCCTGCTCGCCAACAGCACGAGCTGGACCAACAACGGGCTCTCGCCCGACACCACCTACTGGTACCGCGTGAGGGCCAGCCTCGGTTCGATCTATTCCGAGTACTCCAACACGGCCAGTGCAGCGACGGACGGCCCGTAGCGAGTCAACCGCACGCCTGCGAACTGCCGGCGACCCTGACCCCGCTCGGGGTCGCCGCACCCCACCCTCCGAGGCGACCCCACCCTCCGAGGCGACCCCACCCTCCGAGGCGACCCCACCTCCCGAGGCCACCCACTCGCCGCGCTAGATCGCCAGCGCGCTCCGCGCCAGCACCGCCTCGTCAAACTCCAGCCCCAGCCCCGGCTCCGAGGGCAACGCAACCTCGCCGTTCACCGCCTCCGGCACCGCCTTGAACAGCGGGGAAGCCCCACGGCATGTACTCCAGCGTCAGCCCGTTCGGCGCCGCCGCCAGCGCATGCACCATCAGCTCCGCCGCCAGGTGCGACACCACCGGCAGATTGAACGCCTCCGCCATGTGCGCCACCTTCATCCACTGCGTGAAGCCACCCACCCGCAGCAGATCGACCATCACGATGTCCACCGAGCGCTGCTCGATCAGCTCGCGGAACGGCCGGATCCCGTAGACGTACTCCCCTGCCGCGATCGGCGTATCGAGGGCGTCCGCGATCCGCGCCAGCCCCGCGAAATCGTCGAACGTCGTTGGGTCCTCGAGCCAGTAGATCCCGTACTTCGCCATCTCGCGGCCGATCCGGATCGCGCGATTCACGTCCCAGCCCTGGTTGATGTCGATCATCAGATCGACGTCCGGGCCCACCGCGTTGCGCATGGTCTCGATCCGCGCGATCTCGCCCGCGTCCGTCTCCTCCGCCCCCAGGCGGAACTTCATCGAGCGGAAGCCTTCCGCCACGATCCGCCGCGCGTCGGCGTCCAGCTCCTCCAGCGTCGCCGGCCGCCACAGGTACCCGCTCTGGTACGTCGGCACGCGGTCCCGGTACCCGCCCAGGAGCTGATAGACCGGCTTCCCCAGCGCCTTCCCCTTGATGTCCCACAGCGCCACGTCGATCGCCGACACCGCCCGCGTCAGCAACCCCGCCGGCGATCCCCCGCCGAGGCGCAGCAGCCGCTCGCCGATGCCCTCCGTGTTCATCGGATCGCTGCCCACGATCGTCTCGCCGAGGCCGTCCACCACCGCCTTCAGTGCCGGCGTCAGCACCGGCGACTGGAACGCCGCGTAGCCGATCCCCTCGATCCCCTCGTCCGTGCCGATCGTCAGCACGACGAAGTCCATCGTGTCCGCCCCCGCCGTCGCCGGTGACGGTTCTCGAGGAATGCGGACGGCCTGGCTGCGAACGCTCGCGATCTGCATCGACAACTCCTCCTGCGGTTCCACCTCGACGCCCCCGGATTGGAGCTACGGCGTCCCCGCGACCATACGCGAGGGCGTTTCGCCTCCCCCCGCCCGGCCGGTCTGGGTGTCGGCCACCACCGGGCGTCGCGCGGCACCCGCGGTCGGGTCTGCGACTCCTATGGCGCCACGCGCAGCTAAGCTCAACTCTGGCTACGATCCCTCAGTCCCACCACCACCCATCGGACCCCGCCCATGCGCTTCAGACGACGAGCCCGCCTCGACACCTCCCAGATCGACGATCAACGCGGCCGTCGCATCGGTCGAGGCGGCATGGCCGTCGGCGCCGGCGCGGGCGGCGGCCTCATCGCCATCATCCTCCTCGTCGTCACCGTCCTCGGCGGCGGCGAAGGACTCGAGGGCCTCGAAGGGCTCGGCGGCGGCGATCTCGGCTCACTCACCGGCCAGAACGTCGGATCAACCACCGACGACGTCCCCTCCACCCTCGCCGAGGACTGCCAGACCGGCGCCGATGCGAACGAGCGCGACGACTGCCGCATCGTCGCCGTCGTCAACAGCGTGCAGCTCTGGTGGGACGAGGAGTTCACCCGCCTCGGCATGGACTATCCGTTCGCCCAGACCCAGTTCTTCACCGACCAGACCGTCACCGGCTGCGGCGCCGCCAGCTCAGCCAGCGGCCCCTTCTACTGCCCCCCGGACCAGAAGATCTTCATCGACCTCGGCTTCTACGAGGACCTGCGCACCCGCTTCGGCGCCACCGGCGGCCCCTTCGCGCAGGCCTACATCATCGCCCACGAGTACGGTCACCACGTCCAGAACGTGCTCGGCGTCCTCGATCAGATCGGCCGCGACCGCCAGGGCGAGGAGAGCGCCGCCGTCCGCTCCGAGCTCCAGGCCGACTGCCTCGCCGGCGTCTGGGCCAATCACGCCGTCGAAACCGGCTTCATCGTCCAGCTCACCGAGGCCGACATCGCCGATGGCCTGAACGCCGCCGCGGCCGTCGGCGACGACCGCATCCAGGAACAGTTCCAGGGCCGCGTCACCCCCGAAACCTGGACACACGGCAGCTCGCGCCAGCGCCAGGACTGGTTCCTCGTCGGCTACGAGTTCGGCACCCTCGAGTCCTGCGACACCTTCAGCGGTCCAATCTAAGACCGCCCGCCGGCCGCCCCACCGCTCCCGAGGCCTCCTCAACCGGCTGCGGTCAGCGGTCCGCGCTCAGCCGTCCGAGGCCAATCGGACACAACGGCAGGCCGAACGGGAGTTGCGCCGGACAACCGATCTCTGTTCGATCGGAGCGACAACGCTCAGCGAATCCAGCGAACCCATCGAGGCCCGCCGCCCCAACGAGGCACAGCGCCCACCATCACCCGGTCACGCACGCACCAGTCAGGCACGGCTCATGACGCACGAAGCGCAGCTCGAGAAGATCAAGACCGCCGACGGCTTCCTCGCCGCACTCGATCAGAGCGGCGGCAGCACGCCCCGCGCCCTCGCCCTCTACGGCATCGAGGAAGGCGCTTACACCAACGACGACGAGATGTTCGATCTCGTCCACCAGATGCGCACCCGCATCATCACCAGCCCCGCCTTCCACGGCGACCGCATCCTCGGCGCCATCCTCTTCGAGAACACCATGGACCGGCAGATCGAGGGCCAGGGCTCCGCCGAGTACCTCTGGAACGAGAAGCAGGTCGTCCCCTTCCTCAAGGTCGACAAGGGACTCGCCGACGAGACCGATGGCGCCCAGGTCATGAAGCCGATCCCCGGCCTCGACGCTCTCCTCGCGCGCGCCAGGGACCACGGCGTCTTCGGCACCAAGATGCGCTCCGTCATCAAGCTCGCGAACCCCGCCGGCGTCAACGCCGTCGTCGATCAGCAGTTCGAGATCGCCCGCCAGATCCTCGCCGCCGGCCTCGTCCCCATCATTGAGCCCGAGATCGACATCAACAGCCCCGAGAAGGCCGAGGCCGAGGCGCTCCTCAAGGCAGCCCTGATCGAGCAGCTCAACGCACTCGCGCCCGACCAGCAGGTGATGCTCAAGCTCACCCTCCCCGAGGACGACGACTGGTGCTCGGACCTCGTCGCGCACCCCAACGTCCTCAAGGTCGTCGCGCTCTCCGGCGGCTACACCCGTGACGAGGCCAACGCCCGCCTCACCCGCTGCCACGGCGTCGTCGCCAGCTTCTCGCGCGCCCTCAGCGAGGGCCTGACCGCCCAGCAGAGCGACGAGGAGTTCAACGCGAAGCTCGAGTCCTCGATCGCCAGCATCTTCGCCGCCTCGAAGACCTAGCCCGGCGATCCGCATCCCGCCGGACGTCAGGGTCCGGCCCGGCCCCGCTAAGCTGGCCCGCGGGTTCGAGTGCCGGCTCCCGCCGGCCTCGGTCACCGGGACGCGGCATGGCCACCCAGCAGCACCCCCACCCACGAGGCATCGTCGCCTGCTCGCTCTACGGCGACGCGCCGAAGTACCTCCGCGGCGCCGTCGAGAACGCGCGCCTCGTCCCGCTCCGCTATCCCGGCTGGCAGGCCCGGTTCTACGTCTCGCAGGAGATCCCGGGAAGCGTGCTCGACGAGCTCCACGCCCACGGCGCCGAGACCGTCCCGATGACGCGCCGGGAAGCGTCCGACGGCATGTTCTGGCGCTTCCTCGCGGCCGATGACCCCGCCGCCTGCCCCGTCATCTTCCGCGACGTCGACAGCCGCATCGGCGAACGAGAGGTCGCCGCCGTCGCCGAGTGGCTCGAGGGCGGTCGCCGCTTCCACATCATGCGCGACCACCCGCACCACCGCTGGCCGATCATGGGCGGCATGTGGGGCCTCCGCCCCGGCTCGCTCCCACCCATGCCGCGGCTGATCCGCTCCTGGAAACGCCGCCGGTGCTGGCTGGGATACGAACTCGGCATCCGCCCCGGCGACCAGGTGTTCCTCCGCGCCGCCGTCTACCCGATCGCCCGCCGCGACGCCCTCATCCACACCGAGTACGTCCGCTTCGAGGGCGAAACGGTGCGCCCGTTCCCACGCGCACCGCGCACCGGCGAGCTCGTCGGCCAGATCGTCGAGGCCGACGGCGCCCAGGCAGCCTGGCAATCCGCGGAGCGCGACGCCCTGCCGGGCCTCGTCGACCTCGGACCGGTCAACAGCTACGCCCCGCTCCCCCGCGGCGCCCGCCTCGCTCGCCGCCTGCTGGCCCGCGCCCGCCAGATCGCGTAACACTCACTCCGAGGAGCACGTCCGAGGAGCCTCCCATGCCCGACGCCCCACACCTGCTCGCCCTGCTTGGCTCGGTCACGCCCCCCGGCCGCATGCACCGCGCGCTCGCCGGCGCGGTCGAACGCGCCAACGCTCGATCGAGGCGACCTGCACCTTCCTCGATCTCGGCACCCTGACCCTCGGCTTCGCCGACGGCATACCGATCGAGGACCTGACCGACGACACCGCCTCGCTCGTCGAGCAGGTCCGCGCCGCCGATGGGGTCATCCTCGCCAGCCCCGTCTACCGCGCCTCGCTCACCGGCGCCCTCAAGAACGCGCTCGACCTGCTCCCCCTCGACGCCTTGCAGGCCAAGCCCGTCGGCATCCTCGCCATGGGCGGCAGCCACCACCACTACCTCGGCGTCGCCTCCCACCTCCGCGACGTCCTCCAGTGGTTCGGCGCGCTCCCCGCGCCCACCGACCTCTACCTCACCGGCGCGGACTTCTCCGAGGGCAACCCAACCGCCGAGGCCGCCGCCGACGTCGACGCCCTGTTCACGACCGTGACCACGCTCGCATCGAAACTCGCCGGAGAGGATCTCGGCCCGCTGCCGCTCGCCGCCCGCTACTAACCGGCCGGCCCGCCCTCCGAGGCAGGCGGCGGCTATCCGCTCGAGGGCGATCCCGGCGCGGCATGCGCCGCCGCCAGCCGCCGTCGACGCGCGCGACGCCAGAGGATGAACCCGCCGGCGAACGCCAGCACGTACACCAGCGACTTCACCACCGGCAGGAACGTCCCGAGGTGCGGCACGCTGAACAGCACCCGCCTGATCTCCTGGTCACCCGACGCGAGGAACGGGTCGCGCGCCGCGTTCCCGTCCCCCTTCGTCACGAACAGCGGCGTCCCACCTCGCGAGCGAACGTCCACCACGCGGTGCGTGATCGCGTGAGGGAAGCCCGGCCAGCGGAACGCGATCACATCGCCGACCGCCACCTCCTCCGCCGCCACCGAGCGCGTGAGGATCAGCGATCCGTTCGGGATCGCGTCCCCCATCGAGTCGCCGACACCCGAGTACGTCCGGAACCCGAACAGCCCCGGCATCACGAACACCAGCGTCACCGCCAGCAAGCCGTACACGCCGATCACACCCGCTACCAGCGGCAGCCGGCGCGCCAGCCCACGGCGCTCGCTCGACCCCGTCGAGGCGTGTGCCAGTCCGGGTGCGGCTTCGGTCGACTCAATCAACCCGTATCCGATCGCGACTCGACGCGCTCGTGGTGTGTCGGCAGCGGTCTCCAATTCGTACCACGTCTACCGATCACCGCGCGTAAGAAACCCGCCCGCTCGCCAACCGCTCGCCGCTGGCATATAGTCAACCGAATGGTTGACTATTCGACCGCCGCCGATCACCAGCTCGATCTCGTCTTCGGCGCGCTCGCCGACGGCAAGCGCCGCGGCATGCTCGCCCGACTGATCGAGGGTCCCGCCAGCATCGGCGAGCTGGGCGAGCCTTACGCCATCTCCAAGCAAGCCGTCACCAGGCACGTCCGCGTCCTCGAGGACGCCGGCCTGATCCGCCGCGAGGTCGACGGGCGCGTCCACCGCTGCCACCTCGAACGTCCCCGCGTCACCGACGCCCGCGGCTGGCTCACCAACCTCGAACGCTACTGGGAAGCGCAGCTCGACTCGCTCGAGGCCTACCTCGCCTCCGAGGAGCCCGCACGCGGCCCGGCCCCGAACACCGAACCCCCGACCACCGGGACCCCGAGTACCGAAAAACCGAGTACCGAAAGACCAAGCACCGAGGCCCAGACCACAACCCACCACCGCCACCACTAGCCCGCACCACCACCGCGCGACCACCACACGAGGGAAGTGAGCCCCAATGACCGCAGCCGAATCCCGCGACCAGATCATGAAGTACTGGCGCTCCTGGCAGACCCCCACCGACTTCGACGAAACCCGGAGCTGTCTCACCGACGATGTCGTCTTCGACGGCGGGGCCGTCCGCTTCGACAACGCCGACGCCGTGATCGCGATGATGAGTTCAAACCCGGTCCCCTGGGCTGACGTCGAGCTCGTCTCCGAGCTCTACAACGACGACGGCGGCGCCGTCGTCTACGAGGGCACCGTCTCCACCACCGGCGTCCGCATCCGCGTCGCCGAGCAGATGACCCTGCGGGACGGCCTCATCAGCTCCGTCACCGCCGTCATGACGCCGAAGGACGCCAACCCCCTCGCGGACGCCTAGCGTCCCCCGCGCGCGGCCGGCGCTCCGGGCGCCAGCGACCGAGGTCCTCCGGTCCGATCCGAGGTCCGTCGGTCCTACCCGAGCGCCGCCCGCGGGTTCCCCTGCACCATCCGCGCCACCTCGTCGCGGGCGAACCCCGCTTCGAGGAACCGATCGATCCAGCGCCCGAACCCGAACGGTGGCGGCGGGTTCGCCGCCTGGCCGAGGTCCGTCGACAGCACCACGTGCTCCGGACCCACGGCCCGCACCTCCTCGAGGATCGCCGCCGTCACCGCCTCGGCGCCCGCCTCGCGGAACATCACGTTGCCGCACTGCTCGATCAGCGCTCCACGCTCCGCCGCCCGCTGCTGCACCTCCAGCGGAATCCCGAACGCCGTCGCATGCGTCACCACCGTCCGAATCCCGCGGCCCCGCGCCGCCGCCACCAGCGCGTCCGTCTCCGCCGGACTGAGGTGCCCGGTGCACAGCAGCGCATCGTCCGCCTCGATCAGATCCAGCAACACCTGCACGACCGGCATCAGCTCACCCGCACCATCGAGGACCGTGATCGGCCCCGCCGTGCTGTGAAACCGACCGAACGTCTCCCGCGACCACGCCGAGTCGAACGTCGGCATCCACACCACGCTCGTCCCGATCCGCAGCGCCACCTCCAGCGCGTCCGGATTTAACCCGCCCACCCCGTGATCGAGCGCGATCGCGCCCCGCACATCGAGGTCCGCGAACTCCGCGCCGAGCGCCCATGCCAGCGGCTGCGTCGGGTACTCGTGGCTCTTCAGGCACCATCCCGCCCATCCCCGCCTCCGCGGCGGCGGCCAGCAGCTCACGCGCGTCCATCCGCCGCTCCGCGAACGGATCCGGCGCGGCGTGCGCATGCACGTCGATCGCCCCGCGTAGCAGTTCGCGCGCCTCGGGACGCAGGGTCTCGAGGTCGGACATCACCCGCCCGCGATCGCTGCGGCCACGTCCCGCGCGCGAAGCGCCTGCTCGCTCGCCTGCAGCGCGCTGTCCCCCGTGTACGCCGCCGGGTCGAGCAGCGCCTCGATCTGCTCCGGATCGAGGTGCCCCTGCACCTCCGGCCGCGCCGCCAGCAGCGCCGCGAACGGCTCGCCCGAGACCGCCGCCTCCTGCGCTGCCTCGTACACCGCATCGTGCGCCCGCTGCCGCCCCAGCTCGCGGCCCAGCGTCAGCATCAGGCTCTCCGACATGATCAGCCCGCCCGAGAGATCGAGGTTCTGTCGCATCCGTTCCGGGAACACCCGCAACCCCGCGAACAGCTCGTTCAACCGCACCAGGATGTCGCCCGTCAGCTCGACCGTCGGGGTCAGCGCCCGCCCCAGCATCACCGTTCGGCTCCCGTCCGCCTCGTGATCGGACAGCATCGCCTCCATCGCCAGCGGCACCAGCGACCGCACGTGCGTCTCGTCCGCCATGATGTCCTGGCACAGCTTCGGGTTCCGCTTCTGCGGCATCGTGCTGCTGCCCACGCTCCCCGCCGGCACCGGCTCCTCCACCTCCCCGAACTCCTCCTTCATCAGCTCCCGGATCTCCCGCGCGATCCGACCGCACGTCGTGTCCAGCAGCGCCAGCACCATCACGTACTCAACCAGGTGATCGAGGATCGTCCGCCCCGGCACCGGCATCGACCCGAGCCCGAGCAACTCCCCCATCCGCGCCTGCAACTGCGGCCCGTGCCCCTCGAACGACGCCGCCGTCCCGGCGCCCCCGCCCAGCATCGCCACGAACGTCCGCGACTCCACCTGCCGCAGCCGCTCCACGTGCCGGCACAGCTCATCGATCCACACCGCCACCTTCGCGCCGAACGTCGAGGGCACCGCGTGCTGCCCGTGCGTACGCCCCGGCAGCGCATCGTCCTTCGTCTGCTCCGCCAGGTCCGCCAGCCGCCCCAGCAGCGTCCCGATCAGCTCGAGGATGATCGTGTGCGCCTTCCGGACCTGCAGCACCGTCCCCGTCTGCGTGATGTTCTGTGTCGTCGCACCCCAGTGGACGTAGCCCCCGGCGTCGCCCTCGCACACCCGGTCGAGGTCCCATACCAGCGGCACCAGCCCGTGCCCGGTCACCCGCAGCCCCTCCATGATCCGCTCGGGATCGAGCAACTCCAGCTTCGCCTTGCTCACGATCTCGTCGGCGGCCTCAACCGGGATCATCCCGATCTCCGCCTCCGCCCGCGCCAGCGCCGCCTCCACGTCCAGCCACGCCTGCCACCGCGCGTCCCGCGTGAACAGCGCCCGCAGCCCCGGGTCCGGGATCCGTAGCGAAGTGGGCTGATCCTCGACCATCCGGAGCCTCCTCGGGCCGTGCCGCCACGCGCCTGGGGCGATCCCTCCGCGCGGCGGCGGCATCGTAGCGCGCTCCGCCGATCGCGCGCCGTCCCACCCGCCTATACTCACGCCGAGGCGCAAACCGCGAGGGGGATCGCATGCCAGCAGTCGTCGCCAACGGAATCAGCCAGTGCTACGAGATCACCGGGGACGGCCCCACCACCATCGTCTGGATCCACGGCATCGGCGGCTCCCACCACTACTGGGATGAGGTCCTCCCCAGCTTCCCCGGCTTCAAGCACATCTCCTACGACGTCCGCGGCATGGGCGACACCGAGGGCACCGACGGCCCCGTCTCCCTCGAGCTCTGGGCCGCCGACTTGAACGCCCTGCTCGACGAGATCGGCGTCGAACAGGCAATCATCGCCGGCTCCTCGATGGGCGGCGCCATCACCATGCGCTTCGGCATCGACTTCCCCGACAAGGTCCAGGGACTGCTCCTGCTCTCCACCTCCAGCCGTGTCGGCCAGGCCGCCACCGACAACTGGATGGCCCAGGCCGACAAGACCGAGGCCGATGGACGCCCTCACCTCGCCGCCGCTCAGCGAGCCGTCGCGAAGTACCACATGGACGAGCAGATCAAGGCCTTCGACGTCCCGACGCTCATCATCGTCGGCGACGCGGACAAGACCACGCCCGCCGGCGGCTCCGTGATCATGAGCCGCTGCATCCCCGACTCCGAGCTGGAGATCTACCCCGGCATCGGCCACGCGCCGCTGAAGGAAGAGCCGAAGGCCGTCGAGCGCGTCCAGGCCTGGCTCACCCAATTCCCCACCTAGCGTCCCCACCTGGCATCCTCGCCCGATCGCCAGGGCCGGCAGCCACGCCACGAGCCCCTCGCTGGCCCGTGAGCGCCTCTCCGTTGAGACTGGGACGCACGAGCACACCCGGCGACCGGCCGATCCGGACGCCGCCAACCGAGGAGCATCCGGATGGCTGACGCCGCGATCGGCGCCATCGACGAGTTCATCGCATCTCAGGGCGTCGACACCGACGCCGCCGGCTGGAAGACCAGGCTCGCCAAACCCCGCAGGCCGAGTTCGACGCCGGCAGCACCTACTACTGGGATCTCGACACCACCGAGGGCAAGATCAGCGTCCGCCTGATGCCCGACGTCGCGCCCATGCACGTCTCCAGCACCATCTACCTCACCCGCCTCGGCTTCTACGACGACCTCTCCTTCCACCGCGTGATCTGGCAGTTCATGGCCCAGGGCGGCTGCCCACTCGGCACCGGCACCGGCGGACCCGGCTACCAGTACGACGGTGAGTACGACCCGAACGTCAAG
>CBDCYN010000033.1:0-40340 GCA_965224205.1 Phycisphaeraceae bacterium
CACGAGGAAACCGACAACGACAAATCCGCTCGCCTTTACCTCAACAAGGGACATACACCGGCCACCGCAAAGATGGCGGCCAAGTACGACCAGAAATTCAACTGATCAAACGTTTTCGTGATGCCAGGGTGCGGCCTGCGTCACATCGAACCATCCACTTTCGATGTGTAGGAGCAAACCACCATGGCAGACAGCATGCTAACCCTGGCCGACGTCGCGGCCATCAACTCGTCCGAAGAGATCGTGGGCGTGATCGAGGAGAACGCCAAGGTCTTCCCCGAGATCAGCGTCATCTCCGCGTCGCCCGTTTCCAAGACCAGCTACAACACGCTCGTCCAAACCGCGTTGCCCGCCGTCGGGTTCCGTGACATTAATACCGGACTCGACTACGGCACGCCCACGCTGGTTAGCCGCCTGGTCGAGTGCAAGTTCCTCGACGCCTCGTGGGTCATGGACCAGGCGGCCGCCGACGGCGTGGACTGGGGCCGGTCGGCCGCGTTTGCGATGGCGCTCAACGCCCACATGAAGGCGGCGCTCAAGGCCGTGGCCGATCAGACCTGGTACGGCGTCTCGGCCGACGCCAATGGTTTCGTCGGCGCTGCGTCCCTGTTCCCCGACCTCAACGCCGACATGCTCGTCAACGCCGGCGGCACGACCGCTTCGACCGGGTCGAGCGTGTTCGCGATCCGCACCGGCATCGACGCCGTCCAGTATGCCCTGGGCAACGACGGCCAGATCGCCGAGGGC
Organism: Phycisphaeraceae bacterium; assembly: GCA_965224205.1. GTDB lineage: Bacteria > Planctomycetota > Phycisphaerae > Phycisphaerales > Phycisphaeraceae > CBDCYN01. Next base: position 748 of record CBDCYN010000033.1, read on the forward strand.
GAGATCCAGCAGACGCTCAAGGAAGACCCCACCGGCAAATCGTTTGTCAGCTACTTCCAGCCGGTCAAGGGCTGGATCGGCTTGCAGATCTCCAACCACACCGCCGTGGGCCGGATCGCCAACCTCACCGAGGACCCGGGCGCGACCCTCACCGATGACATGATCTACGAGCTGCTCAGCCAGTTTAAGGTCGGCGAGGGCCCCAGCGCCTTGTTCATGAGCCGCCGCTCGCTCGAGCAGCTTCGTAAGTCACGCACGGCCACCAACGCGACCGGCGCGCCGGCCCCGGTGCCCACCGAGGTTGAAAGCGTGCCGATTTTCCCCACCGAGTCGATCGTCAATACCGAAGACCTGCTGACCTAACCATGAACCCGGCACTGATCCCCATCCTGTCGCCACGGCGACGCCGCGGGCCCGCGTTTGAGGCCGCGGCCGCTGTGGCCACGGGCGCGGTCAACGCGTTCGACGCCGCGTTCCGGGCCATGCACACCGCGATCCGGGCGGTGGCGGCTGTGACCGTCACCTACTGGCGGGCCGGTCAGTCCGTATCGCTCGACGCGGTCGTGGGTGCCACCGTGTTCGAGATCGACGAGGGCAACGGGGTCCTCGTGTCCAGCTCGGCACGGGACTACCTCGTCTGTGCCTCCGACCTCGTGTTGGGCGGGGCGACCGCCGAGCCCAAGCGCGGCGACCGGATCGTTGAGACCCGTCACGGGGTGTCGTCCACCTACGAGGTCATGGGGCCCGGCGGACAGAAGGCCGCCCGCCCTTCCGACCCCTATGGCTACGCGTGGCGGATCCACACCAAGCTGGTCAAGAGGGAGGCCGCATGAGCGCCGCGATCACCCAAGTCGCCCAGGCGATCGTTGATGAGCTGAATACCGGCGGGTTTGCCGTGCCGTTCACCGCCCAGCTGGTGCACCTGCCCTTAGCCGACGTAAAGGACCTCGAGGGCCTGACGGTACGCGTTGTGCCCTCGAACATCACCGTGACCCTGTTCGATCGGGCGTTGAACCAAGAAGACTACACGATCGACATCGGCGTCCAGCAGAAGCTCAACCAAGACCTGGCCGACCAGGACACCGAGATCGCGACGCTTAGCGGGTTGGTCCAGGAGATCGCCGGCCGGTTTAGCCGCACGACGCTCGACCCCACCGGTGTGTGCGCCACGTGGGTGTCGACCTCCTACGAGCCGTGGCTGGCCGTCGAGCACCTCGACGAGTTCCGATCGTTTACCAGCATTATCCGCCTTACATACCGGGCGGTGAGATAAACCATGGCTAGCGGGATCCAAGTCACGTCGTTTTTTGATGCCAAGAAGCTGATGCGGCAGCTCAAAGCCGACGAGACCCGGTTCCTGTTTCGGGCCGGTCGGTTTGCACAGCAAACCGCCTCGCGGAGTATCCGCAAGGTCAAGCGGCCCTCGCTGGCGGGTCAACCGCCCCATTCAGGCACGGGTCAGCTGCGCAAGTCGATCCGCTTCGCCGTCGACCGCGCCGACTCGAGCGTGGTCATCGGACCCACCCGCGAATCGATCGGGCTGATCGGTTCCGTCCACGAGTTCGGGGGCCGGTTCCGGGGCCGCCGCTACCCCAAACGCCCGTTCATGCAACCCGCTCTAGAAAAAACCCAGCCCCAGCTGCCCAGGCTCTGGGCCCAATCCATCCGTTCATGAAGGAGCCAAGACGATGGCCATTGAATTAGGCATGCAGAAGAAGCTCTACCGCAACAGCGGCACCTTCGCGACCCCGGTTTGGGAAGAGGTCACCAACGTGACCGACCTAACCTTCAACCTCTCGCTCGACGAGGCCGACATCACCACCCGCGCCAACAACGGTTGGAAGGCCTCCATCGGCACGCTCAACGACGGCTCCATCGACTTCGACATGATCGCCGACCGTGCCGACCCCGAGTTCCAGGCCGTCGAGGACGCGTTCATCAACCGCACGGCCGTCGAGTACGCCGTGATGGAGGGCGATATCACCGTCTCGGGCACCCAGGGCTGGCGCCTGACCGTGGCGGTGATCAATTTCACCCGCAACGAGCCACTGGCCGAGGCGGTCACCGTCAACGTCACGCTCAAGCCCACGCTGTCGGCCAATGCACCCCAGCAGTACACCGTGCCCTAAACCCTAAGGAACCTTTATGCACAGCTTTCAAGACGACCAGGGATTCAGCTGGCAGATCGCGATCAACATCCACGCGATCAAGCGGGTCAAGGACGTTCTATCGATCGATCTGCTATGGATCGATGAGCCGCACGACGGGAAGGAGGGCTCCGAACCGTTGCTCACACGGCTATCCATTGACCTGATCCTGCTCGTGGACGTGATCTTCGTGCTGGTCAAGCCCCAAGCCGACCGGCACAACATCACCGACGAGCAGTTCGGGGCACGCCTGGGCGGCAAGGCGTTCCACGCGGCGTTTGAGGCGTTCTGGCAGGAGCTGATCGATTTTTTCCGCCAGGCGGCCATGACCGACAGGGCCGCCAAAGCTCAAAAGAACCTGGCGTTCCTCCGGGCCGCCACGAGCCAGGTCACTCAAGCGGTCGAGGCCATGGACGTCGACGAGACCGCCGCGTCGATCCTTGGCGATTTATCTACGAAGCTGCGGGAGTCCTTAGTGTCGATCCCGGGCCCCTGACCCTGCGGCAGCTTCTGTGGATGCACGAGGGGTCACTCAAGGCCCAGTGGATGCAGACGTCGAGCATCATGGCCCTGCTGGCCAACATCCACCGTGACCCTAAGAAGCGTCGCAAGGCCTACCGCCCCGACGACTTCAACCCCATGACCGGGCCGGGCAAAACCAAGGGCGGTTACGAGGTTTCCGCCGATCAGTTCTTTGGAGCGTTGACAGGTAAACCATGGTCACCACCCGAGGCATCAAGGCCGGCGCCGCTTTCGTCGAGCTAAGCGCGGTCGATTCTAAGCTCGTCAAGGGCCTGAGGCGCGCCGAGCGGCAGGTCAAGGCGTTTGGCAAGCGGATCGCCTCGGTCGGCGCCCAGGTAACCGCGGTCTCGACGGCGTTGGCGGCGCCTTTCATCGCGGCCACCAAGATCTTTGCCGACACGGGAGACCAGCTCAACAAGATGTCGGCCCGAACGGGCGTGGCGGTCGAGTCGCTTTCGCGGCTGGGATTCGCCGCCGAGCAATCGGGAGCGGGCATCGAGGCATTAGAGTCGGGTTTACGCAGGATGCAGTCGTCGATCAACGACGCGGGCCGGGGTCTGTCGACCGCCACCGACGCCCTGGACGACCTGGGCTTGTCCTTTGAATCGCTCAGTGGCCAATCGCCCGAAGACCAGTTCCGGTTGATCGCCCAGCGGATCAGCGACATCGAGGACCCTACCAAGCGGGCGGCCGTGGCCATGCAGCTGTTCGGCCGGTCGGGTCAGCGGCTGATCCCGCTATTGGGCAATATCGAGGCGCTGACCGAACAAGCCGACAAGCTGGGGATTACGCTCTCGACCGCCGAGGCCGACGCGGCCGCCGAGTTCACCGACCAGATGAATATCCTCAACCGGGTCATCCGCCGCTCGGCCCAGATCGTCGGTGGGGCACTGGTGCCCACGGTCAGATCGGTCATCGAGCGGTTCACCGCCGGCGTCGTGGTGATCAACGACTGGATCAAGGCCAACAAGGAACTGGTGGTTACCGCGGCCAGGACCGTGCTGGTCTTCGGGGCGGTGGGTGTGGCTGTGACCGCGGCGGGCGTGGCGATCATCGCAGTGGGGGCCACGCTGGGATCCCTGGCTACGATCATCACCACCGTGGGCAGCGGCCTGGTGGTTATCACGGCGGGGTTCACCGCGATCGTCAGCCCCATTGGTCTGGCTGTAGGGGCGGTCGCGGCCGCGACGGCGGTGTTGCTCAAGTTCACCGGTGCCGGCGAGGCGGTCGTGAGCTTCTTAGGGGCCCGGTTCATGCAGCTGTCGGCGTTCGTGACCGAATCCTTCAGCGGTATCCGCGACGCATTGGCGTCGGGTGATATCACCCTGGCGGCCAACATCTTGTGGCTGAGCCTCAAAGTGGCTTTCCAGACCGGGCTCAACGAGCTGGCCACGATCTGGATCAACCTCAAGACCGGTTTCCTCCAGACCATTGATGAGACGGTGATCGGGGCCATCGCCGGATTTACGGTTTTGTGGAACAAGATCAAGGAGGGGTGGGCCAATGTGGTGAACTTCGTCGAGAAACTGATCCAATCGTCCGTTTCGGTCATCACCGACACGTTTGCACGGATCCAAGCCGTGATCGATGACGGACTGGCATCGGCGGCGGAGTTCTTTGGGGTCATCGATGCGGGCACCGCCGATCGGGCTCGGCAGGCCACGGCGCGGCGGCTCGAAGAGACCCTTGGCCGCAGCCAGCAGCAGCTGATCCAAGGCGCCACTCAATCCGACGCCGATCGCGACGCGGCGATCCAAGACGCCCGGGAGGCGACAGCGGCGGCGCTGCGAGAAGCGGTCGGGCAGCTCGAAAGGATCAACGACCAAACCGAGGCCGACCGCCAGCAGGCGATCGAGGACAACAACACGAAACTCGATGCACTGCGGTCGAAACTTCAAGAGTCGATCGACCAGGCCAGCGAGCAACAACGCGAGCTGGGGGCGGGTGGCCTACTAGATTTTCAATCTACCGTCGAACAGATCCGCAACGCCTTCGAGGGCCTCGATACCAGTCTGTCGACGACGAGCAGCCGCCTGGCGTCCGTGGGGTCGTTTAGCGCCCGTGCCATCCAGGGCCTGGCGTTCGGCAGCTTCGATCAGAACATCGCCCGCACCGCCAACGCCACGGAACGCACCGCCCGGTCCATCGAACGGTTAGAACGACAGGCCGAGGACAGTGGCCTGGCCTTTACGTGAGTCCATCTCATGGCTACCGCCCAGCAGGTCCCGTTCAAGAATATGCTCACCGGCCGCACGGCCGAGCTGAGCTACATTATCGATAGCGCCACCGACGACCAGGACGCCTTGACGGAGATGTTGGCGACCGCCCCCACCACCTACTTTGGCCTGCTGCGTAAAGACTTCAACGCCGAGGTCGAAGAGATCGCCGACAATACCTACGCGGGACGCGTGCCCTACGGGACCTTAGCCACCGACACGCCTCAGCTGGGGGTGGGCGAGTCTTCGTTCAGCTTCGATACCGGCGGCGGCCAAGAGCACATCACCCAGAGCCTGGCCACCACGTCCCACGGCACGTCACCGCCCAGCTTTGGCGGCGCCATCGGCGTAACCTCTAGCGGTGTCGAGGGCGTGGACGTCGTCGTGCCGGTCTACAGCTTCGCCGAGACCCACGTGCTGACCGACGCGGCCGTGGACACCGCTTATAAAACGACCCTGTTTAGCCTCACGGGCAAGGTCAACAACGCCTCGTTCAAGGGCCTGGCCGCCGGCGAGTGTCTGTTCCTGGGCGCTTCGGGGTCCAAACGGAGCGACGATAACTGGGAGGTCACGTATCGGTTCGCGGCCCGACCGAACCTGACCGGGCTGAGCGTGGGATCCATCTCAGGAATCGCCAAAGGCGGTTGGGAGTACCTGTGGACCTTCTATGAGGAAACCGAGTCCAGCAACACGCTCGTGAGAACACCCAAAGCGGCGTACGTCGAGCAGGTCTATGAATCGGGTGACTTCTCGGCGTTGGGGATCGGGACGTAGCCATGGTCGACACGATCCAGAAAGTCCGACCGGGCCAGCCGCTTCGGATCCCCGCCACCGCCTACAACGCGTTCGTGGATGCGGCGGTGGCCCACAAGGACCAGCAGGACCTCACCGGCCGTGACCCGCTGCGTGGAGCCCGACAGGCCGGGATCGTCAGCGTCAAGAACACGACCGCTGGCACCGTCCCCCGGCTGGGCGTATTGGGCATCGACGGGCCGCTGTTTACCCCCACGGCCAACCTCAACGAGTTCAAGAGCCGGGTGTTGATCTCGGGCGTGGCGCCCACCGTGGCCGACCATACCAGCAGCTTTGTGATCACCCTCGAGCCCATCGCCGCCGGCAAGATCGGCAGGGCCTACGCCGCGGGGGTCTGCCCCGTCCAGGTCAACATCACCGACGAGGTCCACCAGTTCGCCGACGTGAATGGCAGCACCGCCAACCTCGAAAGCTACGGCCGCGGTGACGCCAAGATCCTGTGGCGAGAAGCGGCGACCGGAACCGTCTGGACGCTCGTGAGGCTGGGCGCAGGCGGGGCGGACACCGATGAGATGAACCTCAAGGAGATCGGCTCGACCGGTGAAACCGAAACGGCCGACACCGATACCTGGGACATCACCGACGTCCAGGGCAAGGAGGGCGTGAAGATCACCCGGCTCTACCGCATGGCCTACGACGACGCCGGCGACCAGAAGCTTTACGCCTATTACCGCGACGAGGTTTGGCCCCTGCACCTGGCGCCGATCTCGATTAGCGCCGAGACCCGCGTCGAGATCGATGGCCCCGAGGACTGCCCCTAACCATGGGACACCTACGCAAATCAGCCTCCGGCCACCTGCTCAAGACACCGTCGGGTCACCTGGCCAAATGCCCAGGCAACGGTAACGGAGGGGGGCCCGGCACGCCCTGCTCGACCTGCGTACCCCCCGAATCGGCCAGGGCCTCTTACCTGCTGACGTTTACGGGGATTACCGTATGTTGTAACCCTAACGAGTTTGCCCAATACAGCGGCCCGCTTGATGTGGCGATCGTTGTCACCGAAAACGCACAGTGTTTTTATACAGGAACCGGTCCCGCGGGGCAGGTCATCCTATACAATGAAGCCAACTGCCAAACCCAGAATGATGTGCTTGATGCGGTGTTAGACGCCGCGTTGACGCTCGGAACGAGCGCTGGGATTAGCCTCAGGGCCGACACCTCCTTCCCGCTGGGCTTTAGCCTCTTTGACACCGGGACGGTCAGCTACACGGCGTGCGATTCGGCGGCGGTCTTTAACAACTCCCAACTCGACAACTGTACCGTGGGCAGCCGCCTGGGCAATGCCGGTTCCGTGACCGTGACGCCCCTCTGATGAGATCATCCCCATGTGGAACCAGATCACCGACACCAAGCTGCGATGCGGTAGCGCCGTCCAGACCACCGGGTACACAATCGAGGTCGACCTGGCCCTCGGCCACCGCGACCTCTACGACCACGCCGGCAAGAAGATCGGTTACGTGAACATCTACCCCAACCACCGCCCCCCCATGCCCATCCCCGACGACTACGACCCTGCCACCCAACGACGTGGCTGCTGCGACCCGCCGGACCCGGGGGTGAGAAGGTGAGGCTAACGGGGTGGGTTGCAGGTCTTTCGGTGGGGATTAAATAAAGTGCGATCATCCCTTGGCTGAAAACCCGCAGGTGAGGACACTGTCTGTAAGGTAACACGCAGTGGGTCGGTATCTGCCTTAGTAGGCATCAATTATACGCTTCCAGAATAATTCTGAGTCGATTTAGTAAGATGCGGCAGATGGCCTGACTAGGGACGGTCGGGCTTGAGTGATCGAGCGATGATGGCATGGAGGCCGACGATGAAGATCTCTTTACGACACCCCGAAGACCTTGATGAACTCAAGCGGCGGATCGGCCGTGAACGCAACGCCAAGCAGCGTGATCGATATCGGGCGGTGAGGTGGGCGTTGGAAGGTAAGAGTTCTTACTGGATCGCCGACACGCTCGATCGCGGCCGGGCTTCCGTGCAGCGTTGGGCCTACGCGTACCGCGACGGCGGGATCGACGCGCTCGTCATCAGGCCCCAGCCAGGCCGCCCCACCAAGCTAGGTCGAGATCAAGAAGACGCGTTCATACAACGACTCGACACCGGGCCCACCGACGCCGACCAGGGCGTGTGCACCTTGCGAGGCAAAGATGTCGTGCGGATCCTCGATCAAGAATTCGGCGTGCCCTACAGTCTCCAAGGCGCCTACGACCTGCTGCACCGGTTGGGGTATTCATGCCTGACGCCGCGGCCGAAGCATCGCAAGAACGATCCCGAAGCGATGGCGACGTGGCGGCAAGACACCCCCCTTTGATCCAAGAGATTCAAGACGAACATCCCGATCAGCGGGTCGAGGTGTGGTTCCAGGACGAAGCCCGTTTCGGCCAGCAAGGCACGCTCACGAAAGTCTGGGCCCCCAAGGGATCGCGTCCCACCGCCGTGAAGCAGACCGAGTATGAATGGGTCTACCTGTTCGCGGCGGTCAATCCGGGCACCGGTCGATCCTCGGCTCTGTTGGCCCCGACGGTGAACACCGACTACATGAACGAACACCTGCGGTTCATCTCCCAGGAAGCCGGCCCCGGTAAGCACGTGGTGTTGGTGTTGGATCAAGCCGGGTGGCACATGGCCAAAGCGTTGGTGGTACCCGACAACATCACGCTATTGCACCTGCCGCCGTACTCACCTGAGCTCAATCCCATCGAACGGGTGTGGGCCTATCTCAAGAGCCACTATCTATCCAACCGCGTGTTCCATGACTACGACGACCTGTTCGATGCATGTCGACAAGCGTGGAATAGATTCACCCAGGACGACCTATGCTCCATCTGCCACACATCATGGATAACGACTCAAAATTAAGCTGGATACGTATTAAACATATCACGCCCTGTATCGGACGTTCAGAGGCAAGCTCGCAATCTGACTTTTATTAGAGAATGGCATCAAAAGATATTCAGATCTGAATACCTTTTTGATATAATGGCATTCGGTAGATCGGGGATGGGCCCAACCGCAAAAAGTAGCAAACGACATCCTGTTTCGAGGATTCTGATTTAACGTTGCTTTTCGGTCTGTGTCACTGTTGGTACGGGCCATATGGGAAACGCCAAACAAGTTAGAAAGGAGTGTCAAGCATGATTCGCAATTCACTAATTTATTGTGTGTTGGCTGCTATGGCGATGACAGGCCTGTTGAGTAGTGGACCATCAGCACTAGCCGCCCCGCTCTTCCGAGACGACTTCAATGGGCCCGACCTGGGTCCAGAGTGGGACGTGAAGCTTGGTAACGCTTGGATCGACAACGGCTGGGCAGTTCTTCAACATCTACCGGATGGGGTGGGGCCCAGGGATACGATCATTGTGGCCCACGAGGGCAGTGATTGGACCGACTATCGGGTGAGCACACGGTTCTACGCGGAGGGCGGTGGTAACAACTGGTATCGTGCCCATCTTTACTTCAGAGCCGCCGACATTCATGGCTGGCCGGCAACGGGGTCATACTATCTCGCTGGTGTCCGTACGCCGATCTACGGGTCCAATGAGGGCCCCGCTATTTGGCTTGCTAAAGTTAAGAATGGCGTGCCCACCACCCTGGCCACCACCCTGGGCTCCTCGCTTATCCCGCCCGGTCTCCTCGACAACCACGACAACACAATCGAGGTCGATGTCGAAGGGGCCCACATCCGCATGTGGACGAACGACTGGCTAGCCTTCGACCTTGTCGACCCCGACCCGGTCCTCGCCGGCGGCGTTGGCCTCGGAGCGGCCTGGGAGTCTCGCACCCGTTTCGACTACATCGAGGTGGTGCCGGAACCCGCCACGCTTGCTCTCTTGGGACTGGGCTTGTCAGGGATCGGATTTAGCATTCGACGGAAGACGCCGGGTGCCTGTGGCTAAGTCGCCCAAGGGGCAACGTGCCACAGGCCAACGCCCCCCGGTCCCCGGTCCTGGGCCACGCTCCGCTTAGCCCCAGCCACCCGTCCGCAAAAAGTAGCAAATGACATCCTATTTCGAGAAATCTGATTTAACGTTGTTTTGCAGTCTGTGTCGCCGTTGGCACGGGCTATAAGGAAAACGCCAAATAACTTAAGAAGGAGATCGCGATGAGACATGGAATGATACTGACGCAATGGATTGTGGCTGCTGTTTTGGTCTCAATCTTTGCTCCTCAGAGTGGGGCGGAGCTGATTCCTGTCGATTTTTCTTCGCTGCATAATCAGCGTCTTCAAAACGCTTCTGTAGCAGTAAATGCGCCTGAAGGTGAATTGACTCTGGGGGGTGTTCCTTTTGACATCCCTGTGGGAGGCTTGAATGTTTGGGCTGCTGGGGGCCCTAATTTCTCCGGAGGCGACGACAACAACACCATTTGGACGTTGGATGTGCCGGTAAATATCCCAGCCGTAACTACAGTCTTCGGATTGATGAACACCGCATGGGGATCTATGGGATTAGTGGATATGACGGTTGAGTTTTTTGGTTCCGACGGGGCTTTTTTCAGCAAAGATCTGATTGGCAACAACGACATCCGTGACATGAACACTCTTTTCAATAGCAATATCAATGGTGTTACAACCATCGAAGTATTTCGATCAGGAAGGTTTGTATACGACATGGTGATCTTTGACTTACCCATAGATTTTCATGACGAGACACTCAGCAGCATCCGGGTCACCACTGAGCGGGTTATTTTTCTGCACAGTGGAGTTGTATCTGGCCTTACTGTGCAGACCGTTCCAGAGCCGACTACCGCAACGTTGCTGATGGGCCTCGGCGTGTTGGGCATGGCCACCCGGCGCCGGGCGTGTGCCTAAGGCTAGGTCATCGAAGACGGATCGTGCCCTAAGGACGTCCATGGCCCATTGGCTGGGGCGAGTTCAGCTGAGCCCCAGGTACCCGTACGGAACTTTCGTGAGAGAAAAGGAGTGTCAAGAATGATGTGCAGATCACTTATTTGTTGTGTATTGGCTGCTATGGCAATGACCCAATCTGCTAATGCTGAATTGGTCTTGTGGAATAAACTTGGTAGCGAATCTGAGGTGCTTAACAGCGAGGTTGGACCCGATTTCGGGATCCGGCCCGGACTTCTATATGTGCCGGGGCGGTTCGGGGGTGCCTTGGCGACAACCGGCGGCGGCAATGGTGGTGGGGCGTATCTCACGATGAGCCCCGATGACTTCTATCCAGCGGATAAGACGCGTGGGACGATCGAATTTTGGATTCAGAAACGATTCAGCAAGTTCACCCCGTTCCAAGACGGTCTGATCGGCTTCTTTGGGCGAGCGCCGTATGCGCCCACAGGCGAGGGGAACAGAAGCATTGCGGCCTTTTGGTCGGACGGGTTCACGGGTAACGGCGGCGTGGAATTCTACATTCAAGACAGCAACAAGACGGGTCATACCGTCAATGATCTGGGTTGGGACGACGTGCCGGTGGGCGAGTGGGTCCATCTTGGGTTTGTGTGGGACCTTCAAGGCATCGATGGAACGGCCGACCGGCTGAGGATCTACAGAGACGGCTCCATCACCGGCGTTTATTCGCAAGATATCTCGGGCATCTCTGCTGAAAACTCCGTAACGACGTTCGCTGGCCACCACGCCTACAGCCGGTTTGGGCAGCCAGCCGCGTACTTCGACGATCTGGTGATCTGGGATTTCGCCAAGACCGATTTTTCCGACCGGTTCATCGAAGGGCGGATACCTGAACCGGCTTCGCTTTCGGCCCTTGCTCTCGGCGGATTGTCGCTTTTGTGCCGCCGCCGCGTAGCCTAGCAATCCATCCAACGCAATCACAAAACCACTCCATTAAGAAAGAGAGGCTTGATCATGAAACGTCAAGAAGCGGCTTTGTATCTAGGGATATCTGTTCTATTAGTCGTTGCAGCAGATCAGGTGAAGGCAGAACCCGTTCAATGGAAGACAGAAAATGGAGGAAACGGACACTTCTACGATGCTGTTGCTGTAGAAGTAAGTACCACTTGGAATGATGCAAAATTAGCGGCAGAATCATTAACCTTTCGTGGCGTGTCGGGCCATCTTGCGACTATAACTTCACAACAAGAAAACGATTTTATTATTAGCAACCTTCCTGACGCCCCTAATAACGATTATTGGTTGGGCGGGTTTCAGCCCCCAGACGCTCCCGAGCCGGACGGCGGATGGCAATGGGTTACAGGTGAACCCTTTGAATTTCAGAACTGGGCACCGGCTGAGCCAAATAACACATTAGGAATTGAAGATGAACTTGCATTTTGGAATCCGATATTCGGCTCTTGGAATGACTCTAGAGGAGGACATATTACCGGATATGTCGTTGAATTTGTTCCCGAACCCGCCACGTTTACGGTTCTTGCTCTTGGCGGCTTATCGCTATTGCGCCGACGCCGTGTAGCTTAGAAATCCATCCAACGCAATCACAAAACCACTAAGAAAGAGAGGCTTGGTAATGAAACGTCAATTGATTCTTATGTGTCTAGGAGTGTCAATAGTCTTCGCCATCCCGTCCGGTCGAGGTGAGGCGGCAACGTACCCCGAAGAAGTACTGGCGGACAACCCAATCGGCTATTGGCGGCTGAACGAAACCAGCGGCACGACCGCGTTCGATTCTTCGGGCAATGCGCGAGATGCTACGTACGTGGGAGGGGTCTCGCTCGGCGCATCGGGTGCTTTAGCTAGCGGTGATGACGCAGCCCAATTCGATGGTTCAACCGGGTACGTTCAGTTACCTGGGACTTGGGGCGGTGTGAACACCATGACTATTGAGGCGTGGGTTAACACGAATGTCGTGTTACCTAACGATTTTCAGGCGATCGTTAGCTCTGCCGCCATTGGTGAATTTGCGCATTTTCAGCTTCATGAAAACCCGTCGCCAAGCCAAGTTTCGTTGTGGTATACCGATGGCGGATTGAGAACACTTCCGGCCCCTGAAGAGTCTCCTATAGGAGTGTGGCGGCACTTAGTGTTCGTGGGTGAATCCGGTGATACTAGGCTTTATCTTGATGGCGTTCGGTTGGGTTCACCAAACACTTTGCCCTTTAATAGCATCAACCTGAGTAGTGATGTACGTATTGGCGCAGGCGTATCGGGAACAAGGCTTTTTCACGGACAGATCGACGAGGTGGCAATCTATGATACCGCACTGTCTGATGAGCGTGTTCTCGCACACTTCAATGCTGCAATCCCTGAACCTACCACGTTAATGGCCATGGCTATAGGAGGCATGTCATTCCTGCGTCGCCGTCGCGCCACCCTGGGCAAAACTTTCGAAAATCTATTTGATATGGAGACAAAAATATGAACAGGCACTCTCTATCTATTTTGGTTCTTATATGCATTCTGTTTACCTTGCCGCAGCACGTAATAGGTCAGCCGACAATCACAACAGGCCGGGTCGGCTACTGGCCTGCAGATGGGGATGCGAATGACTTGTCGGGTAACAATAACCATGGGACACTAATGAACGGAGCTACATTTGATCAAGGAATGTTTGAGCAGGCATTCGAGCTTGACGGAGTAGATGATTGGGTTTCGTCAAATCAATCATTTGGAAATGACCAGTCACATACTATTTCTGCATGGATTTTTTGGCAGGGCCACACCACTGAGAATTTTCAGGAAATCGTAAGCTGGTGGAATCTTATCGACCCGATTCCCAATCGAACCTTTCTAGGCGTATCACAATGTTGTGGACAGGGTCCCATGCGGTATGGAGATGCATGGCGAAATGTACCCGTAACACTCCCAACTAATGAATGGATTCACGTCGCGGCCACATATGATGGGGATACCAATAATCGTCAAATCTACGTTGATGGAGATTTGCTGGCCACCTTGCCTGCGAGTCCCGAGGCTCGTTTTTCAGCACTTCTCGCAATTGGCCGTCAGGGAAATCACTCTGGTGAATATTGGAACGGCCTCATAGACGAATTGACATTGTATGACCGCGTCCTGGCTCCGAATGAGATTGAATTTCTCTCGACGCCTGAACCTACATCTCTTACCATCCTGGCAGTCGGTGCATTGACACTGCTTCGTCGCCGTGTGGCTTAGACACCAACCAACCAAACTGCACAACGATCAACCCTCGACAGGATACGTCGGAGGTTGTTTTATGGGCTGATTTCACCCGCCAGATTTACTCTTGATAAAATATATTATGAATAGTAAATATTCTTCGCTTCTGGTCAAAACTCATCCAGCTTAGGGATCTGTGTAAACGAAATTCGAGCCGGGGCGCTGTCCTGGACTCCGAACATCGAAGCGAAGTAGATCGTGTGTCGGCCGTGCTTGCGATCGATGCGGTCCATCACGTCAGTCAATGCATCGCGCCGCTGAGCATCGGCGAATAGTGGAGCCTCTGAACACAGGTTGGCAACCAGGTGAGTCAAAACGACGCTGGCTTTAAGCGGCTTGCCGGCGATTCGTTTCTGTACCCACATCCCGTGAAACACTTCGAGGATGGTCTGGGTATCGCGGCACAAGCCAAGCGACGCCTTCCGCGACCACCTGCGTTTGTCCATGTACCGCACCGAGACGGATAAGTATCTTGCCCGGTAACCGATGTTCCTCATACGTGCCGCGGCTTTGTGGATCATGCGAGACGATAACGTCCTGAATCATGCGCACATTTGAAAAGGCAGTTCTCCAGGTGGATGGTGTTGGTGAGTTAAACAACCCCATTCAAGGAGAACTGCAATGGATCAGGGTACTGGATCGGACCGCGGGATGAAAGAGGTGTTTCGGATCGACGAGGCGAAGGTTCGGGGTCACGTGGACCGGGTGGTACGTGAGTCCGTGGAGCAGACGTTGAACCAGCTGCTGGATGCCGAAGCCGAGGTGTTGTGCGGGGCTGGGCGGTATGAGCGCAGCGATGCCCGCAAGGATACGCGGGCGGGCCACTACCAGCGGAAGCTTCACACGAAGGCGGGTCAGGTGTCGTTGAAGGTGCCACGGCTGCGGAGCTTGCCGTTCGAGACGCAGATCATCGAGCGGTACAAGCGTCGCGAGAGCAGCGTCGAGGAAGCGTTGATCGAGATGTACCTGGCCGGGGTGAGCGTGCGTCGGGTCGAGGACATCACGGCGGCGTTGTGGGGCACGAAGGTCAGCCCATCGACGGTCAGCGAGCTGAATCAGAAGGTCTATCAACAGATCGAGCAGTGGCGGAACAAGCCGATCGAAGGTGAACACCCGTATGTATATCTCGACGGGATCAGCCTCAAACGCTCGTGGGGTGGTGAAGTTCGCAACGTGTCGGTGCTGGTGGCGATCGGCGTGGCGACGGACGGGTATCGTGAGGTGCTGGGGATCGCCGAGGGGGCCAAGGAAGACAAGGCGGGTTGGCTGGCGTTCCTGCGTCACCTCAAGACGCGGGGCCTGCGTGGCGTGAAGCTGTTTATCAGCGATGCGTGTCTGGGTCTGGTCGAGTCGCTTGGCGAACTCTATCCCGAGTCGTTGTGGCAGCGGTGCGTGGTGCACTGGTACCGCAACGTGTTTAGCATCACCCCCAAGGGCAAGGTCCAGGAGGTGTCGGCGATGCTCAAGGCGATCCACGCCCAGGAAGATGTGAACGTCGGCCAGAAAATGTAGCGCCCGTCGGGGGGCTGACGGTCGGCCCAAAAATGTAGCGCCTTGCCTAGTCCTGAGACTGGGGCGGCAATGGAACAGTTTTTACTGTTTCACCCCCCCCCAGTAAGGACGCAGACGAGGTGTATACGGATATGTAGTTTTGGAGTATCTGTTTAGCGTCTAGCCAGGCACGGGAGGGCGTTGGATTTTGAAATTCTGATCTGCTGATCGCGGTCTATAATCGGCCATCGATATAAAGGGATAAGATGGCGTTCGAAGGGCTGGGGTGCCCGCTTCACCATCGGTCAGGACGACACGACAGGAACAGCCAGGATGGCTCGACCCACCTACGATCAACTGCTTGAAATCATCGCCGAGAAAGACCGGCAGATCCTGCGACTCGAGAAGCGTGTGGCTCAACTCGAAGCTCGGGCCGGCCAACTCGAACAACGCCTCGAACAAGCCACGCGTTCGACCCAACGCCAAGCCGCGCCGTTCTCCAAGGGATCGCCCAAAACCCAGCCCAAGAAGCCCGGCCGCAAGGCGGGCAAGGCGTACGGCCCCAAAGCCCATCGGCCCCCACCCCCGCAACCCCCCGACGAGGTCATCGACGTGCCGTTGACCCCGCGGTGTCCCGGCTGCGGCGGCGAGGCCCAAGAAGATCACGTGACCCATCAGTTCCAGGTCGAGATCCCCCGCCGGCCGGTGGTGCGACGTTTCGACCTGCACGTGGGTTCATGCACGCGGTGTGGTCGACGCCTTCACCCCCGCCACCCGTTGCAGACCTCAGATGCCACGGGGGCGGCGGCCTCCCAGCTGGGGCCGGACCTTCAAGCCATGATCGTCCTGATGAAGGACAAGTACGGGCTGAGTTATGGCGACATCCAAGGCTTGCTCAAGCAGGTCTTCGGGATCTCGATCACCCGTGGCGGTGCGACGCACGTCGTGCTACGTACGGCCCGACGCGGTCAATCTGTTTACGACGGCCTGCGTGACGTGGTGCGTCACAGCGACACGGTTTACCCCGATGAAACCGGCTGGAAAGTCGGCGGATGGCTGCAGTGGATGTGGGTGTTCGTGACGAAGAAAGTCACGCTGTATGTCATCCGCCCCAGCCGCGGCGGCGAGGTGGTGCGGGACGTGTTGGGCAAGGACTATGCCGGGCGGATGATCCACGACGGCTGGTCGCCTTACGATTCTTTGGAACAGGCCACGCATCAGCAATGCTTGGCGCATCTGCTTCGGCGGACGGGCATGTTGCTGGAGCAAGCCACGCGTGGGGCGGTGCGTTTCCCGCGGAAGGTCAAGGCGTTGTTGCTCGATGCGCTGCGTCTTCGTGATCGACGCGACGCGGGAACGATCAGCGAGCATGGCTTGGCCTGTGCCCGCGGGCGATTGCGTAAGCGGTTGGACCGCTTGCTGGCTTGGCGTCTATCGCATCGTGGCAACCGAACGTTTCGCAATCACCTGGCTCGCCACGCCGATGAGATCCTCACGTTTCTGTATGAACCGGGGATCGAAGCGACCAACTGGCCCGCCGAGCAGGCGATCCGCCCGGCGGTGGTCAACCGCAAGGTCTTCGGCGGCAACCGTACGGCTGCGGGTGCTCGTGCTCAGGAAATTCTGGGCAGCGTCCTGACGACTTGTGATCAACACGCCCACGACGCGTTGGCTTTTCTGTCCCACCTCCTGCGTGCTGCCTCCGATCAGCACCCCGATCACCTGAGACGACTCATCTCAACCGCCCAGATTCAACCGGCTAACCGCTAAACAGATACGTTTTGGACGGATGTGCGGCGTTATGTTCTAACCCAGGGCCACAGCAAGCGTTCGGCGTGTCGGAAGTTTGACATCCATTGGCAGACGCTTGAGAAGATCCTCGAATACCCTGAACCCCCGGGGTATCGACGGGTCAAACAGGTGGGCGAGAAGAAGATCGATCGGTTCCTGCCGATCCTCCACCAGATCCTCGAGGACGACCGGAAAGCTCCGCGCAAGCAACGTCACACGATCCGACGGATCTTCGAGGTGTTGTGTCAACATCACGGGTTCGACGGGAAGCTCACGGTCGTGGGCGACGCGGTTCGGGCGTGGAAACGGGTGCACGCCCAGACGTTTGTGCCGCTGAGTCATCCGTTGGGTGAGGCGCAAGTCGACTTCGGGGAGGCGACGATCTTTCTCAACGGCGAGGCGGTCAAGGTGGCGTTGTTCGTGATGAGCCTGCCGTATTCGGACGCGGTGTTCGTTCGGGCCTATCCCCGCGAGTGCACCGAGTCGTTCCAGGATGGTCATGTCCGAGCGTTTGAGTTCTTCGGAGCTGTGCCCACGCGGATTAGCTACGACAATAGCCGGATCGCGGTCAAGAAGTTCGTGGGATCCAGGAAACGGGAACTCACGGACGGGTTTCTTCGGCTTCAGAGTCATTATCTGTTCGACGAGCACTTCTGCCTAGAGCGCAAGGCTAACGAAAAGGGCCACGTCGAGAACCTGGTGGGATATACCCGCCGTAACTTCCTGGTGCCGATCCCCCAGGTGCGATCATTCGCTGAACTCAATGAACATCTCGAGCGATGTTGCCGTGCTGAGTTGACCCGGTCGTTACGAGGTAAAGAAACGACCAAGGGTCAGCGGTTGGACGAGGAACGCTCGGTCATGCTTCCTCTCAAAGAGGAGGCGTTTGAGGCCCGTCGGGTCATATTGGCTGGAGCCAACTCTCTGAGCCTGGTGCGGTTCGACCGCAACGACTATTCGGTGCCGGTGTCGTGGGCGCATCACCGCCTGACCCTCGTGGGCGACATCGAGACGGTGCGGGTCATGCAGGGGGACCAGGTGATCGCCGAACACCTGCGTGACTGGGGCCGTGAACAGGTCCACTTTGACCCGGTGCATTACCTGGCTCTGTTGGAGCGACGCCCCGGGGCCTTTGATGTGGCCCGTCCCTTGGAGCAATGGGATCTGCCGCCGTGCTTCGGGATCCTGCGTCGCAAACTCGAAGCCGACTGGGGCTCGAAGGGCACGGGCCAGTTCATCCAAGTGTTGCGGCTATTGGAACGGGCGAGCCTGGGTCAACTCAAGCAAGCGGTGCACAAGGCGTTGGAGTTGGGCACGGTCACCCCTGACGCCGTACGAGTGATCCTCGAGGGGCTCAAGGAACCCCCCGTGGCGTTATTCAGCCTCGACGGCCGACCGCATCTGAGCGGTGTCCACGTAGCCAAGCCCGATTTATCCGCCTATGGCTGTCTGCTTCCGCACCCGCTCCAAGAGACGGCGTCCAGCGATATTTGCGGAGGACTTCCGGGGGGTGCGGCATGAGCAAGAGCACCGTCCTACTGGAACACCACCTCAAGGCGTTGAAGCTGCCGACGATGCTACGCGAGTACGCCAAGATCGCCCGCCGCTGTGCCCAGCAGAACGTGGGTCACGTCGGGTTCCTTCTGCAACTGGTCGAGCTGGAGCTGATCGAACGTGAACGCCGCGCCGCAGAGCGTCGGCTCAAAGCCGCCAAGTTCCCATCGCCCAAGACGCTCGAAGGCTTCGACTTCGCCGCCCAACCGTCGATCAACAAAGCCCTGGTTACCGAGCTGATGCGGTGTGTGTATCTCGACCATCGCGAGAACATCCTGCTGGTCGGTAACCCCGGCACGGGCAAGACCCATGTCGCCACCGCCCTGGGCATGGAAGCGTGCCACCGTGGCAAGAAGGTGCGGTTCTACAAGGTCACCGAGCTGATGACCCAGATGATGGAAGCTCGCGAAGAGCAGGTCCTGGGTCGGCTCAAGAACCAATTGGCCAAGCTGGACCTGTTGATCCTCGATGAACTGGGCTACGTCCCAGCCAGCAAGCTGGGAGCCGAGTTGCTGTTCGATGTGATCTCGACCGCCTACGAACGAACCAGCGTGATCGTGACGACCAACCTCCCGTTTGAACGTTGGGTGGAGGTGCTTGGCAGCGAACGCCTCACCGGCGCGGCGCTCGACCGGCTCACCCACCGCTGCCACGTGCTCGAAGCCAACGGTCCTAGCTACCGACTCAAGGACGCCAAGCGGCGACGTAAACCCAAAGACAAATAATCACTCAGGAGATCAACCAAGAGGCTGGACCAACCCTCCAGCCAGAGATACAGTCATCCCCGGCGCCACATTTTTTACTCGACGGGCGCTACATTTTCTGACCGACGTTCACAGGGCTCTGACCGTGAACATCTTGCGTAGTCATCTAAGTATGAAGGCCCCGGATGCTGCTGTATTTACAATGCCCAATGCTGGCAATGTGGCGCGGATGCTTTATGACGACATGGCCGCAGCTGATATCCAGAATCGAGACGATCACGGACGGGTGGTCGATTTTCATGCACTGCGGACAACCTTTGGCACGAACTTGGTCCGCTGCGGGGTTCACCCAAAACTTGCTCAAGATCTCATGGGGCACAGTGACATTAACCTCACGATGCAGCTATACACTCACACCCTTATCGAAGAACGGTCCGTCGCAACAGACAAACTGCCCGATCTTCCCGACCCATCCAAGATTGAGCATGACGACGAAGCTCAGACATCTTGAAAGTGGGGGCGCAAATGGGGGCGCTTGTTGGTCAATATCTGTCGATTTGGGTCACTTTGGAGAAGCGTTGTAGGATCAATCCCCTTCTGCTTCAATAGGCATTAATTGCTGATTAACATAGACTTAGACATGTTTCCGAAGAATGCCGACACCAGGACTCGAACCTGGAACCTAGGGCTTATGAATCCCTCGCTCTAACCAGTTGAGCTATGTCGGCAATCCTCGCATTCTAAAGCAATGTTGCCCTGTAGAAAAGCCCCTTGGGGGTGCCTACAGGGCCGTTTAATTCTCTGTCGTAGGGATAGCCGATGAGATTAAGGTAGAGTTTGGCGTTAGCCCCTGAGGTCATGGAGGACCTGACGATGTCCGATCAACCGTTATCTGTTGTGTTTAGCGAGATCCCGGACCCACGGAATCCGTCGGGACGTCGTCACCCGTTGTCGGCGATCTTGACGCTGACCACGGTGGCGATGCTCGGGGGGGCACGCAGCCTCGAGGCGATCGCCCAGTTTGCCCGGGATCGCGGAGAGCCATTCACGCGGCTGCTGGGGTTTACCCGGGATCGCTCGCCGTGCAAAGCCACGTTCCACAATGTGTTCAAAGTGCTCGACACGACGATGTTCGAGCGGGCGATCCGCCGCTGGCTGGGGGGTCGTCGGATCGCCGGGTGGAAGGCGATCGCGGTCGACGGCAAGCGGCTATGCGGTACACAAGGCGAGCCACTGCCGGGGATCCACCTGCTGGCGGCTTACGCACACGAAGCTCAAGCGGCGATCGGTCAGATGGCGGTGGCGGCTTCCACCAACGAGCACAAGACCGCCCTGGCGATGTTGGATGTGATCGACGTGCAAGGGGCGGTGGTCACGGGCGACGCGATGTTTTGCCAGAAGGATCTATCGCGGAAAATCCTCAAGAAAAAGGGGATTATCTCTGGGCCGTCAAGGCCAACCAAGCTCAACTCCAAGAAGCGATCGCCGACGCGTTCAAACCCCACGACGACGCCCCGAGTTCTGAGCGTGAGCAGCGGCTGAGCCGCCAAGAACAGCAGACCGCTTCAAGCCTCAACAAGGGCCACGGCCGGATCGAAGCCCGCAAGCTCACCAGCACCACCGCCCTCAACGGCTACCTGGACTGGCCGGGGGTCAAGCAGGTCTTTCGACTCGAACGCACCCGCACGGTCCGAAATCAGACCACAACGGAAGTGGCCTACGGGATCACCAGCCTCTCGCGGGATCGAGCCGATGCCACCCGCTTGCTTGAACTCACCCGCGGCCACTGGGGGATCGAAAACCGCTTGCACTACGTCCGGGACGTGACGTTTGGGGAAGACGCCTGCCGTGTGCGGACCGGCCAGGCTCCGCAGAACCTCGCGGCGATCCGCAACTTGGCTGTGACGGTTCTCAACCACGCCGGCTGGAAGAATAAAGCCGCCGCCTTGCGACGCTACGCCGCCCAACCCCACGAAGCCCTTGCACTCATCCGAGGATCACCAACAGAGAATTAGGAGCGTTTTGCGTCAATAATCGCCATATCCGCAAGAGGTGAAGTAGTTTTGGCACTCGGTGGGCGTGACGTCTGTCAGGGCATCGGCGATGGCGTCTTGGAGCGTGCCGAAGGTCTTGGCGGCGACGCGGCGTAGCCACGCCTTGACCTTGCTCCACAGCTTCTCGATCGGGTTCAGGTCCGGGCTGTACGGGGGCAGGTACCCCAGGTCGGCGTCGACGGCCTCGATCGCTTCGCGCACCGCGGCGGCTTGGTGATTCGAGAGATTGTCCATCACGACCACGTCACCCGGGCGCAACGACGGGGCCAAGAACTGCTGGGTGTAGGCCAGGAACGTCGCCGAGTTCATCGGGCCATCGACCACGACCGTCGCACCTTGGATCACCCCGTCGAGCCGGATCGCGCTGAGCATCGTGAGCGTCTTCCAGCGGCCGTGCGGGGTGCGGTCCACGCAACGCTGCCCGATCGGCGACCAGCCATACAGCCGGGTCATATCCGTCTTGGCCCCAGATTCGTCGAGGAAAACCAGATGGGCCGGGTCCACGAACCGCCGGGCGATCGTGAAGTTGTGGCGGCGTTGGGCCACGTCGGGGCGATCTTGCTCGGCGGCGATCAGCGACTTCTTTTGAGCGACAGCCCCAGCCGCTTCAACGCCCGGCACACCGTCGATTCCACGACGCCCAGGTTCAGCATCGCCCTCAACTGCTTGGCCGTGATCCCCGGCTTGGCCGCCACCGCCTCACGCATCCGTTGCTCATCGGCCGCCGTAAGCTTGACCGACCCCTTGGGCCCCGGCACCCCCGGCGTCAACACGCCCCGGCGGTGCCGATCACACCAGTCGCGAACCGTCGACCTCGCCACCCGAAACTGTCGTGATACCCCCGTGATCGTCTGACCCGACTCGGCGGCCCATACCACCCGCTTACGAAGATCCATCGAATACGCCATGACCTTGGCCTCCTTGCCAGAAATCTCTCTTATCGGCCAGCGGCGATTAATTACGCCAAGCGCTCTAAACGGCCCTGGGGGTGCCTAATCTGAGTTATGAGTACCGCAAGCAAGTCGCCACGGAAGGTGGCTGCGGTGGCGTTGGAAGTCGGCACACGGACGTTGCCGCGATACGGCCACCGATTCAGCCGCAAGGATTTCACGCTCGCCCAACTCTTCGCCTGCCTGGTCTTACGCAAGTTCTTCAAGACCGACTACCGCGGCATCTGTGCCATCCTCGTCGATTGCACCGACCTTCAACGGCAGCTGGGCTTGGTCAAGGTCCCACAGTTCACCACGCTCCAGAAAGCCGAACAACGCCTGCTGCAGGACAGGCGGGTCCAACGCCTCTTGGATCAAACTCTTGTATTGTTCTATCAACTCGATCCCGCCGAACCCGGGGACCCAACGCTCACCCAACTCGTCGATCAAGCCGCCGCCGACTCCACCGGCTTTGAGCTCGACCCCGCCAGCCGATACTTCGTCAAACGACGGGCCCGAAGCCCCGATGAAAACCAGCCCGCCACGACGTATCGTTACTACGGCAAGCTCGGGATCATCTGCGATTGCGGCACCCACCTGATCCTGGCCACGCACCGCGGCTACGACCCCAAGCCGGACGTCGATCAACTTCAGCCGATGCTGAATCGCTTCTGCCCCCACGTGGTCCCCGAGCAACTGTTGGCCGACGGGGGCTATGATTCACAATCCAATCATGAATGGCTGCGTGAAGTCCTGGGCGTCGAGTCCTGGATCCCCGCCGCGATGGGCCGGCCCACGGACAAGTTGCCGACGGGTCCGTGGCGGTTCCTCATGGCCACCGAGTTCGACGAAGAGGCGTTCGGCCAACGCTGGCAGGCCCAGACGGTCATGTTCATGCTCAAGCGGCACCAGGGCTCAGCCCTCACCGCCCGCCGCTACCCCACCCGTCGCCGTGAGATGGGCCTCATCGCCATCACCCACAACATCATGATTGTCCTGCCCATCACAGGGTTTTCTACAGGACAAAGCAATGTCCTTGGGCTTCAAGAGCCCCGGCCCGGTTCGCAGGCCCATGAGATGAATTACTCCCTGAGTCGATGTCCGGCGTTTTGCGACGCGGGCCCTGTCGACCCAACGCGTCGTTGACCCGCTTGTGAGTCATTTATGACGCCGCGGCTAACTTCTTGTAGTTACCGATGGGTTGCCATTTGGTGATCCACCGCGACTGATGTTTCGCAAGCTCTGGCGCGGAAGCCCTGATAGGCTGGAAAGCCAGACGCAGCTTCGCGGGCGGGGTGTCCCAGAAGTTAAACTCTCGACGGCTGTGTCCGAATTGCACCTCCATGCGCTGGCGAAGATTCTCCGTTTCTCCGACATATAGCCTTTTCCCGCCACCCGAAAGCCAATAGAGCCCTGGCTGATCTGGGGCTTTCAAGTCTAGGTCAAAAGGGTCTTGGTCGTGGTGAGGCTTGGGGACGACTTGGTGGAGCGACGCGGAAGCGGTCGAGATACCTTTCGCTCTCTTGCGCAGCCGCAACGCGAACCAGCGGATCATCAGCGAGCTGGGTTCGTCGGGAAGCATCGACAGGACGTACCGGTCGAACGCGCGAGCCAGCCGGGGGTCACACAGGATATGGTCCAATATCGTTTCGTGGTCGTGCTCGAACCGCTGGATGGCGATCTCACAGGCGAATTTATAGCGGTCATACTGCTTTTTCTCTAAAGGGAAGGTCGTGCGCGACGAGGCGTGCAGCCCCTTGAAAAAACCGGCTTTCCGCAGGTTCATCAGCCGTTTGTTCCAGCTCAACGCCGCGCCTCGCAGCCCCAATCGTTTGCACGCGGCGATGAACCGTTCATTCATCTCAGGGTCTACGATAACGCGGTCCACGGGGAACCCGTTTCGTGCGATAAAAAACGCTTCAGCGATACCCCGGTCCACCTCCGCAGCGGTGGACCGCTTCGGGACGGGCACGGGCAACGCGGGGCGGGAGGCGGCGGCCTCCCGTCGCTGTTTGCCTTGCCGGGTCGGCGGGGCGGTGGCCCTGGGCTCGTGGGCCCCGGACAGCGGGTCGCCGGGCTGGGTGCGGTCGAGGCGGTCGTGGATCTGTTGGGCGTAGTTCTGGGATAACTCGAACCCGATGAAGCGGCGATCAAGTTTCTTGGCCACCACGAGGGTAGTCCCGCTGCCGCCGAAAGGATCCAGGACCGTTTGCCCGGGATCGGAACACGCCCGGATAATCCGGCCCAGCAGCTGCTCGGGCATCTGGCAACCATGCCACCCGGCTCGTTCCTTAAACGTGCCGCAAACCCGGGGGAAGTACCATACGTCTTCTTCCGGCGTAAAGCTCTCGCCGGCGTCTTGTGGTCTTAGGATCCATGTATCGTCGGGGAGCCGGCCCCTGGAATCGGCACGCGAGTCGGCGTAGACCAGCTGGCGCGCCGAGGGCACGCGGATCGTCTCCGTGTTGAACGTGAATTGGCGGGGGTGTTTGACGAAATGGAATAGGTGCGTGTGGCTGCGGCTGAATTTCTTCGAACAGTTCACCCCGAAGGTGTAATACCAAATCACCCAGCTGCGACAAAACAGCCCCAGCTCCCGCTGGAAGATCATCTTCAGCTCTGCGGCGAAGTCGTCCCCGATCGCCAGCCAGAACGTTCCCGTGGGCTTGAGGGTCCCCACCAACGCTTCGCCCCATCGCTTGGTCCAGGCCAGGTACTCGTCAGCGGCCAGCCGGTCTTCGTACACATCGTATCGATACCCGATATTAAACGGCGGATCCGCAAAAGCCAGGTCAACGCTGCCTTGAGGGACCTGAGACATCCCCTCGATGCAGTCCTGGTTATAGAGACGATCCAATTCCATCGGAACCCCTGGGTTTCAACAGTGATCGAACATGGTTGTTGACCAAGCCAGCCCGCTGCTGCTTGACGTCGAGCACCGATGCGGCCCGTGATTCCCGAGGAGAATATACCATGGATAGGCCTCACCCGGACGGAAGGTCGCGGAGGTCTTCGTACGCGGCGAGGAAGCGTACGCATCGCGTCTCACCACCCCGGGCGGGGGGGCGGCGCCCAACGCCGGGAACTTAGCAGCCGCGGACACCAACCGCGTGGGAATTTCATCTGGGATGCGTATAGTCCGGGTTCAAAAGCGTGCCCAACGCGTTGCTGTGAGGGGACCGGTAACGTGACTCAATGGGTCGATTGTTTTCGCCCAAGGCTGGGCTGCTGCTGCACCCACGCCCACTGTTTGGCGATCCCCTCAGATAGCGAGGTGGCGGGTTGGTACCCGAGTTCAGCCTGGCTTCGGGTCAGGTCCGCCCAGGTGCGTTGGACGTCGCCGGGCTGCATCGGTTGGGGATCGACGCGCACGGGCTGATCCGTGACCTTTTCGATGATCGCGATCATCTGCTTAAGGCTCACCGGGGCGTTGCCGCCGAGGTTGAAGAGGTTGTAGCCGTCGCACCGATCCAGGGCCGCAAGCACCCCGGTGATGATGTCGTCGACGTAGGTGTAATCCCGGCTGGTCGACCCGTCGCCGAAGATCGGGATCGGCTGGTCTTGCGCGACCAGCCGCAGGAACTTGTGGATCGCCAGGTCGGGCCGCTGGCGGGGGCCGTAGACGGTAAAGAACCGCAGGCACGTGATCGGCATCCGGTGCAGGTGCCAGTAGGTGTGGCAGATCAGTTCGCCGGCTTTCTTGGTCGCCGCGTACGGGCTGATCGGGTGGTCGACCGAGTCGGTCTCGCTAAACGGCACCTTTGGGTTGTTCCCGTACACACTGGAGCTGGACGCAAACAGGAACCGCTCGACCCCGCTGGCCACTGCCGCGTCGAGCACGTTGACCGTCCCGTTGACGTTGACGTCGGCGTAGTAGTCGGGCCGCTGGATGCTGGGTCGAACACCGGCCATGGCCGCGATGTGGACTACGCAACTGGGGTGGTGTTGGGTCAACACCTGTTGAACCGCGGACCGGTCGCGGATGTCGGCCTCGATGAGCGTAAAGGCCCTACGGTCGAGCGCCGGTTCGAGGTTGCGTCGCTTGATCGCGGGGTCGTAGAAGTCGTTGAGGTTATCGAGCCCGACCACCGCCCAGCCGAGGTCGAGTAGCCGGTCGGTCAGGTGCGAGCCGATAAACCCCGCGGCGCCGGTGATCAGTACGGTCTGTTTCGCCATTGCGCGGAAGTCCGTGACAGGTCTTCATGGATCTAAAAGTACAGAAGATTCATGATATCGACTCGATCGAGAGGCGGCTTAGAAAGTGAGTTGTCGTCATGCGTCGGCCCGCCGCACTTTACACCCACCGTCCTTCATGATTGGAATACTCTATCGTGGCCCGATCCGGGATGAAAATACGGCGTGACTCATGTATGCGACAGAGATATTTTAGGTGCCCAAGGCCTCTTTGATGCGGTACTTTGAGACGTCATGCGTATATCATGTCCCGTCATGGTTGAAGAAACCAAAGGCAGCGACCCACGGATCTTTCAACGGCTCGATCAGACCGCCAAGTACCCGTACGCGATGAACGAGTACGCCCGCCGGTACGCGTGGCAGTGGATCGAGCGGACCTTGATCCGCTGTAGCTCCGCCCGGGCGCACCGTTGGCGGCGGTTCTGGTTGAAGCGGTTCGGGGCGAGGCTGGGTGTGTCGAGCTCGATCCGTTCTTCGGCCACGGTCTTGCACCCGTGGCTGGTGACCCTAGGCGATTACTGCATGATCGGCGACCGCGTGGCGATCTATAATCTCGGGCCGATCACGATCGGCGATCACACGGTCATCTCACAAGACACCTATCTCTGCGGCGGGACACACGACTACCGGCAGACCGATTTCCCGCTGGTGAGGTCGACGATCACTATCGGCAGCGGGGTTTGGGTCTGCGCCGGGGCGTTCATTGGGCCGGGGGTGACGGTGGGGGACAACAGCATCGTCGCGGCCCGGGCGGTGGTGACACGCGATGTGCCGGCGAACAAGATCGTCGCGGGCAACCCGGCGAAGGTGGTTAAAGATCGACCGATCCCCTCTGACGAGCCGTGCCTATGAGGAAGCGGTGAAGCGATCCGCTCGGTGATCCTTGCCGGTACGGGACGGGCTCGCATCGATGCCAGCAAAGTGACGGACGCTTACTTGGGACATTCTCATGAGCCGTGCTGTATTTTCTCATCCGGGATCGAGGCAAGGTTAATTGAGTTTCGACGTGTGATCCACGGTCTTTTTCTTCAACCACCCGATCCCCGTGAGCGTGCCCGCGGTTAGCGCTGACATCATCAGCGCGATCCAATATTGCCCGCATCCGGCAGCCACACCCACCGCCGCGACGACCCACAATCCCGCTGCGGTGGTCAGCCCGACCACGGTGCCGCGTGATTGGATAATCGCTCCGGCCCCGAGGAACCCCACGCCCCCGACCACAGAAGCGACCAGCCGAAGCGGGTCGCCTTTGACCGAGCCATCGCTGAGTTTTAAGGATTCGAACAGTTCGATCGCTACCAGGGTGAACCCCGCAGCACCCAGCGCGACGAGCATGTGGGTGCGTAGCCCCGCGGGTTTGTCCGCCGCTTCGCGCTCCCACCCGACGATCGCCCCGAACGCCAACGCGATCAGGAACCGAATCGCCACTTCCCAGAGGGAGGTTGTGATGTCCATCGCAGATCCCTAAGGATGCCAACTCAAGAACCCTGACCGTGATCGGGGTTCAGAAAGGGAAGTGCAAAAAAGCTATGGGCGCTTCTTGGAGTTCTTCGACGGGGTGACCAGCTTTGAAACCAGCATCAGCCCGATCATCATCAACAGAAGAAACCAACCGAACATACCCAGCTGGTAAAAGACATCCATGAAGGTTTCGATCGTTCACCTCGATTTTGCGCCGCTACCCTTGCACGCGGCGTTGGGGGGTTTAAGTAGTCGGGGGCACGCCCGATCACGTCTCAACTTAGTAGGACGACACTGACTATCAAAAAAAAAATCCCACCTGACCCTGGATGGGTAAGGATAAAGATCTCCCTATTGAAATCCCCAGCTGTAGGGCTGGCAACCTGCAGCTAGAGCCGCTTGAGAAAAAATTAATCCTTACCCATTCAGAACAGACAGGTGTTAAAGCTTAGGCCGATTCACATCTCACAAGGAGAGCGTGTGTGTGGTCATCAATCGAGTTTATCCACCGTGTCCTCGACACCATCCGCGATGTTGTCGGCGGCATCGTCAAGCTGCTCGCCTGCATTTTCCGCAGGCCCTTCCTCGCAGCCCACGATCGGCATCGCCCCCAAGCCCCATCCGAGCACGACCAAACAGAAAAGCCAACATATTTTTCGCATTAGGTAACCCTTTCAAAATCTCCAAGACTTTTTAGAAATACAACAATCCACGAATCAGTCAACTCTATCATTATACACCCGGTGACTAATTATTCATCCGATGACGATACCGCAGGTAAACGTCGATCACCGATCCGCGCACCTCGCGAGGGGTGAATGCGCACCGGTCGTCGAAAGCCCCGTCAACCGGGGGGTACTCAAGGCAATAGGCCAGGCCTTCTGGCTGATGCTTTCTCGAGTTCAGCCGCCGATCCAGAGCACAACGCAGCAGCGTCACCGGGGCATTGTTCACCAACGAATAAGTTTTGTTTCGGGCAATACGTCGAAAGCCAGCGACGCGCTGATAGAACGGGGCGTGCTTGGGGTTGACCCCGATCACGATATCGGTCACATCGTTGCACATCGCATACCAGAACGCATGACGGAACACATTCGCAAGGGTGTCGCCCATCCGGGCCACCATTGGGTAACGGGCCGATAGGGGGTTATGTTTCCTAGTAGGAAGCCCTTCATCGTCACAGATCACGCTCGTATCGGCTAACAGGCCGAACTCAAGCAGCCGACGCCCTCGGTTACGTAATTTATCCAGTTCATCACCGTAAACATGATCGAGCGGTAAACCTTTAGGCCCATCAAGGATTGCCGAAAGTGTCGACCCTTCGCACGGGCCGGTCTGCTCCAGGAATACGGCGGTAGCTGGTTGAACGGCCTGCGGAACCGTATGGATCTTGTACGGGTTCGGCGTGATGTAGCCGGATTCTAGGTAAACGTGGTAAACCAACCGCCACGCCTTGACTACCTGTGGGAGGCTTTTAGCGGTTTGAAACCCCCAGATGGTCGTTGGTTTCGTGGCCATTACCTCAAGGGTGTGTGAGCCTGGGAGTCCGCCCTGTTTGAAGCTATGCGTTTGATCTACAGCAAACATCACTCCAATCCTTTCCTTGGGTTATGTATCTTGACTCTCGATCCGGGCAACTGACTTTTTGTTATTCAACACATCAGTCGGAGGGAGGCTTCTTGTCGTAGGTAGAAGAGCAGCAAGAGTCGTGCCGGCAGGGTTTTGGGGATTGGACTATTCAGCCTGTTGGCATATAAGCTATTTTGGAAGATATTATTATAAAAATAATGAGGCGGGCCGTATGGCGGCGGCCGCGCCTCAAGTGGACATCAAAATTGCTATATTTGCACACGGGGTGCAAGGATTGCAAGTGGAGAAACATTAGACGTAACCGTCATCTTGCTTCGGCCTGCGTGTACCCGACGCGGTACGCGGATACCCGATATATCGATCATGATCGGGCAGATGAGGACAAGAGCGACGGGATATCCTCACGCTTGAGTCCAGGGGTGTTACTTAAACTCTCTCTATCCACCTCTAGCAGCACGCGATCGGCGTCGGCATCGACTTCCAGTGAACTGTACGGGATCGTAAAGTTCTTGTCGCAGCAATCTTCATCGTCGTCACTGGTGCACATGACCGCGTAGGCGATCAAGCCGTGATCAGATTCGAGCATCAGTTCCTTGATCACTCCAACCTTTTCGCCGCCAGAGTTGAAGACCGCACACCCCAAGAGCGAACTGGCGCAGATAACTTGCGACATGATTACCATCCTCTCAGTACAGAAACAAGAAATGTCATGTATTCCATGACCATCGTAAATAAAAAGACAACGCGTCAACTTCAGCGAAGTGTCATGAACAAAACGCCGGATATATGCCGCTAGGCAAGGACTCCCGAGCGTGTTTCCCAACAGCCAGATCGACCTATCCAACGGGCCGTTCTATGGCTAAAAAACGCGATGTGGGAAATCCATTTCTATCGAAAAATAAACAGCCTCGGATTTCCGTCACGAGCCCAACTTCGCCTTTACTTTTTGTACCTATTTAGAGTAGGAAGCAAAGACGATGCCATCACCGGGCCATGAGGGCTAAAATTTCTGCCTTATTTCATTTAATAGGTTTTTTGAAATGAATTTACGTCGTCATGGTTCTGAGTTCATGTCACAGGATTCCCCCCGTATGACCGAGCGTGAAGTGGTGGGGAGAAAAATCTGCAAGACAGCGATGCAGCCTTTGCAGAACGGCTTTGAAGCGGGATCCAGCTTGAGGAAGCGGCCTGAGTAAAAAAATTTTCCCTAAATCTTTTTTTTACCGATCACTATCACTCGATTCGATTATCGGAAGCCCCTCCCAGCAACCCAGGTGGCACAGCGATTGCATTTCCCGAGTGCAGTTCGCATTCGCAGATGACGCGAACGAAGTACCGGCGTAAGGCTTTTGACCTACGCATGATAAACCGTGTTCATACGAGGATTGGAAAGGAATCAACATGCTCTACTGGGCTGCCATATTTTTTGTGATCGCCATCGTAGCTGCGGTATTCGGGTTCGGCGGGATCGCCTCTGGCGCCGCCTCGATCGCGAAGATCTTGTTCTTCGTGTTCTTGGTTCTGTTTGTCGTTTCTTTAATCGTGGGCACGGTCCGGGGCAGGGTCCCACGCTAAACATCGATCCGGTCCGACGTGGCTTAACCGCCGCCGAATCAGTTTGTTCCTCGTAGGGGTAAAACAAGCTAACGAAGTCCCTGCGCATAGGAGGTGCCGATGAGTACGCTGCCCCATGACTTACCCGTGCAAACACTTGAGAAAATAAGCGATTTGATCCTAATGAATCACGACAGCTGCGTCGGGTTTCAGGCCGCTGCCCAGGTAATCGAGGATCGGACACTCTCGTTTTTCTTCCTGCGGATCGCGTTTCACAGAAGCCAATTCGCCGAGGATTTCCGGCGGCTGGTTCCGATAAACCTTGAGGTGAACCCCAATAGCTGGTCGGGAAAGGTCTACCCTTGGTGGCTGGACCTGTACAACCGCAGCAACGCCAGCGACCCGTACGTATTGCTGATTGAGGTCCAGAAAAATGAAGTCATCATCCGGGCTTATTATGAGGAAGTGCTCGAAGAGATAGCTCAAGGCCCGGTCCGCGAAACACTGGCCCGGCACTATCTCGGCATCGACTCAGATTACTCCCAAATCTGCGAGCTGACTGAAATCGCTCGAAATGCACGAAATTCCGCGTAGGAGAATTGGAGAATTTTAGTCGCTTGATGGCCCGACCGGGTTAGCCCTGACAGAGGAGATAGGGCTATTGGCTTCCCGCCCGGTCGGGCTCATCAAGCCTAGACCGATCAACACTGCTTTGCCTAGACACAGACGAGATGTAATCACCACACTACGCCCGACACGGGTGGTACAGAAGACCAACCAATGCAGGCTCAAAAATAGAAAAAAAGATCAAGAAAAACATGATGAACCAATGGACACGAAGGTCCGACGGCCCGTAGTACAGGTGAATCATCGCCGCGCCGGCGCGAAACCAAACCCGAGTGAATCGACCGGACGGGCGCTCAACCGGCGGTTGGTCAGACGAAAGATCAGGTTTGCGATTCAACATCAGTGACGGGCAGATGGCACATGAGCGCGTCACGCAGTTTTGACAATGGCCCAGAGCCAGCGTTGCCGCAGTGAATTTATTTGATGATCGCGAACCCTCTACGCCAGAAGAAAAGCAGGTGATCCGAATATGCACGGACGGTGAAATCGCCGCCCCGCGGGCAGGCGGGTTAGCCCGTTCGGGAACGGTGGCGCGATTTTTAAATCGGATCAAGTGCCCGAGCCCACGTCGGGTACGGTAAACATCGGCCGCAGCCAGAACCCTGGGGTCACAACACGCCGTCGCTATTCGGCGAGCGTGGCCCGTCTCGCTGGGGGATCCCCCAGCGGACGGGTTTATACCGGCCATGATATGAAGTCGACAAAAGTTTGTATTGAGAACAGATCAGGCATTCAAGACATGAAAGGTGACTAGACATGAGCAGCCAGCTAACACAACTCTCATCCGACACGATCGAACAGCTTCAAGACCTTATACGGATCAACATCGATTCGAGTGAAGGATTCAAGGCTGCCCAGGAAGCCGTCGAGGACTCGAAGCTGACGTCATTGTTCGGCGACTACGCTCAGCAGCGAGCACGCTTCGCGCTCGAACTCCAGAAGCAGGTCAGGTTCAACTATGAAGATCCCGCTGAGAGCGAAACCTGGAAAGGCAAAATCCATCGCTGGTGGCTTGATCTGCGAGCTAAGATCAGCGGCGGGGATGAATACGCGGTCTTGGCCGAGGTTGAACGCGGCGAGG
This sequence comes from Phycisphaeraceae bacterium, assembly GCA_965224205.1. Classification (GTDB taxonomy): domain Bacteria; phylum Planctomycetota; class Phycisphaerae; order Phycisphaerales; family Phycisphaeraceae; genus CBDCYN01. The sequence goes on from CBDCYN010000033.1 coordinate 33,548, forward strand.
ACAAGATCAAAGCCCTCTATGAGCAGGCCATGAAAGAAACCAGCGGCAGCCCCATCAACGCCCTGCTGGCCGGGCAACTGCGCGACGTGAAGCTCAGCCACGACTACGTACGCGACCTGCGCGACGCTGCGAAAGAGGACAAGTAGTGCAGTGCGTACGCGTCGCGAGGGATGCTCTCGCGTGACGAGGTCATCCCAGACCGAAGCAGGTCGCGACGCACCGGACTAGGCCCGTATAAAAAACACAGTGTTTGCCAACAGAAATAGATGGATCCATCCGGCTGACCGTTTTTGCTGAAAAATGTGAGGTCGAAAATCCATCTTTATTGAAGAATGAACACCCGTAGTTAACCTGCGCGGTGGACGATGATCCGCCGCAGTACATGGAAAGGTACACAGCAATGTCGAAGACCGTTACCGCTATTTTTGAAACTCATCGTGAAGCCGGCTTGGCGGTCGACCGGCTACAAGGGAATGGTTTTTTGCAAGACGACATCAGCCTCCTGGTGTCAGAATCTCATCACGGTGAGCACTTCGCGGTCAAGTCGAAATCCAAAGCCCCCGAAGGGATGGTCGCAGGCGCGACACTAGGCGGGACGCTAGGGGCGGTCGCCGCGGGGCTGACCGCGGTGGGAAGCTTATCTATCCCAGGGTTTGGGATTCTAGCCGCCGGGCCGTTATACCTTCCTCGGGTGAGTTTGTCTGATCGGTAGAATAGGCTGACGTTAGCGGTTTGATTTTACTACGAAGTCACTGGACACAGGAGGCATGGATGCTTCAGATCACATTGACGGACGATGCGGTGGCGGCGTTGGATCGGGGGCGTTTTAGCGATCCAGATCCGCGGGTGCGGCGGAAGTTGCAGGTGGTTTGGCTCAAGAGCCATGGGTTGGCACATCGGCAGATCGCGGCCTTGGCAGGGGTCAGCAGCCGGACGGTGCAGCGTTATTTGAATACGTACCTCGACGGTGGGATCGAGGCGTTGAGGCAAAACGGCTACCGGGGTCAGCCCAGTCAATTGAACGCGCACGGCCCGAAGGTCAAGGCGTCTTTGGAACAACACCCGCCGTCGACGATCCACGAGGCGAGCCATCAGATCACGCAACTCACCGGTCTGCGTCGCGGCCCGACGCAAGTGCGAGCTTTTTTGAAACGGCTGGGTCTGCGTCGTCGCAAGCTCGGGGGTGTGCCGGGCAAGCTTGATCAGGCCAAGCATCAACAGCAGCGTGAATTCCTTGAACAGACCCTCGATCCGGCTTTGGACGAAGCCGAACGGGGTGATCGCAGGGTTTTTTTGTAGACGCCTGCCACTTCGTCCATGGCGCGTTTCTGTGCTACGTGTGGTGCGTGGTGAGGCTGTTCATCCGCACGCCCACCGGCCGCCGCCGGCTGAACGTGTTGGGGGCGTTGGATTTCGTGACCCGAGAGTTGGTGACCGTCACGAACACGACGTACATCACGGCCCAAACGGTCTGCGAATTACTCGAGACGCTCGCGGGGCGTTACCCCGGCCAAGCGATCACCCTGGTGCTGGACAACGCGCGGTATCAACGCTGCCGGTTGGTCCAAGATCGGGCCGTGGGGTTGGGCATCGAGTTGATGTTCCTGCCGTCCTACTCGCCGCACCTGAACCTGATCGAACGGATCTGGGGCCTGCTCAAGAAACGCTGCCTCAACGGCCGGTACTACGAAACGTTCGATCGATTTCAGCAAGCCATCCACGACGGCATCGCCAAGCTGGCCACCGACGACAAACCCAACGTCCAAACCCTCATCACCCGCAACTTCCAACACTTCAACAATCGGACAATCTTAGCCGCGTGAGGTATAGTCGCCGCCGCGGCGGGCCTGGCTGCGGGTGGGGCGGCCGGTGGGTTAGCGGGCGGATTGATCGGGCTGGGGATCCCCGAGCACGAAGCGAAGCTGCTAAGCGAGGACGTTCAGAAAGGCGGTGTCTTAGTCGGCGTCAAAGCGGATGAGAATCGCATCGACCTGGCCAAGGGGATCCTACAAGACAGCGGCGCCCAGAAGGTTGTTGCCCATTAAGGCTCTGGGTTCACAACCCTGCGGGCGTGGGGCACGAGCTGCTCATTCGCCCGTGCGGGAACGTCAAGTGATCTAGTTCTGAAAATAGTTTCCAAACCGAGTTTTCAACACCCAAACCGGCGGATCAGAGAGAAGGAGATTGAGGCCGGTACGGTATGGTGACAGCTGTGCCGTACTGATTAAAAACAATGGGGCCTACAATGCTTGGCGCTTACCCCCAATGCTACGATGGTCCTGTTGGATTATCACCCGTCGTGCTATCGTGTTACTAGGGTTGAGGTGCGTGCGACCCAGCAGCCTCTTAGTTCGACGTTCACCATTCATACCAATCCCGGATGGGAATGCGGCGCGACACACGGACTCAGCAGAGAAATCCCCGGTGTCCAATGCTCGACGTGAGGCGTTGATACGCGATACCGATACCGATAGATCGTCCGTCGACACGTTAAACTAGGAGTTGCGAGGGTTTCGGTGTCTTCGGCAAGCCGCCAGAGTATCAATGAGTTGCCGGATCACGTTGGACATATGGATAGGACTTAACACGTCAACCCAATCCGAAAATGGAGAAAGCCGAACGAGGCGCATCAGAAACCGTTAGCGTCTCATCGCCATTGAGAGGTTCTTTTCTAAGAAAATGTATGAGAAGTAGACGGATCCGATAAAGGAATTGCCCCCTCTCACACACGTTTTTAGACACTTTCACGGACGATCGAATGGATGGCAATGAATGACCTGGTGGCTTTGGACGTTCGTGCTTCACGGGGTGCTGGCCCTTGTGGTTCTCACGGTCGTGTTGCGTGTGCGTCGTGAACCGACCGCGATGATGTCTTGGGTCTTGGCGATACTTTTTTTGCCCTTTATCGGAAGCCTCGGCTACCTAACCTTAGGGCGAGACCGGATCGAGCACGCCGCGGCGCAGAGGCGAAGGCGTGCCCTGAAGAGCCATGGCCTTGAGACCGTTTCAGCGTGTGATTCTCAGCAACAGACTCGTAGCCACGTGAGCGACCCGGCGTTTCGCGTGGTCGAGCAGATCGGGCGAAAGCTTTTGAACGTCCCGGCCATGGCGGGTCATGAGGTGACCACGTTTCACGACGCCCAACACAGCTACGCCGCGCTAGAAGAAGCGATCCACAGCGCTCAACACCATGTCCATCTGGAGTACTACACCTGGCGGACAGACCAAACCGGCCGACGTTTTTTCAACGCGGTGATCGATGCGGCCAGGCGTGGCGTGGAGTGTCGCGTCCTGCTCGATTCGTTCGGGAGCCTGGGGCTAGGCCGGTGGAAACGGACGCTGCGCGAGGCCGGCGTACAGCTGGGGTTTTTCTTGCCGGTCCTGGCCTGGGGCCGACCACATCTGCGCAACCATCGCAAGATCGCCGTCTTCGACGGGCTCACCGCCCTGATGGGCAGCCAGAACATCGGCGACGAATTCGCCGGGCTCCACCCGCGGCTTAGTCCATGGCACGACTGTCAGGTCCGGTTGCGTGGCCCGGTGGTGTCGTGCCTGCAGCAGGTATTCGCCGACGATTGGTTGATCGCCACGGGTCAGCCGTTGCGGGGCGATGCTTATTTCCCGAAGCCGACCACCACCGGGCACGCGGTCATCCAGCTTATTGCCACCGGCCCGGATCAGGTCGATGAAACCCCCCAGCGGGTACTGCTGGCCGCGCTGGCCGCGGCGCAGTCCACGATCCGTATCGTCACCCCGTATTTCATCCCGTCCGCCGCCCTGACGATGGGGCTGATCCAGGCCGTGGACCGGGGGGTCTCGGTGAGCGTGGTCATCCCCCGTCGAACGGACGTGCGGCTGGTGCTTTGGGCGGGACGCAGCTTCTATCCGCAACTGCTTCGGGGCGGGGTGGAGATCCGCGAGTACCACCGGGGGATGCTGCACGCCAAGATCGTGACCGTCGACGATCGGTGGTGCATGATCGGGTCGATTAACATGGACCAACGCAGCTTCCGGCTTAATTTTGAAGTCGCCGCGATGGGTTACGACCGTGATTGGGTGGGACATCTACGCAAGACGGTCGAGGGGTATGGCCAGGCCTCACGCCGGATCGCGCTGTCACCCTACACCCATCGAGCTTGGCGTCTGCAGATCATTGAAGGCGTTGCCCGTTTGGCATCTCCGTTCCTTTAACCGGGTAGCCGCCCGGTCGTTTCTTGCCCCGAAATCAGACCAGCCCATCGCCCACGGCGACCGATGCCCCACGTGCCTCATGGCCTAGAGGGGAGACGTCGACGAAGCCGTTTCGCCCCCGGCGATGCCGGTGATGTGCGACGTACACGCCGGACACCGCACCGCTCGGTACGCGATGACCGATCGGCAGAACGGGCACTTCTTGTTCACCGGGTCTTCGGGCTTTTGTTTGTCGGCGCCGAACTGCTCTTCGAGCGTATCGTCGATCCGGTTGATTGTGCGGATGAGCAGGAACATGACCAGGGTAACGACCAGGAACGCGATCACATTGTTGATAAACACGCCGTAATTGATCGTGACCGCCCCGGCCGATTGAGCCGACGCGAGCGTGGCGTACGGGGGGTCATTCTTATCGCCGCGGGCCAAGACGAGGAAAAGGTCGGAGAAATCCGAACGGCCCAGGATCAGCCCTACGGGTGGCATGATGATGTCGTGGACCAGGGACTTGGCGATCGTCGTGAACGCCGCCCCGACGGTGAACCCCACCGCCATGTCGACGAGGTTACCTCGCATCGCAAACTTTTTTAACTCGGTCATGAAGCTCATGATGATCGCTCCTCCGATCGCGTGATCACGGTTGGCTCACGGCCGGCCGTCCGAGACCGAGATCTCGTTTTGGACGTGCAGCGGCCGGAACCGGCGGGCCACGGACTCGGCCATCTGTTTCTCGAATAAGGACCCGACCGTCCCCGAGAACACGACCGTCCCGCTACTGGCCGCGACGTGGACGTCGGAGTGGGCCAGCCCGCGCGTCAGGCCCATCGTCGCCATGATCTCCTCGCACAGGTGCTTGTCGTGGACCTCTTGACCCACGTCGACGATCAAGAGATTGGTCACGTCCCTCACCCCCCGGGCCGAGCGGGCGACGTCTTCGGCGATGGCGCGTTCCCACTGCGAACCGACGTGGCCGCTGAGCGTCACCACCCCGGTCTCAACCGACACGACGATCGCTTCCTTGGTGACGTCGGCGTGGGCGTCCAGCAACGCACTGACGTTCTGGGTGACCTCGTCGTCGGGGAAGATCGCTTCGGGGTGGACGGTAAGCCGGTCGATCACGTCACGACACCCGTCGATCGAAGAAGTGATCTCGATCGCGGCCAGCTTCCGGCGGTAGCTATGCACCGTGCCCATTAGGGTGGCCACCCCTTGATCGACCGTCACGTCGATGGGCTGAAACGACAGGCGTTCGTCCTTGATGATTGCCTGTTTGATCCGTTCGGTCAGCTGAGGGTCGGAGAGATGGGGGGGCATGCGGGCCTCCTACGAGTTTTGGCGCTGAATGGTTTTCGTGTCAAATTATCCGTGTTCGGTGGTCCGGCCCCGGGGCGACCCCGACGCGTCGCTGCTTTCCCTCTTTTCTTAATACGGGTCAGCGGCCGGCTCGACGTCTAGGGTCAGCCGTTCGACGTCGGCGAGCCGACCGTCCACGTAGAGCTCGGCTTTTAACACGAACCGTCCGGCCTCCTCGAAGGTGATCCCGACGGTGCGCCCGTCGGCCATGGTGTTCAGTCGACCCCCGGTTGTGGTCCAGCGGATTTCAGTGGAACGGCCCGCGGCCGAGTCGACCTGGGCGGTGATCATCACCGTCGGGCCCACCCGCAGATCTCCGGTGGGCGGGGCCAACAAAACGAGGCTCCCCCCGCGGCTCCCGTCGGATACCGGGCCCTGCGGAGCACAGCCAGACCCCAGCAACAAAAACATGGTCGCCGCAGTGTACCCCCAGGTCATTCGCAATAAGGCTCGTTTGCTCAACGTCATCATCGACCGATCCCGGGTTAAAATTACGGCAAGACGTTTGTCCGCGGCGGGGCCATTCCCGAGGTCCGCAGCGTCATCGAGCCGATATCGATATCTTGATACGCGATGCATATAAACTTTACGTCAGCCCAACCCCGACGCACCATTGTACCACTGAGCCGCCTCGGGAAGTGGAGCCATAGGTGCTGCCGGTTATGATCCTTCGGATCCGCCCCCTTGCGACTCGCCCTGAGAGACCACCTCGACGGGGTCTTTGAACGTCAGTGTCCGGTAGGGGAACGGGATCTCGATCCCCGCGTCGTCCAATGCCTTCTTGACCGCCTCGACCACCTCGTCGCGTGACTGGCGCACCTGAAGCGGCGTCGACCCGCACCACCAGGTGACCTCAAAATTCACGCTCGAATCGGCGAACTCCTGGGCGAAGATCTCCACCGGTTTCGAGGACTCGACGCTCGAACAGCCCTCGACCGCCTCACGGATGACCTTCCGCGCTTCACCGACGTCTTCGTCGTAAGCCACGCCGCAGATCACGGTAATGCGCCGCTTCTTCTGGCTGGTGATCACGGTCGTGGCGTTCTTGAAGATCATCGCGTTGGGCACGAGCACGAGTTGGCCGTCGACCTGGCGGATGAGTGTCATGCGGATCCAGATGTCCTCGACACGCCCGGTGATCCCCTCGCACTCGATGAAGTCGTCGATCTCAAACGGGAACCGCCATAGGATCAGCACACCGGCGAAGAAGTTCTCGAAGATGTCCTTGAACGCGAAGCCGATGGCGATCGAG
>CBDCYN010000034.1:0-25246 GCA_965224205.1 Phycisphaeraceae bacterium
GCGGTGGTGACTGGAACAACACGGAAGAATTTACAGCGTCCTTCACGATCCTGATGAAGAACGAGGCGGCAGTATATTTTCGTGTTGAGACCAGTGAAGGTGAGAAGTTCCTTTGCTACCGAGCTGGCTCAGAAACAGTTGAGGCTAGCGAGAATGTCTTCTGTTTTGGTTTAGGTACGGAACCCGATGGTCGTTGGCATGAAATTACCCGCAACCTCGCCGAAGACCTGGATTATGCTATACCGGGAACAACGCTGATCAGCATCAAAGATTTTTATGTATTCGGTAGTGCAAAACTGGACGACCTCATGCTTCTTAAACCTATCGTGGAGTGAATTATGATTATTTAACTTGCCCGATTGAAGGACTTGAACTCATGCAAGTGAAGATTATCTAGACGACCCACCGCTCCACTTACATTCTATCCACACGTCGACCCATCGGTGTAGCCCCGCGAAATGAATCTCCGCTTGCCGGTGATCCCATTTTGTAGGATTTCGTCTCAAAGGAAATGATTAATCTCATCATGAAAATGTTCTAATCGAATTTCAACCGCTACATCAATGAATACAGGGAGATAACACCATGCCGCGTAGATCAGTACTAAATTTATTGTCTTTCGCTACGATATGTTTATTCTTCAGCATCACAGTAGTGACACAATCTGTTTTGGGGATGGATATAAAGCTGGGCCTGGAATTAGATAAGTTGAACTACACATCCGAGGAGACAGCGGTGATCTCCCTCTCGGGCCCGCCGTCTAAACACGTCAGATTGCTGATCATTGATTCATTCGATAGACTTCAGCAAGATGAAATTCCGATCACTTTAGGACTTGATGGCGAGGGCGTATATTCACTGAACCTGGAAACTTTCGTCGCCGGTGTTTACACTGCGGTTGTAACCCGCGGTCAAAAACAGAGTTATTCGCTCTTTTCGGTCGGACTGCAAACAGGTTCTGGCGAAATAAAGATAAAGACGATGAAATCAAGCTACAAGCCTAGGGATTCGATATCGGTTGTTGGTGACACTAGTCCCAATGTTCTAATCACACTCGTATTGAGAGATCCAGACGGAATTGAATCTGTCCGCCAAGAAACGTTTTCCGACAAGAATGGGAGAATGTTTGACGACGAACTCGAGATCCCATTAGATGGAAAATTCGGCAGGTGGACCCTTGCGGCGGTAAGTGGTTCAAATTTTGACAGACACGATATTGAAGTGATAACGGTTCATGACGATGGATTGACCGTTACCATTGGAGAAGGACCATGCATACCCGGGGTGGGAAAGAGTATATCGATCAAAATTACTGGTGTCTCTGGGACGGTGACTTTAGCGATGTTCGACGACAATGGTGAGCAAGTTGAAGAATTGGAATTGGTGGCCTCAGGACTGGGAGAAATCCACCAACCATGGATTATTCCATGGAATATGAAACCTGGAATCTACGTTATCAGAGTATCTGATGAGCTGAATCATGCAGAAACAACCTTTTCGGTTCCATTTAACGGTATCTTTCCAATTACATCTTCTCCGACAGCAGTCGATTTTGGGGAAATCCCCATCGGGAAAAACATACTCAGGTCCGTCATCGTCGCAAATCAAGCTCAAGAAACCATTCGCATTGCTCCTCTTTTGATTGAAGGAACAGATTTTGACTTTTTCAGTTTGGATACTTCAACCTTTTCTCTTGATCCCGGGGCGACTAAAACTATATCGGTAGGATTTACTCCAAATAGAACGGGCGACTTAAATGCGTTGTTAGTCGCAGGAAGAGACTGTTCGCGTATTGCTGTCCCCCTGTCAGGTGTCGGTGTTGAACCCTTGGCTCCCGGGATCAACATTAAGTTCGATCAGGAACGATATACTTGGACAGATAAGGTCGTGATCACGATTGAGGCACCGGAATGGAATCGGGATCCCAATACGATAGAAATTATTGGCGATGCAAAAATCAGTCCTATGGTCATATCAACAGGAGTAAGCGAGCTGGTTAACTACAGATTAGTAGAGCTTGGTCCGGATATTGGTATTTTCAGGGGTGAGGTCACACTCACCGGGTTTTTACACGATGCGGACGGTGATACTACAACGGGCGATGACGATGGATTTGACACTAGGCCGCGAACCAACGGTGGTGCGAAAAGTGGTCCTAGAAATGGCGTTCTGGAAACCAGACTTCTGGATGATTTTCGCGTAACCCTCCGCGTCAATTCAACCCAATCGATTACAGCCGCTGCCCCTATTCAGTGGCAAATCGGCAAGGTCCAATGGCTGGATTCCGTATACAATCCGTTCAACGGTAGTGGCGTGGTTCGTGTTATCGATCCGGATATGGATCTTAGTCCCGATAATTTGGATAGTTTCGATGTGGATGTCTGGTCCGATTCGGATGCTGGCGGAATCGATCTCACTGTGGTTGAAACGGATGTTGACAGTGGAGTCTTTGAAGGTCGGGTAGTCTTCACCCTTTTCGATGAGTCCAGCGGGCATCGGCTTCGAGTGGCAGAAGGCGATACCGTCACCGCCGAGTATGAAGATAATACCCTGCCTCCCCCTTCAACGATTGATGATGAACTGGATATTAGATCAACGGCATTGATTGACCCATTCGTTCCTCATTCACCCGCTGCGACTAAACCGGTTCCCCAGCCTATCCGTAAATATGGTTCGGTGCGTCTTGATCGCTTAGTCTATCCGGTTCCCTTTGGAGACAGTGGAGCATTTCGCAATAGGCCGGAGACTACACCTCACAGTCGATCCCTGTTTCCTATCCATCAAACGGGAATGAACAGAGACGACAGCCTTCAGGAAGAGGAACAGCTTCCCAGAGGAGACGTAACAGTGCATGTGGAAATTCGTGATTCAGATTTTAATATCTCCCCAACATCTGTCGACTCCATTGCCCTCGACGCGACTGAAACACGTCCCGGGCCGGTCAAGATCTCGGTTTTACGAGGAGGGGAACCTGTTGTTCTGGGCTATGCCGGTGGATCAACCACGAACAAGGGCCGTATTGATGTAGGTGATAATAATCCAGGATCAGCCCGTCAGTTTGGACCGATTAAAGAAACCGTGCCAGATTCCGGAATCTTCTCCTTCGATTTCGAAATTGCGTACACGGATGGCCCGGCAGGTGCCCACTGCCCGGAAACAGAACGATTTGATGGACTCACGGGTGATGGCTCCACGGACGAACTCAGCCGGTTTGATTCGAGTTCTCCAGGCCGGGAAGACTACTGCATCCTGACTGGCGATATCCTGGTTGTTGAGTACATCGACCCTGTAGACGACATCGCCAATGACGACTCTGATACTCAATCGGCATTCTTCCAGCTTCGAAACGGCACATTGACCTCAGATAACAATGTATACCTAATCGGTCGAGATATTGTCCTTACATTAACCGAACCCGACTTGAATCTTGATAATAGAGTTGTGGAAACCTACGATCTTGACTTGATCGAATGGGATTCGGATGCCGCGACAATTACAATGGGCGATGCTGACGGACACCTCGATGCCTTCAATCCACGACCATTGCACCTGATCGAGCTTGTAGACCAACCGGGGGTTTTCCAGACGACAGTAAAGATGCCGGAAATCCTGGAAAATGACCGTCTAGAGCGTGCTGAAGAGGTCATCTTAGAATACACCGATTGGGGACCAGCAGGTGCTGATTATGTCGGGGACGAAGATGAAGATATCAACCTCACGTTTTACAGTTCCGACTTTGGTGCGAAGGTATTTCTGGATAAAAAAGTATATTCATGGACGGATAAGGTTGGTATTACAGTCATTGCTCCGGATCATAATTTTGATCCTAATGCAATTGACTCTATTGGAGAAATGGGTTTTGACCCGATTAAGGTTAGTACTCGGGGGTTCGACTTGGATCAGTACAAGCTCGTGGAGACTGGACGCGATACCGGAATTTTTCGTGGAGAAGTGGTTCTTACAGGATTCCTCCACGATATCGACGGGGATGCGAATACGGGTGATCGTTTCGGATTAGATACAAGTCCCAGGACCGGCGGAGAAGGACCGGATGAAGGCGTCTTACAAGCCGATGACGATGATGGAATTGCCGTATCCTTCGAGTTTTCGGAGGATGAAACCGTAGTGGCATCGGCGCTCATTCGCTGGAACGCCGGGAACGTTGAGTGGGACCAGGCAGAATATGGCAGCAACGACGTGGGAACAGTCCGGGTCGTTGATGCTGATATGAATCTAAATCCCGAAAGCATAGACTCATTTGGAATAGATATATGGTCTGAGACGGACGAAGCAGGAATATCCATACTCCTTAGCGAAACGGATGACACGACCGGTATATTCGAAGGAACGGTTATCTTTAGTTCTAATCAAATTTCTTCCGACAATATCCTGAGAGTTGCTCCCGGGGATACCATTACTGTGGGGTATGTTGATCATACCTTACCACCCCCCCACACAAATGCAGATGAACTCCTGATTACGGATAGGACCGTTATTGATGGAACGGCTCCTCGACCACCACCATCGACCACGATTACTTTTGATCAGGAACGCTACACCTGGACCGACACCGTTGAGATGACGATTACCGCTCCTGCTCACAATGGGGACCCAATGCGGATAGAGACCATTGGTTCCCTGGATTCTAACCGCATTCGCGTGGCGACTCGGGGACATCAATTAGATCGGTATCGCTTCGTCGAGACAGGGGCTGATACAGGCGTTTTTAAGGGGAAAGTAACTCTCACTGGATTCTTACATAATGCGGACGGTATTGGCGTGACGGGTGACGCGAGCGGGTTTGATACGATCCCGGAGACCGGTCCCACCCGGGAAGGCGGTCCCAATAATGGGTTTTTAGAGTCCTGGAAGAGCGATTCCATTAGCGTGTCATTTCAAGTTTCAACGGACGAGTCGTTGATCGCTTCCGTTCCTATTGAATGGAATGAGGGAAACATTCAATGGTTACACCCAAAATACAATCCGGAGGGAGTTGGAATTATCCGTGTCGTGGATGTAGATATGAATTTACATTCTAGCGTCGTCGATTTTTTGCCGGTAGGAGTATGGTCTGAGTCTTACCCTCGTAGAATCGACCTTGTAATTTTTGAAACCGAAAGAGATAGCGGGATTTTTGAAGGTCAGGTGTTCTTCACTGCGAATGAACCATCAAGAAAAGATCATCTGCAGGTAGCCGACCGGGATATCGTCACTGTAGAATATGAAGACAATACTCTTCCTTTTCCTTTTACCACAGCCGACGAGTTGGACATTACGGCCACTGCGGTGATCGATTCAAAAGTCCCCACAACTACGCCTAGCCCGATTGTGAACAATCCGATTACGTTCGATAAGAATATCTATGGATGGACGGATGAGGTGCAGATATCAATCAACTCACCGGAAGGGAATCGGGATCCTGAGACAATTGATCGAATTGGTGCTGGCGGAGTCGGAGTGCTTAGTATCGCTACAAGCCGTGGTACTCTTGATGAATTTTCCTTTGTCGAAACAGCAGCAGATTCGGGAATCTTTTCGGGAAAAGTAACCCTGACCGGTTTTCTTTTCGATGTCGACGGAAACAAAGAGACTGGCGATGCTGAAGGCCATGACACAGAACCCAGAAACGATCTCAGCTTGGCATTGCTCAAAAATACCAGAGAGGACCAGATTTATGTCTCATATGTTATTGATAGAAAACGAATAGCATCGCTAGCTTCTATTTCCTGGAATGTCGGAAATTTGTCATGGTTGGAAGAAGAGTATTCAGAAAATGCTGTGGGCATAATAGAAATTACCGATCCGGATTTGAATATATTCCCGCAGAAGAAAGACGGATTTCAGATTATCGTATGGTCAGATTCTGATCCAGCGGGAATTGTTCTCGAGGTGGAAGAATCAGACGTTACCTCAGGGGTTTTTAACGGCGAGGTGCAGTTTACTCGGACGCGTATTTCTGGAGCGGGAAATCTTTACGTTACTCCGGGCGATACGATTACAGCACATTATCTGGACCATACTCTACCAACTCCACATGCAGTCGGTGATCATTTGGTTGTTTCAGGAACAACAACCGTAACCGATTCAGGAGTTACACTTCCAGCCCCGGATATTACCATCGGTCTGGACAGGGCCAGCTATACCTGGACCGACCAGGTATTCATCACCGTTAATTCCCCGCGCCACAATTCGAATCCGGATAAGCACGATGAAATTGGTAGTGCCGAGAATAGCCATCTTCGCATTGCTACCCGCGGACACCAGCTAGATTTTTACCGACTCTTCGAAACCGACACTGATTCGGGCATATTTACAGGCGAAGTTATCCTTACCGGATTTCCCCATGATGCTGACGGAAACCCCTTTGGTCGTGGTCTGGCCGGCTCTGATACTGATCCAATGACCACGCCTCATCCTCGTCAAGGCCCAAAAGATGGATTTATCGAATCGAGCCGAGAGGATTTTATCACCGTTTCGTTCAAGGCGTCAGGACAGAATCCGGTAGTCCAAACGGCGCCGATTTTTTGGCAAGTCGGGAAAATCGAGTGGCTAAACGAAGATGTTTTTTCCAATGATTTTTCAGCGTTCATTCGCGTTACAGATAGGGATATGAACCTGGATCCTAAGCAACGTGACAGTTTCCAGATAACCATTCGTTCCGAGCTGAATGGGGGCACCAGCAGACGTGAACTTCTGGAAACCACCGCGGATAGCGGAGTATTCGAGGACGAGGTCTTTTTGAGGACATCTGGAAGAGCATTTCGAAGTCCTATTCGCGTTTCGCCCGGCGATAGATTAAGCGCTGCCTACCAGGACCGTACATTACCACGCCCGCATGATATAAACGATGTCCTCGTGATTGAGGATACGATAGCAATTCTTCCGCCGTGGCAAACCGCCTCTGTAACCCTCGACCGTGAGGTTTATCCTATACCATTCGGAACCAGCAATAACTTTGATGCGGTGGGATCGAACCCGGAAGGTCATTCACTATTTCCCGTTCACTCGGCCGCAATTACAGAAATCATCGATACCACCGGCGAACAGCTTCCTCAAGGAAACCTTATCGTACACGTCAAAATCCATGATTCTGACCGTAATCGGCTTCCGACCGCGATCGAAGAAATTGCTCAAACCATCGAAGGGGAAGATGTTGCACCCGTGAAAGTCTCGGTTATACGTGACGACTTTACAGTGGCCCTTGGGTACGCCGGTGGCCCCTCTACTAACAAGGGCCGTATCGATGTTAATGACAATGACCCTTTGCATGCCCGTCACTTTGGTCCGATAAGAGAGACAGCGATGAATTCTGGTGTTTTCGCATTCGATCTACCAATCACCTTTACCGATGGACCCGCGAGCGCTCTTTGCCCTGCGACTATTCATTTTGATAGTTTGGATGACGGAGACGGCAACGGCGAGGAAAACCGCTTCGATGAACCATCTGGAGATGGCCAAAATTATTGTATTCTCCGTGGAGATACGCTGCTCATTGAGTACACGGACCCGCTGGATAATGTCGGCCAACCCGTGACCGTTACAACCTCGGCCATATTTGATCTTAGGAGCGGAGTTCTTTCAACGGACAAGAATGCTTACATGCCGCATAGCGATGTCTTGTTAACCCTTACCGATCCGGATTTGAACCTGGATAACGAGGCCGTGGAAACACATAACCTTGACCTCATCGAATGGAATTCGGAGGCTGCCACGATCACCCTTGGCAAAATCGGTGGGGAGATATCCGAATTTATGCCTCGCCCGACGCACTTCGTGGAGCTTGTAACGGATCCCGGAACATTTCAGGCCACATTCCGGATGCCGGAGATTCTGCAGGGAAATACGATACAAAGAGGTGAAGAAGTTCGCTTGGAATATATGGATTGGGGCCCATCCACCAACGCGCATTTGGTCGGCGACACTTTTCGTTCAGCAACGATAGGGATCTCGGCATCAAACGTTACCGCGACGGTGGAATTCGATAAGAGAAATTACTCGTGGACCGACAAAGTTCATATCCGCATTTTCGCCCCAACGTTGAACGTTGATCCCGATGGAATTGATACGATCGGCGATTCCGGAGGAAATTCCCTCATCATTTCTACTAGAAACACCCAACTGGAAAATTATCCGTTGATAGAGACCGAGGCCGACAGCGGTATTTTTACCGGAAAGGTGGAGCTCACAGGGTTTCTATTCGACGCGGACGGTGATCCTGATACCGGCGATGGGGACGGGTTTGATACGACTCCTCGCACCGACTTGATCGAGGGACTCATTGAATCAGAACATGACGATGAGATCCGCATCATTTTGAATGTCTCTGAGGAAGAGAGGGTAAAGGCTTCGGCGCCCATTCATTGGACTTTGGGAAAGCTTACGTGGTTGCAGCAGCCGATCGATTACCAGGAGAGTGGATTTATCGGTCTGGTTGATCCGGATATGAATCTGGATTCAGATCTTATAGATCGAGTTGGCATTCAAGTTCGGTCGGAGTCTGATCTCACCGGTATCTCACTTACGTTGACCGAGACAACCTCAAATAGCGGAGTTTTTGGGGCTAAGGTGTTCTTTACTACAACCGGTCGATCGACTGGAAACCGTTTGCTCGCGGCTGTTCACGATCGATTAACCGCAGAATATGTCGATCACACTCTTCCCAGTCCCTTTAGGTTAGGAGATCAACTCAGAATCACGACTGATGCTGTATTTCAAGCATTTTTGTTTTTTGGCGGTGCAAGCGCTTCGAATCCGCGTCTCATTGATTCGTTTGGAAACGCCTTGGGCTACGCCATGGTAGACCAATCGGTACAAATCATGACCGATCTCCGTAATACTTTGGATAGGGAAAATTTCTTCACCTATATCGTTCAAATCGAAAACGAAGATAATATTGTTGTCGACCTATCCTGGGTAACAGGGAGTCTAACACGACGGCAAACGTTTAGTCCTCAGATAACATGGACGCCAGAACTACCTGGGGTTTATACCGCAACAATATTCGTATGGGAATTCATTGACAATCCACTACCCCTTTCCGATCCACAATTCCTAAGGATCATTGTCAACTCCGAAGGAGATAAACCTGTGATGTCCGCCGGAACAGCAGCCCATCATGGGGCTCGGGGTAAACCCTCGGGTGAATTCGTCACTGCAACAAACCCAATCCAAACCAGACAACCATTGGTCATCACGACGGACAAGACAACCTATAAGTCTGGAGAAATGATTGCTGTTTCTGGTAGACTTTTCGGTGATTTTTATGCTAAAAGACCGTTTACTCTGCAAATCTTTAATCCGCTTGGGCATGTCATTCGTGCCGATCAGTTTTTTGCGCAGGAAGACGGTTCGTTTTCACAGAATTATGTGGCGGGTGGTCCATTGTGGTCTATAGGTGGAGAATATATCGTTCAGGTAGCTTACGGTGGGGGAACCATTGCACGGTCGGTTGTCGAGTTTAGGGATGCTGGAGATAGAGAGATGCTCACGATCGATCCACAAACCATTGACTTTGGTTCGGTAGAAATCGATGAGATCGCTACCCAGAGCATAATCCTGAGCAATACCAGCGCTACCGACCTTCGTATCCACTCTGTCAGCGTAAATGGTCAAGGTACAGAAAATTTCGATATCGATACGACTCCTTTTCCTCTCGCTGCGGGGGAAAGCCGTACCTTGAACGTACGGTTTGTTCCCCAAAGAACGGGAGCCCGGGCTGTGATCCTAACGTTTTCGACCGATGTTTTTGATATCAGCATGGAGTTAAGAGGGTTCGGGAAAATCCCTGATCGTGAAATTACAGTAACTACGGATCAGGAGCAATATTGCCGTGGCGAGGTAATTACCGTTTCAGGAGCCGTCGTCGGACCCTTCAATATCCGTTCCCCAGTTTTACTAACCATCACCAATCCCCTTGAGAGAGATCTCATCCAGAATGATCGAATCCCCTTGGAGACCGACGGTACATTTTCGCGAACGTATACTGCTGATGGCCCGCTGTGGGATCGTCGAGGAAGTTATCGAATTTCCACTACTCACGATGGTCTATTCGAGCAGTTGGATGTTGAGTTTGAGCAGGAAGATAGTTGTCCCAATAAGATTTTCTACGTTAACGATGATGCAGAAGGTCTAGACGACGGATCTTCCTGGGACAATGCCTTTCGGGATTTACAAAGCGCGTTGTCAGTTCTGACATGGTCCGGAGACGAAATCTGGGTCGCTTCTGGAACCTATACGCCAGATATCGGCGGTGGAAATATTCCGGGTGACCGGAATGCCACCTTCCGGCTAAAAAGTGGCGTCGCAGTTTACGGCGGTTTCAACGGCACCGAGAGTAAACGGGAACAACGAAATTGGGACGCGAATGAAACCATTCTCAGTGGAGACCTCAGAGGAGATGATGGCGATAGTCCGGATTTCGAAAATTATGAGGACAACAGCTTACATGTCGTCACTGGAGTTTTTACCGTTTCAACAACTGTATTGGATGGGTTCACCGTCTCAGGAGGTAACGCAAATGGTTCGTTTTCTGGGTCCGGGAGTCGAGGTGGTGGGATGTTAAATCAGGGGGGTAACGCAAAGGTAAAAAATTGTACCTTTTTTCGCAATTACGCTTTTCGTTTTGGCGGCGGCGCATACTCAAATTTTATCGGAATAGAATTCTCCAATTGTTCGTTTATTGAAAACGAGAGTAATCGGGGTGGTGGCTTATACCATGCCGGTGGTCATCGCGTAAAACCCATTTTAGAAAACTGTCTGTTCCGGAGAAATAATGCAAGAATCAGGAGGAGTTTTTCTGAAAGTTTTGGAGGCGGCCTTGCCGTCAGCGGGGCTATGGAGGTCCGGAATTCTTTTTTTCTAGATAATACGGCAGAGTCTGGGGGGGGTATGAGCGAAAGCGATTTTGGTTCATCCCTTATTATTAACTCGGTTTTTGCAAATAATTCGGCCGAAGAGTCCGGCGGTGGATTATTTACAAAAAATTCGTCACCATTGATTTCAAATTGCACCTTCGTCAACAATACATCGCTATCTGATGGCGGAGCCATTGGTAATTATCGGTCGGACACCGTCATTCAGAATTCAATTATTTGGAACGATCGAACAGGTGTCGAGAGGCTTGAAATATTCAATCGTGACCGCTACGGGACAACAAAGATCTCGTTTAGCATTCTCAAAGGCGCATTTGATGGTGATGGCGTTTGGGATGAATCCTTAGGCATAAATGCCGGAAATAATATCGACATGAATCCACTGTTTATTGACCCTGATGGCCCCGACGATGTTGCCGGAACGAATGATGACAATTTCCGTTTATGGCCAGGGTCACCAGCCATAGATGCAGGAAATAACGACGTCGATGTCGATCCTAACACAGACGAAATTCGACGCCTGCCTAATATGGATCTAGCCAGGAATTCCCGCTTTGTCGATGATCCCGATACGCCAGATACAGGGGTAGGCGCCCCGCCGATTGTTGATATGGGGGCCTACGAATTCGATCCATTGCCTGACGTAATCGCTCACTGGAAATTGGATGAAGTCACGTGGAACGGTTCCGCGGATGATGTGATCGATAGTTCAGAGCTTGAAAACCATGGAAGCAGTCGAAACGGTGTTCAGACTATTGCACAAGGAAAGCTAAATCGAGCGGGCAAGTTCGACGGGGTTGACGATGGCATTGATCTTGGCCAGATTGAATCCGGCGATCCTCTTCAGCTAACAGGCGGAGGAACGTTAGCCGGCTGGTTTAATCAGGAGCCAGGGGGCAATCGCTGGCAACGGATTATCGATAAGTCGACCAATCACAGTGGGGCCAATGGTTACGCACTGATCGCGGATCCGCTAGACCGGTCGATCTGGCTAAGCGTCAACAAGGCAAACTACAAGAGTTCCGCTGATCTGTACGCGTTTAACGAGTGGACGCATGTAGCTGCTGTGATTACGGCCAGCGCGTTTACGATTTATGTCAATGGTGTCGAGGTCGACGGCGGTTTTCAAACGGGTGAAGTGCGTTTGCCGCCAGGCGAATCGGCCCCGATGCTTATCGGTAACTGGAATCACGGTCCGGGCCGAGCGTTCAATGGGAACTTAGATGATCTACGGATCTATCATCGTGTCTTGAACGCTAGCGAAATAGCACAGATCCCGATCGCTGCGAGCGCCGATAACGCGCTTGTGGCATACTATGATTTTAGCGAAGGGACAGGGTGCGCCACTGTCGATGTAGCAACTGGAACCTTAGGTAAACAAGGGCGTTTAGAACCCAATTGTATGATGGGCAGTAGCGATGGTCCGGCATGGTCGATAGGGGTGGTCAATGCCGGACTTACGTTTGATGGAGAGGATGACTACATAGAGCTTGGGAATGTTGAAGCGGGGCATCCGTTGCAATTATCAGGTGGCGGTACTGTTACAGCCTGGTTTAGGCCGCAAGCTGGTAACCGCTGGCAACGGATTGTTGACAAGTCGACAAACCATAGTGGGACTAATGGCTACGCGTTGATAGCTGACCCGCTTGATCGGTCGATCTGGCTGAGCGTTAACCAGGCGAACTATAAAAGTGCTGCCGGTGTATACGAGTTTAGTGAGTGGGCGCATGTTGCCGCGGTCATTACCGAATCAGCATTTACGATTTACGTAGATGGGGATGAAGTGAGCGGTAGCTTTGTAGCCGGAACGGCGCGGCTTCCACCGAATATCGCTACTGGGATGCGCATCGGAACATGGAATCATTCGAGCGGGCGGGTGTTCCACGGGGCGTTGGATGAACTTCGAATCTACAATCGTGCATTAGGCGTTGGCGAGATTAGCCAGATTAGTAGGCGTGCGGTGTCCCGCAGCTCTTCGATAGTCGGTAGCTTTGGTAGTAAACCAATCGAACACGCCCGGAAAGCAGCTGCGAGTACCCCAACCCACTTTAGCGTGCTTTCCCATACAGTTTATGAAGACGCCGAAGACGGAATGATAGATGGTTGGCAGGCGTATGGGGATGGAGCGGTGATTAATCTGGGAGATGAAATCGGCAACCGGATCATTTCCACGACGGGTGAATTCCCTGCGGATTCGTTCCGGTTAGGCCTATCGGACGACGGTAATTGGAACAACACGGAGGAATTTACCGCGTCGTTTGTGATCTTAATGGAAGACGACGCAGCGGTGTATTTCCGCGTTGATACCACCGATGGTGAAAAGTATCTCTGTTACCGACCCGGCTTTGAGGAGATCGAGATCGACGACAGCGTCATTTGTTTTGGCCTGGGTATTGAACCGGATGGCAACTGGCACGAAGTCATTCGCAATCTTGCCGAAGACCTGGAATACGCTATTCCCGGCACAAAGCTAATCAGTATCAAAGACTTTTACATATTCGGTAGTGCAGGACTGGACAATCTCATTCTCTACAAACATATCGCGGAGTGAACTATGATTAGTCTCGAAATGAATATACCACGTTTGGGAGTGATACGATGCCAGCCATTTATCGGTAAGTATCACTCCGTGACGAACGATGGTTCTCAAGTTTTCTTCCGCTTTGGCTGCACAAGTTCACCGTCAAAATGGCCGCCGTATACCCAATGTATAAACTCAGATGGCACTATGGGAACGGCAAAGACCACCTCAGCAAGTAAACCATCATTGCCACCATGAGCATTTATTATCTGAATAACCCAGCCGCAACTGCAACGAAGGAGTCAGCAGTATGAAGCGTAAACCACTAGCCGACCTACCGTATTTTTTTAGCACCTTGGTACTTGTCTACTTTATTTTTATCATCCCATATGCAATAGGAGCCAATCCCAATCTGTTTGTATCCGCGGAAAACTCACAGTTCGATAATTATATGTCAGGACCTCAGGTGATCGAGGTGGTCGTTATTGACAGCGACATCAACGACACCGATGAGGCAAAGCGCGAACCGGATGTTACAGTGAATGGGAACATCCTTCGCATGGTCCAAGCCGTGGACGGCAATTGGTACGGGTATTTTGCTGATCGAGATCAAGTGTTGATAGCGGATTCCACAACATCCGTCGAAGGCCAAGGGCTGGACTATGGGGTGATTTGCGGAACCGCTATCGATTTGGGGAACGCAGCCGATGGGACGCACGTCGATGTTTCAGACACATCCGGCGTCGCCTTGCCGGATATCGATGATGTTCGGGGCGGACTTAACAATGGCGCCGAGTTTGGAGGGCCCATCACAGTTTCGGTAACGAAAACTGGCGATGGCGATAATGCCCGACAATCCATGAACACCGTACGCAAAGCCAAACCCATGAATATGGAATTTCCTCCCGGTGAAAAAACGGGTGGTCAAATCGGATTGGATCCTGACTTCTGGCCATTCATTCAACTATACGAGTTGAATCCAACGGGCAATGTTGTCGTACAATATAATAAGGGTGGTGGGCTCCAAACCACCACCTTAACCTTCGATACGGTGGAGCAGTTTTCGGGAACGGAACATGATCGCGCGAAGTATCCCCGTGGGGCAGAAGTCCATATTACCATAACCGACCCATGGTTGAACATTGATCCGACTGATGTGGATTCGTGGACATTTGGCACCTTCCGAACTCTATCCACAAACTATCAGGTATTCGACAAGCGTGGGAATCCAGCCGGTGATGCAGCCATCGGGGGTGCGATTGATATTTCAACGCGTCTTTCGGATCTTATGTGTGAAGACAACTGCGTCCTGGTTACCAGTCCGGATACTCAGGGTAGGGGCAATGTGTTTACTCTACAAGATAATAAAATCTCTTCATTGATTCCATCTGTAGCCGGAGATCCTCAGGATCCGAGAGATTGGCAAACACAATCGGGGATATCCCATCTTGCAGGTAGCATACCGGTAACGCTTGTTGAGAACGGCCCAAAAAGCGGAATTTTCACAAGTTCCGACGAATCAGGTGTCTCGACAATAAAAATTACCGAAAACGCGCCTCGCGGCAATTCGGCTACCATTGATTATAACGAGGAACCCGTCAGCATTCTTGTCGGTTTCGACTTCGCAACAATCAATATTATGCCTCCTGTCGACGACTGGAATTCCGGAGAGGAAATAACCGTTATTTTGACAGATTCCGATGCCAATAAAAACACCCGAATCAGTGAAGCTCTCACGGTTTATGATCCGTACGTTACCAATATTCCAACCATCCGGATTGGTAATCCCTTCACCCTAAGTTCGCTATCATCTGCGACCTTCGCAGGAGCCGATCTAGTCATCGATGAAATCCAGCCGATTAGTGACCGTGTTATGCTGCGAAACGGACCGGTGGACAGAATTGTACCTGAAAGTAGTTCATTAGTACTGACTTTGGACCAAACATTTGCCAAATTATTCGAGTCGATTCATGACCCGGAAGTGGGTTTTACCGGAACCAATTTTTTTCATTACGATATCCGCTCCATTGTTCGGAGCCTGGTCGGAGGCGCGATCAGATCCGCTGATATTGATGTCACTGACGGCGAAAGAACGACTCGAGTGGGATCCGGTATTTCCGCATTTTCGATCGATCCCCTCAATCTAGACCACACACAAGGGGAGTCAATTTTCTCAATGAACGGGAGTGCCCCGGTACAAATCGTTATAACCTTTCATATTGAAGGTAGTCCTCTGCTGCCAGCTAATTCGGTGATTCCCGTCGTTGCGGATTTTTTCTCAATTGGAATCCTCAGCGACGAGGGAGGATCGGTAGGTCAAGCCGTTAATAACATGGTGGTTCGCCTCGAGTTGGAGGAGACCGGTCGTAGAACCTCCCAATTCAATGGGTCACTGGAATTCAGGATGCTTAATCCTTTAAATTTTAGGGATCTGGAAACCTTAAAAACGCTGCGACTAATCGCCAATAACGCTATCTTCTTTGTCTCAGAATCACTGAAAGATGAGAATGCTCTTCGGATTGAGTATTGTGATCTTGGCGCTGATGGAGTCATCACCCAGGTCGCAGATCAGGAAGAGATTCTCTCTCATACAGGTATCGTGTCATTCGATAAGGATGGTTATCGCCAGGGAGACACCGTAGTGGTGACCCTTGAAGATCGGGACCTGAATCTCGATTCTAACCTTATTGATATTTATACGGTGGTCTCGCCGTCTCAATTTCCAAGCGATCCGGCAAAAGATACGATCGGGAAAGCCGGACTTGGGGATGTTGGGCGCTTGCTCGAAATCACCCTAAATGGTGTACGATGGACAAGCGGAATGACCGAAAACGGCGGTAATTGTGGTGAGGCTGGCTTCCCCGTTGATGGACTTGCGGCAACTGGGTTCACGTTGGTTGAAACCCGTGCCGATACGGGTGTATTCGTTGGTTCATTTCGCTTTCCGGACACTTACTGTGATTCTAGCACAGGAGAAATTCGAACGACAATTGGTGCAGACATACAGGCTGTTTATATCGACTATGCTGACGTTGCCAGCTTGACGACTGAAGTTCGTGATGTCGCAAGAAATCAGACGCATACTGGTTCGATCACACTGGATCGAACCGTATATCCGATGCCATTCGGTTCTGTAAACGACTTTTTTCCCGGAGAGGCTCAAGCCGATGCCGTTACGCCGAATGGTGATTCTCTGTTCCCGGTTCACCAGACCGGAGTGACTGCCGACGGCGATGAAGCCATCGACGCTACAACCGAAGAGATCGGTCCCGGTGTTCTCATCGTCCACATCCAAGTTACGGATCCCGATTTTATCCATTCCCAATCAAAAGATAATACCATCGCTTTTGGTGACCATGGTCCGGTAACGGTGAGCATTGTTCGGGGAACGGAAACGCTCGTTCTTGCCACTGCCGGCGGTTCAGCACCAAATTCCGGGGTGATTACTTCGGGCCATGAATTCGTTCCCGGAGCAACCCGGGAACTCGGCCCAATCCCAGAGGTGGACGGAGAGAACGGTATTTTTGCATTTGATCTGCCGGTTCGCTACACAGACGGGCCGGCAAGCGAGGGTTGCCCGTTAACGGCGGACCACGGATATGCTACTTTAAGCGGAGAGGTAGGTATACTTGGACGGTTCGATCAAATTCCGGGCGCCGGTGATTACTGCATCCTTCAAGGTGATATCATACAGGTTACCTATGATGACCCGGCAGACCAATCTGGCGAACGTAATCGGTTCACCGATTCTGGGACGTTCGATTTGCGAAATGGAGTGCTGAAAAGCGATAAATCCATATACATCCTGGAACGTGACTTGATACTGACCATGATCGAGCCAGATCTGAATCTCGATAGCGATCGAAAAGAAACGTATACCCTGGACCTCATCGAATGGCAATCGGATGCTGCCAAGGTAACCGTCGGAGAATTGGGTGGCGAATTAGGAGCTTTTAACCCCAATCCTGCAACCCTTCGAGAAACTGGAGATGGCACTGGGATTTTTCAAACGACTATTGAAATCCCCGAACTATTAAAGGGGAATCATCTTGATCCCGGAGAAAAAATTCAATTGCAGTACATGGATTGGGGGCCATCAGGTGCTGATTTCGTCGGACAGGAAAGCGAGCGTATCAATGCGACAATTTTTATATCCAATTTGGGTGCCAGCGTCGGAATGGACCGAAGCGTGTACTCATGGGCGGATAAAGTGTTCATCACCGTTGTTGCTCCCGATTGGAATCGTAATTTTGACGTTGTAGAAGTGATAGGTAGTACCGACTTAAATCCAGTCACCATTTCCACCCGGGATTTCCAGCTGGATAAGTACATATTGGTAGAAACTGGAATGAATACTGGAATTTTCACTGGAGAAGTCATACTAACCGGATTTTTCCACGATGCGGACGGAGATCCACAGACAGGTGACGAGTTCGGGTTCGACACACGTCCGCGGACATTACCTTCAACAGGTGGCGGTCCGACTAACGGATTCATTCAAGCCGATCAAGACGACGCTATCACCATTTCCTTCGAATTTCCACTAGGTGAAAAGGTTGTAACTTCGGCCTTAGTTCGTTGGAACCTTGGAGAGATTCAATGGCTGGAAAGCAATTATCCTGTAGACGGAATCGGGATAGTGCGCGTTATTGATCCCGACATGAACCTCAACCCCGAGGTCGTGGACAGCTTTAATCTAACGATTGGCTCAACGACAGATCCACCCGGGATTCGGGTATCGGCGCGGGAAACCAATGAAGCAACCGGGATTTTTGAAGCCGAAATTCAATTTACCAGCACGGAAGAGTCTTACGCTTCGATACTGCGAGTGACATCCGGAGACGAAGTTACGGCGCGTTATGAGGATCACACGTTACCTGTTCCACGCCCACCTTCGGATCATCAAGAATTGATAGCGACGACACGAACGGGGCCAGGCCCTGCTGACCCCTTACCTTTACAAATAAATAATCCACGTGTCGAAGATGCCTCTAGAAATCCCGTGGATAACGTATCCGTTGATCAGCATACTGGGATCGCTATTGACGTGAGGAATCCCCAAGATCGCGACCAGGCATTCGTGTATTTCGTTCAAGTCCGGAATGAGCAAACACTGGTGGAGGCTCTGGGGTGGATAACCGGATCGATTCCTCCCAGGCAGTCGTTTAGTCCAACCATATTTTGGACTCCAACCTCACCGGGACGATTCGAGGCGACCCTATTCTTCTGGGAAAGTATCGATAATCCCATGCCCTTAACTGAACCCCAAATTCTTTCGATTCAAGTAAATTAATGCAAGGAGACACGTTGATGAGGATATCCTGCTATTTTAATCGTTGCCACGGTATACGTTTTTTTCTCTTATTTGGACTCACATCGATAGCACAATCTACCTTTGCTGCGAATCCCAATCTTTTTGCGTCTGCAGAAAATTCGCAATTCGACAATTATTTCGGTGGACCTATGGTTGTTGAGGTTATCGTGATCGATTCCGATATTGATGACATTGACGAAGCGAAAGGTGAACCGGACGTCTTTGTAAACGGGGAGGTCCTGAGGATGGTGCAGGGGATTAATGGGTGGTGGTATGGTTATTTCGCCGACCTCACGATGGCGCAACGGGCTGATTCCACCGTCGGTCATCCCGGATTTGGACTTGATTTCGGCGAGTTCTGCCGTCCGGATTCGGACGTTGCTGGGATAGATCTTTCTCGGACCGACGCTTTCGCCATACCGCGTGATATTGAATCCGGATCCAATGGATTGGAGCCGATAGGGTTATGTAATTCGGAACTTGATGAAGAAAGTGCGTTAATTAATCATGTTGTTAGGGAAGCGCAAGAATTAAGCGCCCCACCACGCGTTGGCCGAGGTCAAATTGGTCTAGATGAAACGCTTTGGCCCTTAGTCCAATTGTACGATTTCAAACCTGGCCAAAATGTGGTGATCCACTATAATAAAGGGGGAGGCTTTCAAGTTATAACGTTGAATTTCGATACAGTTGACCAATTTGCGAATTTGGACCATGACCGAGCGAAGTACCCACAGAATGCCCACGTTCATTTAAGCATAACCGATGTTATGCTGAACATTGATCCAACGGATGAAGATTCCTGGACATTTGGTACGAATCCATCGTCACCCATGCTGATTTACCAAGCTTTCGACGAACACGGACGGATGGATGCCGATGGAACCGCCGGCGCCGTCAACCTCAATTTTGGTGGGATGCTGCACGGTCTAATGTTTCGTCGTAACGGGGCGTTATTGCTCGATGTCGACGCGCAAAATACCGGTGTAGACGTCGTTAATCTGTTCGATAATGACAATCAAGCAATTCTCGCAGGATATAATGCATCCGCGACGGTATCTGCCGGTGGCACCTTTAGCCCCGGTAGCCAACCCGTGACCATTACGGAGCAAGGTCCGAACGCCGGAATTTTTTCTTCGACTGATGACAAAGGTAATTCATCGCTACGAGTTTCCGCGGGCGCATTGCGCGGAACATCTGCAACTGCCACTTACAATAAAACCCCGTTCACCATTCTCACGGCCTTTGCATCGGCTACCGTTGAACTCTTGCGGACGGATGAGGAATGGAATTCCGGTGAGGAAATCGACGTTCGGCTATTCGATCCCGATCTCAATAAGAATTCCCTGGCCGATGAAGACCTCGATTTGTTCAATCCCAATGTTGGCCGTATTCCTACATTACAAACCGGATCACCCTTTACGCTTAAAAATCTAACAAGGGTGGAACTGGACGGATCACAGCTCATCATTCAGGATATTCAACCCTGCAGCCTTCGAGCCATGCTGATGAACCCCATGGATGATGGTACCCTCCAGGAGGGCAGTACACTTATTTTAACCATGAAGGATACATTCGCAGACGTGTATCGATCGATCAACGATCCAGCTGGGCCGTTCTCGGGATTTAACTTCTTCAACTATGATCTCAGATCGTTTGACGAGAACCTGGACGGTCGACCGACTAAAGCGGTCGATATCCATATCACCGATGGCCAAAAGATAACCTCCTTCTTGAACGTCGATACACAAGCGTTTCTGAATTTTGATGACGCGGTAGGCGACTCTATTTTTGGCATGACACACTCAGCTCCTGTTCAAATTCATGTTACCTTCCATGTCGACGAAATGAAGGAAATACCACAGGGAACCGTGTTTCCCCTTGTGTGTGATTTTTTCTCGTTTGGCCGGTTAAATGACGGGATCCTATCCAGCCAGAGAGTCAGCAACCAAATCATTCGGTTCGAATTGGAAGAGACAGGCGATAATACCTCTGTATTTGAAGGGACGCTGAAATATACGTTGTGGAATCAACTTACTATCCAGGATCCACGGACTTATGAACTACGAACGATCAACGATGAACCGACGTTTGTCGCCACCGAAGGACTGCTAGGCCGCAATGCACCCACTGTGGTTTATTTCGATTTCGATGTTAACCAGTCAATAAATATTATACATGATCGTGAAGAGCTGTTGCCCCATTCCGGCGCGATCACATTGGATACGGCGGTCTACAAGGCTCTTGACCGTGTCACCGTGACCTTGAATGATCCAGATTTGAATACGAACTCAGATCTATTCGAGATTTATACCGTGGTTTCCCCTTCCTTGAATCCAAACGATCCTGCCCGCGATTCCATTGGCAATCCCGGCCTGGGATTTTTTCAAACCAAATCCCTGGGCGCCTTTGGCCGTCTGTTGGAGATTACAATAAATGGCCGACGGTGGCAAAGCGGTCTCTTTGAAAATGGTGGTGCGTGCGGAAAGCCCGGAAACCCTCATGACGGCTTTGCGGATACCGGGTTTGTTTTGATAGAAACTGAAGTGGATTCCGGGGTATTCGTCGGCGATTTTGAGATTCCTCGCACCTTCTGCAATGCCGAAACAGGATTAGTGGAGTCTGTGGTTGGAGGAGAATTGACTGTGAACTATACCGATTTCCTTAATTCAACTAACGAACTAGAAATCGTTAGAGAGACCGCAGAACTTTCTCCATTTGAAGGACACTCGGGTTTTGCAGTGCTTGACCGCCCCAGCTATCCCATCCCCTTTGGCTCGGTAGCCGACTTTTTTCCCGGAAAATCCGAATCGAATCAGGCCGCCCCAGATGGCAAAGCATTCTTTCCGTTGCATCACACTGCAGTAACACATGACGGTGACGAAAGTGTTGATGCCAATATCGAAGAAATTGGCCCAGGTGATCTCATGGTCCACATCGCCATTGACGACACGGATTTTAATGGTGCTCGATCGGAACGTTCACAAATCGCCATTGGTGATCACGGTCCGGTGAAAATCATGATTCAACGGGGTGATGAAGTCCTCCTTCTTGCCACGGCGGGAGGGGAGAAACTCAACTCGGGAATTATTACGGCTGGGGCCGATATTGTAAGAGGAGTAACCCGAGAGCTCGGCCCCATGGCGGAAACGAGTCGGGGAATTTACGGGATGTCGATCCCTATTCGCTATACAGATGGTCCTGCAAGTTCACTATGCCCGGAAACTCCAGATGCCGGCTATTCGTCGTTGAACGGAGATCCCGACGTCCTTGGCAGATTCGACCAATTACCAGGGGAGGGGAGTTATTGTATACTCACCGGGGACAGAGTTGTCGTTGAATATGCCGATTCCACCAATAATATCGACCAAGAGGCCGTAACCACAACGTCGTCTGTTTTTGGAATGAACGACGGACGAGTCGTAGTTAACAGCGACCAGGTGTCCCCGTGTGAGACACTCCAGATAAGCCTCGTGGATGACGACCTGAATCTAGACAGCCGAGTGGTAGAGTCCTACAGTCTTGACCTCATCGAATGGCAATCGGATGCCGCTACGCTTACAATGGGCGCTCTTGGGGAAGCAATCGCAGCCTTTTTACCCAACCCGGTTCAACTCCTTGAAACCGGCCCTAATAGCGGTAAATTTCAAACCGAGGTCCAGATTCCATTTGCTTTACAAGGAAATTTTCTGGGATTTCGCGAACCGATAACCTTGGAATATTTGGACTGGAGTGCCTCGACCGCAAACTACGTTGGAAGCCAACTATTTACTAGCCATAAAAAGGTAGAAAGTTTTGCGCGGCGAGGGAATCGAAACCTATTCGTCTCAGGAGAGAGTTCACCGTTCGAGAATCATTTTTCCGGGCCGATGGTCATGGAAGTTGTCGTGATTGATCACGATATAAACGATACGGATGAACTTAAGGAAGAACCCTTGGTCACCGTCAATAATCGACGATTGCGAATGGTCCAGGCCGTTGATGGCAATTGGTATGGGTATTTCGCCAATCTAAATGCGGCGAGAAAGGCGGATGAGACGGTCGCACTACCTGGATTTGGATTGGATTTCGGTGAATTTTGCGAACCGGGGTCACTTGTCGCGGGAGGGATTGACTTGTCGGAAACCGACGGCTTTTCCATCGCGCGGGATATCGATTCTGCTTCAAATGGCTCGGAGCCACTGGGCTTGTGTACCGGCACTATCGAGGAGAGCGATCCCCTGGTTAATCACGTTGTCCGCGAATCAAAGGATATAAATATGGAAATTGCCGTACCTGGACAAATCGGTATCGATACAAATGCGTGGCCCCTGATCCAATTATATGATTTTTCTCCAGGAGGCAATGTTGTTGTCCAGTATCACAAAGGCTCTTGCCCCCAGAATGCCTTTCTTGTCTACGACACATCCGTTCAATTTGCAGAATTGACTTTGGATAGAGAAACGTTTCCGCCAGATTCTAATGTTGACCTCACGCTCACCGATTTGGTCCTTAACGTCGATCCGACAGATGAAGATTCCTGGACTTTTGGTACCCACCGAGATTCACTGATGATGGTGTATCAAGCATTCGATGAACACGGAAATCGTGTCGCCGATGGCACCGGTGGAGCCGTCAATATCATTGATGAACTCGGCAATATAGGATTTACGGTTGAAGGATTCATAGCGCTTGATGTGGACACACAAGGATCGGGTGTAGATGTGGTCAATCTCGTTGACAACGATGACCAACAAATTATAGCGGGTAATCGCGCCGCTGATGCGGTATCAATAGGCGGATCCTTTGGACCGGGAACACAGCCGCTGACAATAACCGAACAAGGGCCAAATTCCGGAATCTTCAGTTCAGTTGATGAGGAGGATAGATCCAATCTAAAGACCACGGCCGAGGACGGCATGGGAAACTCCGCTGTCATTGAATATAACGGCACCCAAGCTACGATCCTAACATCATTCTCAGACGCCAGTATTGACATTCAACTCCTCGATGAAGAATGGAACTCCGGAGAAGAGATACCTGTCGTTCTTTTTGATCCGGATGCCAATAAAAATTCTCGAGCCGATGAAGATTTGGATATATTCAATCCCGAGGTCGAAGCGATCCCTGCTTTACAAATGGGAAACCCCATCACGCTGGAGAACTTGGAAGCAGCTCATCTCGCTGGAAGCGAGTTAGCTATCGATGAAGTCCAACCGTTTAGCCAAAGAGCCATGCTCCGGGTATCATCCGGGGATCTTTCTATACCAGATGGCAGCACTCTGGTACTTACCTTGAGTGATACGTTTGCGGATTTATATGAATCGATTAATGATCCCGCCGGACCGTTTTCGGGGTTCAATTTACTAAATTTCGATATACGGTCGATTGGTATTGCTATTGGAAGACGTTTAATGAACGTTGATATCACGGATGGACGAAACGCCTTACGACTCGTGGTAGCAGAAAATCAAGGTCGGAAGCGTAACCTTCAAGTTCTTACTGATCTTAGTGAAGCCGAAGGAGATGATCTGTTTCGGATGGATGTGAACGCCAAAGTTCAACTAATTTTCACCTTTAATGGTGAAGAGAGCCAGGTAGTCCCTGAAGGAACACTACTGCCCATTGTGTGTGATTTTTTTTCGTACGGCAAGATCAATGACGGGACAAACCCTGAAGAGCGAATTAATAACATGATAATTCGTCTGGAATTAGAGGAAACCGGGGACAATACATCCACTTTTGCTGGCTCGTTAGAGTTTACCCTGTTGAATCAACTCAATATTTTGGATGTAGATACTTATGAGGGACTTAGTACGATCGCCGACGATCCGGCATTTATCGTTACAAGTGGACTTTTCGGTGAACATGCGCCTAAAGTTGTTTATCTTGACCGTGGTACGGACAGTGTCTTTACTGAGATAAGTGATCAGCAGGATGTAGTAGCCCGTTCCGGGCGCGTATCCTTTGATGCTGGATCTTATAAGGTGGGCGATACCGTCTTAGTGATCCTTGATGATCCCGATCTAAATGTGGATTCGGATCTCCTGGAAATATACACCTCAGTTCCTCCCTCACTCTTCCCGAATGATCCGGCAAGCGATACAGTCGGCGAACCTGGACTTGGCAACTACATAATGAATTCCCTGGGTGCCTTCGGACGTTTGTTGGAAATCACCTTCAATGGTGAACGCTGGAGGAGTGGTGCAACCGAAAACGGCGGGGTTTGTGGCGAAGCCGGTGTTCCAGACGATGGACTCGGTGACGCAACCTTTTCGATGGTCGAAATCAGTGCGGAAGGTGGCGTCTTCATTGGATCGTTTGAAATTCCGGATACCTTTTGTAACGTTTCAAGTGGACGGATTGAATCCATAACTGCAGGGACCCGTATCGGTGCAAACTATGTTGATTTTCTGAACGGCGATAGCACGGTAGCGGAAGTTAGTGCATCGGCTAATGTTGTCGCCCACACTGGATCCGTTTCCTTTGATCGAACGGTGTACCCGGTTCCCTTCGGCACAGCCAGTGACTTTTTTCCCGACGACTCTCAATCGGATAGTGCCG
>CBDCYN010000035.1:0-35292 GCA_965224205.1 Phycisphaeraceae bacterium
TATAGATCGGCGTCCATCCCGCTTAATGATATGCCACGGCCAGGGCCGTGATGCTCGAAGCGGCTCATAAGAAAGCCTATAATCTCTGAAATAATCCATTGGATGGGTAAACCACCTGTCCCGTCGTACCATTATGGTAAAATGGATAAATGCAGCGTCGTTGATAGCGGATAATAGAGGATTTACTGAAAGATAATCTTGCTTACACGAATCAGGACAGCCAAACCAATAAGCTGAACTGCTTTAAGAATCCCCAAACCTAGCCCAGCCCGATGCGGAGGTGATCGATCTATGCGTTCGTCGAGCCAGAAGCGACCCCGGTTTACGCCAACTCCAGTACCCTATAAAGCCCCCATACATGTTGGTTCACCCGACGGGCCTTGCCCACCTTTCACCGGGCTAGAGCCGCTTGAGCCCCGTGTCCTGCTCACTGCGGTCGTGACCCAGTCGCCGACCGACTTGCAACTCGCCGCGGGCGCGGCTCCAACGGTTGTCGATCTCAATGAAATTTTTACCGATGACCAGACCGATGGCACCGTCGTGCGGTTCGATACGAACGTGGGGCAGTTCGACATGGGGCTCTACGATCAGCAGACCCCGCTGACGGTGGCCAATTTTCTCAATTACGTCACCGATGGGGATTACGCTAATACGATCATCCATCGCTCCATCCCCGGCTTTGTGATCCAAGGTGGGGGGTTTTCCGCATCCATCCCACCACAAGACGTCCCCGCGGATGGGCCGGTGCAAAACGAACCGGGGATCTCCAACATCCGTGGCCGTGTGGCGATGGCGAAGTTAGGGGGCGATCCGAACAGCGCCACGAACGAATGGTTCGTCAACCTAGACAATAATTCAGGCGTCGGGGCCAATCCCGATGGCAGCGATGACGACAATGGCCTGGACTTTCAAAACGGTGGTTTCACGGCCTTCGGTGAGGTCCTGGACATGACGACGGTCGATCAGATCGCCGCGGTCACCACGTTCAACGCGGGGAATGTCTTCGGATCCCCGTTCACGAACCTCCCATTGATCAATTTCGACAATACTGGCCCGGTCGCGGTCGAAAACCTGGTTACGGTTAACAGCATCACGGTCCAAGAGGACGCGACGTTCTCGCCGCGACTGATCTACACCGCCACCAGCACCGATATCAACGCGGTCGTGCCTCAGATCGGCGAAGACGGAACGTTGACGCTCTCATTCCCCGCGGGGTTTGGCCAGGCAACCGTGACGGTGACCGCTTTGAGTGTGGATGGGCAAACCGTCGAGGAGTCGTTCGACGTCACCGTGAACGACCCGCCGACCATCAGCACGATCGGCCCCCAAGCGGTCGACGAGGACCAGACCCTCGATTCGATCGCGTTCACCGTCGGCGATTCTAGCACCGATGCGGGTGATCTGACCGTCACCGCCACGTCCAGTGATCAGGCGATCATCCCGAACGCGAACCTTCAGCTCGCGAACAACGGCGCCAACCGTACGCTCACGCTCACCCCCGCGGCCAACACCAGCGGCGGGCCGGTGACCATCACCCTCACGGTCGACGACGGGATCGCTCCGGTTCAGACCACGTTTGAAGTCACGGTCAACGCGGTCAACGACCCCCCGGCCATCACCCCGATCGCCGATCAGGAAGTCGACGAGGACCAGGCCCTTGACTCGATCACAATCACGCTAACCGACATCGACTCCCCCGCCGACAGCCTAAGCGTCATCGCCGCGACATCCAGCGATCAGGCCATCCTTCCCGATGCCAACCTGGTGCTCGATGCAACCGGCTCGACCCTGACCCTGACCCCCGCCGCCGACGCCACCGGGACGGTCACGATCACCTTGACCGCTTCCGACGGCTTGACCACCGCGACCTCCACCTTCGATCTTACGATCAACCCGATCAACGACGCCCCGACGGTCAGCACCATCTCAGGCCCACGGACGATCGAAGAAGACGGCCTGCCGCTGGGCCCATTGGCCTTCACGGTGGGGGATGTGGATACCGATCTGGGCAGCCTCACCGTGACCGCCACGTCGAGCAACGAGTCGATTATCCCCAACTCAGGTGAGAACCTGATCCTCGGCGGTGCTGGCTCCGACCGCACCATCCAGGTCACCCCGCTAGCCAATGCCCACGGCGGGCCGGTGACCATCACCCTCACGGTCAGCGACGGGCTGGTCACCGCCCAGAGCACGTTTGAGGTGTCCGTCACCGCGGTAAACGACGACCCCATCGCTCAAGACGACGAAGAGGCGGTCTCTCAGGGCAGCCAAGACAACACGCTGCTCGTCCTCGACAACGATTCCAGTGACCCCGAACCCGGCGAGACGCTCACGATCACGGCGGTGAACGATATCTCAGGCGGGGGCACGGTCACGGTCGCGCCGGACGGATTAAGCTTGTCATACAGCCCAGCTGCCGGTTTCGAGGGGCAAGAAACATTCACGTACACGATCAGCGACGGCAACGGCGGCTCTGCCACGGCGACGGTGACGGTGACGGTCGCGCCCCTGCCCGACCTGCTAGTCGAGATCGATGAGGTCCAGCTGCCGCAGTCCGCCAAGCAGGGCCAGCGGATCGACAACCTGCCGATCATGGTCACAAATCAGGGCAGTGTCGGCTCGTCCGGCCGGGGGGCGATCGAGCTTTACGCCTCAGCCGATGAAGCCTTCGACGCCGGCGGCGATCTGCTGCTAGCCCGTTTGGAAGATCAGGGGCTGGGCATCGGGGCGGGTAAGACCAAAACGTTCAAAGTGGATTTCGATATCCCTCAAACCGCACCCCTGGGTGATTTTCACCTGATCGCCCGTGTGGATGCTGATGATGACATCGTCGAGGGCACCGAATCCAACAACACCGTCGCCTCGACCGCGACCTTCGCGATCACCGAACCGCAGACCGATCTGACGGTGTCCCTCAACGGCCTCGAATCCGCCACCCTGGTGCCCGGCAACAAGGTGACGATCCCGGTGACGGTCATCAATTCCGGCACCGAACGGGTCTCCGAGAAAATCACACTGCGGCTGCTCGTCTCTGCCGACGATGCCCTCGACCCCACGGACCTCGAAGTCGCTAGCACCGAGAAAAAATTCACCCTCAACAGCAACCAGCAGAAAGACGACAAGCTCCGCTTCACCGTGCCCGATTCACTGCTCAACGGCAGCTATAAGCTGATCGCCCAGGTCGACGCCACCGCGGTCGTTGCCGAAATCGATGAAGCCAACAACGCCGTAGCCAGTGGCGTTGATTTCGAGATCACCAAACGGTTCGGCGTGATCGATGGCAAGAGAGTCAAGCTCACGGTCAACGACGTCACGTACGGGCTATCCGGCGACGGCTTAGCCCAGTTCGACGACGCGGGTAACCTTGCACTGACCGGCACCGACGCCGCTAAATCGTCCGTGACGGTGAATGCCAAGAAGGACGCCGACGCCTCGATCAACAACCTCACGATCGACGGCTCGATCAAAGCAATTAAGGCCAAACAGGTCGCCGTGAACGGCGACATCACCATCACCGGCACGGTAACGCAGATCGATCTGCTCGTTCTGGACGAGGACCACCTGATCACTATCGGCGGCACCGTTGACGATAAACCGGTGAACATCAAGATCAAGGAAGTCGTCGACACCCGGATCGACTCACAGACCCCGATCCGATCGCTATCGGTCGACAGTTGGCTCGATGGCGGCGACGGCGACGATCTGATCGAGGCCCCGTGGATCGGCAGCGTCACCAGCAAGGGCGCCTTCGAAGCCGATCTGACGGTCACTGATACCACTCAAAAGAACGCTCTGGGCAAGATGAACATCAAGGGCGACGTCCAGGGGATCGACATCATCAGCGACGGCCCGATCGGGAACCTTAATTTTGCCGGCGGGCTTTCGAACAGCACGATCACCGTCAACGATACGGGTGACAAGGCTGTGGCCAGGATCTCGGTCAAGGGTGACGCCGACGCGGTAACGATTACCAGCAACGGGAGGATCGCCAACGCCAGCTTCTCCGGTGGGCTCGTCAACAGCACGATCACCGCCAACAACACCAGTGACAAGGCATTGGGCAAAGTTTCCGTCAAGGGCGACGCCGAGGGTGTCGAGATCACCAGCGACGGGTCGATCGCCGGAATCAGCTTCTCCGGTGGGCTCGTCAACAGCACGATCACTGCCAGCGACACCGGCGACAAGGCGTTGGGCAAGGTCTCCGTCAAGGGCGACGCCGAGGGTGTCGAGATCACCAGCGACGGGTCGATCGCCGGAATCAGCTTCTCCGGTGGGCTCGTCAACAGCACGATCACCGCCAACAACACCGGCGACAAGGCATTGGGCAAGGTCTCCGTCAAGGGCGACGCCGAGGGTGTTCAGATCGCCAGCGACGGGGCAATCGCTGGCGTGAATTTCTCCGGTGGGCTCGTCAACAGCACGATCGCTGCCAACGACACCAGCGACAAGGCCCTTGGGAAAGTCTCGGTCAAAGGCGACGCCAACGCGGTAACGATCACCAGCAGTGGCAGGATCACCGGCGTGAATTTCTCCGGTGGGCTCGTCAACAGCACGATCACCGCCAGCGACGCCGGCGACAAGGCGTTGGGCAAGGTCTCCGTCAAGGGCGACGCCGAGGGTGTCGAGATCATCAGCGACGGATCGATCGCCGGTGTGAGCTTCTCCGGCAAACTCACGAATAGCACGATCACCGCCAGCGACACCGGCGACAAGGCGTTGGGCAAGGTCTCCGTCAAGGGCGACGCTGAGGGTGTCGAGATCATCAGCGACGGATCGATCGCTGGTATCAGCTTCTCCGGTGGACTCGTCAACAGCGCGATTACCACCACCGCCACCGGCGATAAAGCACTGGGCAAGGTCTCCGTCAAGGACGAGGCGGACAACCTGACGATCCGCAGCGGGGGCAGCATCAACGGCCTGACTTTTGGCCGGCTTGTTGACAGCACCGTGCTGGCGGGGATCGACGGTGCTGTGTTGGGCCTGCCTACCGCGGAGGGTGACTTTATCAATCAGGAAGCGGTGATCAAGAGCTTCAAGACCAAGGGCATCAAAGATCAGCCCGCTGACTTCATCAATTCCAACATCGCGGCGTGGGAGATTGGTAGCATCAGCGTAAAGGTCGCGCAGCTGGATAACGGCGGGGCCCCGTTCGGGTTCGCGGCCAGCGAGATCAAATCGGTCTCGGGCTCGGACGGCCAAGAGCGGTTGAGGATCACCAACCTCGACGACCCCAACGACCTGACTGATTTCTTGTTCAACGCAAACGTCGACCTGGTGGATCTACAGATCAGCTTGTTCTAATCAAGGTCTTAAGAAATGGCTGTGGGCTCGTGCGTCGCTGTTGGGACAGCGTCGAGGCGAGACAGCGCAGCGGTCGAGGCGAAGGGAGGGAGGGTTAATGAGCATAACCGGCCTTGAGGAGAGGTTGCCTCCCGGGCCGGATAACACAGCAGTTGATAGAGATCCCCGCGGGGTTTGCCGCGGCCGTCGATAACGGCACGGCCCGTCACGAAAAATGATCCTTAGATGATGCCCTCAAGGATTTTTGATACGATGCCGACCGTTATAGAATCAAAAATATGAATAAATCCTTCGGCTCAGGGATGATTGGGTGAGCCTTTTCGTATAATAGGTAGAAGTCAATCGTCTATACACGCCGCGTGGGTTTTTCTAAATCGTCGAATATGGCTAACGAATTGAAATCAAAACAACGGAGAAAATAAAGGAATTAACGATGGCAAAGACAATACTACAAGCAGCGGTAGGGTTGGTGGTTATGGGAATCGTGGTGCCGGCTTGGTCGGCGGAGGCGGTGATCGACGATTTTGAATCGTACAACGATAAAGAAGTGATCGGCTCGAGCTGGGACTCGAGCCCATGGCGTCGATTCGGCGAGGCCACGGAAGACAACGTGATTGCTACGAAGGCGAAATCAAAGGTGATCTCCGGCAAAGCCAGCGCTGTCTACAGCGTTTCCTGGCCCCGGAAGTTCGGCTGTGCACTGCGTGTGTTAGATCAGCCCACGGATCTTTCTCAGCACCAAGCGGTGAGTTTTAAGATCCGATCGAACGAGCCCGCGACGCTCACGGTGGTGCGGCTGTCGGTCACGGATGGCAGCTCGACCTATCTTTCTAAAGAGCGGTTCCTGCTCTCTGACCAGGTGCAGAACGTCTCATTCAGCTTGAGCGGCGATGCGATGGAGCTAGTCGACGGAGCCGGTGCCTACGATGATGTAGCCGCCAATGCAACCGCCATCGGGTTCCAGCTCCAGAGCACCACCAGCCGGGATCAAGGTTACATCGAGATGATTATCTTTGACGACCTGTCTTTCTCTGACACCACGACCGTCAAAGCCGAGTGATCCCTCAACGTAGGCATCCACGGATCGCGGATCACGTGCCTATGGATAGAACGGACCTCTGATAACCTCAACCATGAAGCCCCCGTTGATAGGACGTGGGGCTTTTTCGTCGATCGACCACGTCCCTCAAAAGTCAGCACCCAGAACAACTCCGAGGAGCCTCATGACACACCAACCATGGCAACGGATCGGGATCTGCATCACCCTCGCCCTGCTGACCGCTTGCGGAGACGAGTCAGGCGGAAACAGCAACGCGTCGGTCCCCACAGGCAACGCCCCTACGCAAGATCGCCACACAACCTCGACTCACGCCCTTAAAGATAAAATCGACCACGCGGCGCAACAGCTCGAACACACCGCCGAGAAAGTCACCGAAACTGCCGCGAAGGTCACCGAACAGGTCGCCGAGAAAGCTGAGCAGGCGGTCGAGGCCGTGGTGGATCAGGGAAAGGAGACTGCCTCGAAAGCCTCTGACCAGACCAAACAAAAAATCGCCGCCTTCGTCGATCAAGCCACCGCCCAGCTAGACACCCAGCGGTCGAACCTAGCGAGCCTCAAATCGATGGTCGGGGCCAAGGCCGACGACACGATGAAGGACCTGATCAGCCAGCTGGGCACCAAACTCGGGTCGGCCAAGGGGGTCCTCGACCGGATCAGCAACACCGATGCCAGCAGCTTCGATGCCTTAAAAGGCGAGTTCTCGACGATCATGGGCCAGGTCAAGACCCTCTACGATCAGGCGATGGAAAAAGCAGCTAGTCTCACGAGCGGTGAAGGCCTCGACACCCTCAAAAATGCCGCTGAGGGCTTGATGCAAAGCAAGTAAGGACCCCTCGGTCGTGTCCTATAACATGGGGCTTGCCCGGGCACGGGCCGAAAATGTTTCAAGCCTCGGTACGACCAGGTGTCACCACAAACCCATTCAATCCTGGAACCCCGCGCGTCGAAGCGCTAAGGTATGGGTAGCTTGAGTGAGGTTCCATTGCGGCACCTCCCAGGAGGAGAAGCCCAAAAGATAAGGTTTGGTCATGTTCAGCCGACTCATCATCGCGGTCCTTTTCTTTGCCCTCGGCGCCGGGGCGGTCTATTACGGGTTGTCTCACCATGTCGTGGTCACGGAGAACGGCACCCTGAGTCTGTCTAAGAAGAACATGGCGATCGCCGAGACCTACGTCGACATCCGAGACTGGTCCGCCGAGGACTTCCGAGCCCACCCCGCGGTGACCCAGGCCCTGGTCGACAACGGCCACGGCGATCTAGTGCCGCTCACCGCCACCGGCCCACTGCGCGGAGCGGTCAAAGAGGCCGTCCAAGGGGTCATCGACGACCTGTTGAAATAGCCCCACGTCGATCCAGCCAGCCGGCGTCAGATCCGCAGCCATCATTTTTTCTGTCACGGGGTGCAAGTCCCTCACCCCGCGTGCGTATAGATGGAGGGAGGCGGTGATGAATCAAGCCACCTTGCACACGCGGGCTTGATTCATCAGGGCGACCATGAACTAGAAAGACGGATGGGGCGATACCGGCGGTTACCCGATTGCTTCGCAGACGAACCCGACCTCCGCGCCCATCGCAGAATTAGCTAAAGTAAAAGGTCTCAGGGCATCGGCTATCCTCGCACGATCGCCGCAACAATCAAGGGGGCTTGCTTGGCCAGCGTTGATCCGGTTTCCGCACACGAAACAGACCGGCGGGTGATCTTCTCCCCCTTGCGGTTCCGTCACCTCGAGGTCAAGAACCGGCTGCTGCGCTCCAACATCTCGGGCACGTTCGACGATTACAACGGCCACGGCTCTAACGCCCGCCTCAACTGGGAAGAACAATTCGCCAAGGGTGGGGTCGGGGCGATCATCTCCTCGTTCACCCCGGTGACCGTCGAGGGCCGGATCCTGCCCCGGTACGCCACGATCGACAACGACGACAAGATCGGGTTCTGGCGACAGGCCGCCCAGCGTGTCCACCGCCATGATTGTGCCTTTATCCTCCAGCTCAGCCACAGCGGCCGCCAGCAAGACGTGGGCGGGGTCGAGAACCTCTACCGCCTGCCGGGAAGCTCCACGTCCCGCAAGGATTACTTCCACGGGATCTTGGGCCGACGCATGACCGTCACCGAGATCAAGCACACCGTCGAACTGTTCGCTCAAGCGGCACGGCGGGCCAAGGACGCCGGACTCGACGGGGTCGAGCTGCACGGAGCCAACGGGTACCTGCTCACCCAGTTCCTCAGCAGCGGGATCAACGACCGCGACGATCTATACGGCGGGTGTGTCGAGAACCGCGCTCGGTTCGTCCTCGAGATCGTCCGGGCGATCCGCCGCATGGTCGGGCGTGATTTCCACCTGCAGATGAAGATTAACGCGGTTGACCACAACGACTGGATCCGACCGCTAGCCCGCGAGAAGCCCGGCAACACGATCGAAGAAACGATCGAGATCTGCCGGATCCTCGAAGACCGTGGCGACGGGGTCGACGCGTTTCATATCTCTAGCGGCTCCACCTTCCCCCACCCGCGAAACCCCCCGGGCGACTTCCCGGTCCTAGCGGCTAGGCGGTGGTACGACGGGATGCTCTCCCAGGGCGTGCTGACGATGCGCAACGCGTTCTTGTTTCGATACCGGTGGACCGGCGCGGCGTTTCGGAGGTTCTGGCGGTGGCGACGGGGCCGGTTGATCGAAGGGATCAACGCTCAATACGCCCACCAGATCAAGCGGAACGTTACCGTCCCGGTCCTGTGCACCGGGGGGTTCCAGCACGCGTCGGTCATCGCTCAGGTCATCCGCGACGGCTGGTGCGACGCCGTGACGATCGCCCGCCCGCTGATCGCGAACCCGCACCTGCCCCGGATCCTCGAAAAACAAAACGGCCCCGACCCGGGCAAGGCGTGTACCTATTGCAACAAGTGCCTCGTCAACGACCTCGAAAACCCGCTGGGCTGTTACGAGCTATCGCGTTACGACGGGGCGACGGTCCAGGAGCAACACGAGAACATGATGAAAACCGTGATGTCGGTCTTTGATCCACCGACGTTCCCGACCACGCCGCCAACGATGCAGGAGGCCCAACCCGCCGAGTCGTAAAACTTCGTGCCGCAGGGTAACCACGATATGACCGCATCCGAACCACTCACCCCGACCGAGACCTACCGCCGCCGCCGTTTCCGGCGGGGGGTGGGGGCGATCCTACTGGTCGCGTACGTGATCGGGGTCTATCTATTTTGGCGGTTCGTCCCGTCGGTGCCGCAGACTTATACTGGGATCGAAGACCACTTCAAATATGGCTCGATCGGCAGCGATAATCTCGAGCGTGGCCTGCCGTACTGGGTCTGGAAGGTTCTACCCGAGATGTTCCGCGAACACCTGCCCGACCCGGGTCGGCCCGATTACTCATCCTTCGGGTTCATCCTCGAGTCAGGCCGGGACCGGCCGATCGGCTTCTCCAAACGCCGGGTGCGTGGGATCGAGC
This sequence comes from Phycisphaeraceae bacterium, assembly GCA_965224205.1. Classification (GTDB taxonomy): domain Bacteria; phylum Planctomycetota; class Phycisphaerae; order Phycisphaerales; family Phycisphaeraceae; genus CBDCYN01. The sequence continues at coordinate 9,824 of CBDCYN010000035.1, forward strand.
TGGTGGGCCTCAACTGCGCGGTGTGTCATACATCGACCCTGAGAGACACGGCCGACAGCCCGTCGCGGGTGATCGTCGCGATGCCCGCCAATACCGTAGACCTTCAAGCGTTCTTCCGGTTCCTGTTCCGGTGCGCCGAGGACGAGCGTTTCACCGTCGAGACCGTGATGGAACAGATCCAGGAGCATACCCGCCTGGGCCCGATCGACCGGTGGCTATACCGCCGGGCAATCGCCGCTTTCCGTGACGTGGCTAGAGAGCAGAAGCAGGCGTTTAGCTACTGGAACCATCAGCCACACGCCGGCCCGGGGCGGGTCGACACGTTCGGGCCCTACAAGGCGCTGTTTTTCGACCTCGAACACGGACAAGCGGTTGGCTCAGCGGACTTCCCGTCGATCTGGAACCAGAAGCCACGCGAGGGGATGAGCCTCCACTGGGACGGCAACAACAATAGTGTTTTTGAACGCAACATCAGCGCGTCGATCGGCGCGGGGGTTACCCCGCAATCACTCGACCGTCCGCGGTTAAAGCGGATCGAGGACTGGATCTGGGAGTTGCCCCCTCCACCCTACCCGGCGGATCGTCTCAAAGCTGAATTCGCCAAGATGCCCGCAGGAACCCTCGAACTGGGCAGGCGGGTTTACCACAACCACTGCGCCAGCTGCCATGCGTTTGAAAAAGATTACCCCGGCTCGACCGTCGGGCAGGTCGTGCCGATCGACCAGATCGCCACCGACCCGAACCGGTTGAACTCTTTCACGCCGCAGCTGGCTAACCACATGAACACCTTGGGCACCGGGTACCCGTGGGAATTCGAACGTTTTAAGAAGACCAACGGTTACGCCAATATGCCGCTCGACGGGGTATGGCTGCGTGCACCGTACCTCCACAACGGGTCGGTGCCCACGCTGTGGCACTTGCTATTACCCGCTGAAGATAGACCCACACTGTTTTACCGGGGCAACGATCGTTACGAATGGGAGCGAGGCGGGTTCGTGTGGGACCAGCCGAAAGAAAACGACCGGCGGTTCTTCGAGTACCGCACCGAGGAACGCGGCAACGGCAACGCTGGGCATGAATACGGCACCGATCTTTCTGACAAACAGAAAAAAGCTCTGCTGATGTATATGAAAACCTTTTAGGTTTCGCAGCCGAGTCTCGAAGCATTGATGGAGATATATCGTGAGTCAAGCTAACAAAGCAGCCAAGCGATTCAGCCAGGTCGTGTGGCTGGGGATCGCGGCCAACCTGTTCTTCGCGATCCCGGCTCTGCTGCTGCCGACAGCGCTGTCGACCGCTTTGGGGATCGCGCCGTTGGAGCAAACGGCGTGGCTCCAGAACGCCGGGATGCTGCTGATCGGTCTGTGCGCGGTGTACGCGGTGGTCGCGGTGGACCCGATCCGGTACCAGCCGTTCTCGTGGTTGGCGGTACTGATCCGGTTCTGGGCCGCGGGGGTGTGGCTGCTACTGATGGCGTGCAGCAGCGCGGGGGGCAGGCTCTGGCCGCTGCTGACCAAAGATTTAACTTTGGGGGTCGTGCTCCTGGTGTTCCTGAACCGGGCGGTGTGTGAGGCGAACCAGATGGGGCGGCGGCCGTGGAAGCGATCAATTGTGTCGAGGTTAGCCGCGGTCGTATTCACACCGATTAACTACGTCGTACCGTGGCACCGTCTCGCTAAAGTGCCGGGGATCGGCAAGTGGCTTAGCTTGGCGAACCTTTACGTCTTGCGTGAAGACCTGCGTGAATACAACCTGCACGACAACACTCAACTGTCCTCCAACGAGCAGCCGGCTAAGCCCTGGGACGACTCAACGAGCCGCAGCCCGGACGGGACCTCGACAGACCCCACTGACTCCGGCATGGGCCGAGTCGGTTGCAGATTCGGTCGCAATTTTGACCTTGATAGTGCCTGGCCCCAGGGCGAGCCTGAGATCCTTCAGCCCAGCCCGCGCGAGATCAGCCGGAAGTTGATGACCCGCGACGAGTTCATCCCCGCCCCGTGGCTGAACTTGCTGGCCGCGTCGTGGATCCAGTTCCAGAACCATGGGTGGTTCAACCACATGAAGGTGTCCGACGCGCCGTTCAACGCCAAGCCCTGGGATCAGCACCCCAGCTTCAAGATCCCGCTGCGCGAGGACGATCAATGGCCGGCCGATCAGCTGCCCGACCAACCGCGGATGGACCCGATGGTGATCCCTAAAACCCCCCTGGACCCCACCCGACCCGAGGGGTCGCAGGGTTCGCCGACGTTTATCAATACCGAGTCACATTGGTGGGACGCGTCTCAGATCTACGGCAGCAACCGTGAACGACAGATGAAGCTGCGTACCGGCGTCGGGGGCGGGTTGATCATCGGCGAAGACCGGCTGCTGCCTGTGATCCCCGAGGACGAGGAACCCCAACTCAAAGGCGGGATCGACCGGACCGGCTTCCACGACAACTGGTGGGTCGGTCTGTCGATGCTCCACGCCTTATTTACACTCGAGCACAACAAGATCTGTGAGCACCTGCGCGAAGAATTCCCCTCGCGGAAAGAGGATGATGAATGGTTATTCCAAAAAGCGAGGCTGATCAATGCGGCGCTGATTGCGAAGATCCACACGGTCGAGTGGACCCCGTCGATCCTCAATACCCCGGAGATTGATACCGGGCTGAACGCGAACTGGCGAGGGCTGTTCGGCGACCCGCCGGGTAAGAAAGCGATCGATGGCAAGACCGGGCGGTCCGAAGCGTTTTTCGGGATCCCGGGCACCGCGACCGAGCACCACACCGCTCCGTATTACCTCACCGAGGAGTTCGTGGCGGTCTACCGCTTGCACCCGCTGATCCCCGATGAGGTTGAGGTCCATTCCGCGAAGGACGGATCTGTCCTGCATGGATATGAATTTACACAGGTCCAGGGGGTCCACACCCGGTCGGTCATGAACGCCCATAGCCTGGTGGACTGGTGGTACACGTTCGGGGTGCTCCACCCCGGGGCGATCACGCTCCACAACTTTCCCCGGACCCTTCAGCATTTCGTGCGCACCAACGGGCAGGTCCTCGACCTAGCGGCGGTCGACATCATGCGCGATCGGGAGCGGGGGGTGCGTCGGTACAACGATTTCCGCCGGGGGTTGCGGATGAAGCCGGCCAAGACCTTCAACGAGCTGACGGACAACCCCCGCTGGGCCCGCGAGCTTGAAGAGTTGTACGAGGGAGATATCGAGAAGGTCGACCTGATGGTCGGGATGCTCGCCGAGCCGCTGCCGGACGGCTTCGGCTTTAGCGATACCGCGTTCCGCATCTTCATCCTGATGGCGTCGCGCCGGCTTAAGAGCGACCGGTTCTTTACCACCGACTACACGCCCCGGGTGTACACCGAGTTTGGCTTGCGGTGGATCGACGACCGGACGATGTCGACCGTGTTGATCGATCACTTCCCCGAACTTAAACCGTTTCTTAAAGGCAAAAAGAGCGCGTTTTTCCCGTGGAACCAAGCGGGAAATGCTGGATAGATAAGACACAACAACCATCGGCCGGGTCTAGAGATCATGACACGAGCGATCCCCACGATCAGCGTCTTCGAGTACCTGCGGTACCTGCTGGTTCAGGTCCTGCCCTATTACCTGCGTGGGGTGTTTCGCCGCAACCGGTTCTGGGTCGGGGTATTTGACCGACTCGACATAGATCGCCGTGCGTTCAAGTTCTTCAAGCGGCTTCGTCATAAGTATCACAGCGCCTATTTGTTTTTACCGCGTCACCGTGCGTTGCTCGTGTTGGACCGGGAGGGGATTGAGCGGGTGTTGGAGCGATCCCCTCATGTTTACGCGGATCCTCGAGGTAAACACCGTGGGATGTCCTACTTCCAGCCCGGGGCGGTGGCGATTTCACGCGGCCGGGAATGGGAGCACCGCCGCCGGTTCAACGAAGCGGTGCTCGGCGCCGATCAGCCGGTTCACCCCTACGCGGATGCGTTCCTGAAGGTGATCAAAGGTGAGATCGAAGCCCAGCTCACCGCGGCGGGGTCAACGGTCAACTGGCTGTGGTTCGAGCGGGTGTTTGAACGCATGACCCTCCAGATCGTGTTGGGGCCGCAGGCGGCGGAGGACCACGATATCGCGAGGCGACTCGAACGGTTGATGCGACAAGCCAATCGCCTGTTCGCGCTTCGCCGCACACGGGCCTACGATCAGTTCACGACCCAGCTGAAGTCTTACATCGATGCGGCTCAACCGGGGGCCCAACCGGGCAGCCTTCTGGGGATGTTCCACGCGGTGAGCCACGATGAACAGACGCGGGTGGCTAGTCAGGTCACGCACTGGTTGTTCGCGATGAAAGACACCCTCGCGGAGAACGTTGCCCGGGCGGTGGCGTTGATCGCCGCGCGGCGGGAAGTCCAGCAGAGGGTGCGCGACGAGATCACCCAGCACGGGACGCGGTCCGCGGGTTCGATCGACGCGATGCGGTACCTGGGCGGATGCTTTCAAGAGGCGATGCGGTTGTGGCCCAGCGTGCCCGTGATCACCCGACAATCGCTGTGCGCCGACGTCTTGGGCGGGCATGTGATCCCCGCCAGCACGCGGGTTTTTATCTTCAACACGTTTAATCACTGTGACCGCGGCGGTGACGCTTTCAACCCTACGTTTTGGCTGGGATGTGATGGCGATTCCCCGTTCAATCATTTTGGCCGCGGTGGCCAACGGTGCGCGGGCAGCCACCTCGCCTTGTGGATCGGCAAGGCGGTGATGGCGGTGCTGTTCGCAACGAACCGTTTCTCGCTCGTGGCGCCGTGTGCCTTGGACGATAACCCGCTGCCGCATGCCCTGAATCATTACCGCGTCGGCCTGCGGCGTGCGGCGATTCATCCCACGGGTGATACGGGAGGTGGGGTAGATGAGCAGATGGCCCACTCGTGATGCGTCTGATACGTCTCCACCACGGCGGGGCGTAGGGGCGTTGGCACGGGACGCGTAGGCGGCTGGACAGTCTTGGAGTCGTGACAGGGGTGTGTGACATGGCTGGTTCATGGTTGAGTGACCCACCTGTTTGGGTGAGTCGGATGGGGTTGCTGGTGAACGAGGGGTTGATCGGTGAGTTCCTCGCCAGCGTGGTCCCGCCGATCGTGTTGGTGGGTGTGTTGCTGATTGTGTCGGGTCGTCTGGGTCGCAGCTTGGGGGTCCCTCATCTGTTTTGGCATGACCGGCGCTGGCATCAGTTCTGGGCGGGGCTGGCGCTAAGCTTATTGATTAGCCATATCTGTGCCGTGGCGATCCTGACGGGTACGAAGAACGATGTGGCCGCCGCCGGGCAGCTGACACATTGGACCCGGTCATTCGGGCCGATCGACTTGGGGTGGATCCGCCTCCAACGTCTGGGCCATGTGTTCCTGTGGTACTACGCGTTGTTCCAGGCGATCGTCGTCGCATTTTTCGTGGTGGGGTTCTTAGGGCAGACGGTCCGTCACGAAGCGCCGCGGTGGCCGCTGCCGATCGGTTATCTCTTGGGGTGTGGGGTGACGCTCATCGGGGGGGTCGTCTTTAAATTCATCGGAGAGGCCACGATCCGGCCCATCGCCCAAGGGGCGGGGGATCTGGCTGAGGAGGTGCTATCTCAGCCGTTCCGTGAGCGATACCGGTACCCTAGCCACCATATGATCGCGGCGATGGTGTGCGCGGCGGAAGCGGTGATCTTTATCTTCATCCGTTGGGCCGGCCCCAAACGCCCATACTCGAGCCCGGCGGTGCTGATCTGTACGACGGCGGGGTTGATCATCGCAGGGTACGGAGCGGTCGTCTTTGCACCGCCGCCGTTCGGGGCCGGCTTGATGATCGCGATTCTGATGGTGCTGATGTTGCTGGGGGGGCTGCCTCAGTACAAATACCGATTCAGCCATTTTTCGGATCTTTATATCGACGACGGTTTTCGTGAGTATTTCAAGGCTCTTAAATCGAAGCGGACCCCAGCGCTGCAGGCCGCAACGACCTCGGGATCTCATCTCCATTTTTGGTCCGGATCCCAACACCGGGCCGACGCAAGCGTGACCTGTAGCAAACCCCTAGTCGCTCTTCATCGTAAAGCCGAGCGAGATCCTGGCGACAAGCCGCTGCTGACTTATAAACAGGTCCTTCCGGATCACAACGACCCAAGCCCCATGGTGATTGTGTGCACCAGCGGGGGGGGGCTGCGTGCCGCGGCGTGGACCGTGGCTGTGTTGAACCACCTCGAACAGGTGGTGCCGTCTCTGACGTATCGCACGCGCTTGGTTTGCGGCGCCTCGGGGGGGATGGTGGGGGCCGCGTACCACGTGGCTAGCCTCCAGCCGCCGAACGGTCAGCTCGACCAGGCCCGCCACGGCTACCGGTGCAAGGAAACGGGCCGAGTGGTCCCGCTGACCGGCGATCAGATGTTCGACAAGATCTGCGAGGACAGCCTCGGGCCGGTCTCGCACCGGTTGGTTTCCAACGATCTTCTCAAGTGCATGACCTGGCCCTGGCCGATCCCTCGCCACCGCGGCACGGCTTTGGAAGAGGCCTGGAACGAGAACCTCGACGACGTTCTGTCCCAGTCGTTAAGCGATATGTACGACGGGGAAGAAGCCCGGTGGCGGCCATCGCTGGTCTTTTCGCCGATGATGGTCGAAGACGGGCGTCGGCTGCTGATCAGCAATCTGGACCTGTCCGGCGTGAAGTTTAATTTCGCCCCTCGGTTGGCGCGGTGCGACCATTGTTCGGTATCAGCGGTGGAGCTTCGGCGGTTGTTCCCGGGGCGTAGCCTGTCGCTGCCTCTGGTAACCGCCGCGAGGATGAGCTCGAGTTTTCCCTATATTTCTCCCGCGTGTTACCTGCCCACCTATCCCCCGCGACGGGTCGTCGACGCGGGGTATTACGACAACTTTGGGGTCAACCTCGCGGCGCTGTGGTTGTCGCACCTGCTGCGGAGTGAGAAACGGGATTTGTTGATGGCTCGGGTTAATGGGATCTTGTTAATCGAGATCGACGCTTGGGACCGCGACGAGAAGCTGAGCGATATCGGCCAGGGGGTCAACGGACACACCGGCCCTGGGCTGATTCATCGCAGTTTAGCCGGGCTAACCGGACCGGTGACCGGATTGCTCAACGCGCGGTGGGGAGTGAATTCGTATCGCAATGACGAGCTGATTGAATACGTTCATAGCGAGCTGAATAGCGACGGCCGCGATTTCTTCCATATCGAACGGTTTGGTCTGCACCATGAGGCGTCTCTGAGTTGGACCCTCACGACCCAGGACAAACAGGGGATTAAGAACGGCTTGAATGCCCGCAACCTTCCAAGTAGGTTTGACGCGATCCAGGCATGGTGGCAGCAGAGGCATCGCTCTTGACCACTGTCGTTGTATGGATGGTATGGGATTAGACCGCTTGCCCAGCGTTAAGGAATCGTCGGCAGCGGCCTTAGGGGACGCGACTCACTAGGCTGGGCCTGGGATCCAGGGAGGTCTAACTCGCTTTCGATGATCTGTTGCTCTTCGGGTAGGCGGGACGTATCGATCGCGCCTGTGGTGATGAGCGATCCCAACACGATCAAGGCAACCCCTAAACACGCGTAGATGATCCGCGCCCCGGCCCTGCCCGCGAGCTTCGTGAAAAAGCGGGCCTTGTAGTGATTCATGAACCATTCCCAGTTAAACAAGCTCCCGGCCAAGGAGAACAACCCGATCAAAACGAAGAGGATACCGATAGGGTTCATGGCGAATGCCCCGTTCATGGAGAAGCCGATTCTTGAGAACGTTTCGAGCGGACCTGGGAAGCGTAGTAGCTGGCGATTTGCTGAGCCTGCGCCCACGCCTCTTCAAGCGCTGCGTGCTGAGGGGCGGTCATGTCGTGAGACCGACTCCGCCTCGTCAGCCGCCACAAGCGGAAAAACCGCTCATCGCAGCGGCGCAGGCCCTCATACAGATCACGGCTAAGCTGAGCCGCCATCAACTCGGGGGTACGCAGGGGGATCGCCAGCACCTGGCGGATCTGCCGCATGTCCACCGGTCGAAGCGGCGACCACCCCAAAGGGTCGAGCTCCGCGGCGGTTACCCCGATGCCGCGGAGGATCACGCTAGCGATGACGACATGCGCCTGTTCAGACGGCAACCATCCGCCCTGGGTCATGGTATTGATCCCCGCCTGATTGGCCGCGTCGTACATCATCTTCGTGTGCCGGTACAAGTCGATGTACAAGCGTCGGTCAGAAGACGCGGCCAGTTCCGCGGCGGCAGCGGAGACCTGCTCGAGGATCTGGGCGTATCCCATCGCATCGAGCCGCGGGTTCGAGCCGCTCTGGACCGCCGGCGGGCCGACGACCACGACCTGCCGCACGGATCCAAATGACTCGACTTTACGGATCAGCTGCTGCAGTTCGTTTTTGAATAACTCGATCACCGGTTGGTCGGTGGGCTGGGCACGGCCATCGTTGAGCCCGAAGCAAAGAAAAACCACCGTCGGTTGCGTGAGATGCAGCAGGTCGTCGATGTCCTCGTGAAGCGCCGACCCCGCGGTCGCCCCGTCACGGCCGCCGTTGTAAAAACGCAGTCGGGCCTCGGGCATCATCGCCATCATCGCCGTGGCCACCGCGCGGGTATAAAACATCTGTTGGGTCATGTCGTCACCTACAAACAAGACCCGATCTGCGGGCCGGATCACCGGCTTGTTGGGTGTATTGGGCGTAGTCCGAGCGGGCTTGTTTGACCGGTCTTGAGGCGAAGGATTTTGATCCGTCCCACCCGGTGGACCGGCAGCCGATGCGCCGGCCAGGAACCATCCCGCCAGGAGGGCCATAGCGATCATGTGAGAGTGTCTTATCATCGTGCCTCCTGCGATTTAGAACGTGTATGAGAAGCCGTGTGTTACTGGCAGCTGGACCATCCCTATCAGAGGCGGCCGCACAGGACCCCGGCTAACGAGCCGCCCGTGACATGCCATATCGAGCTCATTCGCTTCTTGCACCTGTTTTTACCCCGTGACGTTAGCGTGTCCGCGGAGCAGGTTCTTCATCTGGGCCACCGCGGTCCGTAGCCCGGTAAAAATCGCCCGGCTGACAATCGCGTGGCCGATGTGCAGCTCCGAAACATCGGGCAGCTGCGTGATCGGGAGAACATTCGCGTAATTAAGGGCGTGGCCCGCGTTAAAGTTCATCCCCGCGTCGACAATCCGGCGACCCGCTGCAAGGATCTTCGCCAGCTCCGCCTTTAATCCCGGGTTTCGCAGATCGCCTCCAGCTGTGTAAAACGCGTGAGCGTAGGGGCCGGTGTGGACCTCGCAAACCCGGAAGCCCGCCTCGGCCGCGGCATCGACCTGAGAAAGATCCGCATCGATAAAAGCGCTAGTGATCATGCCGGCTGCCGTTAGCGTGGCGACGGCATCTTTAAGCGGAGGCAGCTGGCCAGCGACGTCAAGGCCGCCTTCGGTGGTGATCTCTCGTCGGCCTTCAGGCACGAGCATCGCCTGATGCGGCTTGAGCCGGGTGGCGATCTCAATCATCGCCTCGGTGGCGGCCATCTCGAGATTCAGCCGAACCTGGCAGGCTTGACCGATCCGCTCAACGTCGTGGTCCTGGATGTGGCGGCGATCCTCGCGCAGGTGGACGGTGATCCCGTCGGCGCCGCCAAGCTGGGCCTCCACCGCGGCCCAGACCGGGTCGGGCTCATAGGACCGCCGCGCCTGACGAACCGTCGCAACGTGATCGATATTGACCCCAAGGCAGATCATCACCAGTCCATTTCTGTGCTTCTGACCAAAGTTTGGCGTCCAGTCGGTCTTGACGGACAGATATCCGTTTGCATTCTACCGGATAAACGGGAAAATAAACGGCTCGAGTGGATTTTGAACGGATAATCAACGGAATCTCTGGCTTAGCCGACGAGGTAGAACATGGCTCATAAAAAGGGACAAGGCAGCACGAAGAATGGCCGCGATTCGAACGCCCAATACCGCGGTATTAAGCTTTACGGGGGTCAGGCGGCGCGGGCGGGGAACATTATCATCCGCCAGTGCGGCACACCGTTCAAGCCCGGCTATCAAGTCGGCATCGGCAAGGACAATACCCTTTATGCTCTGGCTGATGGGGTGATCGAATTCCAAGGTCGACGCGTGCACGTCCGATCAGCCCCTGCATAGGAGAGATAAGAAATCCTCTGGATGGGAAAGAGGGGTAATGTCTGTAGGTGGGGCGCACGCGATCTCATTTTTTACCGTCATTTTACCCATTATTCCTATGATGTGGGGTGTGTCGGGTGTCTGTCGACGGTCTACGCATCGCGTAGCATAATACCGCATCGGTGATGCACTTTAGCCGTCGAGAAATTCCTCGCCGCGTACACGAGTCACGCCAGATTTTTTGTTCGCGATAGGCAGCCATGCCAGCGGATACGGATTGATCCCCCATGCTGGTCGACCAAGCGACCATTATTGTCCGAAGCGGTAAGGGCGGCGATGGCCACGTGAGCTTCCGTCGCGAAAAGTACGTGCCCAAAGGGGGCCCCGACGGCGGTGACGGCGGCGACGGCGGTAGTGTCTACTTGGTCGCCACGCCCGGGGTCGATACTTTGTTGGATTTCTCGGGTCGTCACCACTGGCACGCCCAGGACGGTCGCCCCGGTGGATCGAGACAATGTTTCGGTGCCAGCGGTTCTGACCTAGAGATCCAAGTCCCCCCTGGCACGCTTGTCTACGACGCCGAATCTGGTGACCGGATCAGCGACCTGGAAGCCGCCGGCCAACGCATTATCGTCGCCCGAGGTGGCCGGGGGGGATACGGCAACGAGCACTTCAAGAGCGCCACGAACCAGGCGCCCCGTCAGTACACCCCGGGCGAACCGGCCCAAGAGCGCACCCTTCAACTCGAACTCAAACTCATTGCCGACATCGGCTTGATTGGGAAACCAAATGCCGGGAAGTCCACGCTGCTGTCACGCGTTAGCCAAGCCCGGCCCAAGATTGCTGACTACCCCTTTACCACGCTCCAGCCAAATCTCGGGATCGCCGAGCTTAGCGGGTACCGGCGCCTCGTCATCGCTGACATCCCCGGCCTGATCGAGGGCGCCAGTCAGGGTCATGGCCTGGGCAACCGGTTTTTGCGGCACATCGAGCGGACCCGGTGTCTGGTCCATGTCATCGGGGTTGACCCTTTGTGGACCAATCAGGAACCGGCCGATCACGAACAACAGCTCCTGCGGGATTATCACACGATCCATGAAGAACTGGCCAGCTATTCCAAGGAATTAGTCAACAAACCCAGAATAATCCTGCTTAATAAGATCGATCTGTTGCCTCATCAGGAAGCTGCAAAAGCGCTACTCGATAGGCTGCAACAGGGGTTAGATCTCCGCCCTGTCGCGTGCAGCGCCGTGACCGGTGCTGGGATCCCCGAGATGCTTGAGGCTTGCTGGTCGATGGCCCGCGGGACGGGGCAGACCCAGCGGAGCTGATCCAAACCCTCTCGAAAAACCCGCCGTCTGATCAGGACCATCGGACCCGTCTCAAATCCGACGCGGACGGTCATAATATTTCGTTGAGCCACTGCCGCAGCATTTGGGCACTTACTTTCTCGCACCGGCCGTTATACCGTCGCACGAGATCTTGCACAGCCGGGGTCACGTTGGCATCGATCAGCAGCATGTCGAACTGGGTCCCTGGCGTCAATTCAAGGACCTTGGTGATCGATTCGATCGCACCGCGGTCGAGCTGCCGGCCGGTGATGAGGATCACCTGCGTCGGGTTGCTGGTCATCGCGACATCGATCGCCTTAGGCAGGTCCGGCTGTCCCATCGCGATAAACCCGGCCAAGAAATCTCTAAGCCCTGCGCGGTCGATCTCGATCATGGGCTGTGGCTGGGGGGGGAACACCGACGCGCTGCCCTCGCTGCTGATCACCAGCTGAAACTCCATCCCCGTCAGCTGGTGGTCGGTGCCGTCCTGGATCATGTCCTTGACCACGCCTAACCAGACACGGCCATCTGAGGACGTATCGACCACAACGACTGATTTTTTCCCGATCGGCAGGCCGACGATGTTGGGCATCTCGATCTCGAACGGGTTCATGGACGGGTCATAGTCGGCGAGGATCTTCTCCGAGCCCGGCTGCCAAGAGGCCTCGGGGGCTCCGTGGAGCAGGATCATCAGCGCCGAGGCGCACACGCTCACGATCGCGGCCATCACCAGCACAAACACCAGCACCACCGTCGCACGGACCGCAGGCCGCTTGATCTTCCGAGCGGTAGGGATATACGTATCCGCATCGATCTGGTAGCTCTTGCCCGACGCGGTGGTATAAGTGCCCGTGTCAACGGCGGAGGCGTCCGCCAGGGCTTCGGCCGGGTCGAGTGCCTCCTGGTCCCCATACTCTCCGGAAGTGCCCTCGGGCCGTTCGGGGCGGATGAGCTTCTCGGCCCGCTCCGATGCCGGGTTTTCCGGCACGGTCATCAGCACGCTACAGTTAGAGCACCGGCACACCCCCCCCGCGAAGCCGATGTCCAATTCAAGCAACTCCTTGCAGTTGGGGCATTCAAGCTCAAGCATATCCATCGCACAAGCCCCCAAGGTACAGACCACAACCTCTCCGCCTCGGGTTAAGGCAATGGCCATAGGTAGTAAAACATCGTCGACGATCCGCCCTGACAAGCTGGAAAATTAAACTGCGCCAGGTTGATTTGAGTCCCTCGACCGGCGACGCCCGAACCCGACATGGCTCCTCCTACTGGGGTCGCTGCGTACGGCGAGCCCACATATTCAATCGGGCGATGGTAGGCTACAAGATCCGCCTTTTGGACCCCCGCCAGCTGCCTGGCCCAGGCATAGGCTTCTTGGATATCGCCTACACGATCAACCAGCCCTAGCTTGCCCGCATGTCGGCCGGTGACGACCCGACCGTCCGTCACCATCGTGAAATCCTCTTTCTTGATCCTCGGGCGCGATTCACGGACCACGCCCAAGAACCTGCTGTAAAAATCGTCCACCATCTCTTCGAGCACGTTGCGATGCTCTTCCGTGAGTGTGCTTAAGGGTGAACCGGCGTCCTTGTTGGGGCCACTGGTGATCGCCTCGGCCTCGATACCCAGTCGGGTCATGGCCGGTTTGAAGCTGATCGTTTGCACGATCACCCCGATGCTGCCGGTGACCGTAGTCGGGTAGGCCATGATCTGATCCGCCGCGCACGCGACGTAATATCCCCCGCTGGCCGTGACGTCCATCATCATCGCCAAAACCGGTTTGCCGGTTTCGGCTCTGAATCGCTTGATCATCCGGTACATCGCGTCACTAGCGGTCACCGTCCCCCCGGGGGTATTGAGCCGAAGGATCACCGCCTTGACCTTCTGATCATGCCGGGCCAGCTCCAGCTGCTCGTGAAGAAGGCTCACCGGGTTCTCGCCTTGCTGGATCAGCCCCGGCTTATCGGCGTTGTAGATCATCCCCGACACGTCGACGATCGCGATCCGGTCGTTAAACCAGCCCCCGTCCGACTCGATCACCGTGGTGGCCAGCCGCTGATCACCGGGTGCAACCCCAACCACGAACGTCATCGGCCCGCAACCTGTTAGGGTTATACACAGGTGAAAGAGCGCCATCCCGTAGATCCGGCACGCCCAGAGCCGCCTGACGCTGCGTAACATGTCATCCTTGTTTTGATCCATAGACGTAACCTGAAAACTCTCCTCTTACGCGATCCCTGCACGATGAGCCCCTCTGTCCGTGGGTCCTCATCATAACTCGACGATGCTGTGAGGGAAAAAGATTCAGTCGAGTCGTTCCCTATCCCTTGACCCGCGGGCGCTGTGTGGACCTCCCTTTGTGATTTTCACTACGTCTTGCATCCCTCCCTGGAGCCAAGAGGAGGTGAAGATCAGAAGGACGGGGTGAAGATCAAAACAATCTCAAATTTTCATCTCTTCCAGATCAAGGTCAAGGGTTTCAGATCACTCCCCCAAATCACTGAAAATGTAGGCAAAATCGAGTTAGGGTGTTACCCCTACCTGTTTCACAAATCTATCAGGCGATCAGTACGCTAGATCAGCTACCATAATAGGTTGTCAGAAATCCAGGCAAGCCCTACTTCGACCGGTTTGTCTCTGTCCGGTCAGCTCCTGAATCGGCTATGATATAGATTTCTCAAGTCGACCCGTTAGGGATGGACAGTTTACCATCGGCGGTCGATAAACCAGTGGCGGCACGGGAGTGATTCGTTATCGGATGGACCCCGTCCCTCAAACGTACAGACGATCGATAACACGATAGGACGGAAATGGTTGTCGCACTTGTTAGTAAATCTCTCCGCAAGGTCTTCGGCTCGCGTAACGAGCGGTTGATCAAAACCTATACCCGCCGTGCCCAGCAGATCAGCGAGCTCGAGCCACAGATACGCCAACTCGATGACGCCCAATTGCGCGCCAAGACCGCCGAGTTCCGCCAGCAGGTCGCCGACGGGCAACGCGTCTCGACCCTGATGCCCCAGATCCTCGCCACCGCGCGTGAGGCGATGGACCGAGCCGTCGGGATCCGCAACATCTTTAACCCCGAACACGGGTTCGACCCGGCCCAGCTCCCCGCGGCCCTACAAAGCACCTATCAGCAGATCGCGGAGAAAGCCGCCGCGCTCGAACCGGTCCAAGAACCCGGCTGCAACGAGCCGGTCCCGGGCTGGCAGCAGGTCGAGATCCCCAATGAGATCTACGAAGCGGTCCGAGAACTCCACCCCAAGAGCAAACCCCCGTTCCGCGCCCGCCCGTTCGACGTCCAGCTCATCGGCGGCATGGTCCTTAGCGAGGGCAAGATCGCGGAGATGAAGACCGGTGAGGGCAAAACGATCGTCGCCCCTCTGGCCTGCTACGTCGCCTGTATCGAGAACCTGCGGTGTCATGTTGTGACCGTCAATGATTACCTCGTCCAACGCGACCGCGACTGGGTCTTCCCGTTCTACTACCACCTTGGATTAACCGTCGGGGCGATCCACCCCTACCACATGCAGCCGCCGCAGATCAAGCAGCAGATGTACGATTGCGACGTGCTCTACGGTACCAACAGCGAGCTGGGCTTCGACTACCTGCGCGACAACATGAAGCTCACCACCGCTGAGCAGGTCCAGAAACGCCGCGACTTCTGCATCATCGACGAGGTCGACTCGATCCTCATCGATGAGGCCCGCACGCCCTTGATCATCTCCGGCCCGGCCCACGACGACGCCCCGCGATACGACCTGGCCGACAAGATCGCCCGCCACCTGATGCAAAAGCAACGCCAATGGGACGCGGCCAACGCCCACGTCGAGCAGGCCCAGATGCGCATCAAAGGCCTCGAGGGCGACATCCGCAACGCGCGTGACAAGTCCAAGGTCCCCGCGATGAAGGCGGAGATGAAGCAGCTCCAGGACAAGCTGCCTTCGCTCGAAGAAGCCCGCGACCAGCACACCCAGTACTACGAGATCGAGCGCGAAAAGAAAGCCTCGCACCTCACCCACGAGGGGATCGCCCGGGCGCAGAAAGAAGCCAACATCGGCTCGTTCTACGTCGGCAACAACATGGACTTCCCGCACCTGCTCGAAAACGCCCTGCGCGCCCACGCGGTGTACCAGCGTGACAAGGATTACGTCGTCCAGAAGGGCGAGGTGGTCATCGTTGATGAATTCACCGGGCGGTTGATGATCGGTAGGCAGTGGTCCGACGGCCTCCACCAAGCGGTCGAGGCCAAAGAGAACGTCAAGATCAAGCAAGAGACCCAGACGCTGGCTACCGTCACGATCCAGAACTTCTTCAAGCTCTACAAGAGGCTAGCGGGCATGACCGGCACCGCCGTCACCGAGGCGACCGAGTTCGATGAGATCTACAACATGGACGTGGTGTGCATCCCGACCAACGTCCCGGTCATCCGCAACGACCACGACGACCTGATCTTTTTAGCCGGCAAAGATAAGTGGGACTCGATCGTCGAGGAGATCCAGCGGGTCCACCGCATCGGCCGGCCCGTGCTCGTGGGCACGACCAGTGTGGAGCACTCCGAGCAGCTAGCGCGCGTGCTCGCCAAGAGGACCACCATCCCCCACGAGGTGCTCAACGCCAAGCAGCACGAGCGAGAAGCCCACATCGTCGCCCACGCCGGGGAACTGGGCGCGGTCATGATCGCCACCAACATGGCCGGGCGAGGCACCGACATCAAGCTCACCACGATCGATCGCGCCGCCCTCGTCCTGCACTGGCAGAAACAGAACCTATTACCCAAGCAGGCTAAGGCAGAGATGGCCGACGAGGAGCTCATCAACCTCGCCTACCGCCACCTCGCCTGTGTTGACCTGGGCAGAAAACCCAAGGATGTCGAGTCGCTAGGCGATAGCGATATCCGCGCCAAGCTCCTGCGCCACTGGGTGGCCAACGAGACGCTCATCGAGGACAAAAAGCTAGCCAAGATGACCGACGACGACTGCCTCGCCGCCCTTGATGAGATCCCGCAGTTCCTGCTGCACCGGCTAACGATCTTCACCCACATCCAGGAGATGGGGGGGCTGCACATCGTCGGCACCGAGCGGCACGAATCGCGGCGGATTGACAACCAGCTGCGTGGCCGGGCCGGGCGTCAGGGCGATAAGGGCTCATCGCGGTTCTTTATCTCCCTCGAAGACGACCTGATGAAGATGTTCGCCGGCAAGGCGACGATGACCGCCCTCTCGAAGCTGGGCATGAAAGAGGGCGACGCCATCGAGCACCGGTGGATCACCAAGAGCGTCGAGCGGGCCCAGCGCAAGGTCGAGGAGCGCAACTACGAGATCCGCAAGAACCTGCTCGAGTACGACGAGGTCATGGAGTACCAGCGCAACACGTTCTACGGCATCCGCCAGGAGGTGCTCGAGGGGCGCAATATCGAGCAGCTGATCTTTGACTATATCACCGACTCGGTCGAGAACGCGGTGGCTCATTTCCTCAATGACGAGTACCTGCCGATGCAGATCGCCGAGTGGTCCCGCCAGACCCTCGATATCAGCATCGAGCCCGACAAGCTGCACACCGACGACCTGTCCGACCTCCAACGGCAGATCCGCCACGAGGCCCGCGCTGAAACGAAACTCATCGTCGACGTCACCCTCGGCGAGTACATGTCCCACGACCTGCCCCCGGAAGAGTGGGACCTGCGCGGTTTGAGCCACTGGGCCATGAGCCGGTTCAAGGTCGACCTAAAGCAGAACCAGCTGCGGCAGATGAACATCGACCAGGTCGCCGCCAAGCTCATCGAAGCCGCCAACGAGCAGATCGATAAGAAGGACCTCACCGGTGTGGCCAAGTTCCTCGACGAACACCACGTCCAGAAGGACCTGGCTGAGTGGGCGAAGCTTAAATTCGACATCGAGCTCGACCCCGCCGCCTTGGCGGAGCTCGACAACGAGCGCGTGGTCGACGAGATCTTAGATCAAGCCCGTGACGCCTACCGCGAGCGGGAGGTCACCTATCCGGTCGAGTTCATGATCGAGATGGTCTACCAGGCCGCCCAACAAGACGGCGAATGGGCCGCCCAGCAGCTGGCCGCCTGGGCCGATCAGCGGTACGAGATGGGCTGGACCGCCGACGACGTGGTCAAGATCCCCATGCGCGACCTGCACGAAAAACTCATGGACGCCTCACGCCAGTGGCTGCGCAACGGGAAGCTCGATACCCTCGTGACCGGCGAGGTGGGCAAGCACCCGACCAACGAGAAGCTCGCCCAGTGGGCGCAGGAGCGGTTCAGCCAGCCGGTCACCCCCGAGGACCTCGAAGGCCTCGACGAGGCCGGGCGCAAGGAACTGCTACTCAAGAAAGGCCGGGCCATGCTGCGGGCAGAGCTCACCCAGCTCGAGCGGTTCGTGTTGCTTCAGATCCTCGACGCCGCGTGGAAGGATCACCTCTACGCGATGGACCAGCTCAAGGACTCCGTCGGCCTGCGGGGTTACGCCGAGAAGGACCCGCGCATCGAGTACAAGCGAGAGGGCTCGAACCTGTTCCTCCAGATGCAGAGGATCGTACGTGACCGCGTCACCGACCTGATCTTCCGCGCCAAGCTCACCGCCAACATCCAGCTGCGCAACGTCTACCACGACATGCAGGCCCAGCACGCCATGCCCGCGGAACCCGCGGGCACAGACCAGCAGCGCGCCGATCTCGACACCGCCCAGCGCGCCGGCGATCACGGTGACACGGATCAGCACCTATCACGTAAGCAACGCCGCGCCGCGGCGGCGATCGACGCTAAGAAAGACCGCTCAACCCCTTCCAAGCCCCGCAAACGTAAAGGCCGATAACTGCCGTTGTTTGAACCCCTATTCCCACCTCAACGATAGCAGCCTTGGCATGGGGGATGGCCATTAAAATAAGTATAAGCAATGTTATTTTAATTGTTTACTGTCGACTAAGAGAAGGGGCAGGGCCCGCTGAGCTTCCGGTAACCTTCGCCGCCGAGATCGATCCTGCCACCGCTGAAAAATACTTCAAGTCTCCAAACATCAATAGGCGATATTTGGCCATACAGAAGGTCACCAATTGTAGATAGGGGGACCCTCCGAAAGGCAGCCCGGATTGATGTGACGTCTTCTAGTTTTTGAAGAGAAGCGGTCTTACGGACCTATTGATCCGATCGTTCATCCTATTAGTCATTGAAGCAAAGGCGCATCGATCATGAATCCAATCTCACCACTCGGCCGACCCAGCCCCGCAGGGATCAATCCCGTCGATCGTCCCTCGCCTCAAGAGGCATCGACCAGATCCGCAGCCCGGAAAAGCGACCGGGTCGAATTTTCTGACGCCGCCCGTTTGCTTAGCCGCTTGGCCCAATTGCCAGACGTACGACAGGACCTCGTCGATCACGTGCGCAGCCAGATCGCGTCGGGCACGTACGAGACTCCTGAGAAGATCGATGCCGTCGTCCGGTCACTTTCTGAAGAGCTAGCCTAGATTATGCGATCTCTCTCTCTTATGCTTGTGTGCAGGCGAGTACTTATATGTCGGCAAGCAGTCCCTCCTTATCCGTCCTTGCCGCACGCCGCTCATTGCATTACACACTCATAGTCTCCGTATTGAAAGAGGATTAGAGACTCGTGGCACCCGTCGCCGATGCGGGATTCGATGCGCGATGTGTATCATGCGGTGGCAGATGGGCCGATTTCGCAAAAAAGAGAGGGATTTGAAATGCTTTCATCCAAGGCATAAGATATATTTGGCTTAACGTCGCATTTCTTTCAGTGGTAGCATAACCGGGGCTTCATATTGTCCTAGCTACAGTAGATAAGTTTGTTGTTATATTCGTTAACGGGTAGTAAACGGATGAGCCGAGTATATCAGCCCCTGGAGGGGGTGACGAGGCCGATTCTCACGGTCGATGGTCAGTCGCCGGTGGGTTTGATCGCCGGCCAGGGTCGGCTGCCGTTTCTGGTAGCCCAGGGGATCCGCACCAGCGGGCGCCGCGTCGCTTGCGTGGGGCTGACAGGCCAATTCGTGCGGGAGCTGCCGCGGGTGTGTGACGATTTCGCTCAGGCCGGGGTGATCCGTCTGGGGCGGTGGATCCAGCTGCTTCGACGCTGGGGAGTGACCGAAGCGGTGATGATCGGCCGGGTCCGCAAAGCGCGGATGTATGAACCATTCCGCCTGCTGCGGCAGCTGCCCGATTGGCGGGCGGCGCGATTGTGGTACCGTATCCTGCGTCACGACAAACGCAACGCGGCCCTGCTGGGAGCGGTCGCCGATGAACTAGCGGAAGCGGGCATTACCTTGGTCGATTCCACACATTACATCCGTGACTACCTCGCCGCCAACGGGGTCTTGACTACGCACCAGCCGTCGCCTTCTATCGAGGCCGATATCGAGTTCGGCTGGCCGATCGTCCGCGGTATGGCCGGGTTAGACGTGGGCCAGGCCATCGCGGTCAAAGAACGAGAAGTGATCGCCGTTGAAGCGATCGAGGGCACCGACGCGATGATCCGCCGCACCGGCCAGCTTTGCCCCTCAGGGGGTTGGACTCTGATTAAGGCCGCTAGCCCCACCCAGGATATGCGGTTCGACGTGCCCACGATTGGCCCCAAGACGATTGAGAATCTCCACCACTGCGGCGGACGGTGTCTCGTAGTCGAGACCGACAAGGTGATCCTCGCCGACAAACTCCAGATGTTAACACTTGCCGACCGACTGGGCGTGGCGATCGTCGGACGCAGTTGATTATCACATCGGATTGCGTCATGGATGTACCGCAGCGAACCGCGACCATTCGGCCACAGCATCGACCGACCCCTCCTATCATCACAACTGCGGTCGAGCCTTGAAATACGACGTGGCCGCCTCAAAAACCCTCGCGATCCGTAGCAGCTTCGCTTCTTCAAACACCGGGCCCAGCAGCTGGATCCCTACCGGCAGGTTCCGCGTCTGCCCCGAAGCGTCCGTGACCGAAGCCAACCCCGCGGGCAGGCTGATCCCGGGGATCCCCGCGAGGTTCGCGTTGACGGTGTACACGTCGTTGAGGTACATCGCCAGCGGGTCGTCGACCTTGTCACCGATTTTGAACGCCGGTCCGGTGGTCGTGGGGCACAGGATCGCGTCGCAGGCCTCAAACGCCTGGTCGAAATCGCGTTTAATCAGCCGTCGCACCTTCAGGGCTCGCAGATAATACGCGTCGTAATACCCGCTCGATAGGGCGTAGGTGCCCAGCATGATCCGCCGCTTGACCTCGTCTCCGAATCCCTCAGCTCGCGACCGGCTGTAGAGGTCGACCAGGTCCTGGGCGTGTTCGGTGCGGTGGCCGTAACGCACACCGTCGTACCGGGCGAGGTTGCTCGACGCCTCGGCCGTGGCCACGATGTAGTACGTCGGGATCCCGTACTCGGTGTGGGGCAGGTCGACCTCGACGATCTGAGCCCCTGCCTTTTTGTAGACCTCGATCGCCTCGTCCACCGCCCGCGCCGCGGCGGGGTCGTTCGCGTCTGACAGGTATTGCTTGGCAATCCCCAGCCGATAGGACGACGGGGCGTGGTCGACCTGAGATAGATCCTCCGGCACCGGCACATCGGCGCAGGTCGAGTCCAACAGGTCACCGCCGCTGATGACTTGTAGCAGCAGGGCCGCGTCGGCGACGGTGTGCGTCATCGGGCCGATCTGGTCAAGGCTCGACGCAAACGCGACTAACCCCCATCGGCTGATCCGGCCGTACGTCGGCTTCATCCCCACGACCCCGCAAAACGCGGCGGGCTGGCGGATCGACCCGCCGGTGTCCGAACCCAGCGCCGCGACGCACAGATCAGCCGCGACCGCCGCCGCCGAACCCCCGGACGACCCGCCCGGCACGCGGCCGGTATCCCACGGGTTGTACGTGACCCCAAAAGCCGAGTTCTCGCACGACGACCCCATCGCGAACTCGTCGAGCACGGTCTTGCCCAAAACAATCGCCCCAGCGGCTTCGAGCTTGGCCACAGCGGTGGCGGTATACGGGGCGTGGAAGTTCTCGAGGATCTTCGAAGAGCACGTGGTCACCCCGTACGCGGTGCACATGTTGTCCTTGATCGCCACGGGCACCCCTGCCAGCGGGCCGGTGATCTTCCCATCATCGACCGCGGCGGCGCGTTGCAACGCCCGGTCGGCGTAGGTCTCGTGATACGCGTGCAGGGACGGGTTAAGCTGATCGATCCGCTCGAGGTATGCCCGGGTCACGTCGGTGGCGGATAACGATCGCTCCGCGATCGCGTCGCGCAGGCCGGTGAGTGTGGCTTCGGTCAGGTTCAACGTCGTGGTCATGGTGCGTCGTCCGGTTTCTGCCCTCGTTAAGAACTACGACTGATTCCCGTTCATCGCGTCGCTAGGTTACGCCCCCGACCCATCGCCCAGGACCTTGGGCACCTTGAAAAATGGTTTCTCCGCGTCGGGCGCGTTAGCCAATACGGTTTCGATCTCGATCCCTTCGGTGGGTTCGTCTTGACGTAACACGTCGGTGAGGTCGACGGCGTGGGCCATGGGCTCGATGTTGCTGACGTCTAGCTCATTGAGCTTGGAGACGTAGCCGAGGATGGCTGAAAGCTGTTGGGCGAAATGGTGGACCTGCTCGTCGGTGAGCCTCAGGCGGCTGAGCTTGGCGACGTGGCGTACTTCATCATCGGTGAGTCTGTGGGTCATGGGCTGTCCTCAGGGGTTAACGCCCCATAGAGTAGCGGTTCCGCCCGGTTTTCCCAAGAGTCGATCTGCGGTGGGGCCGCGGGGTAACGAGGGGTTGGGCCCACCGCCCTGGTCGTCACGTGGATCCCCGCAGCCTTGTGAGGAAACTGGCCGCAGCCTAAGATTCGCCCATGGCATTGCAAGTCGATGAACTGAGCCTCGTGCTCTACCCCGATCCGGTGTTGCGTCTCAAGACCCAGCGGGTCGAGTCGGTCACCGAT
Organism: Phycisphaeraceae bacterium; assembly: GCA_965224205.1. GTDB lineage: Bacteria > Planctomycetota > Phycisphaerae > Phycisphaerales > Phycisphaeraceae > CBDCYN01. Next base: position 32,190 of record CBDCYN010000035.1, read on the forward strand.
GAGGTCCGCCGGGTGGCGCATCGCATGATCCAGATCATGCACGAGGCCCCGGGAGTCGGGTTAGCGGCCCCGCAGGTCGGGCTTAACTGGCGTATGTTCGTCGCCAACCCGACCGGTGAGCCGGAAAACGACCGGGTGTTTATCAACCCCGTGTTAAGCCACCCCAGTCGGGCCCAAGAAGAATACGAGGAGGGCTGCCTGAGCCTGCCCAACATTACCGCCCCGATCCGCCGGCCCAAGGGCATCACGATCGAGGCGTTAGACCTCGCGGGCCAACCCTTCGAGCTTACGAGTGAAGACCTGCCCGCACGTGTCTGGCAGCACGAGTTCGACCATCTCGAGGGCGTGCTGATCCTCGACCGGATGACCGAGATTGACAAGCTCTCCAACCGGCAGGCGATCCGGGATCTGGAACGGGGTTGATCGCTAAGCCCCGTTGTTTTTTTAGTCCAGCGGCATCGTCGTCCAAGACTGTTCGCTCTCACGATACCTGTGTCTATACAGAGCCTGTTGGGGGCGATGGGGCGGGGGTGAGGCTACTTTGGGCCCCGAAGATGTACTTGTCGTGTACACGAATCGTACGGTAATTGAATCCCAAATAGACGTATAATCGTCGTTGTGATCCTGTTTTCATATTGGCGGCAGGGTCCATGAACGGTTCGTCTTGAAAGGACGCATGATGCATCGGCAACGATTTCGACCCCTTATCCAAGTTGTTTTTGCTCTGTGTGGAGCGTGTATTCTTTGGAGTATTTCACCGTCCGCTCTAGCCGCCAACCCGTTCCCGCGCGACTGGTTCTGGGGGGATGAACCTCAGCGTGTTCTTCAGGACCAGCTGATCGGCAAGCCGGCCCCGAGTTTGCAGGTCTCCAACTGGATCAACGGGGCCCGCCCCCAGCAACGTCTCAAAGGCAAGATTGTCGTGGTTGATTTCTGGGCTACGTGGTGCGGGCCGTGTATTGCCAGCATCCCGCACAACAAAGAGCTGTACCAGAAGTACAAGGACCAGGGCGTGGAGGTGATCGGCGTCTGTGGCTCGGCGAGCGGTCAAGAGAAAATGCCTCAGGTCGTGCGTTCGCAGGGTATCCAGTACCCCACCGCCCGGGATACGTCGTTGAAATCCGCCAAGGCGTGGCGGGTGATGTGGTGGCCGACGTACGGTGTGATCGACCGCCAAGGCGTGCTGAGGGCATTAGGGCTGAAGCCGAATTACGTCGAGCAGGTGGTCCAACAAATCCTCAAGGAGCAGCCGCCCCAACAAACCCCAAAGGCCAAGCGGAGCCGGGGTCGACAAGCGGAAGTTCAAGAAAAAGCGCCCCCGGTCCCGGCGGCATGGCTCGAGGGCGATGCCGCCAAGCGCCAACGCCTGGCGGGCCTGCACGGAGCCGCGGAAGCCCCGGATTTAAAAGTTCACCAGTGGCTCAACAGCAGGCCGCGATGGATTAAGGACCTCAAGGGAAAGGTCGTCCTGATCGATTTCTGGGCCACTTGGTGCGGCCCGTGCATCGAGTCTATCCCGAAAATGAACCACCTGTGGCAACAGTACCAAGACCAAGGCTTGGTCGTGATCGGGGTCTGCGCCACCGAAGGTGGCGATAAGATGGCATCGATCGTGCGTGATCATAAGATCCGCTACCCGGTCGCCGTCGACCTCAACGGGCAGTCCGGCAAGGACTACCAAGTCGACGGCCTGCCCGACTATTACCTGATCGACCGCGTCGGACGACTGCGTGTCGCCGATTGCGATAATGGATCGATCGAACAGGCCATCCAATTTCTTCTCGAAGAAAACCCCGGTAACCCGTAAGAGCCTCACGGGTGCCGATCATGCCCCTAGGGTTTTGGGCTGGTCCGGCGTATTTTTTTGATTGAAGACCTGCTTTCAGCGGTGGCGTTCTCAGGGGATAGAAAAATATACACTATGTGGCGACGACTAGGATTTGAACTGTTATGGGCCGGGGTGTTCCTGGTGACGCCTCTGCTTTTCATTGTTTGTCTCGAGTTGGGGGTCACCCATTCACCGCGTACGGTCTGGCAGAGGCTGTTGGAACCAGAAGATATCTGTTCCTATGGCTGGTGCATGGTCCTGCCGGTGGTCGTCTACCTATCAACGATGGTCAGCCGCCTGGCCCGCTGGATCGACCAGTCCTGGATGAAATGGTAAACAAGCCAAACACCACTGGCTGCTTGCCAGCCGGTGCAGAGACCAAACACCTCGGGTACTCGCGCACTGGCGGCTTTTTGATCAGGGACAAGACCTACTGAGCGGGGAGGACGGATGGATCGCCCACAGGCCTGGCCGGCACCCCCACGACGGTCAGCCCGTCGGCCACATCGCTCACCACGGCGGCGCCGACCCCGACGGTGCAGCGGTCCCCGATCGTCGTGCCCGACCTCACGGAGGCGCCGAGCCCGATCAGCGTTCGTGTCCCTACCACCGCAAGGGCGCCCACCGCCGCGTTCGGGCCCACGTGGGCGTAGTCCCCGATTACCGTGTCGTGCTCCACGATCGCCCCGGTATTGACGATCGCCCCGTGTCCGACCCCCGCGCGGCTATGGACCACGGCCTGGGGCGCGATAAAGACCCCGCGGCCTAGCTGGGCAGAGGGGCTCACCCACGCGGTCGGGTGAACCACCGTCGCCAAAGATCGCCCCTGACTTTCAAGTTGATCTCCCAGCCGATGGCGTGTGGGGTTATCGCCGACCGCGATCACTACCTCTACTTCCGCTTCGTGTCCTCCCATTGAATCCGGGGCCGACACCGGCCAATCCAGGACGCGGTGGGTCCGGGCGTCGTCGTCGATGAACCCGACCACCCGCCACCCCGCCGCGGCCGCGGCCTCGGCGACGACGACGCCGTGCCCACCGGCGCCGTAGACGAGCAGCGATCGTTGGCCACCTAACACAGCGTCACTCACCGGCGGTGCCTCCTCCCGTGGTGTTGGCGAGGTTCGGATCATCGGCCTGCCTAGGTGGTGTGCGGTACTTCTCCCCGGTCGCCAGGTCCCAGGCCGGTTGTTGGGGAGCAATCGGCACGTCGCGATACTCGCTGCGGCACCGGTAGCACACCAGGCACCGGCCGACCGCGAACCAGACCACCGCA
>CBDCYN010000036.1:0-105930 GCA_965224205.1 Phycisphaeraceae bacterium
TTGGTGTTGAGGTAATCGACCAACGATTCACAATCACGCTCGCTGGCGGCCAGCTCTTGCTTGAGTTGGCTGATCTGCTGCTTCTGGGAAGCGATCGTGCGGTACAGCTGATCACAGATGCCCATGAGGGTCTCGTGATCGAACTGCGTCAGATCGGGGACGGCTTGATCGCCCTGATCATGAAGCAACGGGTTGGCGAACAACACGCTGGAAGAAAAAACGAGGATCATCCCTATCTTCAATTTCATGGGGTGGCTCCAGGGGCTTTGGTGTGGTGTTGATATCCTTCTCTAAGCCTGACCTTATATCACTATACGCAGCAAATCGCTGGAGATTACGATGATTGATCATAGAATCTGGTTCGTCTGTTGAGCGTGGCCCCAGCGTCACCGTATCAAGCCATCTGCTGAAGAGTTTGCTCCAGACTCCGTCCTAAAGCTGCTGACGCCAATGACGCGTTCCTGCCCAGCCTCGCTAGGGCCGGCAGCCGCCACGGGTGAAGCAATACGTGGCTCATCACCGCCACCGTGTCTGTGTGGCCATCCGGTTTCGTCCAGCGGACCGAAGCACTCGGCAGGGCCGTGGTGGCCGGATCGCTGATTGCACGGAGGATCTTCAACGGCACCGCCCGACGGGCCGCTAGCTGAGCGACGTGGAACGACTCCATGTCCACGGCCGAGGCGCCGTGGCGCTGATAAAGGTCGGACTTCTCATGCGGCTGATCGATGAGCCGGTCCATGGTTAAGAGGCGGTAATGCCTGTCGCGCACCTCTTGATCGGGAGCCGGGGAAGGGACGCCCCCGTCGAGCCGCATCGACTGGCCGTCCTGGTTCATCACCGTTTCAACGTCGATCACTTCACCGACGTGCAACGACGGGTCAAGCCCACCGGCGAACCCGATCAGGACGATCTGGTGAGGTTCTTCCTTATCAATCAGTTGTTCGACCCGCTGGCACATACGGTCGCCTCCGACCCCGGTGACCGCCGCGACGACCCGGCGACCAGCCAATCGTCCTTCGTATGTACAGCGGTTGCGCCCGCGTAGACCCCACTGTTGGACCACGGAGCGTACCTCGACCCGCAGCGACGCCACGATCGCGATCGTGCCTGACCGAACGGACGCGGTTGGGTTCGCCTGTTTCGCTTCCATCTTGGTCACTGGGCGGTGGCGTTAGGTCACGACGTTGACCGGTCGGCCATCGAGAAAAGCTTTGACATTGCCGACCACCTGGGCCATCAACCGCTGCCGGGCCTCCTGGCTGGCCCAGGCGATATGGGGCGTGACCACACAGCGGGGGGCTTTCAATAGAGGGTGATCTCCCGGTGGGGGCTCGTGGCTAAGCACGTCTAGACCAGCTCCAGCGATCTGGTTCTGGCTTAGGGCCGCAGCCAGGGCGTGTTCGTCAACGAGCGGGCCTCGCCCGGTGTTGATCAGGATCGCTGACGGCTTCATCATCGTCAGGCGCTGGGCATTGATCAGGTGGTGGGTCTGCGGGTTCAGCGGGCAGTGCAGGGAAACCACATCTGCACAGGCGAGCATGCGTTCCAAGGGTAGCCAATTGATATCCACACCCGGGATCTTGACCCTAGCCATACTGCGCTGGTGCGCCGCGAGTACCCGCATCTTTAAGGCGCTGCCGATCCGAGCGACGCGCGATCCGATCGCCCCGACCCCCACGATCCCCAGTGACCTGCCGGCCAGCTCTATCACCGGCTCGACCATGTAGGAGAAATCTTTCTGTCCAGACCAGGTCCCGTCACGGGCGGCTTCGGCATGGAGGTGGGTATGGTTGATGAGTTCCAGGAGCAACGCGAAGACGTGCTGGGCGACCGATTCGGTGCTGTAGCTGGGGACGTTGGTGACGGTGATGCCCATGTCACGGGCCGCGTCGAGGTCCACGTTGTTCACCCCGGTGGCGGTGACCCCGATGTACCGCAATTCAGGCAGCTTCTCAAGGGTCGGTCGCATCAGAAGGGCTTTGTTGGTCAGCACGATCTGGGCTGCTTCGCACCGCTGGAGGATGTCTTCCTCAGCGGTGCGATCGTAGACATAGACCTCCCCCAACGGTGCCAGACCGCTCCAATCTACCCGATTGCTGGAATCGTCTTCTTGAGGTTGCCGCTCGATCTTGAGCCGGCCTTGAGCTGAAACCCTTGTGAGGGTATAGCCATCAAGCACGATAATTTTGGTCGGATTTGACACGGCTATACCCATCCCGGATGACCACGCGATATGATTCGTAATCGCGGCAAGTCAATTCTCGGTATCCAATCCATCACCGACGCGGTATTTTTCCACGCTACGTGTATCTACCGCTCCTGGATTCGTCTTCCTATGTATCGCAGTGTATACCAATCTTCAGAATTAGATACGGATGATGAAACGGAACCCCCGTCATGGCCGGCAAACGCTCATCACAGATCTCGCCCACCGACCAGATGGATGCTTGGGTGAACCGAACCCCGCTACCGGATCTTAGACGCCGGCTGATCGCCTGGTATCGAAAGAACCACCGGCAGCTGCCGTGGCGGGTATGCAGGCCAGGTCGGAGCCGTGCTTCATCGATGAAGTCACAGCAGCGTCATCCGGACCCGTATCATGTGCTCGTTAGCGAGTTCATGCTCCAGCAGACCCAAGTGGCGACGGTGGTGGGCTATTTCCTGCGGTTTATCGCCAAGTTTCCCACGGTCCGGGCGTTGGCCGAGGCCACGGAGCAAGAGGTGCTAAGCCTCTGGCAAGGATTGGGCTACTACCGACGTGCCAGGCATCTGCACGCCGCGGCCAGAGCCATCGTGACCGACCACCACGGGCGTATCCCCGATCGGGTGGACCAGCTGATCCAGCTACCGGGCGTGGGTCGGTACACCGCAGCCGCGGTCGCTTCGATCGCGTTTGGGCGATCGGTGCCGGTGGTCGACGGCAACGTGGCCCGGGTGCTGACCCGGTGGGCGGCGATCGAGCAACCGCCGTCGGTGCTTCCGGTCCAAAAAGCGCTGTGGGAGCTGGCCCAGCGACTTGTGCCCAGGCGTTCTGCCGGTGACTTTAATCAAGCGATGATGGAGCTGGGGGCGACGGTTTGCCAGCCGCGCGGCCCGCGGTGCCTGGTGTGCCCGGTCCGCGGCTCATGCCGGGCTTATCAGCAGCAGAAAACCGAGCGTATCCCGGCTACCCAGCCCCGACCGGTTCCCGTGAAGGTCCGCCACCAGATCATCGCCGTGCACCGCGGGGCCCGGTACCTTTTTCATCAAAGACCGCCCGAGGGGCTATGGTCGAATATGTGGCAGCTGCCGACGATGGAGATGGATCTTGCAGGTGTGGGTCAGCTTCCGGTTGAGCATTGGATCTCGCAGCGATTCGGGCTCGACGTCGCGGCGGTGAAGAACATCGGCTGCTTCGAACACGTCACCACGCACCGTCGAGTGGCGTTTACGGTCTGGGGTTGTGTTGTGAAGCGAGGCAGGCTCCGCCCTCGCAGCGGGCTGTGGCGGGCACTGAACGACCTAGAAGACCTTCCCCTGGCCAACCCTCAACGCCGCGCGGTGGCGATGCTTGGTTAAAACTAGTGGCAAGGCTTGCGAGATTCGACCGGCCACAATCGCCCCGGGCAAAACAAGGGAAGTGGAAGATGAGGGCTTTAAGCGTCTGACGACTCGGGGATATTCTTGTTCAGGTACGCGGTGACGCGTCGCGGGCCGAGGATCCCCACGACCTTGTCGTTCACATCCACAATCGGCACGTGCCGGAACCCACCTACCGCCATGAGGTTGATCGCCTTAGCCGGGCTATCGGTCTCGTGAACTGCCACGGGGTTGTGCGTCATCACCGTCTTGACCGGGTCGTTCTTGATCTGCTCGAACCGTTCAGCGACCTTGTAGAGGACGTCCCGCTCCGAAAAAATCCCCACTAGGCGGTCGTCCTCGGTCACCAGGACGCAGGCGATGTCCTCATCGGCCATGACACGCAGGATCTGTTCGACGGTCGTGGCCGAATCGAGGGTCAGGAACGGCTTGGTCTTGAGCGCCAAGACCGTTTCTTCGCCCAGCGTTCGCTCAAGGTCGTCTTCATATTGTGGGGCGCTGTAATCCTTGAGTGGATCGACGAACTCACCGGACTGGGCACTCCTGCGTTTGCGTTTCAAGCTCAAGCTCCCTCACGCTGATCGGAAAAGAACTCCGACGACATCCGTTGCACCTTCACCTGGCGGGGCAGGTGCTCGGCGATGTACTCCATAACCCCCCGTTGGCCCGTAACCCCGACCGGCCGTCCCTGCTCATCCACGACGCACACGAAACGGCAATCCTGAGACAACATCATCTCAATTACCTTCGCGATGGGCTCGTCTCGCCGCACGCGCGATGACCGGCCTGCCATGTGTCGCATGACCGGGTCGTTGAGAGACCGGGGGTTGTCCAACAGCAGCCGGATCAACATCCGTTCCGTGAACATCCCCAGGTAGACCCCCGCTTGATCGAGGATCACCACGTAGCCCAGTCGCTTATCGTGCATCAGTTGTACCGCTTCGCGACAAGTTGATACTGACGCCACATCTAACGCTTGACGGAGCTGCAGGTCAGACGCTGCTTGGTTAAGGATGTCGTGATAAAGCCCCATGGGATGATCTATTACGCAGCAATCGGTCGCTACGGATATTCTCTTCTTTTGTGAATCAGACTAAATGGCCTAACCGTCCCCTCTGGATACGGATGATCAACTTCCTCCTTAAGTTAGCATGATCTGTCCGAGGATCAAATGACTTGGGAGCCGATTGGGCAGCCCAGTAGCAGCCAACCCCGCTTCAATCGGATGAACCACAAAGCAGATCCGCATCAGATCGTCGTTCACAGCCTCACCTGCACCCGCCCCTCGACCACGCGCGTGGGATAGGTCCGTACCCGAAACGAGCGGTTATCCGGGCAGCAGCCCGATTCCAGGTCAAACGGCCAGCAGTGCCACGGGCATACCACGCACACAGCCCCGTCGATCGTTTCGGTGAACCCCGACGCCAGACTACCCCCGGCGTGTGGGCAGGCGTCGTCGATGACTTGAACCTGGTCGTTTTCGGTACGGATCACCGCCAGACGCCGGCTGTCAATCGCGACGTAAAACCCGCCGCATCGCGGCACCTGGTCGAGTCGGCAGATCTCCGACCACCGGCCGTCGGTAATGGGGTCTGTAGGGCCCTGGGCCGTGGAATCTGGTTGAGGCGGCATCTTTGTAATAATAGGAGAAAGACCGTGAGGCAGGGACCCTCATCACCGTCAGAGGGCGTGGTCACCGGTGCCTTTGGTGGGCGAGTCGAGAAGCTTGCGCGTGCCTCTGATCATGCAGATGCTTGCGCTAGCTGTTGGCTGATCAGCTTGTCGATTAATTTGACTACATTCGGGAACTGAGGCTTGGTGATCTGCTCGTTGGCCCCGACCTTTTCGCCCTTGTGCCGGGTGTCGTCGGTGATCAACGAACTAAACAGGATCACGGGGATGGCCTTGAGTCCGGGCTCAGACTTGATGTTCTTGGTGAGGGTCAGCCCGTCGAGCTGGGGCATCTCGATGTCGGTGACCACCACGTCGGGCAGCTGGCCGTTGCGCTGTGCTGCCTGGATTGCTTTCCACGCCTCCGCCCCGTTGTTGAACCCCTCGACCTGGGTGTACCCGCTATTCACCAGCAGTTTCTGGATGATGTTGCGGATAAACGAGCTGTCTTCAGCAAAGAAGACACGGTAAGCACCACGATCGAGTTCCTGCTCGTTCTCAACGCTGTTGATATGCAGCTTGTCAGCCATGCGGATATGGTCGATGATCGATTCGAAATCGAGCATCAGGATCATACGGTCGTCAAGCTCGACGATCCCGGTCACCGCGCTGTGCTTGCCGGGTTGTTGGGTCTCGGCGGGCGGTCGCATCTGGGCCCAGCTGATCCGGTAGATCCGCTCCACACGGTCGACCTGGAACCCCGCTAGGATCCCGTTGAATTCCGTGACGATGATGCGTAAATTCTTCGCGTCCTCGGTGGCCGGGGTGATCTTCAGATAGTGGTGCAGGTCCACCAGCGGCAGGACGCGGCCCCGGAGGTTGAACATCCCCAGCACCGAAGGCGGTTGATTCGGGCAAGCCGATAACGACAGCGGCTGGATCACCTCACGCACCTTCGCCACGTTGATCCCGTAGGTCCCCTTGCCGAGGGTAAACACCAAGACCTCCAGCTCGTTCGTGCCGGATTCGAGGAGGATCTCGGATTGATTACGGCTGGCCTGTGTTGGCGGCGAGTCGGTCATCGCTACGGTCTCCTTTGACTTTAACGCCCCTCCCAGCCGTCTGATCCTGGCTAAGAGTACTATCGACGTTGGTCCCGAGGAGCTTAAGAACACGTATCCAGCTTAGAGACGTACACGTATACCTCACGCGGCTAAGATTGTCCGATTGTTGAAGTGTTGGAAGTTGCGGGTGATGAGGGTTTGGACGTTGGGTTTGTCGTCGGTGGCCAGCTTGGCGATGCCGTCGTGGATGGCTTGCTGAAATCGATCGAACGTTTCGTAGTACCGGCCGTTGAGGCAGCGTTTCTTGAGCAGGCCCCAGATCCGTTCGATCAGGTTCAGGTGCGGCGAGTAGGACGGCAGGAACATCAACTCGATGCCCAACCCCACGGCCCGATCTTGGACCAACCGGCAGCGTTGATACCGCGCGTTGTCCAGCACCAGGGTGATCGCTTGGCCGGGGTAACGCCCCGCGAGCGTCTCGAGTAATTCGCAGACCGTTTGGGCCGTGATGTACGTCGTGTTCGTGACGGTCACCAACTCTCGGGTCACGAAATCCAACGCCCCCAACACGTTCAGCCGGCGGCGGCCGGTGGGCGTGCGGATGAACAGCCTCACCACGCACCACACGTAGCACAGAAACGCGCCATGGACGAAGTGGCAGGCGTCTACAAAAAAACCCTGCGATCACCCCGTTCGGCTTCGTCCAAAGCCGGATCGAGGGTCTGTTCAAGGAATTCACGCTGCTGTTGATGCTTGGCCTGATCAAGCTTGCCCGGCACACCCCCGAGTTTGCGACGACGCAGACCCAGCCGTTTCAAAAAAGCTCGCACTTGCGTCGGGCCGCGACGCAGACCGGTGAGTTGCGTGATCTGATGGCTCGCCTCGTGGATCGTCGACGGCGGGTGTTGTTCCAAAGACGCCTTGACCTTCGGGCCGTGCGCGTTCAATTGACTGGGCTGACCCCGGTAGCCGTTTTGCCTCAACGCCTCGATCCCACCGTCGAGGTACGTATTCAAATAACGCTGCACCGTCCGGCTGCTGACCCCTGCCAAGGCCGCGATCTGCCGATGTGCCAACCCATGGCTCTTGAGCCAAACCACCTGCAACTTCCGCCGCACCCGCGGATCTGGATCGCTAAAACGCCCCCGATCCAACGCCGCCACCGCATCGTCCGTCAATGTGATCTGAAGCATCCATGCCTCCTGTGTCCAGTGACTTCGTAGTAAAATCAAACCGCTAACGTCAGCCTATTCTACCGATCAGACAAACTCACCCGAGGAAGGTATAGTTTCCTTGCCATGGGCGGTGTCGTATCGATCCGCCTCGAAGGTAAAGACGCTGTGACGAAGTTCCGTGAAAACCTCTGCTTTTCAGGTGTCAACGCGGGCCCCGCTAGCGTCCTGCATCGGGAGATATCGCGGACTGAGTCGTCGGATGAGGGGGGGGATCGGCACTGGCAGCGGGGTTGGGTGGGTGGCGATCTACCGGGCGGAGGCGCAGGACCACAGGTGTGCCCAGAGCGGGGATGGCGTCGGTGTGGGGTCCCCAGGCCTGCTCGTCATTGTATGAGGTACGGTCGGTAGGGCGGGCGAGGACCTCGTCTCCAAAATTAACGATTGAAATGACCGAACCCGTTACGTCGGCCTGATACGGGGGGGTGTCGGGGTGTTCATAGATAAACGACCCTGTAAATATCCAATGCGGGTCGGCCATAGGCTGACCGGTGGTCTTGTTAAGGATCCACTGATTAGCAGGGACCACGACCGGCTGACCCTCTTTCTGGGTCACCAGACTCACTTCGACCCAAGGGCCACGGGGCGGCTGGACCTTAGAAACTTCACCTTCGCGGATCCACCGCATCGGTTGGCCTTGCTCTAGTCCTAGCATCATGAGGGCCAGGTGGACGTGGCTGGGTTTGGCGGCAACGGTCAGTATCGACTCGTGGGTACGGGTTCCGGGGGTGCACGCGAGTAGTTCGAGCCAGCCCCCCTCGCGCATAACGACGGTCGCTTCAAGGTCGACCCACCCACGTTCACGGTCGATGATCAGATGCGGCATCAGACCACCAGCCGCTTGGATAGCGGCTGGCGAAACCTCGGCCGCTGCGGGCGGTGTGTTTGAGGTGGGCTCGCCCATCGCGGCCATCGTCACGGTCACCACGACTGTGATCGTGATCATGACGGCCCAAGCCCATCGATCGCGCATCATCCGTATATCCGACATAGCACACCTGGAAGTATTAGCCCACGTTAACGGCTGTCTTGCTGGGCAAGGAGTTCTTCAACCTCTGATTGAAGCGTTTCGTCCAGCTGAGGCGAGAAGCCCACATGGACCTTAACAACCTTGCCACCGCTGATGATCACCGTCTGCGGGATCCCTTGAACTTGATACGCTTCACCGACGGTGCCCTGGGTATCCATCAGCACGGGGATTGTGAAGCCCTCCTTTTCCCAGTACTCACGAACCGGCTGGGGCTCTTCACGGAGGTTAATCGCGTAGACCGCGACCGGCTTATCGTTTTCCTTCGCCCAGTCATGGAACTTTTGAAGCAACGGCAGGCCCCGACGGCACGGCCCGCACCACGTGGCCCAGAAGTCGACGACGATGACTTGATCCTCGTGATCCGCGAGGGTGAAAGGTTCCCCATCTAGAGAGCTGAGCTCGATGGGCGGGGCGTCTTGGCCTTCGATCCCGGTAACGGTGTTAGCAGACCCTCCGCCGCCCGGCGCCCCGCCGAATAAAGCCTGCTGAAATTCCGCGAGGGTCTGCGATTCTGTCGAGTTGGCGGTTTCAAACGCGAACGTACCCTCGTCGAGGGGCTCATTGTGACTGGCGACCCGGACCTCATAACGGATCGTGAAAGTCGCGTCGTCTCCCTGGCCGTGATGTTGGGGGTCGACCGCTACCTGAGCGATGGTCACCAGGTGGTTCTGTGGGTCGAGCCACAGCGTCATCGTCCCGAACTTGGTTGGGAACCGCAGCCCGGGTTGGTCCGCAGAATTTGGAGCGACGTACTTCACGGAATCGGGCCTGAGCAAACCGTCCCAGTCTCCTTGGAGCAGCAGCGTGAGGTCGGGCGGCAGCTGGTCATGGATGAACGGGATCGCCTCAACCAGGGCTGCGTAATCGGTAGGGTCTGTCGCGGGGAGCTTGAGGTGGTGGTCCTGGGTGTGGGCGGCTTTTAACCAAACGTGGGTGCCGTCGCTGACCACGCGGATCTCGGGCGTATCAATCACCAGCTGATCATTGGGTCGGTCGAACGATACAAATAGGTCCGCGGATCGGACGTTCTCCCACCGGCCGCTCTGGGCACGCATGCTGAAACGGACCGTGGATTGGTAGGTTTCGGTATTGCTGTAAGCCGCCTGCATCGCTTCGAGAAGCTGTTGGCCGGCGGGGTCCTGCTGAGCCGGCGGAGGAGCAGCCGATACAAACGGGGACGAAGACACCGCCAGGCAAATCATGGCTGACATAAACAGGGCGCAGGTAGATTTCATAAAAAGCTCCGGTCGGCGAATCGAGGAACGAGAACGACATCGGCCTCATCCGCCGTGACCGACGTACTAAGGGATGGTATCAGACAACATACGCTCGAGCGAGCCCCACAGTTCTACCCCGATCTCGGCAATAAAATAATCCCGGAGCTTGTACACTTGGCGGGTGTCGCCGATATCGCTTATGCACCAGCAGTTTTGGACACCTGTCTCGGATGAAATCAGGACATGATTCGGGTGCCTGGCGAGGAAATTTTTGATGTCCAATGAATCTGCGACCCGGTATTTTAAAACACGACGCGCACACACCCGTGGGGCCGGTTGCGGATAGGTTTGAGATCGGAATGCTTTTTAACACGGTTTGTGATACCCCCGAGGTGTTTCATAGCTGGGCATGAATCGCGACACAAACAACAAGCCGTCGGCTCACAACGGCCCACCCTGGATCCTATCACCCTATGACCGCGGTTGGATCGATCGCCAATGGCTAGGGGTTGGCACGTGCATGTTGGTTTCCGCTACGGTCTTTTTTGGTTATCGAGCGGTTCTGAGCGTCGTGCTAACGGCGTGCGCGGCGGGTTTGTCTTACATCGTCGTCGGGGCTGGTCTGCGCCGGTATCGCCCCGATCGCCCGGCCCAGCCGTGGCTTCATATCCTTTCGACTAGTTTACTGCTAGGGGGGAGCCTGCCTCTGTCTTACCGGGCGGTCGTGCCGGTGATGAGTGGGGCGATATTGGGGGCTGCGTTGCATGGGGTGGGCCGGGCAAGCCGGGTACGTCTTGACCCCATCGCGTTGGTGATGGTGATCACGTGCCTGGCCCCCGAGGTGATCGGGGGGCTAAGCCCCACAGCCACGATGCCCCCGATGTTTGCGCGTGTGTCGGCGGTATTGAGGCCTCAGCGGGTGGTCACCGGAGACGCGTTCGATGCCGGGCCATCGAATCAAGCGGTCTGGTCTTGGTGGTCCCCGGTGGGTCAGGGGTACGACGCCATCCGGCGAGCGGACCCTTATGCTTATTGGATCACACATCAGCACGCGGTCTTAGCCCTTGACGCCAAAGACGCCAGCGCATGGCTGGGCAGCCTTGAGTTGTGCGCGATGGGGGAACTCTTGCTGGGCCCGATCCCGGGGTCGGTCGGTGGGACCAGTCGGGGGATGATGATGGCGGTAGGGTTTTATCTGATGTACCGTCGACTGGCGTGGTGGCGAGGGGCCCTGGTTGGCCTCATCGCTTGGGGGGGCACCCTGATGATCATGCCCTTGGTCTATGATCACCACTGGAGCCTCGTGGCGCTGCGGCTGATCGACGTGGGGGCGGTCAACGCGATCGTCTACTTGGGTTACGCTTTGCTGACGTCGCCGTTTGCATTGATGGTCCTCGTCTTGGCCCCCCGCACCGCGCCGATGGGCGCCCCGGGCAAGACCCTCTATTACGCGGTGATCGGTAGCGGCCTGGTCTTAGGGCAATGGATCGTGGCTACCCCAAGCGCACCGTACCTGGCCCTGGTGGCCGCCGGCCTCCTTAGCAGGCCGATGGACTCGTTTAGAAGTCCCAGGCCCATGATACCGATCCCGGATGAGAATACGGCGTGCCTGATGGCCGCGGCAGAGGAATGATCGGGCCTAAATGATCGTCTCTAAATCATTTAGAAAACGGTATTTGGATGTGCAACGCGTCTGTCGTCACGGCTATAGAGCTGGCTAAAGCAGGTCATCGACCGTGTCATAGGTGTACAACGGGCCGGTGTCGAGCATCTGCCGGACGGTGACCTCGTGATCGAAGAAGGTGTGCATCGGGTCGTCGATCCGGTGGAAACGCAGCTCGTTCGATTCGCTCTGAGACGGGAGGTATTCCGCGTTTGGGTGGCGTTGCTGCCAAGCGGCCCAGATCCGATCGACGTTGCAGTGATGAAGGAAAAAAGCGGGGTCGTTGGGCGAGGTCGAGATGACCATATCCCCCCCGACCCAAACGTGCACGGCGTTGTGGAGCCGGCCCGCGCCGATCCAGCCTTCTAGGTGATTGCGTAACCCGGTGGTGAAGCGGTCGTAGAACGGCTGGTCGTAAACGGCTTGCCCATGGACGATTTCGCGCACCTGGGACGTGGTCGGCAGGCCCAGCCCCCCACCCAACGCCCGGTTGAGGGGGCGGTCGGTAACGCGCGGGTTATCTGCGATCGGGTTGGGCTCAAGACGAACCGACCAGCTGGGGTGCTCGAATCGGCCCAGTAGATCGGCACCCCATACCGCGGATCCCGCCGGGTTGGCCAGCAGCGAATCGGCGCCCCAGTCCCAATACGGCAGGCGGAAATCGTCGTCCCCGAGCGTGTCGCGCAGGAACCACTCGAGCATCATCAGCATGTAACGGTGCCATGGAAGGAATGACGGGCCGGAGTGGGCAGCGTTTCGGTCGCGCTGACCGGGTGGGGTGGACAGCATCATGGCGCGGTGGTGCCAGAAGACGAAAAAGTCGTAGATCGATAGCCCGGCCTGCCCCGGCCATGGGGAAACGGCGGGGTCCTTGAGCCGGACGACCCCCTCGATAAACTGCGCCGCGGCCCGCGTGTTGATGAGGATATTGTGGCGAATCATGTTGCTGTGACCTCTCGCGGACGACCGGGGGCCGGGCCTCGCTACGGTTCGTGGCGGTGGACGGGGTGTTGCCCCTGGTCGTTGGCGTCTTCGACGATCTGTGGAAAACGGTCCATGAGCTGTTTCACCAAGTCGGAGGTGGACGAGAAGCTTTCGTAAGGAGTGCTGTGGCATAGGACCCGACCGTCGTTGTCCACAAAAGCGTGGAACTGGACCGACCGGCCGTCGATCTGGATCTCATAGGTGGTGGTGATCTGCACCTTATGGCCCTTGTGGGTAAACGAGCGCACGCTCGTTAGCGCGCGGTGCATCGGGTGAGGATCGACATACGAAGGGAACTGTTCGGCGATCCAGCCCGGCTGGGTGTTGCCCTCCGAATGGGGGTCAACCCGTTTCATGGCCTCCACATCCGGCACCAATGACCCGGTGGTTTTGCGGCTGCGGCGTTTGGATGTCTTGGCCGTTGATCGGGGGGGTGATTTCTTGCGTTTGCTTTTTTTGACCACCATAAGGCTTCCCCTTTACCTAACAAACTGTTTCGAAATCTGTATCCCGTTGGTTTCCGCACTGGCTGACAAGCAGTTAGTGGCACCCGTCCATAGTTTTTGAAACAGCTTCTAAGCTTTAATCCAGAGAAGAGTACCGCGGCCCGCGGGTTATGCCCCAAACGCTGGCCAAGAGCAGCGCCCCGATCGTGCCCGCACCCGGTTCGGGGACCACGAAGACGCTTTGGATCGTCACCAAGTTATCGAGGGTCGGCGGGGTGGTAGTATCGAAGTTGATCAGAGGCAGGTTTGTAAACGCAGCCCCGAATAGGGCGCCTGCGTTAAAGGACGGTACTCCCGCGATCTGGTCGACGACCGTCATGTCCACGACTTCACCAAACACGGTGAAACCACCGTTTTGAAAGTCCAAGCCGAACGGGTCGTCGCTGCCATCGGGTAGGGCGCCGACGCCCGAGTTGTCATTTAGATTGATGAACCACTGGCTCGTCGCGCTGTTCGGGGCACCGCCCAGCTTGGCCATCGCGATCGTTCCACGCACGTTGGATATCCCCGATTCGTTGACCACAGGCGGGTCGGTGGGGATCGAGGTCGGTGGGATCGCCGCAGAGAATCCGCCGCCCTGAATCACGAACCCCGAGATGGAACGGTGGACAATCGTATCAGTGTAGTCTCCATCCTGAACATAATTTAGAAAATTCGCCACGGTCTGGGGCGTGTCTTCATCAAACAACCGCACGTCGAACGTGCCCAGATTCGTCTCGAACCGGATCATCGTGTCTGCATGGGCTACGCCCGCTATCGAAAAAGCCCCACCGATCATCGCCGCGTACAGCGGCTTACCCATCGATAATTTCATGATGAAACCCCTTTCACTTGTCCTGCCGGCGCAACTCTAAAGATACACGGCGATGCCTCTAAAAATCCGCTGCACCTAGATGATTCAAGGATAAAATAGCTTTCAGCCCCGAGAGCTACGGCGCCCCGGGAGGTATTTCCTAATCATAGGCACCACGATCGTCCGGTCAAACCTGTTTTTCTATCCCGTGATGCGATCGCCCCGCTCGCCGCTACCCCCATCTGCCCGCACAGTTGAACTCCTCGTCGACGCGATCAACAATACCTGTTTACATGAGGATAAACCCCTGAAGGAATGACCCATACCATGCGATACGCGATGATCATGGCCGGCGGAACCGGTACGAGGCTGTGGCCGATGAGCCGCGGTGACCAGCCCAAGCAGCTGATCCCGTTTATCCGTGACAAGAGCCTGCTTGAGGTCGCGATCGAACGGCTTGCCGGTCTGGTGCCGGATCAGCAGATCTACATCTGTGCCGGAGAATCACACCGAAAAGCGATTACCCACGCGATCCCGCAGCTGCCGTCCGAGCGGTACCTGGGCGAGCCCATCGGCCGCGACACGCTCAACGCCGCCGGGTTTTCCGCGGCCGTCATCGCCGCGACCGACCCCGACGCCGTGATCGCGGTATTTACGGCAGATCATGTCATCGAACCCGTCGCCCCGTTTCAGGAACTGGTCCGTACCGGTTTCGAGTTGGTCCAACGTGAACAAGACACCCTGGTCACATTCGGCGTCACCCCGACCGAGCCGGCCACCGGGTACGGGTATCTTCAGCTGGGCCAGCCGGTGGGTGACACCGGTGCGTTCACGGTCAAGCGGTTTAGAGAAAAGCCCGATACCGCGACCGCTTTGCAGTTCTACGACGCCGGGCCCGAGAAGTACCTCTGGAACAGCGGTATGTTCGTGTGGAAAGCTTCAACCCTGATGCGTTGCATCCAGCGATACGAACCGGCGACCCACGAGTCGCTATCTGAGGTCGCCGACGCGTGGGGGACTGATCGTCAACAAAAGGTGATTCACGACGTTTACCCCTCGCTGAAAAAAATCAGTGTCGACTTCGCAGTGATGCAGCCGGTGACCAAAGACCCCGATCCCCCGGCACGGGTCGTGGCCGTACCGATGCCCGCGTCGATCGCTTGGCTGGACGTGGGGTCGTGGCCCGCTTACGCCGAGACGTGCGACCGGGATGACGACGGCAACGCCCTAGCCGCGAACCGGCACCTCCTGATGGGTTGCACCAATACGCTGGCGGCCTCCAGCGATCCGGACCACCTCGTGGCGGCTATCGGCTGCGACGACCTGGTGATCATCCACACCCCTCGCGCCACGCTCGTGTGCCCGGCGGACCAAGCCCAGAAGATCAAGGACCTGCACCAACAGGTCGGCGAGAGGTATGGTCAAGAGATGCTGTAGGCGATCAGCACACACACTCTCTCGGTAGCAACGCTAAAGCATCGGTGCGATGCGAGGTATATCACAGCAGTACGGGTTGTATGGTCGGTTTCTCATTATCGTCGATCCGTAGATAAGCATTCGAGCGTTCCCAACTCATCCCTAGAGCGCTTGGCGTAATTAATCGCCGCTGGCCGATAAGAGAGATTTCTGGCAAGGAGGCCAAGGTCATGGCGTATTCGATGGATCTACGTAAGCGGGTGGTATGGGCCGCCGAGTCGGGTCAGACGATCACGGGGGTATCACGACAGTTTCGGGTGGCGAGGTCGACGGTTCGCGACTGGTGTGATCGGCACCGCCGGGGCGTGTTGACGCCGGGGGTGCCGGGGCCCAAGGGGTCGGTCAAGCTTACGGCGGCCGATGAGCAACGGATGCGTGAGGCGGTGGCGGCCAAGCCGGGGATCACGGCCAAGCAGTTGAGGGCGATGCTGAACCTGGGCGTCGTGGAATCGACGGTGTGCCGGGCGTTGAAGCGGCTGGGGCTGTCGCTCAAAAGAAGTCGCTGATCGCCGCCGAGCAAGATCGCCCCGACGTGGCCCAACGCCGCCACAACTTCACGATCGCCCGGCGGTTCGTGGACCCGGCCCATCTGGTTTTCCTCGACGAATCTGGGGCCAAGACGGATATGACCCGGCTGTATGGCTGGTCGCCGATCGGGCAGCGTTGCGTGGACCGCACCCCGCACGGCCGCTGGAAGACGCTCACGATGCTCAGCGCGATCCGGCTCGACGGGGTGATCCAAGGTGCGACGGTCGTGGTCGATGGCCCGATGAACTCGGCGACGTTCCTGGCCTACACCCAGCAGTTCTTGGCCCCGTCGTTGCGCCCGGGTGACGTGGTCGTGATGGACAATCTCTCGAGTCACCAAGCCGCCGCGGTGCGCGAAGCGATCGAGGCCGTCGACGCCGACCTGGGGTACCTGCCCCCGTACAGCCCGGACCTGAACCCGATCGAGAAGCTGTGGAGCAAGGTCAAGGCGTGGCTACGCCGCGTCGCCGCCAAGACCTTCGGCACGCTCCAAGACGCCATCGCCGATGCCCTGACAGACGTCACGCCCACCGAGTGCCAAAACTACTTCACCTCTTGCGGATATGGCGATTATTGACGCAAAACGCTCTAGCGCCTTGAAGTCAGCCACGCGCGTCAGCAAGCGGGTTCGTCGGCGCCGGGGAGCGTTATGCTTGGACAAGCAACCCTCTGATAACCGTTCGCCGCCGGATGGTTCTTGTCGCAGTTGAGGGCCGGCAAATCAAGCATTTTCTTATTCGTTTTTATGGGTTTGGCGCAAGTTTCGGTCCGTTTGGGGTAATCCATATACGAGTGCGGGATCGGTCATGTCAAGGCTCGACTCGGACGTGAGAAGAAAGAACCTACAGAAAAATCCGGGAACTCTTAGCCGGCGTTAGGCTGAGATATCAGAGATTTACGTGGTCGTGATCAGGATCAATGCGCGATGCATGCGCCTTGACCCTGTCACGGTCAACAAGGATCACGCAGCCACGCGTTGATCCCTTGTGTTTGACCCGATGAACGCCAACGTTTTTTGGCAACGTAGCTTTATTCCACGAAAGGAGGAATAGAAAATGAAAAATCACATTCAACACATCATGCGTCGGTTGCGATCCGAGGTCGCTGTTAAGGCCCGCAAGACGGCTCGAGCGGTAGACGCGATGCCGGTTTTTGAGCCGCTTGAGGGCCGGGTGCTCATGAGCGTCACCGCGTCGTTTAGCGCCTTTACCGGGACGCTGAGCGTCGTGGGCGACGCGCTCGACAACGTCATGAACATCTCCCGGGCCGACAACGGCGACATCTTGATCAACAACGGTGAGGTCGCCGTCCAAGGCGGCACGCCCACGGTCAGTAATACAAACCGGATTTTCGCGTTCGGGCTCGATGGCAACGACCAGATCACACTCAACGAGTTCAACGGCGCCCTGCCCGAGGCGGTGTTCTTAGGCGGCAGCGGCAACGACCTGCTCATCGGCGGTTCGGGTAAGGACTTCCTGCTAGGCGGTTCAGGCAACGACACGATCCGAGGGGCTGGCAACGAGGACCGGCTCTTCGGTGGTACGGGAAACGACGTGCTGCTGGGCGACCGTGGTAACGATCGCGTCGAGGGCCAGGACGGCAGCGATCTACTCATCTGGAACAACGGCGATGGCAGCGACTTTCTCGAAGGCGGGGCCGGCAACGACTTCGTCCAGGTCAACGGCGCCAACGGGGCCGGCGACGACTTTAGCATCGACCCCAACGGCCAGCGCGTCCGCTTCCAACGCAACAACCTCGGCCTTTTCACGCTCGACATCGGCACCACCGAGAACCTCGACGTCAACGGCCAAGGCGGCAGCGACACCATCGCCGGGTCGGTCGGGCTCAATGGGTTGATCAGCCTCGATCTGGATGGCGGCGAGGGCAACGACCTGCTGATCGGCGGCGACGGTATCGATGTATTACGGGGCGGAGCGGGGAACGACACCTTACTGGGCAACCGCGGCAACGACATCGTGCTCGGTGAAGCCGGCAGCGACCTATTGATCTGGAACAACGGTGACGGCAGTGATTTCCTCGAGGGCGGCTCGGGTACGGATACCGTGCAGGTCAACGGGGCGGACGGGGCCGGCGATGACTTTAGCGTCAGCCCCAACGGGCAACGCGTCCGGTTCCAACGCAACAACCTCGGCCTTTTCACGCTCGACATCGGCACCACCGAGAACCTCGACGTCAACGGCCAGGGCGGCAACGACACCATCACAGGCTCGGTCGGGCTCAACGGGTTGATCTCATTGGACCTCGACGGCGGTGAAGGCAACGACCTGCTGATCGGCGGCGACGGTGCAGATGTGTTACGGGGCGGAGCGGGGAACGACACTCTTCTTGGCAACCGTGGTAATGACATCGTGCTCGGTCAAGACGGTGACGACCTACTGATCGTCAACGATGGCGACGGCAGTGACTTCCTCGAAGGCGGCGATGGCAACGATACCGTCCAGGTCAACGGCTCAAACACCAATGGCGACGATTTCCGCATCGATCCTAACGGTGAACGCGTCCGCTTCCGACGCATCAACCTGGGTCAATTCATCCTCAACATCGGCACGACCGAAGCCCTCGACATTAACGGCCAGGGCGGTGGGGATGTGATCATCGCGTCCAACGGGTTGGCGGATCTGACCATCCTTGACCTCGACGGCGGTGAAGGCAACGACCTGCTGATCGGCGGTGACGGGGAAGACGTGCTCCGCGGTGGGGCCGGCAACGACACCCTGCTGGGCGGCCGCGGCAGCGATTTCATGCTCGGTCAAGACGGTGACGACCTGCTGATCGTCAACAATGGTGACGGCAGTGACTTCCTCGAAGGCGGCGACGGCAACGATACCGTCCAGGTCAACGGCTCGAACAGCGCCGGCGACAGCTTCCGTGTCGACCCCAACGGCGAACGCGTTCGATTCCGCCGCGTGAACCTGAACCTGTTCACGCTCGACATCGGCTCGACCGAGAACCTCGACGTCAACGGCCAGGGTGGCAGTGACGTGATCATCGGCGCTGTCGGGCTCAACGGGCTGATCTCATTGGACCTCGACGGCGGTGAAGGCAACGACCTGCTGATCGGCGGCGACGGGGCAGACGTGCTCCGCGGCGGGGCTGGTAACGACACCCTGCTGGGCAACAAGGGCAACGATATCGTGCTCGGTGAGGACGGCGACGACCTGCTGATCGTCAACCACGGCGACGGCAGTGACTTCCTCGAAGGCGGCGAGGGCAACGACACCGTCCAGGTCAACGGTTCGAACACTGCCCGCGACGTGATCTTGATCTCGCCCAACGGGGAACGGGTCATAGTCGAACGTACGAATCTAGACACCTTCACGCTCGACATCGGCACGACCGAGACGCTTGACATCAACACCCTGGCGGGCAATGACTCCGTGACCGGTTCCGTTGGGTTGGCGGGTCTGATCTCTCTGAACATCGATGGCGGACTTGGTTTTGACATCCTCACCGGCGGCGACGGCGACGACCGGCTCGACGGCGGGGGTGACAACGACCTGATCCGCGGCCGCGACGGCAACGACGTGCTGATCGGCAACCAAGGCAACGACTTCGTCTTCGGCGAGAATGGCAACGACCTGATCGTGATCAACGAGGGTGACGGCAGCGACCTGGTCGAGGGCGGCCTCGGGCGTGACACCGTACAGGTCACTACCAGCGACGCGGACGATGAACTGGAGCTTAACTGGTTCAACCGGGTCGTGCGGCTCACACGTATCAATGAAGGCGCCGAGTTCACCCACAACATCGGTTCCACCGAGGTGATCGATACCCGCACCCGAGGCGGGAACGACAAGATTACGTTGAATGACCTAGCCGGCGTGCCGAACCTTCAGACGGTCGTCGTGGACGCCGGGCAAGGCGACGACGTGATTAACGGCACGAACATCGGCTCTGGCCTGTTATTCATCGGCCGCGGCCGCGAGGGCAACGATATCCTCTTCGGCGGGTCCGGCAACGACGTGCTGCACGGCGACGACGGACGCGACATCATCATCGCCAACGGTGGCAACGACTTCGTGTCCGGCGGCGAGGGCAACGACATCTTGATCGGCGGCGACGGCAAAGACGTTCTGATCGGCGCCAACGGCAACGATGTGCTGTCCGGGGGTCGCGGCAACGATATCCTGCTGGCCGGCAACGGCAACGACACGATGAACGGTGGGGCCGACACGGACT
Source organism: Phycisphaeraceae bacterium (assembly GCA_965224205.1). Taxonomy (GTDB): domain Bacteria; phylum Planctomycetota; class Phycisphaerae; order Phycisphaerales; family Phycisphaeraceae; genus CBDCYN01. Next base: position 19,884 of record CBDCYN010000036.1, read on the forward strand.
TCCTTGACGGCGGAGCGGGACAAGACTCGGCGATCAACGGAGAGACGGTGATCAACGTGCCTTAGAGAAAATGGATCGGAAGAGTGGAGAGTTGGAGTAAGGCCGAACGGGGACACACACTCCTCCAAGGCTAAACACAAGGGCCCGCTGCATCGCGGGCCCTTGTGTCTTTTTATGATGAATTCGGCAAACGGGGGCTAAAAGGGACGGATTACTTCTTGGGACGTCTCAACAAGCCCGCTAAGGCGATGGATAAAACACTCAATGTGCCCGGCTCGGGGATCTCGAAGATCGCCGTCGTCCCCGAGACCTCATTGGCGACGACCAGCAGCGGCACACCCGTGGGGCTGTCGGATGCACCAATAAACGCCAAGCCTTCTGGCCCGAGGTCCCCGGCCAACGCTAAGTCGTCCTCGACGTCTTCAACCGAGAAATCGCGGCTGTTGAAGTACTGGATGAACGAAGGATCGCTCGGGTCGGTCACGTCATAAACCATCACCCCCCCGACTCGCTCAAGGCCGATGAAGGCGTATACGGTGTTGCCGATCTGGCCTAGGACCACGCCCTCGGGCTCCGGGCCTCTGTCGTCGCTGCGGGAGTCAAATGAATCGTTCTCGTCGTTGTTGGAGTTGAAGTCATCAGGGATGATACCGGCCGTGATCTGCTCGAAATCATCGCCGCTATCGAAGACCAGGTCGAGGCTGTTCCCGTCGACGAGCCAGATGGAAAACGACCGGGCCCCGAACGAGAAGATCTGGTCAATCGGGCCGTCGCCATCCGTGTCACCGCTGGCGTTGGTGGTGCGCAGGCGACCGAGGTTTTCCTCTTCTTGGAGGGTCGAGGCGTTCGGGAATTCTTGGGTATCGAGCAGCAGGTCCTCCACGCGGGTCTCTTCGCTAAACCCGTCGTAGTCGCGGGCGTCGCCCTCGTTGGCGGTCACGAGGTAGGTCTGCCCGTTGGCTTCGTAGGCGGCGATCGCGTCGGGCTGGTACATCCCCAGCACCGGCCAGTTGGCGATGTTGATCGCGTCGTCACGGTTCGAGGCGTCCAGGGCGTTGGAGGAGTTATTAACTCCATCGAAACTCTTGAACCCGCTGTCGGCGAGGCTGTGGTCCTTGAACCCCAGGGCGACGATGTCGGTCACGGTCGCTGAGGGGATGTCCACGATCGCGACTGCGTTGTTTTCTTGGAGCGATACGTAAGCCTTATCCCCCGCTACGGCGATGTATTCAGGTTCGACGTCTTGGGCGACGGTGGCCCGGCCGTCGGTGGCGGTGACGTTGGGGCCGTAGATCCGCACCCCGGCGGCTTCAAGTGCCGCGCGTTGGGCGTTGAACGAACCAAAGCCCGCGGTGGCGACCGACGCGGACCCGACCCCGCGGGAAAGATCGATGATGCTCACCGAGCCTTCGGGGTCGACGTCGTAATCATCGTTGGGTTGCCCCTCATTGGCCACGAGCACGCGTGACCCGTCGGCGTTGAACGTGAGCATGTCCGGCAGCGGGCCGACCGTGACGGTGTTGACCGGTAGGTCGAGCTCACTGAGGTTGGTGTTGTAGAACTGGACCGTCCCGTTGGCCTGTTGGTTGGCGTCTTCGACGGCCACGGCCAGGACCCCGCCGTGTACCGCGACGCTGTTGGAGCCCAGGGCATTGATCGTAAACAGCTTCGTGGGGTTGGTCGGGTCCGAGGCGTCGAGCACATCGACCCCGGCGGTGGCGTTGACCACGAACAGCCGCTGGGTCGCGGGGTCGTAGACTGGGATCTCCGCGGCTGCGTCATCAAAAACCCCGGTGGAGTGCCTGCCGATCGGGTTGGGGTTGACCAAGTCCGCTCTTGCGGAGGCCCCAAGGCACGTCCCCAGTCCAGCTGCCGCGAGGATCATCGATCTGTAGTACATCATCTCTCTCCTTTACATTTAAGAAAAATTAATAGGAAACTCGGGGTGATCAAATGAGTATGGGGGCTCTCTCCCGTCTCTCAATCTTGAGAATTAGCATAATATATTACCGGTTGATTTACCAGGGTTTGATTAGGAATTGATGAGACAAACATCTTCCTACGTAAGCACAATGGAGCGTCGTGGCTGTTAGCGAGATTGTGGTTTTATTATTTTCTGACCCATCGTCATGATGTAAATAATTGCATCATATGCATATAAGCTCGTCTATACTGGCGGGCGGCAAGCGTTATCGTGGGAGGGAGTGGTAAGGACGACTCATCCGGGAACCGACTCGATGCCCACCTATTTGCACCGATGGATCCACGTGCTGAGCCTAGTCCGAGCGGACTTGGCACTGGTGGCGGTGTCGAACAGCTGGCTGATGGTTTTTCTGGCGCGGTACGTCGAGCCGGGCGCACGGGTGAATCCGTCGTTATCCGCGATGCCGTTGCCGGTCGCCCTGGGGGTGGTCGCGGTGGTCGCGGCGGGGCTGTTCGCGTACGGCGCGGCGATCAATGACGGGCTTGATAGCCGCCACGATAGCGCGTTCTGGCCGCGCCGGCCGATCCCCGCGGGCCGCATGACCGGGTCGTGGGCGTTGGTCGTCGCGATCATGGGGTTGCTCTCGGCACTGGCGGCGGCGGTGTGCCTGGGCAAGGCTTCGAGTTTCCTTTGCGTGGTGGCGGCGGCGGCGATCCTCTTTTACAACACGGCGGGGAAATTTGTGCCCGCGGTGGGGATAGTCTTGGTCGGGCTGATCCACGCGTTGAATATGTGGATCGTCAACCCGAGGCTGGGGTTCGCTTGGCCGATCTGGCTGAACATGACCCACGTGATCGCCGCCGGGGCGATCGCCCATCGGCTCGAGAGCAAACGCCCGCGCTTGCGCGCGGGACAGGTCGCGGGTCTGTGGGCGGGGTGGTCGTTCTGGACGATGGCGTTGGTGGCGTCGATGGGTTGGCGTGGGGCGCTGCTGATACCGGCGTATCCCAAGATCGGGTACGGCCCGGTGGTCGTCGCCGTGCTGTTTGTCGCGGTCGCGGCGGTGATGCTGCGGCGGCGGATGCGACCGCTCCGCAGCCGTCGCGAAGCCGGGGCGGGGTTCCGACGGCTGTCGCTCCAATGGCTGATCCTCTACGACGCCAGCTGGCTAGCGGGTGGAGGGTTGCACACGCCGGCGGCGGTGCTGGTCGGGTTGTTTGTTGTCTTGGTGGCGTGCATCGCGGGGCTCGAGCTGCTTGATCAATGCTCTGATCAGCCGGTCAAATATGGTGTTGAACCGGTACGGTCGTATGGGTAAATCGATCGCGCAGACCGAGTCGTATTACATTCAAATTGTGGCGACAACCCGAGTCCGGGGTCAACCATTGGGTCGTCTTGGACAAGAGAGAGCAGGTTATGTCTGAAGAGGCTCTAGCAGCAGCGTGGAAGCTCGCGGTTGAGGGGCTCGATGGCGAGATACCCTCCTCGTCCGTATCTCTATAGGACGACCCACCTTTTTTGTTCAACCGGTATGGCCGTTGAACTCTGAGCACGTCTAAAGGACATGGAGGGTCGTGATGGCTTCAACTCGACCGTCAATCTAGATAAATCTTGACGATTAGGGAGCAATTTGACGTGATAATTGACGTCAAATTGCATCATGTCGTTAGACGCGCAGTGAATCGGAGGTAATTTAGAAATGTCGCCCGAGGAGAAAGAGCACCGCAACGTTAATCGATAGTCCGCCTGACGAAAACGTTTGAATCGGGAGTACTTTCGAGCATTAGTAGACCAACCAACAAGAGTGAAGGAGGAGAGAAGATGAGATTGAGATCTTTATTTGGAGCCGCCGCTTTCGCCGCGGCGGGGCTGGTCGCTACGGCCGGCCAGACCACCCAGGCCGCGACCGTCGGGGACTTCGAGGTCGATTTCCTGGACGTGTCGTACAACATCGATGGGACCTCGACGTGGACCTACAAAGTTACTAGCGATGCGGACACCAAGACCAAAGCCCTGTCGCACTGGACGCTCCAGTTATGCGATGACGCGGTCGTGGTCAGCCCGATCGGGTCTTACACCACGCTCTCGTCATTCACCGATGGGGGCGGCGACACGTTCACCGGCCGTGCCGACATAACCTATACCGTGGTCCTTGGTCTGGACGCCACCAGCGGGGTGTCTGGCATCAAGTACGAAGACGCGGTAGACGCCTCCGGCGACACCGCTAACCTCGGCGAAAATGGGGTGATGGAGATGGATCTCTTCCAGTTCACACTCGACCAGCACTATGTCGTGGACAACACCGTGCTGGCCGCTACGAAGGCCGGCGGAGCCGTCGACACGGCCACGATCCTTGGCCCGTCGCTCGACTGCCACACGCAAACCGTCGTCGTGCCCACCCCGGCGGCATCGGGCTTGGGTGCTGGCTTGCTGGGCCTGATGGTCTTGGCCAAGGCACGCAAGAAGAACGCTTGATTGAAATGAAATACTCCACTCAAAGCGAAAGCGGCCCCATCCGTGATCGCGCTTGAAGAGCAGGACAGGAAACCATACCAACCAACCATATCCATAAACAGGACGGGCTTACACCCGTCCTGTTTATGCGCGCACCCACCAATTGACTCGGTTTTGCAAGGAAAACTTGACGTCGTATTTCCTGCGACCTGAATCGATCTACCCATCGCGTGTCCAAGAACCGCGTCGGGGTTGTCGTTAACCTCGAATACGACCCCTGCCGTACGATCATCCGCGAGGGGGGTCCATCCGTTATTCGTCATCAATCCCGTTATGGCGGAGGCCGAATGTTTCTGCCAAACGGACGATAGCCTGTTTGAAGGGGAGATGGTCGTGTCTGAATTTTGCTCGGTTGAGTATGGCGGGCCCCAGGAGTGACCGGAATCGATCTGTTACTTCGGAAGAATCAGCGGGGTCAAAAACCCAGAACCGTTCGATGATCGAATCGGAGATAGTGCTTAAGGTATAGAATGACCGGAAGAAATGATCCGACATCGGAAGCGAGTACCCGATGACAAATATATTCTCCGCGCCGGCTAACGCTTTGCTGGCTTCTCGCCAGACGGATTTCAACATCTCTTGATATAGTCCTTTGTTCCACGTCGGGGGAACGATGACCGGCTGAGGCAAGATCGCCTCGCCCCATCTGCTGGGGCCGTGTAGCAGCTCCATCGTATCAATCGGCCGTCTTGCGTCCCTGTTTAAACCCAGCCTGTCCCAATAGGTCTTAGTCAGCAGGGGGCGGACCGATGCGGCTTCGATCTGCCCGGTCTGCTGGTCCCGGGCCCAGTTGAGAGAGCCATGGACCTTATACAGCCGGATCGAGCCATGCCTTAAGCGTGACCTGGGCGTGAGCCCGTAATCCGGCTCAACCCCCCCGACGGCGAATGCGTATTCAAGGCAAAGATCGTAATTGAAAGAGATCACCGCGATCGGGGCCGCCTCTTGAACGTTCCTGAGTTCCATGAGCAGCTCACAAAAGTAGTCATAGGGATACGGTGATCTGATGACCGAGTCACCCTCGAATATGGGATGCTTGATGCTGTGCTCAAGGGTCCGCATGATCACGAACCTCAGATGAGACGGGAGGTTTTTCACCTCTTCATCGCTGAGGCCGCCCAGCCTTCCGATGAGGCTCGCCATCTCGAAAGTTGTAAATAGATTTTCGATGTTATCGAGATCGATACTCGACTTCGCGTAGGCCACCTGAAGCCGCCGCCTCGCATCAAAAACCGCTTCGAACGATTCCGACGCCCAGCCAGATTCACCTCGACGGTGAATGGCGCTGGCGCACTCAATAAAATCGTACATCAGCGGCCCATGAGCCGCTCGAGACGCTCCCGCCCCTAACACGAACACCGTCTTCGCTTCCTGTCTCTGACTCTTGTGAACCATCCCTTGGGTACCCCTGAAGATCCAAAGCGAAAAAGGATCAACCCCGACAGCAACGAACCGGACCTCCGCCGGCCCCGGAAAAATAGGGACACGACTCGGTCCGCGACACGATCAGCCCCGAGGCCACACGGATCTTCAACGCGGTTTTCCGATACGCGATGTGGAGACTCTCAGCCCGGGCCTCAATGAGCGGGTTATCCATTGATCTATACGCTAGATTCACAGAAATCTCTCTTGCTGCCACGATAAAATCTGCGTTCTCACCACCTGCAGCAGCTGCGAGATACCACGACCAGGGACCAAGCCCGCGTATGACGGATCAGACTCAGACAACAACGAGGGGATGACCTATTATTGGATCTCTCTGGTAGCTCGTCCGGCCATGAAAACACCCCCAACCCGAGACACGGGAGGTCGCGGGCCGAATCACCGGTGGTGAGCCATCGATTTCTCCGACCATGGCGTTATAGGCTGGGCCGGCCCTACCGTTACATCGACTCCGCCTCCGCTAAAAACCCCTTAAACAACCGCAGGTGCTCTTCCTCGTCGCCCTTAAGGGCGGTACAGATGTCTTGCGTGACCGGGTCGACCCCTTCGCAAGCCTCGATGATCTTCTGGTACTGGTCAACCGCGCCCTGCTCGGCTCCGATCACGCCCTTGATCACGGCCAGCACGTCCAGCGGGTCCTTCGGCGGCTGCATCGCCTTCTGGGTCATCTTTAGTTCCATGGATCCCGGCACACGACCACCGAGCACGTTGATCCGCTTGGCTAACGTCTGGGCGTGCATGAGCTCCTCGGTGACATCCGCAGCGAGGCTATCTTTGATGTGCTTGGCCCGGATCCCGTCGAGGTGCACCGAATTGGCGATGTAGTTCATCACCGTCTCGAGCTCCATGTTGTAGCTGGTGCAAAGCAGCTTGATGATCTTCGTTCGGGTCTTAGCGTTCATGGGTATCGCTCCTAATTTTTATTCTTATTTCCAGATAACTCCGTACACAAGATGATCTAGTATACGCAATGCGTATCACGAAGCATCTAGGGCTCAAGAAGATCGACGCACGCTGCATATCCGACAAAGCTTGTAAACGCCAATGTGCTTTTCTAGAAAATTGGCTCCTTACACGGCGTGTGACTGGTCCGGGGTTTGAGTATTTCGTAATGATTTAACATAAGCCTGTCTCACCTGCCCCAGCAGGGGATCGTTGCTGTGGGGCTAGTTATCGGACGAGCATGTCGAGGCCATCACGATTTAAAAAGGGGAGAAACGATGCGATGGGAAAACCATGAACCGCAAGGCACCGTTCAACGCCGACCCAGCTTCATCGCAACGCCCGCCGGTTGCTGGCTGCTGATCACCGCTGTAGCGGTCATGGCCACGGGCCGTGCCGCGGTCGCGGGTAGCCTGTCGCTGGACTCGATTCATAATCCGAAGTCAGCCACCGTCACCTGGAGCCTGATCTCTCCGGACCGAAGGGGCGGCGTTGGGGTCACCAGCCTGCTGGACGGCGATGAGATCGCGATCCTTAACGCGGCGCTGGACACGTGGGCGTCGGTCTCGGGTTTGACCAATCTCGGCATGATCGAAGACAGCCGCGACCGTAGCCTCAGGCCCCCGGACCCGGGCATCAGCCGGCACCGCCACCTCCGGATCGGCACGCGTTTCTTGGACGGGCCGGGCGGTGTCCTCGCGGCCACCAAGACCGCTAAGCTCAGCCGCGCCCCTGATATCGATGTGATGCTGGGGTTGATCCGGTTCGACGCCGATGAACAATGGGTCGACGATCCGCTGGATCCAGCGAAGGGTGTGGACCTTTATACCGTGGCGGTGCACCACTTCGGCCTGGCCTTGGGGTTAGAACAAGTCGAATCGTTCGATTCGGTGATGTACCCTAAGCACACACAGCCATACCGTACGCTCCACGAAACGGATGTATCGGCCATCCAGGCGGTCTATGGGCCCGGCTTGGGGATGGTCCCGTTACCGGCGGCAGCCTACCAAGGCGCGTTCGTGCTTGCGGGCCTAGCGGGCTGGCAGCGAGTACGGAAACTCAAACAGTCCACCGCGGTAATCTGACCGACTATCCGCTTGCGGCAAGTCCAAAGCATGTCGGCTCCCCGCGGCGTCGCATCTGGGGCCTGCCAAAATCGGGCCTACTTCGGGTCCCCGATCAGAGATCGCAGGTCTCCGCCACAGGCGTTCAAAAGGTGATCGGCTTCCACTGCCCCGACACCGAGTTGCCCCATGGCTAAGGCGAGCTTGACCCGGCCCCGGGCCCGGTCGAGCAGGTCCGTTGCCTGGTCACGCGTCAGGTCGCACTGCTGGATGAGGATCCTCGTCGCCCGGTCGCGGAGCTTGTCGTTGGTGGCGCGCAGATCGACCATCAGGTTCCCCCACGTCTTGCCCAGCTGGGTCATCACCGTGGTCGAGATCATATTGAGCGCCATCTTCGTGGCAGTCCCGGCCTTCATGCGGGTCGATCCCGTCACCACCTCCGGGCCGACGATGACCTCTACCACGTGGTCGATCTCCAGATCGGCCGCTACATCCTCGATCGGTACGCAGCTGACGATCCCGGTCGTGGCGTTGCACTGAATCTTGGCATAACCCAACGCGCCCCAGACGTACGGCGTGGCCCCCCCCGCGGCGATGCCGACGACCACGTCACCCCGGCCCACTCCCAGCCGATCCAGCTCTTGCCGGGCGCCTTCGGGCTCGTCTTCCTTGCCTTCACTGCTTTGTCGTAACGCCCCGTCCCCACCGGCGATGACGCCGATGACTTGGTCCGGGTCGCAGTGGAACGTCGGGGGGCATTCGCTGGCGTCAAGAACCCCCAGCCGCCCAGACGTCCCGGCGCCGACATAGATAAGCCGCCCGTTTGTCTGGATCGCGGCAACGACTGATTCGATTAATTCGGCGATGGACGGGATCGCCTTCCGCACCGCCGCGGCCACGGTCGCGTCTTGATCATTGATCAGAGTCAACGTTTCGGTTACCGACAGGGTGTCGAGTTGTGACGACGCGTCGAGCCGCTGCTCGGTGAGCAGGTGCCCGCGGTCTAGCGGGCGGGCCGGGTTGATTTCTTTTATACGCATCGCGTATCAAAGTACCGCGCCGGGTTTGCCTTGGACACCGAGAATGTTTCGCTCTGGTCTAGAAAGAACGTGTATGAGTAGCCTATGACGACTGAAAATAGGGGGTCACGGGTACACCCATACCCCGGCTCGTTGCGGCCGGTCGGCGCCGGTTACGTGCCCCAGTGAAATCGGCACGCCGTCTTGTGTCAACGCCCCCAGCACCGCCATGCCCAACGCTTCACGCGATGATACCGGTACGCCCAGTTCGTCGCTAAGCCTCACCTGTGCGTCGCCGCCGGCGTAGCGGCGGATCTGGTTCACCAAAGTGTCGTTCTTGGCCCCGCCACCGGCGAGGATCACTTCGACCCGATGTCCCGGGCCCAACGCCGCTGTTTCTTTCGCGTTACGGACATGGTCCGCCACGTCGCACGCCACGGCATCGACCGCACAAGCCAGCAGGTCGTGGGGGGTATCGATCCGATCTGCTTCATGAACGAGGCGATCGAGCCAATCGTCGTTGAAGTCTTCGCGACCGGTCGAGCGCGGGGTGCGTCGGCGATAGAACCCACTCGTGCGGTGCATCCACGACCGGAAGGATGGATCGGCCCTGCCGCTAGCGGCCAGCCGTCCCCGGTCGTCGAATGCCCGCCCGAGCCACAGGCGGCGGACCAAGCCATCAATGAGCAGGTTGCACGGGCCCACGTCGTAACCGCGTATCTCCCCGTAGTCGCAGCCTGGGGTCAGCTCGGTGACGTTGCAGACCCCACCGAGGTTTACGACGATCCTGTGGATCGTGGGATCACGGAACAGGACCCAATCGCTTAATGGCGTGATCGGGGCGCCCTGTCCGCCGGCGATCAGATCGGCTTGTCGCAGGTCGTACACGACCGGCACGCCCAAGCGGCGGACGATCGGCCAGGGATCGAGTAGCTGCCAGCTAAGCCCCTCGTCAGGGGCGTGCCAGAGCGTTTGGCCGTGGGCGGCGATCAGGTCGGGGGCGAACCCGGGGTTGCTGACTCGTTCTTGATGCAGGAGATCTTCGATCGCGTCGGCGTGGAGTTGTCCCAAGGCACGGGCGGCACGCAGGGTTTCGATCGGCCGGGTGGGGTTGCCCGCGGCGAGTTGTCTTAGGTTTTGACCCAATGGATCGGCGATGGGGTAACCCGCGACCGCGGTTAGTTCCGCGGTGATCTTCAAGCCGGACCCACGGACACACGCCAATGCGGTGTCGATTCCGTCGAGGCTGGTGCCGGTCATGGCCCCGACGATCCATCTTGTGCGGTCCTTGGGCATCGCGATGATAAGGATAATTGAAGATTTTTTGAGCATTGAAAAGTTATACCTCACGCGGCTAAGATTGTCCGATTGTTGAAGTGTTGGAAGTTGCGGGTGATGAGGGTTTGGACGTTGGGTTTGTCGTCGGTGGCCAGCTTGGCGATGCCGTCGTGGATGGCTTGCTGAAATCGATCGAACGTTTCGTAGTACCGGCCGTTGAGGCAGCGTTTCTTGAGCAGGCCCCAGATCCGTTCGATCAGGTTCAGGTGCGGCGAGTAGGACGGCAGGAACATCAACTCGATGCCCAACCCCACGGCCCGATCTTGGACCAACCGGCAGCGTTGATACCGCGCGTTGTCCAGCACCAGGGTGATCGCTTGGCCGGGGTAACGCCCCGCGAGCGTCTCGAGTAATTCGCAGACCGTTTGGGCCGTGATGTACGTCGTGTTCGTGACGGTCACCAACTCTCGGGTCACGAAATCCAACGCCCCCAACACGTTCAGCCGGCGGCGGCCGGTGGGCGTGCGGATGAACAGCCTCACCACGCACCACACGTAGCACAGAAACGCGCCATGGACGAAGTGGCAGGCGTCTACAAAAAAACCCTGCGATCACCCCGTTCGGCTTCGTCCAAAGCCGGATCGAGGGTCTGTTCAAGGAATTCACGCTGCTGTTGATGCTTGGCCTGATCAAGCTTGCCCGGCACACCCCCGAGCTTGCGACGACGCAGACCCAGCCGTTTCAAAAAAGCTCGCACTTGCGTCGGGCCGCGACGCAGACCGGTGAGTTGCGTGATCTGATGGCTCGCCTCGTGGATCGTCGACGGCGGGTGTTGTTCCAAAGACGCCTTGACCTTCGGGCCGTGCGCGTTCAATTGACTGGGCTGACCCCGGTAGCCGTTTTGCCTCAACGCCTCGATCCCACCGTCGAGGTACGTATTCAAATAACGCTGCACCGTCCGGCTGCTGACCCCTGCCAAGGCCGCGATCTGCCGATGTGCCAACCCATGGCTCTTGAGCCAAACCACCTGCAACTTCCGCCGCACCCGCGGATCTGGATCGCTAAAACGCCCCCGATCCAACGCCGCCACCGCATCGTCCGTCAATGTGATCTGAAGCATCCATGCCTCCTGTGTCCAGTGACTTCGTAGTAAAATCAAACCGCTAACGTCAGCCTATTCTACCGATCAGACAAACTCACCCGAGGAAGGTATAACACGGTGAATACCGGTGTCGTCCCGCGTTGAGGCCCGGCGTCGAGGTCCCGCGTCAGTGACGTGGGGCGAATGGGATGAAAAGTTGAATGACTCGATAGGTATTGGATCACTGTTGGCGCCGATGCTAGGCTCGCTGGGGACCGCCGATTGGGTGACGATCGGGGCGTACTTTCTTCTATTAGCTGTTGCCGGGGTGGTGTCGTCACGTCGACAGGCGGACACGGGCGATTATTTCCTGGGGGGCCACGCGATGCCGGGGTGGGCGGTGGCGCTGTCGGTGGTGGCCACGGCGTTGTCGGCGGCGACGTTCATCGGGGCCCCGCAGCTGGCGTATGACGGGGACCTGACGTACCTGATCGGGTCCGTCGGCTCGTTTGCGGCGGCGGGGGTCGTGGCGGTGTGGTTCATCCCGGTGTTCTACCGCTGCCGGGTGGTGACGGTGTATGAATTATTGGGCCAGCGGATCGGGCCCGGGGCCAAAGCCGCGGCCAGCGGTGTGTTCCTGGTGGGTCGGGTGTTCGCCAGTGGAGCGCGGCTGTTCGTGGCAGCGATCCCGTTGGCGATGATCTTGTTTGACGACCCGACCCGCGGGCAGGTGATGACCGCGATCGCGGTGCTGACGGTGTGCGGCGTGTTCGTGACCCTGGGCGGGGGGATCCGCAGCGTCATCTGGACCGACGTGTTGCAGGTTTTCGTGTTCGTGGGCGCAGCGGTCGTGGCGTTGATCGTCTTGAAGCAGAAGATCACTCTGGGATGGGGGCAGATCTTCGAGGTGTTGGGGTCTCCGGGGGGTCCGGGGGCGGGGCGGGCGTCGAAGCTGACGTGGTTTGACCTCGGGATCGGCGCCAACGGCATGGATGTGACCAAAGCGTATACCCTGTTGACCGCGCTGACCGGGCTGACGCTGCTCAACACCGCCGCGTATGGCACGGACCACGACCTCACCCAACGGCTGCTGACGTGCCGATCCGCACTCGAGGGCAGCCGGTCGATGATCGGGTCGGCGTTGGTGGGGGTCCCGATCACGGGGTTGTTCATGGCGGTGGGGCTGGGGCTTTTCGTTTTCTACCACCACCCGCAGGCGGCGGGGGTGAGGAAGACAGGGGGCCTGCCCGTCGATAGTAGCCGGGTGTTTGTCGCGTTCATCATCCGTGAATTGCCCGGGGGTCTGAAGGGGTTGTTGCTGGCTGGGGTGTTCGCGGCGGGGTTGTCGAGTTTCAACTCGGCGCTGCACGCGATGTCGTCGAGTTTCGTGAATGACTTCTACCGGATACGTCGACCGGGCCGGGGGGAAGGTCATTACGTGCGGGTGGGGCGGGCGGCGGTGTGCGGGTGGGGGGTAGTCCTGGGGTGTTTTGCAGCGGTGTGCGTGGCGTGGCAGGCCCACAGCGGGGAGCAGCTGATCGACTTTGCTCTGGGGGTGATGGCGTTGGCGTACTCGGGGTTGCTAGCGGTGTTCGCGACAGCGATCTTCACGGGTCGGGGCAGCGATCGAAGCGCTGTGGCAGCGTTAGCGATCGGGTTTGTCGTGGTGTTGGCCATGGGGCCGGGCGTGTGGGATAAGATCGCACCCCGATCGTGGGCAGGGGTCAAGATCGCGTTCCCGTGGCGCATGGTGGTGGGCACGGCGGCGGCGTTCGCGGTGTGCTGCATCGGCAAGCCAAGCCGGGTAGCGACGGACGCTACGATTTAACCGAACGGTGCAGCTCGACGATCCACGGGGGGGTCTGCATGAGATAGTCCGTCAGCAGCTGTTGGCGACGCATGTAGTACCGCGCCACCGCGGTCTGGAAGACGATGCTCACCGCGATCACCCCGCCGTAGACCCCGATCGTGATCGTCTGGTTGATCTCGGCTAGCGGGCCAAGGGTGGACGCCAGCTCCGGGTAGGAATTGATGTAGTGCTCGTAGGGGTTGGGGCCGGTCACCCCTTGGTAGATATGCCAGGAGCTGTAGAGGATCATCACCACCATCAGGCCCAGCTGGTTGAGCGCCAAGACCCCCGGCGCACGGGTGTCGAACCGCCGCAGGAGGTTGCGGCCCCGCAGCTCGTTCCATGAAACCACGGCTAGGGCCAGGCCGGTGAGCCCGGTGGCCGTATCGGCCAAGGCGAACAGCAGGCCGAAGGCGGCGAAGATCCCGGTGGTGACCGCGTTGAACGTGGCCATCCTCGTGGCTTTGAGGATCGTGGCGGCGCGGCGGTTGGCGTCGTCAAGAGCTTGCTGATCTTGAGAGGACAAACGATCCTGGGCGTCCGCGGCGGCGTCGGTCGTGTTCGATAACGATCTAGCGGTAAGGGGGTCTCCAGGGTCGTTGGGCGGGATCGTCTGTGGATTGTTTAATAACCTCATCGCCATGGCCTTGTGTGAAATTGCTGCGTGGGCCGCGGGGTGTAAGGAACAGCGAATTTCATGAACACCGTTTAACCCCGCGCCCATGGCGCGGGACGGAACGGATCAAACATGGGTCAACCTCCGTATCGGAGCATGAAGATGCCACGCGACCACACCCTCAAGACATCGATGACACTGCCGTGTCCCCTATCAGAGGTATTCGGTTTTTTTGCCGACGCGATGAACCTGGAGCGGATCACGCCCCCGCGGCTGCATTTCCGCGTCCTGACCCCGGCACCGATCGAGATGAGCGAGGGGACGGTCATCGACTACCGCCTTCGGCTATGGGTCGTCCCGTTCCGCTGGCGCAGCCGTATCAGCGTCTGGGACCCGCCCCACCGGTTTGTCGACGAGCAGGTGCGCGGGCCTTACCGGCTGTGGGTCCATACTCATCGCTTTGAGGAGAAGGACGGCCAGACGGTGATCGAAGATGACGTCCGCTACCGCTTGCCCGGTTGGCCGGTCGGGGAGGTGGGCTACCCTCTGGTGCGGCGCCAGCTTTCGTGGATCTTCCGCTATCGACAGCGCGTTATCCGGGATTTTTTCATGGCCCCTGCCTCCACCGCGACCACGCCTTAGCCCGGTCCGATAATATACGCCTTCATCCGGTGTTGGAGATCGGTGCCATGGTGTTTGGCGCCCCATCTCTTGGCCGACCGGGGGCTGGCGATTACACTTTCCAGCCGTGCACTGTGGAATGGATTTTATACACCCGAGTAATTGACTCCTAAACGATGGCCGTGGATCTCACCCAGCTTCAACCGCCCTGCTCCGGAGAATCCTTGTGAGACCTCTTCGCGGGCTGTGCCTGGTTTGGGTCACGGCTATCTTGATCTTCGGGGCAACCGTTGCGGGCCAGGGGTTTGATCTATCAGGCCGACCCGTGGCCGAGGTGACAATCCATGGGCTGATTGAGGTCGACCGGCAGCTGGTGCTCAACCAGATCCGCGTCAAACCCGGCAGCGCTTACGACCCGCAGGCTGTGCGCGAAGATATTGTCAGGATCACCCACATCGGTCGGTTCGCCAGCGTCGAGGTGAGGGTCGACCCCCGGCCAGATGGTTCCCTGCATGTACGGTACGTCGTGATCGAGCAGCCGCTGCTGCGTGACGTCCAGGTCGTGGGCAACAAGGCGATCACGGACCAGAAGCTGCTGGCGGCGGTGCTGCTGCGTCGCGGCGACCCGATCGATCTTTTCCTGATCGATCGCGGGACGAAAGAGATCCAGCGGATGTTCGAGGAGCAGGGTTATTTTGAGTCCGAGGTGAGCTTTGATCAGAAACTGCTCGACGATTCGAGGATCTTGATCTACCGCGTACGTGAAGGGCCCAAGATCCGCCTGCGGCAGATCCGCTTCGAGGGCAACGAGGTCTACTCCGCCAAGCAGCTCAAGAGCAAGATCCAGTCCAAGCCGTGGATGCTGCTGTTCAACCAGAAGGGCATGAACCGCGACCAGCTCACCGACGACGCGGGGCGGGTCCGCACCTTCTACCAAGACCGCGGCTACCTCGACGCGCGCGTGGGCCGGCGGATCGATCTATCCCCCGATCAGAAAGACGCCACCGTGGTATTCCAGATCGACGAGGGCCAGCTGTACACCGTCGACAAAGTCCGCGTCGAGGGCAATGAGGTGTTCGCGACCCAGCAGATCATCGAGACCCTGGCGCTGCGCGTCGGGGACGTGTTCACGGCCGACAAGCTGCGGCGAAGCAACAGCGCCCTGATCGATCTCTACGGCAAGCTCGGGTACCTCAACACTCAGGTACAGATCGACCGGCTGTTCGACGAAAACGAGCCGAAGGTCGAGGTGGTGATCCGCCTCCAGGAGGGCCGGCCGTACTGGGTGGGCTTGGTGACCGTCCGGGGCAACGAGGTTACGCAGGAGAAGGTGATCTACCGGCAGCTGCGCGGGCTCGACCCGGGGCGGCGGTTCGACCGGGTGGCGATCGAGCGGTCACAGCGACACCTCAACGAGTCGAGCCTGTTCGATGAGGCCAAGATCACGATCCTGGGCAAAGAAGAAGACGCCTACCGCGACGTGCTGGTGGAGGTCAAAGAGGCCAACACCGGGCGACTAAGCTTCGGGGCGGGGATCAGCTCCGATTCGGGGCTGATCGGGGCGATCGATGTATCGCAGCGGAACTTCGACATCGCCAACGGGCCCGAGAGCTTCAAGGAGCTGATCACCGGTCAGGCGTTCCGCGGCGCGGGGCAGTTCATGTCGATCGGCCTCCAGCCCGGCAACGAGACCAGCCGGTACTCGCTGAACTTCCGAGAGCCCTACCTGCTGGAAACCCCGTTCTTCCTGGATACGAATTTCCTGTTCTTCCAGCGGGAGCGCGAGGACTGGGACGAAGAACGGCTGGGCGGGACCATCGGCCTGGGCAAACGGTTTGGGGACGTCTGGTCGGCATCGGTACGGGTGCGTGGCGAGCAGATCGAGATCTCCGACATCGACTTCGACGCCCCTCGCGACGTGTTCGCGGTCGAGGGCGAGTCCGTGATCACGTCCGTGGGGTTATCGATCTCACGCAACACGACCGATAGCCGGCTGTTCCCCACCCGCGGCAGCCGCACCACGATATCGATCTCCCGGGCCGGGGCGCTGGGCGGGGACTACGACTTTACGAAGCTCGATGCCGACTTCCGCCACTACTGGACGCTCGACGAGGACTTCTTCGGGCGCCGCACCGTCTTGACCCTGCGGACCGAGATCGGGTACATCTTCGAACAAAACGATGCGCCGATCTTCGAGCGTTTCTACGCCGGGGGCCACCGCAGCTTCCGTGGGTTCCGGTTCCGCGGGGCCGGGCCCAGAGGGGTCCGCAATGACTTGGGTCAGCTCGGCGACGACCCGGTGGGGGGCAACTGGCGGTTTTTGGCTAGCCTCGAATACAACTTCCCGATCTATCAAGAGATCCTCCGCGGGGTGATCTTCACCGACACCGGCACGGTCGATAGGATCGTGAGCGTCGATGACTACCGCGTCTCGGTCGGTGCGGGGATCCGTTTAAAGATCCCGTTCCTGGGCCAGGCCCCGTTCGCCCTGGACTTCGCGGTGCCCGTGGTCCGCGAAGCCGGTGACGAGGAACAGGTCTTCAGCTTCGACCTGGCGCTACCGTTTTAAAGCGTTTTCTTAATTCGTGTAGAGCCTCTGCGGGATCTATGGCTCGCCGCTCAATGGGCCCGCCGTAAACCCTTCCAGCCGCGCCGCGGACACCTGATAAGTCTCGAGCTTATCAATCTCCTGCCGCTGTACCTCGACCAAGGTACGCTCGGCATCGAGTACGTCGAGGTAGTCCGTGGTCCCGTTTGTAAACGCATCTTGGGCCGCGAGGAACGCGGACCGGGCGGCGGGTAGCGTCTCTTCACGCAACACTTGCAGGGCAAAAGCCGACGACGCCAAGTCCGCGTAAACCGCGGTGAGTTCCTCAATCAGCTTCGACTCTTCGGCCCGTTGCAACGCCCGGACCTGCGCTAGGCGGTACCGGGCTTCGAGCACGCCGCCCTGATTACGATCCGCCAGCGGCAGCGGCGCCGACAGCTCGACCACCGCGGCGAGGTCGTCGGCATCGGGGAAGTACCGCACCCCCGCTGCGGCGGTGACGTTGGGGACCCCACGGGCTTGGGCCAGATCGATCGCCCGCTGTCGCCGCAGCGTCTCGTCCGACCAGCGCGCAACCCGGGGGTGGTTCACCGCCAACGCCGAGAGTTGCTCATGTTCGGGCAAGATCACCTCCTCACCGAGATCGCCGATCGCTTGGTTGAACACCGCTTGCTGCCCGCCCCACATCGACGCCAACGCCTGTCGATCCGCCGTAAGCTCATGCCGAGCACGGTCCAGGGCGATACGCTCCAGTGACAGCCGCACCGCCGCCTTGTCCCGTTGCGCAACGGGGACCGTCCCGGCGTCGACGCGCTGGGTGGCGATGGCATGGATCTGTTCCGCTAGTAAAACGGTATGTTCCGCCAGTTCCACGCGCGCCTGGGCCGCGACAACCGCCACGTGCCGCGTCGCGGTCTGCGTGATGACGTCGAGGCGTTTGGTTTCGTAGTCCCACGCCGCGAGTCGTTGGTCGGCGCGTGCCAGATATAGGCGTTTGTCCCGTTTGTTGGCCAGTTCAATCACCTGGCTAAGACGGATCGTGGTCCTTCTAAAAGTATCACCGGTAGTAGAAGGCCCGCCCAGGTTCTCGGCGCCGATGCTTAGTTGCGGATTGGGCCAAAGCCCCGCTTGCACCGTCCGTGCCTCGGCCCCGCGCACGGCCCATCCAAAACCCGCCAACTGCGGGTTGTGCCGTAACGTCAGGACGACCGCGTCACGAAGGGTTAAGGGGCCCTGCACCGGGTCTGGCGTGGGCTGTACTTCTTCTTCATCGTAACGTGACTCGTCGTTCGACCGCGGCGGGTGCCACGATGGCGTTGACATGGCCAGAGCACGAGGGGCGATCCAGGGCTCTTGCGGCCACGGCTGCCCGCACGAGGTCAGCAGCAGCACGGCCAACGTCAAACCGCTCACCCTCATCGATAGAGCCGCTCGTCGTGGATATATCACAAGTTGGGGCATTACGGTCATGGGGTAGATTCAACGAAGATCCGATCGGCGTTGATGACCAGGGTGTCCGGATCCGGCCGCGGACCGATCTTGCCCTTGACGATCATCACCGTCAGCGGCTTGACCTCCGAGACACGCGGCAGGTCGATCGCCAGCGGGTGGTTTTCCGTGTCGACGATTTGTATCGTCGCCAGGTGCGGCTTGAGCTGTTCGGGGGATTCGCAGCAATAGTCCCACGGTGTATCACAGCTATCGCCCGGGAGCATGCACTGGTTGGACACGCCCGCGTCGACCACGGCGACCACGGCTCGATGATCCACGATCGGCTTCTTCCGCCCACCCACGACCACGTGGACCACAACCTCGTCGCCTTCGGTTGCGGTCTGCTTCAGGTCAGCAATCGGTGTGACGCCGGTCGGCGGTTCGGTCAGCCATATCCCGGTCGGTATCGCCGCGGAGGTATTCTTGGACGGGTGTTGCTCTATATCCGGCGGTGAGGACGCCCCCTGGTCACAACCGGCCATAGCCAGACCGAGTAATAGAACGGTAATGACAGCCAGGAACAGACCACGGTAAATATTGATCGCCATATCGGGCTCCTTTCTATGTACCTTTGGTATTCGATTCATCACGTGTCTCAAATCCAGGGTTACGTCGCCTTGAGCGCTTCGGTGACCGGCATACGCAGGCACCGTAGAGTCGGTAGCAGTGAACCCACCAGCCCCAACACGAGCCCGGTGAGCAGCCCCATCGTGATCGTGGGCCCGTCGAGGATCAACCCGAACGCCCCCATCGAGAACCGCACCGCCAGCCCGTCGAGCAACCACAAACACAACGCCGAACCCGCCAGCGCCCCCGCAGCGGCTGTCAGCACCGACTCCTGCATGAAACTAATCACCACCGCCCGGCGCGGGTACCCCAGCGATCGCAGCATCCCGATCTCTCGCACACGCGTCGCGAACGCCGCGTACATCGTGTTCAGCCCCCCGAACACCCCGCCCAATGCGATCAGCATCGCCGTGACCCAAACCATCATGCGTACCGGCCCATAGAAATCGGTGAGCTTGGCATAGTATTCGGTCTCGCGCATCGCGATCAGCTCCAGGTCCAGACGCGTGGCGGCAAACGTTTCAGCATCGGCGAATCCCCCCTCACCCATAGTGACCACCACGCACGACAGCGTATCGCGACGGGTAAGGATCTGGAGGTTCGCCAGAGGGCTCCATATCTCAGCATTCATCACGGTGTTGGGGGCTTCAAACCGGCCGACGATCCTCCACCGCTGACCATCGACCCAGAGGTCGCGCCCCACCGCCAGTTGCTCGTCGGGTAAGCCCAGCCGCGTCGCCGCCAGTTCTCCGACGATGACTTCGTTTTCACCCGGATTGAACACACGGCCCTGGACCATCTGCACCTGGGGGTGAACCAGGAACGCCGCTTCAGTCACCCCGCGGATCACCACCTGCTTCGTGGGCTTCTCGTTCGCCGAGGTCGCCACGCCCAGGGCCATATGCACCTGTGGGGACACAAACGGCACACCCAGCCGGGTCTTGATCCCTCGTATACTCGCCGCGGCCTGCCCGGGGACGGACGCCTTGATCTCGCTGCGCTCGATGCTCTCTTCGCTGCCAGCCCCCAGCAAGATGACATTGCCCGGCGACCCACTGGTCGCGAGGCTGCGCTCCATGCCCCGGATAAACGCCGCCGCGGCGATCACGAGCATCACCACCAGGGTGCTGCCCGCCACGCTCATCGCCAGGCGCACCGGCGAACGCCCGAGGTTACGGACCGCGTAATCAAATGGGAGCAATCGCATCTCGGATCAATCTCCTATACAGCCCGGAAACAATGCGCGATCGGCCGCCGAGATGCCTGCCACGCCGGCACCAACCCCGCCACCACACCCAGCGTCGCCGCGATCGCCAGGCCAATGCCCAATAACCCCGGGTCAGCCTCGATCGGGATGCTCAGCCCATCGACCGATAGGCTCACCCGTGTCCAACGGATCACCGCCAGCGCTGCCAGCGTCCCCGCAACGCCGCCGAGCATGGCCATCACCACGCCCTCACCGACGATCAATCTGCCGATCAGTCCGCCGCGATATCCGAGCGTCTGGAGGATCGCGTGCTCCTTGACTCGGTCCTGCACGCCCATCACGATGGCGTTGCCCACTAGCGCCAATACCGCTACCAGGCACCCCCAGCCCATGTATTGGGTGAACCCGATCAGCTCGATCATATCGGCGGCGACCTGGGCGACGAACGCCTTCTCCGATCGTGTCGTCGTGGGGTGCTCGGCGGCGTGAAACACTTCGTCGATCGCAGCCGCGACCGACTCGAGCTGATCGGGATCGTCGACCTTGACGTTGAACTGGGTCACGGTGCCCAGCTGTCGGTCGACCGTCTGCTGGAGAAAGTCCAGGTGGACATAAGCGACGTTCTGATCCTGCGCCTCGTCGGAGCGGATCACCCCGGCGACGTAGCTGGTCACACCCGCGGCATCGAAGCGGTCGCCGACCTTTAAGCCACGACGCTCCGCCAAGGTTTCGCCCAGTAGCGCCGCGTCGCTGCGACGGGACCAATCGGACACCGAACCGTCGATGATGTCGAAGCTGGCGGCGTATTGGTTGGCGAAATCGTCACGCGGCACGCCACGGAACGTCACCACGTCCAGGCTCGCGCGGCAGTTGTTGACCACGATTTTCATCGGTACCACCGAGCGGACGCCATCGATCCGTTTAATCTGGTCCACGTAATACTGAGGCAGGCGGCTGGTGAACGGGCAGAACCGGTCCTCGCGGTAGACCACCAGCGTGGTGTCGGCGGCGGATTCGTGCGTAGCGGTGCGCACACCCCGCTGCATCGCCTCGACCGCGACGAACAAGAACATCGCCGTCGCCACACCACCCATCGTCAGCAGGCTCCGTGCGCGGTGACGGACCACCTGCTTGAACACCAACGGGATAAATCTAGGTGCGATCATACCGCTACCTCCTGTGTGAGTTTCACGGTGGGTTGGTCGTGGTGGGGTGATTCAACCAGCCGGCCCTTGTCCAAGTGAAGGGTCTTGTGTGTGTACGCCGCGGTGGCTGGGTCGTGGGTGACCATGATCAGGGTTTTATTCAACTCGTGGTTGAGTCGTTGAAGCAGCTGCATGATCGCGTGGGCTGAAGACTTGTCGAGATCACCGGTCGGCTCGTCGGCGACGATGATCTTGGGGTCGCTGACGATCGCCCGGGCGATGGCGACGCGCTGCTCCTGCCCGCCGGATAGCTGGCGAGGATAGTGGTCGTGGCGATCGGCGATCCCGACCAGCTCTAGGGCTGTCGCAACCCGCTCGTGCCGCTGCTTGCGCGTCATCGGATGCAACAGCAGCGGCAGCTCAACGTTCTCATAGGCCGTCAGGACCGGCACGAGGTTGTAGAGCTGGAACACGTATCCGATGTAACGCGACCGCCACTGGGCGAGTTTGCTGCGCGACAGGTGCGAGATGTCCTGCCCGTCGATCACCAGTGACCCGGAGGTGGGCTGATCGATCCCGGCGATGAGGTTGAGCAGCGTCGTCTTGCCGCTGCCGCTGGGGCCCATCAGCGCTAGGAACATCCCCTCGGGTACTTCCAGGCTCAGGTCGTCGAGCGGGCGGATGACGTTATCGCCCTTGGTGTATTCCTTGGTTAGGTTTTGACAGGTGATCAGGGGCATATCGCGGGTTCTTTCAATATTTGTGCTTGTTGTTTTGTATATCGTCATGTCAAAATTTCTCGTGACGCCGTCTTAGCGAGCCGCGACCGTGAGGGAGCGGGTTTCAACACCAATAAGCCTCTGGCCCGCTCCTCGCTTTGTCTGCCATACCCGAAATGGAAGCATCAGCCGAACACTAATCATCTGGTTCAAGTTCACTTTCGATTTCGATGCGCTGGCCGTCATAAAGCTCTGCATCGGGTTCGGCGACCAGCACATCACCGGGGGCCAGACCGTCGATGACCGCCACCCACCCATCGCCGCGCTGCTGGCCGAGTCGCACCGGTCTGCGGCTTAGCTGCGAACCGTCCGGTGTGACGAGCCAGACATGGGCACTGTCCCCGTCGCCGCGTACCACCAGCCGTGGGGCGTAGACCGTGAACGATGACGACGATGAGGCTGCATCATCGCGATCAGTTGATGAGGCTAAAAATTTTACCCGCGCGAGCATGTCCGGCTTGAGCAGCGGGGAGGGGGCGTCGATCGCGACCTTGACCTCCACGGTGTTCTTGCTGATGTCAGCCTGATGGACGAACCGGGTCACCCGCCCGGCGAACGCTTGATCCGCCAAAACATCAATGGTGACACGCGCCTCTTGCCCGATGCTAACCTTCGCGGCATCGGCCAGGGGGACGTCGACGCGCACCTGAAGACGGGCTGGGTCGTACACGTGCACGATGTGGGCCGAGTCGGGAGAGTCCATGTTGAACATCACCTTCGCCCCCGGCGCGACGAGGCGCCGCATCACGGTACCGGAAACGGGGCTGACGACCTTCATCCTCGATAGCCGCAGCTGGGCTTCGTCTAGCGCGGCTTGGGCTTCATCCACCGAGGCTCGGGCTTCATCTAAGGTCTTCTTGAGGCTCACCCGCAGCCTCAGGTCGACCTGGGCGGCCTTGAGTTCGGCGGCGTATTGATCGGCCTTGGCTTCGATGACGGGCCGTTGCTTGCGCGTGGCTTCGAGCTGCGCACGCTGAGCGTCGAGCTGGAACTGGGCTTGCTCAACTTGAAGCGGGGACACGGCGGTGGGCCCTAATTGGCTGACCCGGTCGTAAGCGGCTTGGGCTTCGCGGAGCTTGGCTTCGTGTTGAGCGATGGCCGCGTCGAGCTGGACAAGCTTGGCGCGTGACTCGGCCAAGAGCGACCGGTTGACCGCCACCGCGCGTTCCAGGGTGACGGGGTTGTCCCAATCGGTCTGTGCGGCGGTAAGCAGGGCTTGGCGTCGGCTCAGTTCGGCTTGGGCCCTTGCGACTGCCAGGCGTGCCTCGTCATTGACCATTTCGGCAACGATCTGGCCGGCTTGGATCGTCTGACCCTCGAGGGCCGAGACCTTGTCAACCACGCCGTGGGTTAACGCGGTGACGAAAACAGGATACGGGTCTGGCTCGATCCATCCCGGGGCTTGGACGCTGACCGTCGCCGAGATGGGCGCTGTTGCGGGGTCTTGTTGGCCACGTTCTTTGGCCACCACACGCACCACGCGGACCGGCGTGGCCGGCCACAACGCGTCACGAGCCGCGTAGCCTAGCAGGCTGCCGGTCAGACACAGGATCGCCAATGGAATCAGGACACGGGTAAGCCACCGTCGCTTCGGGGGTGGTATATGCAGTGGCATCGATTCACCGCTGGTCGCGGCGGGCGACAAGGCGCGGATATCCACCATGGGGACCTCAATTTTTAGAATATCAATAGACCTACGTCGATACGGGCGCCGCAGAGCGCGGCCAAGCCAAATCGACAACGATCGGATTGTGCGTCACGGCTTATGAACAACAGCGAGGCACAAAAGTGTAGTTTTACCCGATTGGAGGTCTTATCAACGGGTCACGCCAGGTGGGGCTAACCGACAACTGGTCTGCCGGCGATGTGGTATCTATAACTTGCTCAATCAACAAAGGCCGGGACTCATCGATCAGGCCGAGGGTTACCCCGCCGCCGATCATGACGCAGCAGGAACAATCGTCTGACGTTCCACACGGGTTGGGATCCGTATGGGGCAAGGCGGGCTTGCTGGTGGTTTGCACCTGGTGATCTGAGGTGAGCTGGGCATCACCGCAGCATCCAAGATCGCGGGCAGGTGATGTCATAGGGCACGCGTCCCCACATCCATGTGCCGCAGCATGGCGGTTAGGACTCGTCCACGCAGCGACGAAAAGCGACGCAACCATTAACAAAATGGTCAGTGCCCATGCTCGGGATTTATCTGTGGTGCGCAACATTAGTTTCGGTTATAGATCCTATCGGACCGCATCGATGGTTACATGATCGGACGGTCCGTTTCCACTAGATTATACCTAAGCCGACTCGTTGGAGTTCATGACAATCGCTAGAAAACGTCTTTTTGTGAATGCTTAATGATTATACGCATCGCGTATCAAAGTACCGCGTCGAGTATGCGTTGGATACCGACCCCCCCCTGCCGCGTACATGAGTCACGCTGTATTTTCATCCGGGATCGGTATAGGCCGCCTCGGGTTTCTGCTTCATGAAAAAGAGTAGCCGGTGATCCAGGCTGATTTCCTATAATCCGTTGATGACAAAACGCGATATTGAAACCCCCGTGACCCTGAAGACCCTCCGCCGATGGGTCGCCGCCGGTCAGCGGTTCGCGATGCTCACCTGTTACGACGCGACCACGGCGCGGTGGCTGTGGCAGGGCGGGGTGCGGTGCCTGCTCGTGGGCGACACCGCGGCTCAGATGGTCCTGGGTTATGACACCACACTGCCCGCGGAGATGGGATTCATGGTGCAGATCACCGCGGCGGTCAAACGGGGTGCCCCGCTGGCGTTTGTGATGGCGGATATGCCATGGGGCAGCTATCAGTGCGGCGATGACGAGGCGGTGCGTAACGCGATCCGTTTCCTCAAAGACGGCTGCGCCGATGCCGTGAAGCTGGAGGTGGGCCCAGATCATGTGCCCCTGATCGGTCGATTAGCGCGTGAGGGCGTCCCCGTAGTGGCGCACATCGGTTCACGGCCTCAACACGTGCGGGCCCAAGGCGGTTACCGGGTCGTCGGTAAAACCCCCGAAGAAGCGGATCAGGTCGTGGAGACCGCCGCCGCGATGGTCGAACAAGCAGCGGTGATGGTCCTCGTCGAGGCCGTTCCAGCCGCAACCACCCAGCGGATCGTAGAAGTGGTCGGTTCATCCACACGTCCCGACGGTTTACCGGGAACGGTGCCGGTGATCGGTTGCGGAGCGGGGCCGGCCTGTCATGGACAGGTCGTGGTCGTCCACGATCTGTTGGGTTTAAGCCCGTGGCAGCCGCCGTTCGCTAAACCCTTGATGGACCTGGGTTCACAAATCGCCCACGCCGCCAGCCAATGGGTCGATCTCGTGGATCGCCGGTCAGAGAGCGTTCATCGATAACCCGCATGCAGGCTATAAACATGGATGGTTCTCATCTTAATTCTTCTCATCGATACTGGGCGTGACGGTGAACCGATAAAGGTGGTGGCCGTATGATCATTGATCACGCTTAGCCCACGATAGACGCCTCCTCCTGGGGTGCCCAGGGCATAGCGGACAGGTGGCGATGGTCGGATCGCACATGGAGGGTTTCTGGGGGTTTTTCCCTGGAGTTTTTCCGGTTTTTGAGCTGATTTATGATGAAAAATCAAAAAATTACCCGTCTCGGGTGAAATTGAGGCATGATATCGTATGCGTGGCAGATAAACTTCTGGTGCCCAGTGCGTACCCGACGCGGTAACTTTGATACGCGATGAGTCATAGATTAATCGATCCAAGCTCTACTCAGTTCGATCGAGATAATGTTCAGCCGCTGGATTAAGCCAGACGGCGATACAGGAGCACACTGATGCGACGGATTCATTGGTACGGCCCGACGGTTGTCTTGCTGGTCACCACTCTTCTGGTCATGATCACGGGGCCGCATCTGGCTCGCAGGATCGCCTGGGCCAGTACCGAGTCTCGGATCGCCTTGGTCAAGCGGAATCTTGCGGGCGATCCGTCTTTGGCACAGCTCAGCGAATCGTTCCGGGAAGTCGCCGAGGTCGTGGCCCCGAGTGTGGTACATATCGAGATCTCCGCGAAAGATCCTTCAGACGCCAGAAAACTGCTCCGCCCTTTTCTGCCCCCACGCGGGTTCCGCCTCGACCCGTATTGGTGGCGAGACCGTCACGGGGACGAGCCTGAGGAACGGGCCCCAGACGATGACGGGGAAGATTACGATCAATACAACGTCCCGCTCGATGTGTCGACCGGGTCGGGGTGGGTGTACGACCGAGACGGGCACATCGTGACCAACAACCACGTGGTCGAAAACGCCGATGTCATCACCGTCCGCTTTCAAGACGGGTCCCAGCACAAGGCCGAAGTGGTCGGCAGAGACCCGAAGACCGATACCGCCGTAATCCGGGTCGACACGAAAGACCTCCACCCCGCGACCATCGCTGACGAACCGGTCGAACAGGGCGACATTGTCTTCGCGTTCGGGTCACCGTTCGAGTTTGAGTTCTCGATGAGCCAGGGGATCGTCTCGGGGCAAGGGCAGACGCCTGCACATCCTCGACCGACATCAGGGTTATGAGAACTTCATCCAGACCGACGCGGCGATCAACCCCGGCAACTCCGGTGGGCCGCTGACCAACATCTACGGCCAGGTCGTGGGCATGAACACCGCGATCGCCACCGGTACCGGGTCGTACAACGGCTTAGGGTTCGCGATCCCCGCAGGGATGGTCAAGAACGTGGTGGACCAGCTGATCGAGAACGGGCGGGTCAGCCGCGGATACCTGGGGATCATCATCGCCGACCTACCCCCGAAACTGGCCAAAACGTTCGGCTACGACGGCCGCGGGGTATTGGTCGATAACCCGCTGGAAGACGGCCCGGCAGGGGAAGCCGGGATCGAACGTGGCGATATCATCACCAAGATCAATGGCCAAGCGGTTGACAACCCCGACGAGCTGCGGCGAAAGGTCGCTTCGATCCCCCCGGGGACCGAAATGGACGTCGAGATCTTCCGCAATGGTCAATACCGCACTTATGAAGTCACGCTCGCGGAGTTCCCTGAGGACCCATCTCTGGCACGCGGCACCTCCCGCTCAGCCCCGGATCAGCCCAAGAATAAAGCCCAGACCCGGATCCTCCGCAAGCTCGGGTTTGAGTCGGTGCAGACCCTCACCGAGTCGCTGGCGAAGCGGCTTGAGATTGATTACGTTCCCGGTGTGTTGGTCCGGGCCCTACGCCCGCGGTCTACAGCCGCCGAAGCGGGGATCCGCCCTAAAGACATTATTACCAATGTCATGGGCGTGAACGTTGAAACAATCGCCCAGCTGGTCGACGAACTCAATAAACACGACCTGACAAAGGGCATCCGTGTCAGCATCTTGCACCGTGACACCCCGAGATTCGTATTCCTGGAGCTACCGAAACATTAGAGCATCTGGCATCAATGTTCTCCATAGCCACAGGCTTGAAAGTAGTTGGGGCATTCTGTGGGGTGAACGGCTCGCAGGGCATCGGCGATGGCGTCGTTCAAGGCGTCGAACGTCTTGGCGCTGACCCGACGTAGCCACGCTTTGACTTTGCTCCACAGCTTTTCGATCGGGTTGAGGTCGGGCGAGTAAGGCGGCAAGTACCAAAGGTCCGCGCCGGCCGCTTCGATCGCCTCACGGATCCCCGCGCCTTTGTGCGACGAGAGATTGTCCATCACCACGACATCCCCGGGCCGCAGCGACGGGGCCAAGAACTGCTGTGTATAAGCCAGGAACGTTGCCGCGTCCATCGGACCGTCGACCACCACCGTCGCGCCTTGGATCACGCCGTCGAGCCGGATGGCACTGAGCATCGTCATGGTTTTCCAGTGGCCGTCCGGGGTGTGATCCACGCAGCGCTCGCCGATCGGCGACCGGCCGTACAGCCGGGTCATGTTGGTCTTGGCCCCGGATTCATCGAGGAAAACAAACGAACCCGGGTCCACGAACCGCCGGGCGATCATGAAGCTTCGCCGACGTCGAGCCACGTCCGGACGTTCTTGTTCGGCGGCGATCAGCGACTTCTTTTTAAGGATAGCCCCAGACGCTTCAACGCCCGGCACACCGTCGATTCGACCACCCGCACGCTCAGCAGAGGCATCAGCTGCTTGGCCGTGATCCCCGGCTGGGCCGCGACCCTCTCACGCAAGATCTGCTCATCAGCCGCCGTGAGCTTCACCGGCCCCTTGGGCCCCGGCACGCCCGGCGACAACTCCCCTCGTCGATGTCGACCCAGCCAGTCGCGCACCGTCGGCCGCGCCACGGAAAACCGCTTTGCCACCGAAGCGATCGGTTCACCCGACCCCGCCGCCACGACCACCCGCTGCCGCAAGTCCATCGAATAGGTCATGACCTTGGCCTCCATGCCAGAAATCACACTTATCGGTCAAAGAAGATTATTTACGCCAATGGCTATAGAGCGTTTTGCGTCAATAATCGCCATATCCGCAAGAGGTGAAGTAGTTTTGGCACTCGGTGGGCGTGACGTCTGTCAGGGCATCGGCGATGGCGTCTTGGAGCGTGCCGAAGGTCTTGGCGGCGACGCGGCGTAGCCACGCCTTGACCTTGCTCCACAGCTTCTCGATCGGGTTCAGGTCCGGGCTGTACGGGGGCAGGTACCCCAGGTCGGCGTCGACGGCCTCGATCGCTTCGCGCACCGCGGCGGCTTGGTGACTCGAGAGATTGTCCATCACGACCACGTCACCCGGGCGCAACGACGGGGCCAAGAACTGCTGGGTGTAGGCCAGGAACGTCGCCGAGTTCATCGGGCCATCGACCACGACCGTCGCACCTTGGATCACCCCGTCGAGCCGGATCGCGCTGAGCATCGTGAGCGTCTTCCAGCGGCCGTGCAGGGTGCGGTCCACGCAACGCTGCCCGATCGGCGACCAGCCATACAGCCGGGTCATATCCGTCTTGGCCCCAGATTCGTCGAGGAAAACCAGATGGGCCGGGTCCACGAACCGCCGGGCGATCGTGAAGTTGTGGCGGCGTTGGGCCACGTCGGGGCGATCTTGCTCGGCGGCGATCAGCGACTTCTTTTGAGCGACAGCCCCAGCCGCTTCAACGCCCGGCACACCGTCGATTCCACGACGCCCAGGTTCAGCATCGCCCTCAACTGCTTGGCCGTGATCCCCGGCTTGGCCGCCACCGCCTCACGCATCCGTTGCTCATCGGCCGCCGTAAGCTTGACCGACCCCTTGGGCCCCGGCACCCCCGGCGTCAACACGCCCCGGCGGTGCCGATCACACCAGTCGCGAACCGTCGACCTCGCCACCCGAAACTGTCGTGATACCCCCGTGATCGTCTGACCCGACTCGGCGGCCCATACCACCCGCTTACGTAGATCCATCGAATACGCCATGACCTTGGCCTCCTTGCCAGAAATCTCTCTTATCGGCCAGCGGCGATTAATTACGCCAAGCGCTCTAGGTAGTCGTCCCTGAAAAAGCCCTTTTTTATGCGGCGGCGAGGCGTTGGGTGGTGGGTGGGATCGGGTTGAGGGCGGTGCGGATCATTTCGAGCAACCAACGTCGCCAGGCGCATGGCAACAGCCGCAGGAGTTTGCGGAAGTTGGCCCCGGCGGCGGCGAGGATCACGTTCATCGCGTCTCCTACCAACCCCTTGAGATAGCAGCGGCCCATGCGGTGGTCATGTTTGGCGTGACCGATCTTCGGCTCAATGGCGCTTCGACGCTTTCGGCGTTTGCGTTGCGTCGTGGTCAGGCTCTTTGAGCGACTGCCTGCCAGGTGGACCGTGGTTGGTCCGCCATAATCATGGCCGCGGTAACCCCGGTCCACGTACGCGTCGCTCAGCGTCACGCCCGTGATCGATTCGACCTGATCCAAGGCCCGGCTCAATGTGTGCCCGTCGTAAGGGTTTGCTTCGCACAGCATCGCCCCGACAAACCAATCATGGCGATTCGTTGTCGCCAGCGAGACCTTCTGGCCAAACTCATATCGCTTGTGCGCTTTGCCCTTGCTGATGCACCGCACCTCCGGCTCGTGCAACGAATACAGCTTGTTGGAATCACCCTGACGCTGGTCCCGTAAACGTTGACACTGGGCCAGCAACGCCTTGAGTGGTTCGGTTAATGTCCCGGCTTTCCGCCGCACGTCGCGGATCAATCGGCCCGCCCATGTCCGCATCTTGCGCAGCTCTCGCCGCATCCGCTTGAACTGTCGAGCGTGGGCGTAACGACTAGCCTTGACCGACGCCCGCTTGGCCACACGCACGTACGACTGACGCAGCGCGATGCCGCTTGCTTTCGCCGCCCGGCCCAGCTTCACGATCGCTTTGTACAGCAGCTTCGAGTCCGTCGGATGCGTGATGTTTTTCTCCTGCACCGTCGTGTCCACGTTCACCTGCTTCATCTCGCGTTCGGGCAGGTGCTTTTGTTCGACCGCCACCGACACCGTCTGTTGGAGCAACACCTGTAGCTTCTCTTGACCCACACGCTGACGCCACTTGGTCATGCTCGTGGGGTGGATCGGGCACTTGTGCTGGAGATGCGTGTAGCCGCAGAAATATTGCCAATACGGGTTCTCGACCCACCGGGCCACGACCGACTCGTCCGACTCATTGAACGCGTGCTTGAGATAGTGCAGCCCCACCATCAGCCGGGTGGCCTTGGCTGGGACGCCCTGGTCGGGGCTGGAGCAATCCCGAAACGCCGCATCGAATGCATCCCAATCGATCTGCCCAGCGAGTTGGACCAGCGGATGCTTGGGGTTGAGCAGCTGATCGAAGTGGGCCTGGAACAACTCAAAGGCGTCACGCGGGCTGGGCTGGGGCGTCATCGGTGCTCCTCAAATTGCAAGGTTTCGGCTGATCCAATCGCCAATCCTTGCAATCTATAGCCATTGGCGTAAATAATCTTCTTTGACCGATAAGTGTGATTTCTGGCATGGAGGCCAAGGTCATGACCTATTCGATGGACTTGCGGCAGCGGGTGGTCGTGGCGGCGGGGTCGGGTGAACCGATCGCTTCGGTGGCAAAGCGGTTTTCCGTGGCGCGGCCGACGGTGCGCGACTGGCTGGGTCGACATCGACGAGGGGAGTTGTCGCCGGGCGTGCCGGGGCCCAAGGGGCCGGTGAAGCTCACGGCGGCTGATGAGCAGATCTTGCGTGAGAGGGTCGCGGCCCAGCCGGGGATCACGGCCAAGCAGCTGATGCCTCTGCTGAGCGTGCGGGTGGTCGAATCGACGGTGTGCCGGGCGTTGAAGCGTCTGGGGCTATCCTTAAAAAGAAGTCGCTGATCGCCGCCGAACAAGAACGTCCGGACGTGGCTCGACGTCGGCGAAGCTTCATGATCGCCCGGCGGTTCGTGGACCCGGGTTCGTTTGTTTTCCTCGATGAATCCGGGGCCAAGACCAACATGACCCGGCTGTACGGCCGGTCGCCGATCGGCGAGCGCTGCGTGGATCACACCCCGGACGGCCACTGGAAAACCATGACGATGCTCAGTGCCATCCGGCTCGACGGCGTGATCCAAGACGCGACGGTGGTGGTCGACGGTCCGATGGACGCGGCAACGTTCCTGGCTTATACACAGCAGTTCTTGGCCCCGTCGCTGCGGCCCGGGGATGTCGTGGTGATGGACAATCTCTCGTCGCACAAAGGCGCGGGGATCCGTGAGGCGATCGAAGCGGCCGGCGCGGACCTTTGGTACTTGCCGCCTTACTCGCCCGACCTCAACCCGATCGAAAAGCTGTGGAGCAAAGTCAAAGCGTGGCTACGTCGGGTCAGCGCCAAGACGTTCGACGCCTTGAACGACGCCATCGCCGATGCCCTGCGAGCCGTTCACCCCACAGAATGCCCCAACTACTTTCAAGCCTGTGGCTATGGAGAACATTGATGCCAGATGCTCTAACACACCACATCCACACCGAAAACCCCGTCAAAACCAGCCTCTCGAGGGTTATTCAGGGGCGACTAATTACGCCAAGCGCTCTAGAGATGGGAGTCATCCTGTAGAGAGGTATTTCCCCATCGAAACCGTCAGCTGTGGGCTGCCAGCCCGCAGGTAGAATCGTTTCGTCGACAATCTATCTTTACCTATTCAGGATGTCGG
Source organism: Phycisphaeraceae bacterium (assembly GCA_965224205.1). GTDB lineage: Bacteria > Planctomycetota > Phycisphaerae > Phycisphaerales > Phycisphaeraceae > CBDCYN01. Next base: position 52,043 of record CBDCYN010000036.1, read on the forward strand.
AGATGAGAAAACCCAAGGGGTTCACACGGTGACTTTGTATCGGATCCCCATCGTGGCCGATGCTTAGCGTGTGTCTACTTCATCGGTTCTGCACCACCGGTCGAGTTTTGAAGCCAGATCCGCCGTAGCAGCGGTAACAGCTCGTCCGCGGGATTCTGTTGCGCCGCTAGGTCAAGACCGCGCCGGGTCATCGCCGGGTCTTCCGTTTGGTACCCGAGATACGCCAACATGATCGCTGCATCCCCTCTTGAGCTAAGCACAAGCGTTTTCTCCAGCTCTTTCTCGACCCATTGAAGCCGGTCTTGGGATGGCAGCAGATTCACACCGTAACGAGTGGCGATCAGCTCCGGGTGCTGCTCGAACAAGGCCCGCACATTCAGAGCCGCCGTATGAAACATCGCTGCGCCCAGCTGAGCATGGATCAGGCCCACACGCCCCAGCGGATAATCGGGGGCCAGCGTGACGACCTGTTCGTATCGGCTCTCAGCCTTGAAGTACCGCCCGGCTGATAAATCCGCCTCAGCCGCACGCAGCAACTTGTTGATTTTGTCCTGCCGATCCCCCGCCAGCGTGGTGACACGAGGCAGATCGTAATCGAGGGTATCGAGCAGCTGTTGCAACGCGTCTGGAAGGTCTGGCGTTGCGGCCCCGTCCTGGCCCACGGATTCGTCTGTGGCGTCAGGGGAGGGGGTTTCACCACGTGGTGTTAGGCCTCGGGCGGCTCGGCGAGCGATATCCGCCTGCGCCGCCCGATCGTTGGCCGCGTCGGGAGATTCCTTGTTTCGGGGATCGGTGGGTTCCCAAGTCGCGGCAAGATCTTTTTGGTTGTCGGTCGCGGGTGACGGCTCCGCGGTGTCACTGGGTGGAGGGACGAGTTGGTTGAGGCCCAAGCCTTCGCGCCCGGTATTGTTTGACGAGATCGAAGGGTCTTCCTTGGCCTGCTGAATCTGCCGCAGCAGATCGAGGTACACGTCCTGACCAGGGGTGGCGAGGTTGGATTCGACGAGGTCGAACAGCATGGATTCGATCTCATCCAACCGGCCCTGGGGTGCTTGACCCGGCTGACCAAACGGCTGCGAGGAGAGCTTCGATTGGATCTGCCGACCCAGTTCCAACGATGGCCCTTGGGCGCGGATTGAATAATCGAGCCGATAAGGCCGCGTGTCCGGGTTGGCGGCTGGGTCGTCGGGGTCTTCGATCACTTCATCATCACGCTCCGGTACCGGACGATCCGAAGACAGATCACGGGCAGGGGCCACGCCCAATCCGAACAACGGGGAGGCCCCCATCGACCGGCTGCCTCGTGGGATCAACCCTTCACCAGATAGCGATGGGGAGGACGTGGCGTCCTGAGACCAACGGAGAAACGGCTGGGGGGTTACCCCGCCGACAGGGCCGGCCCCGACCACGACCCCTTCTGATTCTTGACTGGCTGATGAAGAACCCGTGTAAAGATGGGTGTAGCTGCGTGATTGAACGCTGCCCACCCCCAAGCTCGACAAGGGCCGGTACACACGCGGCTGGCCCGTCGTGCCCGGCGATACCCCCACCGGCAGGCTGCGGGCATGGAACCTGAAAAGATCGTCGCTGCCCAGCTGGTCGCCGAACTCGTTCGTGCTGCCGTAGCCGACGTCATCGTGGAAAAAACCCAACCCGGTCACGTTGCCGGTGATCACATCGTTAGCTCGCAAATACGCCGGGGGCGCCTGAGCCTGGTTCACCCCACCGCTGCCGGCCCGGAGATTATTATCTAGAGCCCGGCCATCGCCCAACGCATTCTGAGCTTGGACCCGTGTTGTCCCCACGGCCGTGATCAACAGGGCCATGACCACGGTCACGATCGATCCATCGCGGACACAGAGGCGGCTTGAGCAATTCTCAGCCAAATCGGTCCTCGTGGCGATCCTTTCGCAACCAGCGGATATCCAACAGCTCATGATCATCTCCTGCCAGAAATAACTCGCACGCGATCCGTTCCTCCCCTATTAATCATAGATTAAGGCCCCTAGAAAAGCGATCGATGGCTATTGCGTAGAAATTGATAGGACGATCAAGGATCGATGACGATCTTGCCCCCGACACAACGTAAACGTCAGCGCCGTGACCATCACCCCGGCGTGACGTTTGAGGATCACGGGGTGTAACCAGTCAGCCCTGGATCTTAGAGACATAGACCGATCGCGCCCCCAAATACCGTATCGGGTGCGCTGAATACCGGGGATGACCCCGCCGCGTACACCGATCCTGTCGCCCTTTCAACCGGCGTGGGATCCACACCAAGCTCGGCACACGCGGTTGCGTTGTAAATCCTGTCACCCGATCCGGGCGGCTGTTGCGGGCCTAACCCTGCTTGTCTGCCACAGGTGAGCCAGTCCCAGCGTCGCTAAGATCACAAAACCGCTGGGCTCGGGTACGCCGCCGTTCTGGGCCGATATCTCGATCCTGCCCTGGTCGTCGAGCTCCACCGCTTCGATCGCAGCGGGGATCGCATCGGTATTGAGGATTTCGGTCGCCCCCAGCTCCGGGGGGTTGAGGATCAGGCTATAGCTGCCCGGCTCGACACCCTCGGTGCTGACCGTGATCGTGGCCAGCAGCCCATCGGCCAGCACGTCGCCGATCCCCGCCAACACCCCGGCTTCCACTATGGACGACGGCACACCGGGCGGGGCGATAAAAGAAATCGGGCTCGCGTCCCCGAAGATCGTGCCCGTTTCCAGATCGATATCGGTGATCACGGGACCCGACTCGCCATCATTGATCTTCAGACGCAGGTTCACCCCCGCGGTCTGCTCATCGCCTGTCACAAAGATCTCGATCTTCTGATCCGCGGTATCGGGCAATAGCTCGTGATTGCCGACCTGCACCATGATCTCGCCGTGAGCCACCGCTAGCGACAGCACAGACCCCAGACAAGCCGGTATCGTACGTTTCCAATCCATGTTCATGATTCTCCTTATGCTTTGTTGCGGTTTTTGTTCTCAGATCCACACACAAGCGGGGATAGCGATGTACCACGCCCGCACGCCCCGACTGACGTCACCTTTAAATGAATCCACTTATTTCGTCTTTACTCTTTCGCTGGCTAGCGTTCGCCGATCCTCACCTGCCTGGCTCTTCACCAGAGATATCCATCGCGGACGCTGATCTTGCGCCGATCCCAAGAATGGATGTCGGCCGGGGACCAACAGCCGCGCCCAAGCGACAAGATAGCCTCGTACCCACGGCGACACGGACGCACATTTTCCTCACCCCAGGCCCCAGCCCGAACCGGATCTACTTATCTCATCCTGCTTAACCATGATTTAACTCGGGATCTCAATCAGTTTCAGGACTGTATCGGAGCGCGTCAAGTGGTTACGGGCGATCAACGCGTCAATCACGTTAACACGCCCGTCGTGATTAAGGTCGAACGGATCCGTGATCTTGGCCGAAGACGACCGAACGTTGGCCAACACCCCCGCAACGTCCGCCATGCTCACATCCGCGTCGGGCTGCCCATCACCGGTTTCTCCGATCCCGTTACCGTAAAAGAACACGTCGTCTTGGGCCAGGCCGGTGTTCTCGTTGGCCTTGACCGTTACCGAAAGCCACTTCTGCTGCACGTCGTTGTTGTCCCAAGTGATCACCACCCGGTCCGACCCACCCTTGCCCGCCCCGGGACGGACCGTAACCCCGGTGGGCCCGACAGCCAACGGCCAGTTCTGGGGCGTGTCGTTGTTGCCGACGCGGAACTCGAAATCGTCGGCAGTCAGACCACGGTTGGCCAGACCCGCGATGTCGATCATCACCCCGTTGATCCCCTTAGCGTAGCTTGAATAGTTCGCAAAAGTCGCCACATGACCCGGTAGCAACGCCACCTTGTCGGTGGCGATCGCTTGATCGTCAGCCGCGTTGGCCCCGGGATCGCCGCCATCAAACGCCGAATCATTAAAGAATAACAACCGGTCGACCACGACCGCCTCCACCGGCGCTGCGGCCATCTGGACCGACGCGGGCATCGTCACCAGCTGCAACGCGGTCAGCCGGGTCGCGGGGCTGTTGCGGGCGATGAGCATATCGATCACGTTCACCAGCCCGTCGCGGTTGAAGTCGAATGGATCGTCGATCGGGGCCGGGTCGAGCTGGGTCCGCGGGTTGTTGCGGGCCGCGAGGATGTCGGTCACGTTCACCAGCGCGCGGTCGTCGGGATTGCCGAACCCCGTATCCCCCACCGCGTTGCCGAAGAAGAATAGGTCGTCTTCCGCCAGGCCGGTGTTGGCATTGGCCAAGACCCGCACGCTCAACCATTGCTTCTGGATCTGCCCGTCGTCCCAGGTGATCGTCACCCGGTCCGACCCGCCGTCGCCCTCGCCCGGCCGGACGGTGACCGATTCCGCCGCCGGCGCGATCAACCACTGGGACGGGTCGTCGTCGTTGCCCACCCGGAATTCGAAATCGTCCACCGATAGCGCCGCCGCGTCACCCCCCGCGAGGTCGACCATGACCCCGTTAATGCCCAGCGCGAAGCTGGTGTAGTGATCGATCGTCGCCGTCTGCCCCGGCAGCAACGCCCGCTTGTCCGTGGCGATCGCGTCGTCGTCGCTGCCCCCGTTAGCGGGGTTATCAAAGGACGAGTTGTTGTAGAAGACGTGTCGCCCCACAACCCCGGTCGAGCCGATGAGGTTAACCGTCACGGTCTGGGTCGCGGTTGCGCCGTCGTCGTCGGCAACCGAGACCGTCACCGGGATCAACCCGGGTGTGGTTGTTTCGAAAACGTGACCGACGCTGAACGCCCCGCCCGACCCCAGCACCAGTGGCAGGGCCACGCCGTCGCCGAAATCGATCGTGCCACGGATCACGTCACCCGCCCCGGCATCAGCGATCGTGCCGAGGATCGTCACCAGGCCACCCAGCGGGGCGTCCACCGAGCCACTCGTCGCGATCGTCGGCGCCACGTTGCCCACGGAGACCACCATCACGTCCTGGCCAAAATCCCCGTCGGAGTCGGTCACCGTCAGCGTCACCACATAGACCCCGTTGTCGTCGGGCGTGAACGCGAACGCCGCGTCGGTTCCGTTACCGATCGGTTGGCCATTGCTGGCGTTAACCTGCCAAAGGAACGTGTGGGTATCCAGGGCACCCGCGTCTGTAAAACCAGCCACCAGATCGACCAGGTCGCCTTCATCGACCGATCGACCCTCTCCAAGATCCACCACCGGCGCAGCGTTCTCGACCAAGACTTCTAGCGTATCGCTGCCCGACTCGCCGTCATCGTCGGTGACCGTCAGCGATACGGTAAACGTGCCGTTGTCCTGCGGGGTGAAGCTCAGCTGCACGTCCGTGGACGTCGCCACGACCTGCCCGTCGCTGTCGCGGGTCACCTCCCACAAGAACGTGTGGGTGTCGGACCCGCCGGTATCCTCAAACGGGGCTGAAAGCTCGATCAGGTCACCCTCGGTGACGGTCAGGCCGGTCACGAGGTTCGCACCCTCGCCTGGTGCCGCAACCGCTAACCCCTGCCCCAGATCCACCACCGGCGCAGCGTTCTCGACGGTGGCCTGGATCGCATCGCTGCCGGATTGCCCCTCATCGTCCGTAACGGTGAGCGTCACGGTTAGTACGCCGTCATCTTCGAGGGTGAAGCTCAGCTGAGCGTCCGTGGACGTCGCCACGACCTGCCCATCGCTGTCACGGGTGACCTCCCACAAGAACGAATGGGTATCGGCGCTGCCCAAATCGGTAAACGTTGCGGGCAGCTCGATCAGGTCACCTTCGGAAACCGTCAGATCGGCCCCGAGGTCGACCGCTGGCACTGCGTTGGCGACCGTGATGACCCGGGTATCCTCGCCCGTGTCCCCGTCGTCGTCCGTCACGCGGAGGGTCACTGTGTACGTGCCGTTGTCCGTGGGGGTGAAGCTGAACCCCGCGGTTAAGGCCCCCGCGATGAGCTGCCCGTTGCTGGCGACGACCTGCCACTCGATCGTGTGCGTATCATCTGCACCGGGGTCGGTGAACGACGCGAGCAGGTCAATCGGATCACCCTCGGTCGCCGCCGAGTCCGAACCCAGATCAACCAGGGGCACCACGTTGTTGACCGACAAGACGATGCTGTCCATATCCGTCGCACCGCGGTCGTCGGTGGCGGTCAGCGAAACAGCAAACACCCCGTTGTCCTGCGGAGCAAAGGTGAACAATGTGTCCGCGCTCTCATCCACGATCGCCCCGTTGCGGGTGACCCGCCACAAGAAGCTGTGCGGCTCCGTCGTCTGGGGGTTGGCCAATGCCGCGGCGGCATCGAACTCAACCAGCGAACCTTCCTCCACGACCCGGTCGTTGCCCAGGTCCAAGTTCGGGGCCTTGTTCACCGCGTGGATCTCGACGGTATCGAGGTACGTCTTGCCGCCGTCGTCGTTGTCCGTGACGGTCAGGGTGACCGTGAATACGCCGTCGTTCTCCGCCGTGAAGTCGAACGCGTCACCCGTACCGGAAGCCGACTGCCCATTGTCGGAGGTCACCGCCCACTCGAACGTCGCGTCCGTCCCGTTGGACGGGTCAAGGTCGTTAAACACCGCTGACAACTCGACCGTGTCGCCCTCGTTGATCGCCGTGAGAGCCGGGTCGATGTTGATCACCGCCACCGGGAAATTGCCGAAATCGACCCCGGTCGCCAGTGGGCTCGCGTCGGTCAGTGCCACGGCGACTACGCCACCATTCACCGCCGGATCCGGCTGCGTCTGCAAAGAAGCCGTCCCGATGGCTTCGCCCACGCTATACGATTCGAGCGAAAGCCCAGCGAATGCGTACCGCCCGTTGGCGTCCGTAAGCGTGAACCGCTCGCTGGGGACCTGCGCAGTAGTGTTGGCGAACCGCAGCTGGTCGAACACGACCGTATCGTCCGCCCCGCCGTTCGTTGCCCGGCCCGTGGCGCGGATGAACGCGATGTCGCTGTCAGCACGGGTGATCGACACGGTCTGAGCCGCGAACTCGTGCACGACCACGCGGGCGTTATCAAAGCTCAGCAGTAACCGACCGGCCGTGTCGAACGCGATATCTCGCGGCTCCCCGGCCCCGTCGTCGACCACCGCCACGCCCATGAACGTTCCCGTCGCCCCGTCGAAGCGGCTCACGCCCCCCAGGTCGCTGGTGACGTAAAGATGCCCGTCCGTCCCGAACGCCAGCTGAGCGTCCCCACCGACCGATGGCTGACCACCGGCTACAAAGACCGCTCCGGTGTTGCCCGCCGACGGCAGCGGGTCGCCCGTTTCGCCGTCGAACCGCACCACGCTGCCCAACGTGCGGTCGATGAGGTACAGATCGCCCTGCGCGTCGAACGTGATGTCCGAAGGCTCTTCAAACACACCCGGAGCACCGGGGATGGTGACGAACACCTCAAGGTTCTTGGTGTCGGTGTCGTACCGAAGCACACGCGTATCGGCACCGTCGAAATCGGCGATGTAGATCATCCCGTCGGGACCGGCGACGATGACCCCTTCGTCGGAGCTCAGCGTCCCGTCGTTGCTGGGCCAGGTCTCCTCGATGAAGTCGCCGCTCTGCCCGTCGTAGATGCGGATATTGCGATCGAAGCTACTGGCGACGTAAAGGTTTCCGTCAGCCCCGAACGCGATCGCCTTGGGCCCGCGCGCCTCCTGCGTGCCGGCGCCCATCGTGAACCGCGTGAAGGTTAACGTCTGCGTGTCGAACCGGTACACCGAGTCGGGCTCGCCATCGTCGCTGACGAACAGATCGCCGCTCGAGTCAAACGTCATCATCCCCGAGAATTGGGTCGAACTCAGCCCGCTGAACAGGGACTGCTCGACCGCCCACGGCGCAACGGCGGTGACGCTGACCGTCTCGACTAGCTCCCCGAGGCTGTTGTACGCTTCGAGGACCGCCAGCCGATCATCCGTTCCCCCGCCGGTGAACGCATCAATCGACACCTGATCCACCGGCACCGGGAAGTCCACCCGAAGCACCGATCCCCCGTCTTGCCACGTATTGCCCGACGCGTGCCCAAATACCAGCGACCCCGTCGACGCATTGCCGATCGTTGCGACCACCTGCCCGCCGCCGATTTCGTCCGTGATCACCGCCTCGGCGGGATCCGCGATCGGATCGCCGGCCGCGGCGTCGTCCGGTTCGATCGCCACGTCGAACGCGTCAGTCACTTGCGTGGCGTCGAACACCCCGTCCCCGTTGGCGTCCAGGAAGACCGTCACGCCTTCAAGCCCCGGTTCGCCGGTATCGCGGGCCCCGTTGCCGTTGAGGTCGACGAACTTGGTCCCAAAGATCGCCCGCTCGCCGAAGCTCACCTCGAACGACCGCTGCGTGGTGCGCCCGCGCGAGTCGCCGTCGTGGCCCGGGCCATCGTGAGCGGTGACCGTAACCTTCGCCAGACCCGTGAACCCGACCTCCGGCGTGGCGGTCAATACGCCGTCCAAAATACTCAAGGTCACTTCTGGAGCATCGCTTTGAGCCGTGAAGAAGACCGGGTCGCCGTCACCGTCGCTGGCCAACGCCCCCAGGTCCACTACCACCGCGTCACGGGTCGGCCCTTCGATCCGGCTGGGTTGATCGTCACCCGCTCCACCAGCGACACCCAGCGTCCCATCCAAGCCGTTGCCCGATCGATCGTTCACCGCATCACCCGATCCCTCGCCGAACAACCAGTACCCGACCAACCCGGGTTCCTCCGCTGGCAGCGGTCGATCCACGTCGCGTTGGATCTCTCCCTGCGTGCGCGCCACGTCCCAGATACGAAGCTCCGCCAAGTCGCCGTTCAACGCCCGGGTCGGATCAAACGCCCCGCCCACCATGGCCTGAGCCTGACCCAGGAACAGCTCCTCAACCGTCAGCCCGATCGCCCCGTTGAGGGTGGTGGCGCCCTCATCGGTTTCGCCGTCCACGTACACCGTGACCTGGCCGGCAGCCTCGTCGATCACCACCGCGATCTGGTGCCAATCCCCATCGTTAAGGCCCTGGACCGAAACATCGATGTTCGTCACTGCCCCGTTGAGGAAGATCCGTACGAATTCGGCGTCGGTGACCTCGATACGCAACGCGTCGGTTGTGCCCGTCGCCGCGCCGCTGATCACCGTATGAGCACCGGCAGAATCGTCGAACCGCACGAAAAACTCGACGGTCATCGTGGCTAAACCGTCCACCGCCGCCGCCGGCAGGGTCGCCACGTCGTCATTGCCGTCGAACCGCAGCCCCGCCCTCGCCGCGGTCAGTGGGTCGATCGCCTCGATCGTCGGCCCCGACGGGTTGACGTCGAACGAAAGATTCTCAATCGCCGCATCGATCACCGGGATCACCCCGTCGAGGGACACGCTGTTCAATGGGTTGCCGTGGAGCGTTAGCGTCTCCAGATCATTGCCCAATGCCGGACCCGCGATGTTCACCAACCGCACCGCGTCCGCGGCCAGCAGGCCATCGGTCACCCCGGTCAGCTCCACGGTCACCTGTCCGCTGGTCACATCGAACTCACCGAGCGACTGCCACGGCTGCGTCCCCAGTGTCTGCCCGACCGGGGCGACCTTCTGGTTCACGTCACGGGTGCCCAGGATCGAGCCGGCGTCGAACACCCCGTACCGCGCGATCGCCGGCCGCGCGGCGCTGCTGGGCCACGTGACCAACACCTCGTATCGACCGTCCGGCAGATTATCGAACCGCCACGTCGCCACCGGGCTGGTCGAGATCTCGTCGCTGTCGAACCGGTAATCGGCCACGAGGTCTTGCTGCCCGGTCGAAAGACGCTGGCCCAGCCGCGCGTTGATCTCCGCCTCGCTGCGGGCGCTGCTCCAGATGCGCAGCTCATCAATCTGCCCCGTGTACGTCTCCAATACCTGGCCTTGCTCATCCAACCGCCTGCCCAGAAGCACCGACTCGACGTTCAGCGGTGTGGACAGATCCAGCGTCCCATCGCCCTGACCTTCCGATACGCCGTCGATGAATAGCGTCGCCTGCCCGGTCGCGGCGTCCGCCGTTACCGCCACGTGATGCCACTGCCCGTCGTCGAGATCCTTGGACACACCTTCCCACTGGATCCCCTCTTCCCCAACGAACAAGCGCACCGCCCTCGTTCCCGCGATGTTGAACGCAAACGGTCTTTGCCCCACTCCCTGGAGCAACGCCTGGTTGTTGGCAGTGGACGTATTGATCCACATCTCGAACGTGAAGCTCGTCAAGCCGCTCACCGAGCTGCCCGGCAGCTCGACGACGTCGTCGCCGTTAAATTCCAACGCGTCCCCCGCCTGGTCGATCGGCGCGGTGCTGGTAACGACCTGCGGGCTTGACAAACGACCTCCGCCCGCTCCACCCAGCACCCCGTGGTGCCGGCCGGCTGTCGCGTCCAGGACGACCGCGGTGTCCTGATCCAACGCCGGGACGGTGTGCACGTCCTGACCGAATGCCGCGTCAACCGGTCCCGAAGGCGTCTGCCACGGCCCGACCGTTGCAAAGCCCGGATCACCGTCGTCGACGATCCGCTCACCCGCCAGCAGTGATAGATCGCTGACCCGGTTTCCGTCGAGGTAGAGGTTCTGGAGTTGTGCCATCGCCGCCAACGGGGCGAGATCGACGACCTCGTTGTTGGCCAGGCTCAGGGTCTGAAGACGGGTGAGGTTCGTTAGGGCAGAAACGTCGCTGAGTCCCGGCCCGTCGAAGATCGCCGCCACGCCGGTGTTGTTCCCGAACGGGGCGCCGATGAGCAGGTCCGTGCCCACCGCGGCGACCGACGTCCCGAACCGGTCTTCGTTGCCCTGCCGGCCCACCGGGTTCTCGATGACATCGAGCAGCTGCCCGGTCTGGCCGTCGAAAAGGTATGCCACGCCGTCTTCGAACCGCTCGTTACGGGCGCCCACCAGGACGTTCGACCCGACCGCCGCCATCGCTTGGCCAAAGCCCGCGTTGGACGTGACCCCGGGGTTCTCGAGCGGCAAGAGCATCTGTCCGGTGACCGCGTCGATCACGTACGCGGTCCCGCCGTCGCTGCCGCCGCTGGCCCCGACCGCGATCCGGCCCGGGCCCACCACCGCGATCGAGCTGCCGAAATTCAAACCGGACTGGGGGTCGGGGTTGAGGATCCGCTGCACCCGCCCTGTCGACGGGGTGATCCGGTACACGATCCCTTCGCTATCGACCGACCCGTCGAACCCGCGGGCCCCGATAAAGATATCGTCCCCGATCACTGCGATGGCCGAGCCGAAGTTGTCGTTTTCGAGTGGTGTCGGGTTCTCGATCGTGGTCACGAACGACCCGTCCCGCCCGTTGAACAGATGCACAACCCCCGCGTTGGGAGCGCCGGCGTCGTCGTTGGGGGCGCTGACCAGCAGGTTCGTTCCACGTACGACGATTGATGCCCCGAACGCATCATTGCTGGCCGGGGTCGGGTTGGGGATCACGAAGACCTCTTCGCTGGTCAGTGGGTCCATCACCCGCACCAGCCCGATGTTCGACTGCCCTCCAAACGACCCGAAGCTCTGCCCGATCGCGAGGTTCTCCCCGAACGCCGTGACCGTCCCGCCGAACCGGTTGCCGCTGTCCGGGTCCGGGTTCTCGACCGTATTGACAAGCCGACCGGTGAACCGGTCGAACACAAACACCGACCCGCGGAACAGCTGCCCGTTGACGGTCGCGGTCGGCGAGCCCACGGCGATCAGATCGCCACCCACCGTAACATCGACGCCGAATTCAGCGACGTTCGTCGGCTCGCTGAGCACCTCGATCAGCCCACCAGGCACGAACAGCGCATCGCCCTCGACCCCCGATAGCGGGGCCGGCAGGCCGTCGAGGCTCAGAAACGTCAAGCCGGTGAGCTGCGATAGATCGCTCAGGTCCGTCGCCGGGTTCTGGTCGAGGCTCAACCGGTCCAGCTCACGCAGGTCCAGCAGCGGCGAAAGGTCCGAGACCCCATTCCCGTCGAGGTTGAGGCTGCGTAGACCGGTGGCGAACTCCAACCCGGTGATATCGCGGACCCCGTGGCACGAAGCGTCGAGATCGGTCACCTGCGCCAGGTCGCTAGCCAACAGCGGCCGTGTGAGTTGCGGGATCCCGTCAGCCGACAGGTTCACCGGGATGCCCAGCTGTTGGGCCAAAGCCGCGCGTAGCGCCGGGTCGGGGATCTCAACCTGAGGATCCACCGCTTCGAACGGATCGTCGACGATGTTCTGCCCGGCGATCGGCGGCTCGATGATCTCTCCGTTGGCCAGGTCGCGCACCTCGATCGACTCGGCCACGAACCGATCATCACCGCTGTCGCCCAGCAACCGGTCGAGGTCCTGGTTGCCCTCGAGCACGTCGTCGCCGTCGCCGCCGAGGATCGTGTCGCGGTCACTGATCGGGTGGTTCTGTCCCTGCGCCGGGGGCGTAATCGCGATCGCAAACGGCAGCGCGTCGGTCTGGTTGGCCGCGTCGGGGTTGTAGACGCGCAACAGGAAATCGCCGGCCGTGAACGTCTGGAGGCTGATGACCGTCTGCGCCTCGGCCAGCAGCCGGCCCTGGCCGTCGAGCAGATCGGCCACGACGCCATCCCGCTGGGCAATCGACACCTGTAATGCGGTATCCAATGCCGGGTCGAGGCTGCCGATCGTCACGTCGGCGGTGGTCACGTCCAGCTCGACCTTCAGCGTCAGCCGGGTCTTGCCCGCAGCCAAGGCGTCACGGACCACGCCGAGGATATCGAGGTCGTCGAGCAGCTGGCCCTGACCGATCTCGGCAACGATCGTCGACGCGGCCGCCGGGTCGAGGGAGCTGGCAATCCCGTCACCCTCGACGTCCAAGACGCTCACACGCAGCGATGTGATGTCCTGATCGTTGTTGACCGCGGTCACAAACCGGGTCAACGTCACCTGTTCGATCAGATCAGGTTCATCCATCACCGACAACAGGGCAGAGAGGTCCACCTCGACGATCCCGATCGTCCCCGCCGACCCGCCGACCACTGTCAATGCCTCGGGGCCGGTTCCGCCGGCGAACAGTGCCTGCCGGAACACACCGTTGTCGAATACGAACGCGCCGCTATCGAGCACCGGCGTTTCGAACGACCACTCCGGCGTGAATGCTGGAGACAGCCGGATCTGGTCGCCGACCTTCCCGTCGCCGAGCGTCGAGAACCTAAACCACAATCCATCCGCCGCCGTGACCGACGCGAGAGTACGCTCGAACGTCACCGGCTGGCCGGTCGCCGGGTCGGCCAGGAAGCTGCCGCTGCCGGTGACCGTCACGTTGACCAGGTCCTCGATCGCCGAGCCGTCGGTGGGTGGCGCCACCGACGCCGGGCTGGGCGAACCGTAGACCGCGAACACCTTGCCCGCGTCGTTGAGCACGCTGCCGGCGAACACGTCGGCGGTCGAAGCGCCGACGAAGAGGTCCGCGAACCCGTCTGCGTTCGCGTCCAGGTCGGGGGTGACCGGCAGGACGCCGAACCGGTCGAACGCCCCGGCGCCTTCGAGCGTCGCGTCGGCATCAGCGAACGTCAGCTGCCCGTCGCCGTCGCCGAAAACCACCTGCCCGTTCTCGTCTGTCCGCCCGCCGAACACGACCACGCGCCCGCGGTCGTCGCGGCTGTTGATGTCTTGGGGTTTGGGGTCTAAGAAGAACGTGGTGCTCACCACCCGGCTTGGCTCGCCGATCGCTAGGTCGGGCTTGCCATCGCGGTTGAAGTCCCCGCCGGTCAGGAACAGGTCCCCGCCCAGGAACAGCCCGCCGGAGAACGCGTCGGTTTCGAACCGGCGGATCGCCAGATCTGTGTTCCCATCGAGGCTGCGCGGGTCGGTCAGGTCGGAGGTCCTGACGATATCACCCGAGATCAGGTCACCGTCGGCGCCGCCGTGGAACAGGTGCACCGTCGGGGACGATCGGAAGAAGATCCCCAGCCCCCCCGCCGGGCCGTTGATGAAGTCCTCGAGGCTCCGCGCGATCGCGAAATCGTCGTACCCGTCACCGTTCACGTCGCCCGGCACCCCGTTCACGTCGCCCAGCAGCCAGTCGGTGAAGGTGGCCTGCGCCGCGTCGTTGACCGCAATATTGCCATCGACGCTGCCGCCGAGGACCAGGTACGCCCGCCCCAGCGTCGGGATCAACGCGTCCTCGTCGAACTCGATGAACCGCGGGTTGCCGATCACCAGGTCTTCGCGCCCGTCGCCGTTGACGTCCCCGACCACCGCAGAGCTAAAGTCGAACCCGAGGTCGGCGAACGTGTTGCCGTTGGGCTGGCCGATGATCCCCAGCAGGAACGTGTTGAGGTCCAGGATGTCCAGACCCAGCGAGACGATCTGGTTCGTGTCGACCGGGACGTTGTCCGCGTTGAGCTCGATCTCGTACACGTCACCCGGGTCGAGCGGGTCGCTGACATAGATCTCCGGTGTCCCGACGCCGTCCCAGTTTATCACGGATACCCGGATCCCGTCCTCAAAGCCGACTTCGCCGAACGTGACCGTGTCCTCAAACGACGGCCTGGCCGGCAGGTTTGCCGAACCCAGCAGCACGCGGAACTGCTCGCCCTCGGAATCGAAGAACAGCAGATCGGTCAGCCCATCGCCGTTGAGGTCACCCATGCGCGATGCCGGGGTCCCGAACACCTCGCTGGGGAAGAAGTCGCCCTCTTCGATCAGCTCAAGGGTGTGGTCGAACACGACGTGGGCCCGGTCGACGATCGACTCGACGCCCGTAAGGTCCACCGGCCCTAGCAGCAGATACGACCGGGTATCCCCAGCCACGAATAGGTCAGCCGCCCCGTCCCCGTTGACGTCGCCCAGCTGCTGAACCGAGTCCAGCCGCCCGTTCGCCACGTCACCGTTGAGCCTCGTCGCCTCGTCCACCGGCCGCACCGAATCGTCCCCGTTGAGCAGCTCGATCCCTCCGGGCTGGGTCTGTAGATCGTCCTGGATTGGCAGGGCCAGATCAAACGTGACCAGCTTGGGATCAACGAAAACCTGCGCGTCCGCCGCGGCCCCGGGCTGAACCGTAAACTGCGACGAGAGGAACACCCTCACACTGCCGCCCAGTTCGTCAGCGGTCGCAAAGTCGGGTCGCCCGTCGCCGTCGATATCGCCCGTCGAACCCACCCGCCCCCGCCGAAGCTCGTTGGGGATGAACCGGTTCTGGTCGTTGCGGTTGTCAGCGGTCGCCGGATCGTCGAGCGGCAAAAACAGGGCCTGCTGCGGCTCGATCACCGCGTCGGCGCCGATGGAGTTGAGGTCGAGCTGATCCGATGCAACATCCTGCCCAAGGAACACGCCCACCACCTGCCGCTGGAGCACCTCCCGACCCTCGGACAGCGACAGGGTCGTCACGAACGTCGAAGCCGCGAAGTCGCCCGTCCCGTCCCCATCGAAATCGCCCAGCGGCGCCAGCAGCAGATCACCCGGCACCCGCGCGGTATCGACGTTGGCCGAGACCTCCAGCTCGTTGAGTGTGCTCACGCCGGTTAGGTCCTCTTGCCCAAACAGCACGACCGCGAACTGCTCGAGGGTCGCTTCGTCGGAGAACTCCTGGGTGAGGATCAAGTCCGACCGCCCGTCGCCGTTGATGTCCGAGCCGATGAACGTCGGTTCAAGGTCGAAGTTATCCCCGCTGACCTGCGTGATGAGCAGGGTATTGTCCAGGTCGCTGACCGCCCCGCCCACCAGCGGGTCGCTGGCGTCGCGGCCGTACACCACCGTGATCTGTGACTCGCTGGCGACCGCGAAGTCGCCGATCCCGTCACCATTAAAGTCACCAATCCCCTCGATGGCGGGCCCGATCTCGATCGGGTCGCCCTCGTCGTCGGTCAGGTCGAAGACCAGGTCCGCGTCGGCGACGTCCACCGCGGTCTGCCCAGCCAGGAAAGCAACGTCCCCGAAGAACACGTACACATGACCCTGGGTCGCGGAGCTATTGGCCTCGCCGTCGTCGGCGGCCACGATCAGGTCGTCGACCCCGTCGCCGTTGATATCGCCCGCGTTGGCGGCGCGCACCCGGTGCGCGAACCCGGTGAGCTTCACGTCCGCATCGTTGACCAGATCGATGTCGCTATCGAACGCCCCATCGGCGGAATCACCGAACACGATGTACACCCCGGCGTTGTTGAACGTCGGGTCCTCGCCGTTGGCCTTGCCCACGGCGACCACGATGTCGCTGGCCCCGTCGTTGTTGTAGTCCCCGGGCGAGGCGAGGTAGGACTGGGTGCTGAAGTTGGCGTCTGTGGCCTCTAACGATGGCTGAAGCAACGGCGCCGGCAGCAGCAACGCCGCATCGGCCGCGGTCAGGGACTGGTCGTCTAACGCCGATCCACCGAAGAAGATCCGCGCCGTCGTTGGGGCGATCTCATCGGGGTTGTCGTCGAACACCGTGCCCCGCTGGTCCTGGACCGCAGCGATGAAGTCGTCGCTGCCGTCGCCATCGACGTCTCCAAGCGGGATCACCACCGGCTGCTCGAGGTCCGCCTCGGGCGTAATCAGGAAGCTAGCGTCGGACGCCGCGACGTGGACGATGTCGCCCAACCCCTTGTCGGTCGAGAACGTGATGCTGTACCGCCCCATCGCCGGCGCCTGCCCCGCAGAGGTCTGACCCGGCATGAACCCCCAGTCGACCCCGACGGGGTTGGCCTCACCGTTGAACAGTTCGGTGTCGAATTGAATCTCGATGTCCCCCGGCTCGCGGGTAACGAACACGAGCCGGTCCTGCTTATCCGTGAATACGTCGATAAACCGATCCGGCTTCAGCGAGGTTTCCTCGCCGGTGGGGGCGTTGAACGATTCGCTGCGGAGCGTGACTCGCAGGTCGTCCAGGAGCTTCTTGACCGTGTCGATCGGCTCACTTCCCCCGCCCGCGAACATATCCGGGACGCTGCCCTGCCCGGGCAGGATCAGCGAGAACGGGGCCTGGTTCGTCGCCACCAGCGCGTCAAACTTCAGTGGGGCACTGCCCACCACCATCCGCGACCGCACGTTCACCACGTGCAGCAGGTAGAACTCCGGCACGCCCTGGAACTGGTCCGTCGGCTCGGCCGAGACGACCCGGCTCACCTGCCCAGTCTCGTCGATATCGACGTTGGCCGCGAACACGGAGATGTTGTTGGCTTCGAGTTGCGGGGCATGGAACAGCTCGTTCTCCAGCTCGTCTTCGAACCGGACATCGATCATCTCCCGCAGCACCAACGCCGCCTCCGCCGGCCCGAGGCGTTCCAACGCCTTGGGGGTACGGAACAGGTACCAATCGCCCTCGTCGCCGGGGCTGAGGGACAGGTTCTGGATCGTCGTGCCCGCGGAGATCACCGGCAGCACCGACGCGAATTCCACGTCATCGTTCGTGCTCGACACACCGTTGCGCGTGACCCCCTCGAACCCGTCGGGCGCCACGATCCCCTGACCATTGCCGAAGATCTGGTCGTCACCGGGGCCGCCCTCGAGCTGGTCGTCGTTCTGGCCCCCGACGATGAAGTCGTCGCCCTGCCCGCCGTTGATCGTGTCTTGACCGGCCCCGCCGAACAGCTGGTCGTTGCCGTCACCCCCGAGGATTACCAGGTCCACCACCCCACCCTGTTGGGCGTCGCCGGGGTCGATCCCCCATTCGCTGGGCACGAACCCGCTGCCGTCGGGTAATGCGAACAAGAACCCAGCGTCGGCGTGCACCACGTCGTCGCCGCTGCGCGTCTGGATCGCCCCGCCCTCGACGCTGTCGGCCTGGAAGAACGCGAAGTGTTGCCTAAACGCCCCGAGGCTGCCGTTGCCCGTCGCGTCGACCAGCCCCAGCTCACTGTCCCCACCCGAGACCGACACATCGACCCTCGCCGACGCGCCGACCCCGGTTGTGGTCAGCACCAACACCCCGTTGGCGACCGATGCCAAGACCTCGCCCTCGAGGTCCGTAGCCGCGATCGCGTCGTTGATGTCGTCGATCAAGTCAGCTGCGGTCGTATTCGTCGCGGTCGCGTCGGCTGATACGGTCACCTCCACGAACGGCCCACCGTTGATGGAGACCTCAAACACCGCGTCGGCTGACAGCACCCCGTCGGCCGGTAGTGGGGTCGCCCCCGAAACCATCGCCGGCAGCGACTCGGTCACGAACCGCTGGTTGGCGATGTCCCACACCAGGGTCGTTAGCTCATGGCGGTGCAGGATCGTGTTGTAACGGATGGCGACCTGGTCCGGGATCGGTCGGCCGTCATCATCGACATCGCCTCCGAAGTACAAGTACTGATCGTCGCCCTCGCCGCCCACGAACCGGTCGCTCGTGGTCGGCACCAGGGTCTGGTCGGTGCCCTTCACAAACGGCAGGGCGTCGGGGATCACCTGGAACGTGTCGTTTCCATCGTTACCGAATAGCAGATCCCCCGCCTGCTGGTCGACCCCTCCCGACAGCACGTCGTTGCCGGCCCCGCCGAAGATAAAATCCTCGCCCGGCCCGCCCATGAGGCGGTCGTTGCCGGTCCCGCCGAGGATCGCGTCACGACGCACCTGGTCCGCCCGCGTCGCCATATTCACCACGCGCGTCAGCCCGTCGCCCAGGTCGACGTTCAAGTCATAAATCGTCGGAACGATATTCGGTGAAGTCACCTCAATGAGATATTCCGTATCTACGTCGAGGCTGCTCAGGTCCAGCGGCTGGGGATCCCGCGGCGCCAAGTCGATCGCCGTATCCCCCGGAGACCCGATCACTGGCAGCAGGTCGTACCGCCCCGCCGACGCCCCGGAAACCTTCAGCCAGTACCGCCCCGCCTCCAAGCCCGACAGGTCCGCCTCGATCGTCCCGTCGTCGTTGACGGTCACGCGACCCGTTAGCGGGTTCGAATCGTCCTCGACATCGAACAGCTCTAATGTGAACGCCGCCCCACCCGCCCGACTGCGCAGCCGCACCGATGTGCGCCGAGATTCCTGGGGCGGGGCGTCTTCGATCAGCTCGAAGGTATAGAAGTCCACATCGTCTGCGTCATGCAGCGTCGCGCCGGTGACGCGGGCCACGTCTTCGATGTTCTCGATAGCGAACGCGTTCTCGATCGCGTCGTTGCTGTCCAGATCGGTATCGGCCACGTCGATCGTCGCCACCACCGGCGCCACCACCGTACCATCGGGCAGGGTCAACCCTTGAGCGCTGGTGCCGAAGACTTGCAGGCTCAGCCCGTCGATCGACGACGCACTGGTCAGCGACAGCTCGGCGTCATCCGTGGTCGACATCGCGAACTTGTACCAGTCCACGTCGCTTGGGTTATCGATCGTCAGACCCACAAACATCGTGCTCTGCGTCAGGGCGGTGACCCCTGCGTTCTCCGCGGCCGGGACCAGGTCGAACGCCCCGTCCGGCGTGTCGTTGCGGCTGGCGTTCTCGGTCTGGTCGATCAGGATCGCGTTGCCGGCGAGGATCTCGACCGTGTCGTTGCCCGCCCCAGCATCGATCCACACCGTCTTCTGCACCGTCGGGCCCACCGTGATCTGATCGTCGCCGTCCAGCGCGTCGATGACGATCGCCAGGAAGTCACCCTCCGGCGGCAGCAGCCCGCCGGTTAAAAGCAGTTCATCAAATGCTAGCTGCCGCTCCTGCGGATCGGCGTCAGCTAATTGTTCGAGATCGACCAGCACATCGGCCGGGTCCCAGATCAGGTTCCCGTCCTCGTCACGGGCGTTGAAGTCGAGCCGTACTTGTAGGTCGAACGAAAAATTCCCGTTGTTGTTGGTCAGCCGGGTGACCACGTGCCGGTCGACCAGCAGCCCCGGCTCGGTCACGAAGTCGACGTCGATGATATCGTCCGCGTTGGTCGCCCCGACGTACCACACCTTGTCGGTCGACTGGGCGTACGCCTTCCACGCGTCACCGCCGAACCCGCCGTCGAGATCCTCGAACCGCGTCCCGTCCATCGCGAACAGCTGATCGTCACCCCCGTTGCCGAAAAGCAAATCTAACCCCGTCCCGCCATAAAGCTCGTCGTTGTTCGGCCCGCCGATGATGCGGTTGAGGCCCGTGTCCTCGAGCCCCAACGCCCCGTCCTGATCGTCGCCGAAAAGGTTGCCGTTCTCGTCCACGAACACACCGAACTGCCCGCCGTTCCGCGGGTCGATCGACCAAGCGAACAGCAGATTCGTCCCCTGGCCGCCGATCAGGTCGTCGTTGCCCTGTCCCGCGAACAACACGTCGACGTCGGTCACGTTGCCTTCGCCGCCGTCGCCGAACAGCCGGTCGTCACCCCCGAACCCAAACGCGGTGTCGCTGCCGATCCCGCCGTCGAGACGGTCACGCGCCGCCGTGCCCGAAAGCACGTCGTCACCGGGCCCGCCGTCGAGCACACCCACGAAATCATCGCTGCGCGCCACCAGTGCCGACACGTCCACAGCGTTGTCCCCGCCGCTTTCGATCGTGATGTCGTCATCCCCGCCCAACCCCGCGATCCGGAACTGCTCGACCAGCGGCGTACCGCTGTCGTCACGCCACACGACCGGGATCGAAAGGTCCGACAGCACCGCCCCGTCGCCATCGCGGCTCGTGATCGTCACCTCAAGCACACCCAGCCCGCCCGGCTCCGAGAGATGGATCGTGTCATCGCCGTCCGTGCCACGGATCTGGAGGATGTCCGTGGCGTCGTCGTCCAGTTCCTCGATGGCATCGGGGTCGGTCGCCGCAGGACTGGAAAAGCCGTGGCCGTCGATCACCTCGTCGTGAACCGCGAAGCCCGGATCGGTGTCGAGCACCAGAAGGTCGATCCCGCCGCCGCCGATCAGCTCGTCACGTCCGTCCTGACCCTCCAGTGCATCCGAATCCCCACCGCCGAACATCTGGTCATCCCCGCCGCCACCGAACAGCCGGTCCTCCCCGGTGCCGCCGATGAGTAGATCATTGGCCCCGACCGTCGCCGGGTCGAGGTTGATCACGTACCGTGGCCCAGCCAGGAAGTCGCCGCGCACGTCGTCGTTGCCGGCGTCGCCCGAGAGCACCTCCTGACGCAGGTTCCCGTGGACCCGGTCATTGCCCGCCCCGCCGAACAGCTGATCCCCGGCCAACGCCGATTCGATCACCACATCGTCTGTCGGCGCGAACGCGAACAGCTGGTCCTGCCCGCCGCCGCCAAACAGCCGCTGCCCCACCAGACTCCCTCCAGCGGTGCCGGAATCGCCGAACACCATGTCATCGCCGTGGCTTGGCCCGTCGTCGCGCCCGTCGTCGCCGTAGACCTGGTCGATCCCCTCGTCGCCGTGGACCTCGTCGTCGTTGTCTCCGCCCAGCACCACGTCACGGCCCCGTCCGCCCAGCACCAGGTCGGCCCCCACCCCGCCGTCGGCGTAGTCGTTGCCGACCCCGGCGTCGATGAAATCTGCATCACCACCGCCGAACAGCCAGTCGGTGCCTTCGTTGCCGAATAGATCATCCTCGCCATCGCCGGTCCGCCCGGTCATCGACATCCCCAGCGCCGCTACCGGTGCGATGGCCGGAGCATTGAACCCGGTTTCAAACGCTTCGACCGCCTCGAGCTCTTCAAACAACGGCGGTAGCTCAAAGAAGACGGGATTGCCCAGTTGAGCCGGATCAAGGAGATCAAGTGTCAACTCCTGGTCCCCACCCCACAACACATCATTACCCAATCCGCCGGACAGGTCGTCATCGCCGTCGCCGCCGACGAGGGTGTCGTTCCCGTCACCGCCGGTGATCGTGTCGTCCCCACCGTCGCCCGCCAGCAGATCCGATCCCGCCTCGCCGGTGATGGTGTCGCTACCCGCCCCGCCGCGGATCACGTCGTCGTCATCCCCGCCGAACAACGCGTCGTTGTCTTCCCCACCTGAGATCGTGTCCGCGCCCGCTTCGCCGAGGATCCGATCTCGCCCGGCTTCGCCGCTGATCGTGTCGTCACCTTCGCGCCCGAAGATCACGTCGTCCCCGGCCCCCCCGAACACCGTGTCGTTCCCGAGCCCCGCGTCGATCTGATCGGCGCCCCCGTCGCCGAAGATTGTGTCATCATCATCGCCGGCGGTGATCACGTCATCATCGTCCCCGCCGCGGATCACGTCGGCCCCGACGCCGGTGATGATTACGTCCACCCCGGCCCCGCCCTCCGCGGCGTCGTCGCCCTCGTCGTCGGTGAGTTGATCGTTCCCGAACCCGCCGCGCAGGATGTCGTTGCCGCTGCCGCCTTCGAGGACGTCCGCGTCGTCGCCGCCCTCGAGCGTGTCGTTGCCCGCCGAGCCCAGCAGCGTGTCGATCCCTACCCCGCCGCGCAGGGTGTCGTTGCCGAACCCGCCTTCGAGCAGGTCGTCACCCTCGCCGCCCTCGCCCGTATCGTCGCCCGCCCCGCCGTCGAGTGAGTCGTTGCCCGCCCCGCCAAACATCTGATCCGACCCGGACTCGCCGGTGATGGTGTCGTTACCTTCGCCTCCTTCGAGCCGGTCGCTGCCCCCGCCTCCGCGCAGCACGTCCACACCCGCGTTGCCGCGCAGGGTGTCGTCGCCCTCGCCGCCTTCGAGCAGGTCGTCGTCATCACCGCCTACCAGCAGGTCGTTGCCGCCCTGCCCGCTCAAGCTGTCAAGCCCGGCCCCGCCGTCGAGTTGGTCATTGTTCGATCCACCCGTGAGCCGATCGTTGCCCGCGTCCCCGAACAGCACCGACGGCCCGGACCCGGCGAACAGTTGATCGTCACCCTCGCCGCCGCGGATCTCCACCGGCACCGAGACCCCGGCGTTGATCGTCAATACGTCGTTCCCAGCCCCAAAGTCACCGGTGATCCGGGTGACCTTGTCGTATTCCTGAGACAGGCCGAACGCCTCGATCAATACCCGGCTCGTGCCACCACCCTCAGCGGGGCGGATCACCCAGTCGTCGTCGCCGTCGGAAAGGTCGCCGTTGACCCGGTTGGTCGAGCGCGGCCCGGCATTGAGCCGCAGGGTCCCGTCGGCTTCTTGCGTCGCGAGGATCGGCTCGGTCGGGTCGAGTTGGGTGCAGCTGATGTCAAAGTCGAAAATCGTGTGGTTAAAGTCTTTGCGGAACGTCTTGCTAAACGGCCCCAGCCCCACACGCACCCCTGCGGCTAGCGTCACGTCCAGGCTGCCCTCGGCGTCGAACAGGCAGTGGAACCCGCGTTCGAGGTTGAACCTCGCCTCGTCGAGGTGGACCCGCCCATCGCCGTTGAGGTCGTTGAGGTTCAACCCGATCGACGCGCGCAAGCCCCCCCCGGCGAACGCCTCGGCCAGCGCTACGCCCACCGAACCCAGCACCTCGACCCCGCCGATCAGCTCCAGCTCGCGTACGTCGTTGCCGGCCGCGTCGAGATCGAGCACGAACAAACCGTCGAGGATCGCCAGGAAGTCGCTAAAGTCGCTTTCGACAAACGCCCGCAGCCCGCGGGTATCGAAACCGAACCCGAAGTTCGCCTTGGCCCCGATCAGGCCGTTGATATCGGCGCTGAGGAACGGCGGGATGATCGGGATCGACGGCAGGTCGATCGCCGCGTTAAACGACAGGGGCGCCATCCGGAACGTCATCAGGTCGATGTCCTTGCCGAGGATCACCTGGAACACGCTCGACGGGTTCTCGAAAATCGGGAACGAGAACCCAAAGTCGTCGTCACCATTGGCCGCGGCGATGATCCCGCCTTCGACGACAAGGTTGTTGCCGCTGTCCCCGACGTTTAACAGGTCATCGAACAGCCCCGCGGCCTGAGAGCTGATCGTGCTCAGCTGCGCCAGCGGGTCGTTCTCGACTGGGTTCTGCGGCTCCAGGTCGCTGAGCTTTACGTCCGGGTCGCGCAGGTCCGAGCCGCTCAAATCAAAGCTGCCCAGCTCGATGAAGATGTTGTCTCCCAACCCCGCGATCACCCCCGGCAGGTCCGACGCGACCTCGATCAGATCTACCAATGAATCAAGGAACCCGAACGCCGGGTTGCCGTTGTCGAATAGCTCCACGAGGTCGATCAGGGTGATGTTGATCCCCAGATCGCTCAGCAGCGGCACCGGCTCGGTCAGCAGGGTCAGAAAGTCAGCCACCGGGCCGATGACCGAGTCGATCTCTTCGAGGATCGGGGACACGAACCGGCTAAAGAACTCGCCCACGCCCAGCTGGACGTTGTTGAACGCGATCGAGGGCACGTCCAACGCGTTGCCGTTGCCCAGCTGCCAGTCGAGGTTGAAGTCAGCCGCGATCGTCGGGAACGCCGCGCTACCCCCGAAGCTGGTTAAGAGTTTGAGGTTCACGTCCGCCACCGCCGGCTGGGCCGGGTCATTCGCCGCGGTGATCCCGAAGTCGACGAGATCGCTAAAGCTGTTTGCCCCGAGCATCTCCTGGAATGACAGCTTGTCGTCCCCGCTGGGTTCATTGAAATTAGCGCGTAGCGCCCCAGAGAAGACCGTCGGGTTGGCCGGGGCGTCGGTGATGTCGAGCTGGAGGAACCCTAAGGTGCCCGTAGCGCTGAACCCTTGCGGCAGGGTCGCCATGAGGTCCACGACCAGCTCGTCTTCGGTCGGTGAAAGCCCGATGAACACCCCCCCCGGCACGTCCATGCTCACGCCGATGCCGATGTTCAGGTCGAACCCTAGCTCCAGGCGGATCCCCCCGTCGACGTCGAGCCCCAGCCCGGGCAAACCGATGTCGAACCCGACCGACTCGTCGACCACGAACCGGTCGCCCAGCGATAGATCGAACCTCACCTCGCGGAAATCGTCGCTGACCTCGAACGGCAGGTCGTCGAGGTTAATGAGCCCATCGGGTGCTGAGCCGTTAAGACCCGGTAGGCCGGCCACGTCCTTGATCCAGTTCAGGCCGCTGGGCCCAAGAGCGCTGAAAATCGCCTGCTGGATGTCTTCCACAAACGGGTTGTCGGTGATGCTGTTGAACTGCTCGGTGACCCTCTCACGCAGGTCGGTGATGAACGTCGCCGCCTCGGCCAGCTGATCGCCCACCAGCGGGATCGGGATGCCAAACAGCGTGCCGTCAGTGATCTCCTCCACAAGCTTGAAGATCCCGTCCCAGCTGCCCACCAGGGAGCCGAGCTGCTCGGTGATGTCTAGACCCTCCAGCGCCCCGGCGATGTCTGGTACCCCGAACGTGGTCGAGCCGCCGATGTCGGAGAGGTCCGCGATCTGGATCACGATCTCGTTATCGGGGAACGAGTCGTCGTCATCGCCGTCCTGGTCCGAACCGCCGAACGGCGTGTCCTCGTCAGGGAAGAACAGCGGCAGCCGGGCCTCCGCGGCGCCGGTGAGCACCGGGGAGGCGAAGTCTGGCAGGCCGTCGAACAGGTCGTAACGGTTGCCGTCTTCGTCGGGCACGTCTTCAAGCCCGATCACCCACGTCGCCGGGCCGGGGTCGGTCTCGGAACCGTTATTGATCTCGACCGTCCCGCCCTTCACGAACACGTCAAAGATCGACACCCCTGCCTGGAAATCCAGTGGCGTGGGCGTGGCCACCTGGGCGCTGAAGGTGAGGTTCGAGGTGTCTTTGATGAAGATCCCCGGTGATAGCAGGTCGGTGAAGTCGATCTCGATCCCGAACTCGAACTCGACCCCCGCCTCGACCGCGATCTCGCCCTGGGCGTCGAGGCTGACCAGGTCTTCGAGCGCCCCGATCCCCAGGCTGTCCGCGTTGAGACTAATCGGCAGGTCCTCACTGAACCCGCGGCCGAGGTTCAGATCGATTTCGAGGACGTTCCCGCTAAACCGCGTCTCGACCCCCGGACTCTCCAGCGCCACGAGCCCCTGACCCTGGTCGCCCCCGATCCCGGCGAAGTCGAACTGCTCAGCGATCACCTGCGCCAGCAGGTCGCGGAACGCCTGGATCGTCGTCGGCCGCTCGGTCTCGATCCGCTCGATCAGCTCAGTGAACCGCTCGGACAGGTCGAGCAGCTCCGCGACGTTGCGGTCGATCAGCGGCAGCTTCTGTTGCAACGGCCCGGTGTTCTCGACCGATTCGATGAACGCCTCGACCTGCTTCAGTGCGTCGATCAACTCGTTAAGCGCCAGATCCTTGAGGCCCTGGATCAGGTCGATCTCCCCGTCGAGCGTCACGTCCGGCGTGCCGCCAAACAGGTCGTTCCAGGTGATCTGGAGCTTCGCGTCGCTGGGTTGGTCCGATTCGTCGAACAGGTCCCCGGTCACCACGATCGGTAAGGTAAACCCGGCGGAGCCCTCGAGGTCGATGTCGACCAACGAGGTGATATCACCCAACGCGGCCAGCAGCTCTCCGAGCGTGATCTTCCCGTCGGGGCTCGCCCCCGGTTCTTGCAACGCCACGCCGAAGCTGGCTGATAAAGCCCCGGTGCCGTCCTGGACACCGATCCCGGCGAAGTCGATCCTCGCCTCGGCATCGATATCGCTGGCGGTCAGATCGACCGACGCATTGAGCTGCGAATCGGCATCGACGAAGAACCGGTCGGAGAACGTCTCGCCGTGCAGACCGACGCCGTTGATGACCCCGTCGCCATCGTCGTCTTCACCGAGGATCCCCAAGCCCAGCCCCGGCATCCCCGCCATCGACCCGCTGGCCGCGGCGACCTTAAACGTGGCTTCGTCCCCGTTGGTCTGGTCACGCAGCGTCAGGCTCTTGTCGTCGTCATTGATCTCCACGAGCAGCTGCTGGCCGGTCGCGTTCTGGATCAGCGTGCGCACGTCGCCGACCGTCGTAGACCCATCAAGATTGACCTGGAACGTCGACCCATCCCGCAGCGTGATCGAAATATCGTCCACACCCGCGGAGATCTTCACGCCCTTGCCGCCGTTGAGCTGATCAAGCGTCGTGCCGTCATTGAGGTCAAACCCCTCCCCCAGCCGACCCAGCGACACCCCGAACCCTAGCTGCCCCGATACCTTCGGGATCAGCGACACCATCGCGCTGGTCGACACGTCCGCCACCGGGGAAAGATCCAGATCGAACTCGAGCGGGATGTCTTCGAGCTCTTCGAGGAACTGCTCGTCGAGGGTCAGGTCAAATAGGATCTGGTTCGTCGTGGTGTCGTACTCAGCGCCCACACTGCCAGCCAGCTCGGCCAACAGGTCTTGAAGTGTGTCGAATACCGGGCTCGAACCGAGCTGGTCGGCGGCGAAACCGAAGAAATCAGACTGCAAAGCCTTGAAATCGCTGATCCGGTCGTCGAGCGTACGGAACAGCAGCTGCCCGTTCTTGATCTGCGCCTCGATCGAACCCGCCAGACCCTTAGCCGCCAGCTGACCCGACAGCGCCTCGTTGATGTCCTCAAGAAGGTCATCAACGCTGGTGTTGTCCGCGGTCGCCGCCGCCGTGATCATCAGCGCCAGCTCTTCACCCTCGTTGACCACGAAATGGATCGCTTGATCCGCGTCGAGTTGGCCCAATTCCGGCAGGTCGTCGACCCCGATCCCGCCGATCTTGAACCGCTCCAACAGCCCGGTGACTTGGTCCGCGTACGCAGTCGCCAGATCCACGACCTCGCCGACGGTCTTGCTTGTGAACGGGACGTTCTGTTCGAACACCTCCGAGCCGCTTAGCGACCCCAGCCACTGGCCCAGTTGCAACAGCAGCCCGAGGATCGCTTCCGGCGAGAGGCTGTCGAAATCGATGAAGTCGGTCACGTCCCCGACGATGTCGAGATTACTGAGCACCTCCGGAAGTTGAGCCGGGTCCTGGATCCGCCCCACACCGGCCCCGTCGAGCGAAACCAGCAGCGAGCCTAGCTCGTCTTCGAGCGAACCTGTTGCCTTGATCTCCATCGGGGCGATATCGAACCCAAGGTCAAGGCCCGGGTTAAGAATCGTGGTGAGGTTCGCCAGGGTCAGCTCGTTGAGGGTAATCCCGTCGCCGGTGCTGCTCGTGCCCGGGTCAACGAGATTAAGCGTAAACGCCCCATCGACCACGATCCCGTCGGTGTTGGCCGGGTCCTGCGGGGCCAGCTGGACGCCCAGGAACCCGATCGTGCCCTGAGCGGTCGGGTCATCGGCCTGCGCGTTGAGCGTCAGGCTCAGCTCAGGAGCCGCGCCGTTGGACGTATCGATAAAGAACCGTTCCTCGAGGGCCAATCCCGGGGCGGTGCGGATCCCGACGTTGACCATCGCGTCGATACCCGCGTCAATAGTCAGCCGGCTGTCTGCCCGCAGCGACGCGATCGCCCCCAGGTCTAGCGCGAAGTTCAGCGGCACGTCGATCGTGTCGAGCTGCTCGCTAAACGACAGCGGGAACAGCAGCACCTCGTTGGCTGCGTCAAACGACCCGCCGCCCGCCACAGCTAACCGTTCGAACAGGTCCTGGATACTAAAAAAACTGCGGAGTTCAGCGATCTGATCGTTGACGAACCCCAGCGCCGCGTCCCCGGCGCTGACGACCAGCGACTCGACCGCCGCCGCCGCGTCGTCGATCGCTTCGAGCACCAATTGCCCCTGGCGCACCGCCCCCTTGATCAGGCCGGTCGGTAGGCCCACCTCGTCCAGCGCCGCGTCCAGCGCCGCGTTGAAATCCGCGACCAGATCATCGATGCTCACGTTGTCGAGGGTCGCCCCGGCCGGGACCGTGATCGATAAATCGATCGTGTCGTTGACCTTCAGCGACAGCGTCGCATCTTCGGTCAGCACGACTTCCTTGAGCAGGTCAGCCGCCAGCACCGTCGGGTTGTCGAGCGGGTTGACGATATTCTCAATAAACGCCTGCCCCACATCGACCAGGTCGCCGAGCTTCTTACCGGTCAGCGGGATCTCGGTCTGCAAGATCGACGAGTCCTTGACCCCTTCGAGCCAGTCGCCGACCTGCGAAAGCATCAGCTGTACCGCCACGGCTGAGAGGTTGTCGAAACTCAGGAAATCGTCGAGGCCCTCGATGCTGTTGAGCAGCGTCATCGGCAGCTGCTGGAGCGCCTCGAGGCTGTCGATCTTGCCCGCGTTGGTCGCGTCGAGCGAGATGCGGATCGTGTCGAGGTCCGCGTCCAGCCCGGCTGCGACCCCGGAGGTCGCCACGCCAATCTCCAAGCCGTCGATATCCAACGCCGCTTCGATTTCGGGATCGACGATGCTCGTGAGGTTCCCCAGCGAAATCTCGCCCAGCTCGATACGTCCGTCGTCGGCCTGCCCGGAACCGGGGTCATCAAGGTTAAACGTCAGCGAGCCTGTGAGCTTAATCCCCTCATTTTCTGTAAGGTTTTGCTCCTGAAGGATCACGTCCAGGAATCCGACGCTGCCGGCGACGACCGGGTCATCTAATTGGGCTGTCACGTCGATCGAGACTTCCGGGTCGTCGTTGTCAACGATAAAGAACCGGTCAGCCAGGTCGACCCCGCCCGAGAGGCGAAGCCCCACGGTCAGCTCGAACGCCGGGTCGATCGATAGCTCCACGTCCCCGGAAGTATTAAACGACAGCGCCTCGACCCCGGCGGAGAAGTCGAACTCCTCGTTGAACGTCAGCGGGTCGGGGTCGATCGGCAGGGTCACGTGCAGGCTCAGGTCATCGCCCTGTCCGGCTAAGCGCGGGTTGAACTGTTCGATATCCACGCCCAGCAGCCGGCCCAGCTCGCCCAGCAGTTCTTGGAACGTCGGGGTGTTCTCGGCGAAGTTGACCAGGTCCCCCAACGCCGCTTGGAGCCGGTCACCCAGCCCGCCGCCGGCGACGACCTCGAACCGCGGGTTGCTCGCATCGGGGTTCTGATCGTTTGATTCGCTAAACTGGACCGTGAACTGCCCGGTTCCCACCTGAGCGATCTCCCCGATGAATTCTTCCCCACCGGCTCCGCGGTAGCGCACGGTGTTGCCCGCGGCGATCCCCATCATCGCGGGGTTCTGGTTCTGGAGCGTCACGTCGAACCGCTTGAAGCCGTCCATAATGGTCACGCCTGAAACCGTGGCCACCTTCTCGCTGCCCTCAAACACTAGCGGGGCAGGGACCTGCCCCATCACGTCCCCGAGGCTCTTGTTAAGTAGCGGCAGATCGACCGCCAACAGGTCCAGCCCGGTGAACGACTGGATCGTCCCCGCCACCGACTGGATCCCCTGCACGAAATCACTAGCTTTGAAGTTCAGAAGCTCGAGGATGTCCTCGCCGAGCCCACCCTCGCCCGTCACGGTCAGCTGCACAGGGTCGGTCGCGTCGGGCCAAGCGACCTTGACCACAAAGTCGACCAGCTCCACGGCGCTGCCCACGCCGGGGATAACCGGCTCGAGTAGAAACCGGCTCGTGAGCGTCACATCGTCGGCGTTCGGGTTGCCCACCACGGTCGAGGTCGAGATCTCCTGCCCGTCGATGCCGAACTCGTGGGGCCGCAGCATCCCGTCCCCGTCGGCACCATTGCTGGGCTCGTTCAGGTTGATCTCGATCTTCACACCCGGGTCGACCTTGAACGTCGTCTGGTCCACTTCCACCCCCAGGAACCCCAGCTTCCCGATCGCATTGGGGTTGCCCGCGAACTCCAGCTTGCTGAGCACGATCTCCGGGTCACTGTTGGAAACGTCGATGAACCCGCCCATCTCATCGAGCCCCAGCTGCAGGCTCAGCACCACGTCGGTGCTCAGCTCGAAGTTGCCCTCGTAATCGATCAGCCCGGCCAGGGCGTCGACGTCGAGCTCGACCAGGCTCTGCATCGTGGTCTTGACCTCGACGTTGAACCGCGTCACGCCGTTGGACTCGGTGAACGTGACGTTGTTGTCGACGTCGTCGAGCCCGTCGAGCCGGACACGCAGCTCGTCGGGGGTGTTGATGAACGACCCGATGTCGGCGAAGGTCAACGGCTCGTCCCCGGACGCGAAGATCCGCTCGATCAGGCTGCTTCCCCCGCCCCCGACCAGAGCCTGCCGCGCCGCCTTGCCCGCGGGCCGCGATAGGTCATTGACCGCCCCCGGCGGCAGCGCTCGGCCAGTCAGCCCCGGGCCCAATGACGTGCGCACCCCCGGCAGGTCCAGGCTCGGCAGCAGCGTGTCGGAAAGGTCGTCAAAGAGCTTCAATGTGTCGCCCAACGGGGCCACCGGGCTAATCCCCAGCAGCGACTGGACCGGAGCGTTGAATGTTTCAACGTCCTTGCGCCCCACCGCGCGGATCTGGCCGTCCCCGGTGATCGCGACAAAATCGGCTTCCGGGTCGACGTCCAGGATCGAGGGCGAGAACGGGTTGACCGAGTGATCCGCGGTCCGTTGGATAATCAGCGTGTCATCGCCCTCATCCCCGTCGTACTCGATCACGTTGACGGGGATCACCCCGTTGGTTGTGTCGATCGTGAGCGTGTCGTCACCGGGGCGGCCGGTCACCGTGATCGACCCAATCGCCTCGGCTAAGATCGTCACGTCCGGGGTGTCGGTGGTGTTATTCGAGAAGATCTGCAGGTGGCGTGGCGACTGGGGGTCCATGCGTAGCACAACCTGGTCGGGGGTGTTTTCGCCCGGCAGGTCAGCGGTGCCGGAGATCAACACACCCGGCGCCTGATCGATGCTGTCATCGGCCAAGCTGATCGCCCCGCGGATCGACCACACCCCACGCCCGAGAGTGCCGGCGAACAGGATGTTGTCCGTCGTGTCGTAGTGGACGTCCATCACCAGCACGTTGGGCATCCCTTGGCCCAGCACGGTCCACTGCTGGGTCTTGAGGTCATTGGGGTTGGGATTGATCACGCGCCACACCCCGCCCAACCCGCCCGCGAGCAGGATGGTGTCGTCGCCGGATTGGATCAGCTCCAAGGACTGGAAGTTCAGCCCCCGCCCGCTGAGGTTGCCGGTGATCCGGTTCCAGTTCTGGCCGGTGTCGGTCGAGACCCAGATGTTGTTCTCGTCGGCGGCGTAGATGGTATTGAAGTTCTCCGGGTCCACGGCCAGGGCGCGGATGATCCTCGCCCCCGGCACGCGGCGGCGCGTCAGCGCCGGGTGGGCGCCGGCCATCGGGGGCGGGGCGGTGCGCACGAACACGCTGTCGCCACGCGCCGCGTAGATCAGGTCCGGGTTGTCGACGCCTCCGCTTCGCCCGCCGTAGATCAAGGCGCTAACGGCGGGGAGCATCTCGTTCTGAACCGTCCAGATCACGTCGCCGCTCGTGCCGACCTTGTTGACCGGGTCGAAGCTCTCGTACAGGCCATGGAAGCCCAGCAGAAGCCGCGTGCCCGTCGGGTCGACCGAGTTGAGCACGATCGGCAGCGGGGCGGTGAACCCGATCCGCTGGTCGCGTGCCCCCAGGCCCGTGCCCAGGGCTTGATCCTGGAAGTGGTTGATGATCGTCATCGAGGCCATCGGGTTGCCACGAAACGCGGGCGAGTTCGGAGCCGCGAACCGCACGATCTCGGCACGGATGTCGGTATTGTCCGGCTCTTTCTGCGGTTTGGCCGGCTGGACGAGGTCCTGGATGTTGTTGCCGCTATCGAACCGCCGCCGGAAGACGCGCGTGAAGTTGTTCTGGACCTGGTACCGCACGGTCTGGTTGGGGACCGATCGGGTGTCGACGAACTGGGTGTTCCCATCACCGCTCTGGAAGCTGCGTGTGCCGGTGATCTTGTTGCGGCTGACCTCCAGGTCGCTGTAGATCTGGCTGCCTGACGCGGACTGCGTGGCCGAGCCGGTGTCCTGGTTGCCGACCATGGCCACGTTGTTGAGCGGGTCGTACGAGACCGAGTACACCTCGGATAACGCCAAGTTCCCACTTACCGACACCCAATTACGTTGGTTGGCCGAAGCGTTATTAGCGTCGACGAGCATGTACACCCCGCCGTCGTCGCCTTCGAGGATGCGCAGCGGCGCGTTGGCCGGGTCGCCCGGCTGGGGCGGCAGCACAACCATCACGCGCGAGTCGGGGTGCGGAGCGGTGCCGTTGGTGTGGTTGCAGGCCAGCTCTTGATTGCCGCCGCCCCCAGTGACGCTCCAGATGGTTCCGATCGTGGTCGACGGGCAGTTGGCTACGTTCCCACCGCTGCCGAGGGGTTGACGGTCGCCCCCGATGAAAACACGCGTTGAGTTAGCCGGGGTCGGGTCGGCGACGATGGAAAAGTTATTGGCCGCCTGCGCCCCAGGGTGGATCCCGTTGACGTTGCCGTTATTGTCGGTCGTCGTCGGCAGCGTCAGGGAGGTCCAGTTCATCCCCTGGTCGGCGGTCTGGAACAGCCCGTTGAGTTGGCCGCGCGACGCGACCTGGCGGTTTCTATCGTTGAGCCCCTGGACCTCGATGGCGGTCCCGGCCGGGAAGTCAGAGGTCAGCGGTTGATTGCCGGCGGTGCCGGTATCGAAATCAAGGGTCAGCGACGGGGCGCCCCCGAAATTCGGATCACTGGCGGTGACTGCGGTAATCTGCACGGTCTGCCTAGTTTGCGCGACCGTGACGCCGTCGGAGTGGGCGTTCTGGATCGGGCTGGCCAGGTTGATGGTCGTGGCGTTGGGGATCGAGGCGATGTTGATGAACTCGAAATTGGCCCCGTCGAGGATCAACACGCGCGACACCCGACCCGAACCCGGGACCCCGAAAATCGACGAATCAGCAACGCGCAGTTGACTGGTGACCCCGCCGCCGGCCACGGGAGCCGTTAGCGTGGTCTGCAGCCGGTTGGCGTTAACGTTGACCGTCTGATTGACCTGGAACCCCGCAACGCTCGAAACCTGCACCGTCGTGGGGCGTGCGCCTCCAGGTCCGGCCGGTAAAGTCAGCGGGTTGGACAGCGTCGCCTGGGTGCCGATCAGCCCGGCGGTCAGCACGTTGTTGCCGGCGCTGTTGTGCAGCGCGAAGCGGATGCGCGTCGCCTGCGGGGCGGTGGTCACGCCGTTGGCGCCGGCTTGGTTGACCGCGGCCCACGTCGTGCCCCCATTGGTGGTGGTGAAGATCCCCGAGCCGATGATCCCCGCGTACATGCGC
The DNA here is from genome assembly GCA_965224205.1 of Phycisphaeraceae bacterium. Classification (GTDB taxonomy): domain Bacteria; phylum Planctomycetota; class Phycisphaerae; order Phycisphaerales; family Phycisphaeraceae; genus CBDCYN01. Next base: position 85,736 of record CBDCYN010000036.1, read on the forward strand.
CCGGCGTTGGCCGGATCGGCGATCAAGTCGCTGGCCTCACCAACGGGCAGGTTGCCGGTCCCGGAAACACGCGTCCATTGTTCGGTGACACGCCCCAACGTTTCCCCGATTACGCCCCGGAACACCCCGCCCTGCCGTGTGACACGGTTGGTCGCCGGGTCGCGCGCGTCCATCGCAGAGACAAAGACCGTATCCGGCGCCAGCGCGGTGGCGCCGATCATCGGGACGATGGCGGTGACGCGCATGTCATTAAAGAAATCGATCCCGATGGCGTTCCACGTCTGCCCCCCATCGCGCGAGACCATCAGCCCTTTGGCGGCGTCTCGGGTCTGCCCGGAATTGGAGAAGCTGCCGGTGCCGGCGTAGAGCACGGTGTTGTCGGGATCCGTGGCCGCTGTGAGCGGGTTGCCGACGTTGTCGAGCGAGCCCAGCACGATGGTCGAGATCGCCAGCGACGGGAACTGGTCGGTCAGCGGCGTCCAGACCACATTGGGTTGGCCCCCACTAGTGGCGCGGATGTCGTTAGTGCGCCACACCCCGCCGTTGACGCCACCGATCCACACGGTCTTCCCATCGGGGTGGGCCGCGATCGCGTGCACGGCCCCGGTCGACGGGCTCTGCTGATTGGGGATCAGCCCCCCGGTGTTCTGGATCGCCTGTGGGCCCTCGGATGCCCACGTGGGGATTCCGAAGATGTCCACGTCACCGGGCGCGACGACCGAAGCGGTGAGTTGCTCATCGGTGGATAGGCTTGCCAAGATCGCGGCGCTATCGGTATCAAGATCCGCAATCGCTACAAGGTGGTCATCGTCTGAGGGGTCAACCAGCGGGTTGTGACTTAAGAGAACGCGGGGCTCGAGGGGCTCTAAGCCCTTAAATGTCAATGACGCATCCAAGCCTGAAGGGCGATCAACTCGTCGCTTTGCATGACGCGCTTGGCGGAACGTCTGCATCCGGGCCCGACGCGCTAACCGACATAATAACCCATTGGCCGCTCGACTCATCTTATTACCTCCCTAGGGTCAATCCCGTTGCCACAATTCGCATCGACATCGGGAATGGTCTGTTTTCGTTTTTGGTAGATTTCGCCTTGATCCTTCTATATATGTCGCTTGGGCTCCCAGATTCTGCGCGCAAAACATCCAGCCTTTATTTCATGCAGTAAAAATCGCGGAAGGACGTCCTGTCCGTCTGCATGGAGCGATGCCGTCTGTGCATACCGGCCCGGCGACCCACTGGAAGGGCTTTAACTGAATGCTCAAAAAATGTGATTAAACCGTAATCAATGATTAGTCTCATCGAACCTCCCGTAAGTTGCAGCCCGCTTCGCTTGCCGCGCTTATCGCTGCGTAGAGACCGAAACGGAACCAGCTATATGCATGGGTATACAGCAGTTCGTGGTGTCTTGCCCCGAGCCAAACCCGAGTATGGAAATGAAATCTGAATTTACAATCCGACGGGTATCGATTCGCCCCGTTGCTTCCACCCAAGACCTACGGCTGGTTGGTCGAAGTGCGCGATACTCCTGACCATCTCCCATGAGTCCACCTCCTTGTACAGCGCGCAGAAACGCCACAAGATCCAAATCTTGCGCAGATCAAATCTGCGTAGCGTTAGGAATCTCAGCAACTCTCCAAACTTACGGCGGCGATAGGTTTTTAACTGAACAAGTCCCCTGGCCCTCTGTCTCTCGCAAGCATCGACCGATTGTGATGGAATCGACTACCGGACGACCTTATGAATGAAGAATGAATAAGATCCTCACTCAAGATGTTAGAGTACTTGAAAACGATATCCATGTCAATACTTTATCTGTTGAAATCGACCTCATTAGTATGACACCCCCGGCCAGGCGCGACAAGGCAGCGGGTTTTTCCGAATAACCAGACCACCTTACGTCGTACATGCAATCGTGACATGCTCTAGCGTCGGCTTTCTCTAAAAAGATACGGCTGTTTCAGGTTTGTCGTCCAACACCGGCAGCCGGCCATGGATCGCGTCGAGCACCGCTTTGTATTTCCACGCGCTGTCGATCGCCTGGTCCTGATATTCCAGCAGACCCCAAGACCCGTGCTTGCTGGGCACCACAACGCTGCTGAACGCCACGAAAAGGTCACCACCCCCCACCCGTGACCATGCTTCAAACAGTTTGGCGTACAGGTCGTACATGCGGCGGTGACGGTTGGCCGCGATCAGCAACCCGGTCAGCGCCGGGTCGTCCTTGGCCTGCCCACGAGCCACAAGGTGCTGCCCGCCCTCGTACGCGATCAGCCGAAGCCCGAAACGATCCGCCAGCTCTCTTTGAGTGGCCAGCGGCTTGGTGATGTCGTGATCAAATGAGGCGTCCGTGAGCCGCAACACGTCCTCTACGGCTGCTGATTTGCCCATCGCCGCCACCTCGCTGACCGCTTTACCCCCGAAGTACGGCGCGATCGCCAGGGCGTCGGCATGCTCGTAAGCCGATCGCCAACTCAAGATCTCCTGCGTTGCCCAAGGGCTAACGTGCTGGGAAGCCAACACCCTCACCAGTCGGCTGCCACTAGCATCGCCAAAGACGTCTTCCCAGATCTTGAAAATTTCGACCGATCGCTGGGCATAAAACCGCAGCGCCGCTTGCCGCGGCCGGCGCGACAGGCCTTGAGCTAGGCCCTGACGCTGGGCCCACTTCGACTGCGTAAACGTGGTGTTCCAGACCTCGTTGGAATACTCGAGATACACCCGAAGCTCCGGGGCCAGCCGCTGCTTGACCATCATCGCGAACCGCCGCACGTAGTCATCGTCGGCCATGTGGGGCATGCAGAACCACGGCTCGGCGCTCAGGCGGTTGCACAGGTCGATCATGTACTCCAACGCCACGCCGCTCTTGAGAGTCTGGCGGACACTCTCGGGCGTCGTGCGTTGCGACCAGCGGCTTACCGGGCTGTGGTTGGTCCTGGCCCAGTCCATGAACCGGATCACCCGATGGTCCCGGATCCGTTCCATAAAAAGCGGGTGAAACGGGCACGGGTTGTCTTCCATCCCCGGCAGCCAGACCTTGATCCCGCGGATCGGGTCGTCCGGGTCGGACTGATCGATACGCAGGTAGAACCCGTTCTTGCTGGGCGAAACGCTCAGGATCACCCGGCCCGGGTGCCTGGCGAAAACTTCCGCGTCCAAACCGGCGGAGATCAGGCCACGGCCGTCATGGGTGATCACGTACCGACCCGCGGGGTAGTGACCCGCGATGTTGACGCACATCAGGGTACTGACGACCTGCCCCGGCTCGGGCAGCGGCCAGCCGTCGGGGGTTTGCCTCAGTTCATGCGCCGCCTGCCGCGCCCCGGTTTTTTTGATCCGAGCCACCCAATCCCCAGAAGACTTAAACGCATCGGTCCAGAACCAGTGCGGCGACCAGTACCTGATCCCCGCCAGGTTGATCCCGATCTCCATGGCAGCGAGCTTCTGCCCCCGCGATACCTCCTGGGGTGGACCGGCCTCACCCGCCACAACCCACTGGACCAAACAGACCCCACCCCACAGCAACAACGCCACGGCGAACACCGTCAGGGCTTGACGGAAAACATGGATCGTCATATTCGATCGCTTCGTGTCACCCATCGAAAGTACCTTACATACCATGCCCATGCTCCTCATCCTGTTGCTTGTCATGCCTACCCGTCCCGCTACAACCCGCGACCGTGGGAATCGTACGCCCCCGGGTCGCGTAAGACCTCAGCTACCAACCGCCGCACCGGGCCCAACCAGGGCAGCCGCTCCACGATATCCCGCAGCCCGCGTAAAGTATCGGCGCGGCTGGCCCCTTCGATCCGCGCCGACCGCCCCAGCATGGCCAGCATGTGCACCGTGTGACGGCGCGACCGAGACCGGCGAGAGCTCCCCGTGTCGATCATCCACACCCGCTGACAATGATCCACGACCACGTTCGCGGCTTGCAGGTCGCGATAATACCACTCCGTGCGGATGAGCTGGGTAACCAAACCGACGACGTTTTTGATCACACCATCCGCGGTTGCCCGATCGCTCAGCACGCCCGCTGCAATCGCCCGCTGCAAGGATTCACCCGTCTTGGCTGTTACCAGCCATGCCCGACCCCTACGCACTCCACTACCGACTATGGGCACGACCGGCAGCCCGTCCCTGGCTAGCTGCCGCGCCCGTCGGCACTCGGCCTGAACCGGGTGGATGCCCATCAGCAGCGATAGGACCTGCCGCACCCGGCTGTATCCGTACCGCTTGATGACCCAGCCTCGCCCCCGGCAATGGACTAACCACACCCGCGACCGGCGGTCGGATTTGAACAGCTTCGCTTCAGTAGCGCCGAAGAGTTCTTTCTCACTGGGAGTAACGCCACATAAATCTGAAGGTGTCGAGGGTTCCATCAGAAATCCACGGTGTACGCTTCGAGCCAACCCAGCAGCACAATGATGGAATACAGCGGCCAGTCGACACCCCTCCCCGCTTCTTCTAGGCGCCAACGGCGTTGGACCTCACGCGCGTCGAGGAACGGCGCGATCCGCGGGCAGCCCTCGATGAGGTGATCGCAATAGGCCCGCCAGCTGTGGCACAGGTAGTGATTGACCGGCACGGTAAACCCCCGTTTGGGCCGGTCCCAAGCATCAGGGGGCAGGTGCCGTTTCGCCAGGGCCATCAGGATCGTTTTAAGCCCGTGGGCGAGTTTCGTCGACGCCGGCTGGGGCGCGATCAGGTCGACCACCGGGTTGCCCAGCATCGGCACCCGTGCCTCGAGCCCGCAGGCCATGCTCGCCCGGTCGGTCTTGACCAGGCCATTCTGCGATAGGAAGTACCACAGGTCAGCCCGCATCAAACTGTCTCGGTCCATGCGCCCCGTCCACCGCAGAACGCTTTCGATCCAGGACCGCATGGTTTGATCCAGTGCAAATCGCTGGGCAGCCTCGTGGGTGAGGATCGTATGCAACGCCCGAGTCGATGCCCCGTAATGCCCCATGCGCGAGAAGTGTCGGGTCACCCGGTCGCGGCCACGCAGCGACCCTCGGTAAAGCGCTACCGGCAGCAACCCGGCCTCGACTCCGCGACGGATAAACCGGTACAGCGGTCCGGGCGGGTAGCTCGATTCGTCCTTGAGATACCGGTCGTACCCGCCGAACAGCTCGTCGCCGCCGTCGCCGCCGATGGCCACGGTGATCTGCTGCCTGGCTAGCCTGCATAGCATCACAACCGGGAGGTACGACGCGTCCCCGAACGGCTGGTCCATCGATTCGATACAGGCACGGAAATCGTCTTGTGTAATCGCGGCCGCGTGGTATTCGTGGTGGTCCACGCCCAGCTTCTGAGCCACGCGCCGGGCGATCGGGGCCTCGTCGTGCTTCGGGGATTGATCGAACTTCACGGTATACGTCCGTACCGGCTGATCCGCGTGACGGGTCATGTAGTAGGTCAGCAGCGAGCTATCGATCCCCCCGCTAAACAGCACACCCAGGGGTACGTCCGCGACCATCTGCCGCTTGACGGTCTGGTCCAACGCCGCGTCGGTGGCGTCGACAAGGTCGTCAAGCGGCATCGGATCATTCGTCGCTGCGGGAATATCCCAGTACCGGCCTTGTTCAAGGCGACCTGGGTCCGCATCCCATCTCAGCCAGCAGCCCGGTTCCAGGGCCCGCACCGACGACAGGATCGTCCTGGGCGGGCTGAAAAAACCCTGGGCCAGGTAATCCCGCACCGCTTGGAGGTCCATCCGCCGGTCAAAGCCATCGAGGTGCCAGAACGGGGCCAAGGTCGAGGCGCACACGAACCCGTCACGCTCGCTGTAGAACACCGGCTTAACCCCGACCCGGTCGCGGGCGACGAAAAGCCGCCGTTCGAGGTCATCCCAAATGGCGAACCCGAACATCCCGTCAAACCGGGGCAGGGCGTGGACCCCCCACTCGAGGTACGTGTTGAGCACGACCTCGGTATCGCTGCGTGTGGCGAACGTGTGTCCCCGGCCCTCGAGCTGCCGACGCAGCAGATGGAAGTTATATAGCTCGCCGTTATAGACCAGGTGGTAACGACCATCGCGGCTGGTCATCGGTTGCGACCCGCCCGGAAGGTCGATCACGGATAGGCGCCGGTGGCCCAGGGTCACGCCGTTGCCCTGCCAGATGCCTTGGGCGTCAGGCCCACGGTGGGCTAGGGTCTCCAACGCCCTCTCGAAGCAGCGTGACCAGCGGTCTTGGTCGTCTGAAACGATCGTTAGGAATCCGCACACAGCCGGTGTCTCGAGGGGTCACGGAGCGTCATGGCTGTCACGGATAACGCGGATCTGCTCGAGAGGGTAGAGCCTGCCCTGATCGAGCCCGGGGCAGGTTTGCGCGGTGCGCCGCCAGGCCGAGGGCCCGGCGAGGTTCTCGGGCCAAAACGGCCAGGTGCGGCACTGTAACGGCCGCACAGGGTAGATCGAACACCCGGCACGGCCTTGGTCATCACGGGTCAGGAACACGCAATCGTACTTTCCAGATTGAAGCGTCTCTTTCAATGACCAATGCCCGTTGATCTTCTTAGCGTGTCGACGTCTGAACGTACCCACGTCGGTCTCCAGGTAATCCGCGATCGATACCGCTTCTTCGTCACTGAACCACACATACCCCGGCGGCCCGGTGCAGCAGTTGCCGCAGCGGGTGCAGGAGAACCGCAGGCCGTCGCTATACCAAGGCTTGGAGGTCATCCCAGCATTGTAATCGCACCTGGGTTAGCAGACATACTGCTTCTGAGCGGATCCCCGCTGAGCAACCTTCTCCAACGCCGACCAACGTACCCGTTAGGGCCATGTATACCGATCCCGGACGAAATGGCGGAAAGATTCTCACACGCGGCTGTATATGTACCCAGCCCGATCGCGCTACCTAAGGGGAGGTGGCGATAAATAAGACTTTAATGTTTGATTTAAGGCCGGCGAACCCCTAGTCGAAATAACCCCTAAGGGCGATATCGTGATGAGGATAGGCCATGAGGTCAACCTTTCGAATCTATCCTACCGATCCACAGCTGAGTACCATTCCTTGAACTTGGGGGCGGAGCATGTTATCAAAATTCAAATCGTTGAAGCTGGCGCCGAGGATTATCCTGGTCACCATCGCTGTGCTGGTTGCCGTGTTAGCGGTGAACTACATGGTCTTCGTTGGCGAGTACAAGGACAACACCCATGTAGCGATGATCGACAAAGCCGCCTCGTTCACCGCTGTCGCCGACGAAGCCAAGAACCACGTCGCCTACATGAACAGCCAGGGCGCCGTCGACCTGCCGGGGCTGTTAGAAGACCTTAAGCAGATCAAGGCCTCGAACAAGAGCTACAAAGAAGCAAAAATCTACAGCATCATCCCGGTCGTGGCCGGGTGGACCGCCGCCGAGAAAGCCGCCCAGCGGGAGGGTATCGAGTTTCACATCAGCTCCTTTGACGCCCGCAATCCCGTCAACGAGCCCGAATCCGGTTCGTTCGAAGAGAAGCTGCTGACGGATCTCTACGCCCAGGTCGAATCCGGAGGTTCCGAAGCCGTCTACCGGGTTGATGAGCAGACCAACGCCTTGCATTACATGCGGAGCATCCGTCTCACCGCCGACTGCATGATGTGCCACGGCGTGCCCGGCAATCAGTGGGACCCCGAAGGCGATGGGATCGATCCCTTAGGCTTCGAGATGGAATCATGGAAACCCGGTGACGTCCATGGCGCATACCACGTGGTCATGCCCCTGGACACGGTTGATGCCCAGGTCGCGTCGTTTATCCGATACGGCCTGTTGTGGACCATCCCCGTGGTCACGGCCGCGATCGTGATCTTCGTGGTGATGCTCAAGTTCGTGCTCGGCAAGCCGGTCGACCACCTTGTAGACCAGATGCGGACCATCTCCCAGGGCAAGGGCGACCTTACCAAGCGGATCAGCGTCAAGGGCCAGGACGAGGTCAGCGAACTGGGCACCTGGTTCAACTCGTTGGTCAGCCGGGTGCATGACATGATCGCCGAGGTCCGCGGGGCCACCGGTGAAGTCGCCAGCGCCGCCACCGAGATCGCCTCGTCGAGTCAGGAGATGTCCACCGGTATGGACGACCAGTCCAGGCAGGTCACGCAGATCTCCGCGGCGATCGAGCAGATGAGCGCCTCGATCGTCGAGGTCGCCCGCAAAGCCAACGACGCGGCCCAGAACGCCACCAAATCCGGCCAAGCCGCCGAAGAGGGCGGCCGTGTGGTCCAAGAGACCATCGCGGACATGCAATCGATCCGTGATACGGTCTCCGCCGGGGCCGCCAGTGTCACCGAGCTAGGCAAGCGCGGCCAGCAGATCGGGCAGATCATAGAGGTCATCAACGACATCGCCGAACAAACCAACCTGTTGGCCCTTAACGCCGCTATCGAAGCCGCCCGCGCCGGCGAGCACGGGCGCGGGTTCGCCGTTGTCGCCGATGAGGTCCGTAAGCTCGCCGATCGCACTGTTAAAGCCACCGACGAGATCGCCACGTCGATCAAGTCGATCCAGACCGAGACCCAGCAAGCCGTCCAACGCATGGACGCCGGCACCGAGCAGGTCCGTGTCGGGGTCGAGCGTGCGGTCCAGGCCGGCCACAGCCTCGATCAGATCGTCAGCGGAGCGAAAGACATGGCGATGATGATCCAATCAATCGCCGCCGCCGCCGAGCAGCAGTCGGCCGCCAGTGAGCAGGTCAGCCGCAACGTCGAAGCGGTCTCGAACGTCACCACCCAATCCGCTGAAGGCTGCAAGCAGGCATCCCAAGCCGCATCGCAGTTATCGCAGAAAGCCGAGCAGCTCGAGCAGCTGGTGGGCAACTTCAAGACCTCGGTCGACCGCCGCAAGCGAAGCCAAGGCCCACCCCCAGGGATTAAAGACCGCCGCGGGCGCCGAGGCCCAAAGACAGGATCCGGGCATTAGCGCAACGGGCCTGTCGCGGTGGCTACAGCCCGTCCGCCCCATCCAATCCCCGGCCATCGCCGTATGATCCTTGGGATGGCTCTATACCCGTTTGCCAGTAAGCTCAAGCAGATCCAAAGCCTGGACGCGCAACGCGACCACCAGCGGATCGTCCACCTCGTCGCCTGTTACGAGTTCCCGTGGGACCTGACGCGATCGCTGGAGCTGGCGCTTTTCCGTACTTTTTGTTCCCCGCGGATCTCAATGCTGCTCGACCATACCGGTGAGTTCCGCCGCCTCGCCCAGAAGCGGTACGACGACACCGACATCCTCGTGAGCGAGCTGCTCGAATGGGGCTACGACAGCGACCGAGGTACCGCGGCGCTTAAACGGATCAACCAACTGCACGGGCGGTTTGAGATCGACAACGAAGACTACCTCTACGTCCTGTCGACGTTCGTGTTCGTGCCGATCCGCTGGATCGACCGCTACGGGTGGCGACAGCTGACCAACAACGAGAAACTGGCGATGTTCCATTTCTGGCGACACGTCGGCATGCGCATGAGGATCCGCGACATCCCCCCGGGCTATGAAGAGTTCGAACGATTCAGCCGTGTATACGAGACGCAGCACTTCCGGTACGCGGATACGAACCGGCGCGTTGCCGCGGCGGTAATGACGATGTTCAAGGGGTGGTTCCCGCGATGGCTCAAGCCGTTGGCGGACGCGTCGATCCGGGCCATGATGGACCCAGCCATGCTCGAAGGCTTCGGCCTCGACCCGCCGCCCAGACCGATACGATGGTGGGTTGCAACGATGTTACGCACCCGAGCCGTGACGCTACGCTATCTGCCCAAGCGTCGCCGCCCTCGTCTACGCACGCAGCTCAAGCACCCCAGCTACCCCCAGGGCTACGCGATCAACCAACTCGGCCCACCCAGAAATGTAGATCTGGATTCATCCATGGCCGGCCGCCACGAACCGCGCACGTAAGCAAGCGGGTTCTTACGGCATCTGTACCGACCACGCATTTTGTAACGATGATTGGCCAGGGATACATCGACGATGGCCCCCACACCACTACCAATCCAGCGGCTTGCGCCACGCCGCCCGCAGGTCATCGAGTTTTTCCTCAACGAGGCCCCCCTGTGTCCCGCTACGCACCACCAGCCGGTCATGATCCGTAAAGACCCCGATCTGGTGATACGGCACACCGGCGTCCTGAAGCACCTCAACCGCCCGGGGTAGATCCGCTGGTGACAGTTCCAATAGGTACCGACTATGGGTCTCTGCAAAACAGGCAGCGGTGGTGTCGATGTTAATATTGTCCACCGCAGGTAAACCCGAGAGATCCATTTCCAACCCGACCCTGCCCGAAAACGCCATCTCCGCTGACGCCACGAGCAACCCGCCGTCCGAACAATCGTGAGCCGAAACCACCCGTCCTTGTGCGATCAACCCCGCCACCGCTTGTGCCGCCTTAGGGCCGATCGCCAGGTCGACACGCGGGATGCTGCGATCTACGTTCCCGTCTGACGCGACAGCGCCGCCCGTCACCATCGAATAATGTGACCCGCCTAAACCCGTACCGGTCGCCCCCACGATCAGCAGCGCGTTGCCCGGTGTCTTGGCGTCCATGGTCACGCACCGCGCCACGTCCGCGACGATCCCCACCGCGGTGATCAGCAGCGTCGGCGGGATCGTGATCACGTCACCCGCCTCGGTCGTGAACTGGTTGCTTAGGCTGTCTTTGCCGGAAATAAACGGGGTGCCATACGCCAACGCCCCGTCGTAACACGCTTGGGCAGCGCGCACCAACGAGCCGAGCTGGGCGGGGTCGTCGCAGCGCGGCCAACAGAAGTTATCGAGGATCGCGATCTGCTTGGCGTCAGCCCCGACGCACACCACGTTGCGCACCGCCTCATCGATCGCGGCCAACGTCATCCAGTATGAGTCACCCTGGCCCCCGACCGCCTTTTCTCCCAGACCCGGTTGCAGACCGTTCCCTATGGCCACGCCGCGTTGGCTCGTGAGCTTGGGGCGGATCACCGCCGCGTCGCCGGGGCCGTCCTGCCCTGGCCCCACCAAGGGCTTAACCACCGACCCGCCCTGCACCTCGTGATCGTACTGACGCACGATCCAGTGCTTCGAAGCGATGTTCGGGTGCGATAAAAGCTCGTAAAGGGATTCGGTCACGCTCCTCGTCGAGCGGGGCGGTGACGAATCATCATCAACACCACGTACCGGCTGGGTCGACGGATAGACCGCTACGCGCGTCGGGGTCGGCAACCCGTCGTGTAAAAACGCCATCGACAGCTGTCCGACTTCCGTGCCCTGGTAGGTCAGCACAAGCTGGGCGTCGCCATCGTCGCTCCAACAGCCGAACCGGCCCAGGTCGCACATCTCCACGTCTTCATCGGTGCACAGCTGCTTCAACCGATCGACGTTCTCCAACGGCACCGCCAGGACCATGCGCTCCTGAGCCTCGCTGATCCAGATCTCGGTGTAGCTTAGCCCCTGGTACTTCAACGGGGCGGTCTCGAGGGTCACCTGTGCGCCGAGCTTCTCGCCCATCTCGCCCACGGCGCTGGAGAAGCCCCCCGCCCCGCAGTCGGTGACCGCGTTGAACAAACACCCGTCGCGGTGGTTGCGGGCTTGGAGGATCACGTCGAGCGCCTTCTTCTGGGTGATCGCGTTGCCGATCTGCACCGCGTGGGCGAACTCGTCAGCGTGGGTGTCGGTCAGTTCAGCACTAGAAAACGTCGCCCCGTGGATCCCGTCGCGCCCGGTCCTGCCGCCGAGGACGATGATCCGGTCCCCATCGCGGGCGTGACCGAAACACTTATTGAGCGGGATCAACCCCACACAACCGGCGAATACCAACGGGTTGGCCACGTAATCCTCGTGGAACCATACCGCCCCGTTGATCGTGGGGATCCCCATCCGGTTGCCGTAGTCCCGCACCCCCGCGACCACCTGTTGTAGCGTCCGCCGCGGCGGGATCACACCCTTCGGGATGTCTTGCTCGTGGGGGAAGCTCACGCAGAACACGTCCATGTTCGCGATCGGCTTCGCTGCCAGGCCCGTGCCCATGATGTCGCGGATGCACCCACCTATTCCGGTCGCCGCCCCGCCGTATGGCTCGATCGCGCTGGGGTGGTTGTGGGTCTCGACCTTCACGCACACCGCGTCGTCGTCATCGAACCTAATAATCCCCGCGTTGTCCTCGAAGACGCTCACACACCCCCGGAAGACCTCTTCGTCCATGAGTTTCTTCGTCGCAGCGGCGACCGTGCTCTTAAGCAGGTTCTCGATCGTGACCGACCCGTCGTCGTGGAGCGTGTGGCCCGGCCGATCCGACCAATCGCACGGGCCGGGGGTGACCGCGTCGTCCTCCTGCTGGTAGTGCACCGTCGACTTAAGGGTTTTGTGCACGCAGTGCTCGCTCCAGGTCTGAGCGAGGGTCTCGAGCTCGATATCGGTTGGATCGCGTCCTGCACCGCCGGCTAGACCACGGTAATAAGCCTGGATCGCCCGCATCTCTTCGAGGTTCAGGAACAGGTGACCGTCGCGGGACAGCGTCATCAGGGCGTCGTCATCGAGGTCACGGATCGGCACGGTGACCACGCTCAGCCGATACGAGCCGCCGTGGACAAACGCCGCGGGGTGATAAGGCTCGTCGTAGATATCCTGGATCACGGGGTTGGCCAATGCGTCGGCGGCGAACCCGCGGATCGCGTCAGCGTGGATCTCTACCTGTTCGGGCCAATTCATGTCGTAGCGCACCCCCGTGCGCACATCGACCCCGCCGGGCTCTAGACCAGGGTACATCTCCAGGATCGCCTCACTCGTCGACTGAGCGACCGGGTCCATCACGCCGGGCTTGTAATGCACCTCGATCGTCTGACCGGAAATTTTCTTGGGATCGGGATCGCCTGAATGAAGCGCGCCGATCCCGATAACAGCCAGTTGGGTGACCGGATCGGCTAACAGGTCTCGGGCGATACGCTCCACCTGCTGGTCATCGAACCCCGCTTCGATCAGATACACCGTCGACACCCGCACCGACCCGATCCCGATCGACCTCTGTCGAGCCTCCATCAAGACCGATTCAGCACGCGGATCGAGCTGCCCGCCTTTAATCCGTATCTCGACCCGGTGAACGCGGACCGCCGGCGGTGGCGACCCCGTCTGGTCGGTTTCCAAGGGGGATGGACTGGGGTGGATCATGGTGACCTAGTGTAGCGATCTTCAGCCTAGACGATCCCGTACCGTTGCAAGACTTGTCGCATCTGCTGGGCCGTGTCGCCGAGATGGTCAATCTGATGGGCCTGCCAGCCCCGCTGGGTGGCGGCTTGAACGTTGGGGGGGTGATCGTCAAAGAAGAGGATGTTGCGCGGTCGAGTGCCGCTGACCCGCTCGACGTGGTCGTAAATCCTTGGGTCCGGCTTCGAGGCGCCGATCTCGAAACTCGTGAACCGATACGTGAGTTTTTCAAGTGGCAAGCGGGCCGGGCCTTCGGTGGTCATCATCGACCAGTGATAGGCGTTCGTGTTCGATAGGCAAGCCGTCTTCGCCCCGCGCGGGCCGCGGGCAACCCAGTCGATCAACTCACTGATGCCCGGATACGCTTCAAACAGCCACGCCCCCAGGATCGCTTGGGCGTGCGCGACCGTCACCCCAGCCATGTCCGCAGCCTGCGTAAAAAAATGTTCATCGCCGCACCGGCCGGTCTCGTAGTGGTGGTGCACCCGGTTCCATTCGTCTTCCTGGTGCGGCGGCCCGACAGTGCGGCCCGGCCGAGGGATCGTCACGGCAGCACGATCTGCCGCTTCCTGCCAGGTGCGGCAGATCCGGATCAGCACCCCACCGAGATCGAAGCAAATCAGGTGGATCGTGTTTTCTTCACCGGCCGATCGGATCCTCGTCACGGTCATGTTGAGATCATATACGCATCGCGTATCAACGCACCGTGTCGCGGATCCTAAGGGCCCCGGGAATGGTCGCGCCGGGGTCAACAACATCCCCGACGCGGGACCTGGATACGCGACGCGGTGCCCTTTGTTCTTCCTGTTCCGGTTGCACGCACGTCGCAGGGGCATACCTACGTCGACTGCTGATACGGCGGTTTGGTCCCTGATCGGGATATGGCGGGGAAACGTTGAGGCGGATCGACCACCACGCCGACCGACCGCTACGCTGCTCAATCACGGCCCCTGTAGTGCATAGCAGGCAGGTTAAACCTGAGGTTATCCAGGTAAACGACCCCCCGCCCCGTCTGGCGGAAGATGATGGAGAAGGTTCCCATCCGGGTCAGGTCCAGTGTCCCGAAAGCAGCCAGGGGGACCGTGACCGTCTGCCAACGCGGGGTGACCCCTGCTGGTAGAAACTGATCGACCGGCCCCGCCCGTAAAGTATCGCCGATCCGGACCCAGTTCTCGTCAGCCATGCCCAGCTCGAATGTTTCCCCGCCGTTTTCGCCGCGAACGTCGAAGGAGACGCTTTCAAAGCCCGACAGGTCGTAGTGCTCCCCGTCGACCTGATTGAGCATGGTGTAATACCCGCACCACCCGCTGGCCAGCTTCTCATACGTCAGCTTCAGGACGCGGCCGGCCCGGCCTTCTCCGCCTTCCACTCGGGTGGCGGTGCAGCTTGAGGGCAGCTGTTGGAACCCCAGGGCACGCCGACCCAGTAGGTTCATATCGCTGTGATCGAAATCATCTAACAGAAGGTGCCCCATGCCGCGCACCTGTACATCGCGGTCGACGAGATTCTTCGTGTGGAACCGTACGTCGTCGATCCAAAACAGCCCCTCGCCCGGCTCGTTGATCCCAAAGATAAGGCCATACCCCTGCGACCGGTCGACGCCGTAGAAATCGTCGAGCGGGATACGCACTTCCTGCCACCTTTGGGTCACCCCACCGGGCAGGTAGCGGTAGATCGACCCGACACACACCGCGTCTTCACGGCGGTTGGCGATCAGGTCGTGCATAGCGATCTCGAACGCCTCGCCACCGGCCGCGCCCCGGACGCGGAACGTAAGGGTCTTAAACTCACTGAGGTCTGCTAAGAGGAGGAGGTAGGCCCCACAGAAGGAGCCGCTGCGGCCCGGCCACGCGTAAGTAACCCGCATCGACTCGTGGTCGTTGCCGGATCGCCCCGCTTGGGGTGTTTCGTCCCCGTCCGGGTTTTTCGGGGGATAGACCACCTCGTAGTCGGTGTCGGCTTTGATCTTACCCGGGGGTGACACGTACGCCCCGATCTGCCCGCGGTTGCCCCACAACAGGGCCCGCTCGTGCGTCGAGGCCTCTTCATCAGACAACCTCGGGATCTTCGCCAGCGGGACGCCACCCGCTGGATCCAGCGCAAACGTGCCGCGACACGCCGCTGCTACGACGACCCACAGAATAAATCGGCTGGTGATCAAGCGAAGGCTCATGCCATCATCCTCCACTGGCGTTACTCAATCAATAGGTAACCAAACGTGGTCGGATCGCCCCACACCCGCGGCCTGGACGTCGACATCAAACATTTCTGAGGCACGGTCGGTTGATCGCTGTCACTGGGCTCGATAGCGATGCCGATCGTCTTGCCTTGTGTGAATAGAGGCTGCCTCGCAGACTTCAGCGTAGCCGACGGCTTTTTTCCTAGGTCCGGGTCCACCCCGATCCTGGGCGCAGCGGCAACCGAACGCTCGGTGTGAGCACGCACGTACTCCCGAAGCAGGGATTTGGCGATCGCCACCTCGAGGGTATAGCCCGTCTCCGTCTTTGATGACGCGATGTCGATGCGGCTTTGATACCCATCGGGCACCTCGGGGGTGAAAACGAACACCTCAGCAGGCAATCCTTTGAAGTTGCCCGGGCTTAGACCCAGCTGGATATCGTCGCCGTTGAGGGTCGCTTGTTCGAAGTCGCCGGCGAGGTCCAGGTCGAGCCACAGCTCGACGTGGTCGCCTTCCCACATATCCCGGCCGGTCTTGTTCTGCACCACCGCGTCGTCGGTGACGTCAAAAGCGAAGTAGAAATTCTTGGTGTCGTGTGCGCTCCAGGCCCTGGCCGAGAGGTCCGCGGGGCCGCCCCAGGCGTGCGGGTTGTACGCGACTTGATCCTTTTGGTCGAAGACGACACCGGGGTCTTGCTCCCATTCCTCCAACACCCCATCGATACGGACCGCCGTGGTGACGGGCGGGCAATCGATACGGACGGCGCGTGAATCTTCCGGCGATACACGCGTTCGGGATATCAACTGTTTCAAACGGGGCATCCGTCGGTAAGATTTGTATGCCTGGATGGAAAGCCCCCCGTAGCCGTCGTGGTCCTGAAACTCACCGTGAACTTTTCCTAGCGCCCGTTCCATGGCCACCCACCCGTCGTCCCAGAACGTGTTGTACCGGTAACCCTGCCCGGACGAGACGAGGTCCTGCGTTTCGACGCAAATCCACACCTTCTTGCCCATGGAGCCGGCCCGATCGACGAAAAGCCAGCTGGATTCGATTACTTTGGCTGCCGTGTCGAAATACGCCATCAACGCCAAAGAATCGACATGACCTAAGATTTCCGAAACGAACCCATCGATGTGCTCTTCCTGCTGGTACCCGATCGGAACGGCGACCGTCAAATGCATCGGCGACCCGCCCCCACTGACCGCTTCGCGAAAACGGGTCAACAATCCCAGGAATTGCTGTTTGACGGCGGGGCGCTGGATCCGCCACTGGCCCAAGAGGTAGGGCTCGACATCTAGGACCACGCCGTCGATCTTCTGGGAATCGAGCACCTGCTGGTTGTAGTCCGATACCCGTTCTAACCAATCCAAAGCTTGTCCATGGTGCTCGTGAAGCGACCACCGCGGGTGGCCCGCGACGGCGTGGACCTTGATCCCCTTAGCGTGGCACGACTCGATGAACGCCCCGACCTGCTGGAGGTACTGAGGGTCATGCGGTGATTCGAACCCCCCAAAATACTGAAAAAGTGTGCCCACTGCGGTACGCCCACAGAACGCGACGAGGCCACTCCCTGCACGGGGGTTGGCCGTGGGGTCCACCTGCCAGACCCACAGGCTCCTGGCCTGTGCCGCGGAGGATTCCACGGCCGGGGTGTTTTCCTGTTCCCATGTCACGATATCGGGATCGTGACCAAACGCGATATCGTCGATGTAGACCTTACCCGAGCCCTGTTCGCGGAAAAAAAACACCAGGCTGCCCATCGCCGACAGATCCACCGAGTCCTCGATCAGTGACAGCGGGATCTTCGCCTCCTGCCATTGGTCGCTCATCGGGCGCGGCAGGAACCGGTTGATGTCCCCCACATAGAAGGCGCTGACCTGGAGGTCCTGCATCTTCTTATCCGTAAAACCAACGTCGAAGCGTTCCTGCCCGGTGTGGCCCTTGACCATGAAACGCAGCGTGTTAAAACGCGTCACGTCCGCGGGCAAGCCTTGTGCGTCGTGAAGCAACGTGTAGTACCCGCACCACCCCGATGTCTTCATCCACTCTAATACCAACGCCTGGCCGGTCGGCCCTACCCGGGGCGACTTGGTCTTCGACATCAGCGCGTACGACGGGCGCTTGGCAAACGTCCCGTGGTACGCCCCGATCGACGTCGTGCGATCCCAAAAAACACCGTGCGTCTCTCCCTCGTCAAAATGATCGACCAAGAGCTCATCCGTGGCGTGACCACGGGTTTGAGTCGTGAGTTGGGCCGCAGTGAATGAACGGCCAACCTTGCTGTGGTCTTCTGCCGGTTGGCCGGTTACCCGGTCGCTGTGCACGAACACCGCCAGCACGGCGACCACGCCGATACGCATGTTTGTCGTCATGAATCAAACCCTGTTCAGCCAAACGTCTAAAGGTCGTTCCCGGTCACGCCCCATATCGCGACCACAACCCCGGTACCGAGCGCAGCATGCGATCAAAACCCTTTGCGAGTTGTCCTTAGATCGAACACAGATCCATACCCTCTTAAACCAGCTGAATGATGAACCAAATGGGTCTCTATTTTACCATCACCATGATTCAATGACGATTCTCCTTACGATCAGGTTCCGCACTATTTCAGATAATAATGTATGATGATAGGTAGCTGTCAACCGCAACCCCCTCGATGTCAATTTTCCCTACGCCCCGACAAGACAATGACCGCATATATGATCCATGCCCTCTATTACACCAAGATGGGCAGGAGGCCCGATCGGGTACGATTCACCCTCACGTACGACGTAGCAGGAGGACGACTATCGTCGCCAGTTCAAGCCACAGCCCCGTGCCGATCCAACGCAAGAAAGCGTCGGGGCTGTCGCCGCTCAAGAGGTGTGCCCCTAATAGACACACCACGGCCACCATCTGCAACACGATCGCCAGCACCGTCGTGTAAGAAAAATCATTCCCCACGGCGCGTTGATTCCTCAGCTCCTGAAGGATTTCTCGCAACGACTGCTCGACCGGGACCGTCGTCGCTTCGAGAAGGCTCGCCTCGGTTGGGGCCATGGAGTCCCCGCCGCTGGCCTCCTCATCCGGGACGTCCGTACGGGATGGATTATCGCTGACGCCAGGAGGCGGGTCGGTCTCTGACGCCGATGGCCCCTGTTGCCGATCGGGCTTATCGCTACCCACGGGCTTTCTGTCCTGTCCTTTCTTGGGAATCGCCGCGGTGACGTGGACGGGTTTGGCCCCTGGATTGGCTCGGATGATCGGGATCGTCGCTCGGAGCTGTGAGACGCGGTAGTCAGGCTCGACGGCCATCGTGGTGGCGGGTTTACCCCTATCCGGCCCACCTGCTGCGGCCGGGCCCTGATGATCAGCCGATAGCCAAATCGTCCAAGCCCCCGCCGCGGCGCCGGCCTGAATATCGCGGGCTTGATCGCCGATCACCCAGCTGCGTTGGAGATCAAGGCCCAGGTCTTTCGCGGCTTGATGGAGCATCCCGGGTTTCGGTTTCCGCCAAGGGTGCTCGCTTCGAAATTCTGGGACGGTGCCCTGGGGGTGGTAGGGGCAGTAGTAGAAACGGTCGATCGCCGCATCGGCCTCGGCTTTGAGAAGCTCGTTGATCTTGTGGTGAACCGCTTCGACATCGGCGCAGGTAAACCGGCCTCGCGCCACACCGCCCTGGTTGGTGACGACCACGATCTTGTAACCCATCCCGCGGAAGGTCGCGATGGCGATAGCAGCCCCCTCGCATAGCCGCACCGCCTTGGGGTCGCCCAGGTCCCCGTCGTTGTGGATCAGCGTGTTGTCCCGATCGAAAATAATTGCCGCATTCATGGGTTGTGCCCGGTGATAGGCGACCCCTCCTGCGGCCGGTTGAGCCGCGTGCGGACAATCTCGATCACCTTCGCCGTGGCCCGGGCCAGGTCGTCATTGACCACGAAATGGTCGTAAGCCTTGCCGTTCTTGGCGTGGGCGATCTCGTCCTTGGCTTTGGAGAACCGGCGTTGGATCGCTTCTTCGTCTTCGCGGCGCCGGCCCCGCAACCGGGTCAGCAGGTCATCTCGGCTGGGCGGCTCGATAAAGATTGCCAGCGCCTCGGGGATCTGGTGTTTCACCTGCGTGGCCCCGTTGACATCGATCTCGAGGATCACCAACCGCCCGTCGGCCAGCTGCTTAAGGACCGGACCACGAGGGGTGCCGTAGTACTGGCCAAAGACCTCAGCCCATTCCAGCAACTCGCTGTTATCGCGGTGCTGCTCGAACGCGTCACGGTCGACGAAGTAGTAATCCACGCCTTCACGGTCTCGGTCGGTCTTGGGGCGGGTGGTCATTGAGACGCTAAAGACCCCGCCCAATTCACGCTCAACGCGGTGGACGATCGTCGTCTTGCCCACGCCCGACGGCCCCGAGACGATCAGCAGCAAACCCGGATGAGCCGAGGTGCGGTCGGTCATGAGTTATCTCTGCAAACGGTCGAAAATCGTATCGGATAACCAGCGTCGTTGTCCCGCTTGCGGAACGGCAACCCCCGCTGCGGGACCCGATAGCGTAGCTGACCACCGTGATCCCGTCACCCCAAGCCTCACCACTGTCCGTCTATCGCGTTGCAAGAACCCACCGGTTAGCCCTGTGCCCCCGTGACCAGGTACAGGGTCACGCCATGCGCACCGCCAAGCCGTTGGAAACCTGCTCGAGGACCGTGCTATGGGTACCATCGGCCACGGCTGATTCGATCTCCAGGCCACGGTTCATCGGCCCCGGATGCATCACCAAGACGTCCGGCTGGGCCCGTGCGAGCCTCTGGCTCGTGAGCCCGAAAAAATGGGCGTATTCGCGCACACTCGGGAAAGCTTGGCTGTGGATCCGTTCAAACTGGATCCGCAGCATGTTCACC
>CBDCYN010000037.1:0-7902 GCA_965224205.1 Phycisphaeraceae bacterium
CGACGGTGGCCGACCCAGCCAGGCGTAGAACGTCCTCGGAGCGATCTGCCAGCCATGCTCACACAGCACCCGGCAGATCGGAACGACCCCGAACCGAGCCCTGTGCTCGGCAATAAACTCACACATCATCGACGTTGCGGGTCGTTCTCCCGCACGAAGAAACTCGTAGCTTCCTTCAGGATCTCGATGGTGCGTTCCAGTTCTGCGTTCTTCCGTTTCAACTCGCGGATCTCCCGAGCCGACGTCGTCGTCGCTCCGTCTCGCTGACCAGAGTCGATCTCGGCCTGACGCAGCCACTTCCGCAGTGTCTCGGGGTTCATCCCCAGCCGGCGAAGCATCTCCACCGAGATCCACGTAGGCGTCGATCACGCAAGCCGAGAGATCCCCCGCTGAGTCCACAGCGCGAAGCAACGGCCCAAGCTCTCGACGGTAGAACTCACCCGCCACATACGGACCGACCGAACCGGCCCGGACAACCCACTGCCGAGTCGGCTCTCCGTCGGCGAAATCGGCGATGGTGACACATCCGACCACCGCGAAGTCATCAACATAACCTACGTCAAAAATACCAATCATCGGGTTGTGGCCACTTCGGAGCCTTGGTTGGCCTGTGGCGATCGTACTTGGAGAAGAAGAACTCCCTACCCAGATGATCAAGGACTGCACGTTCGCAGTCGCGATAGGCGCTGTCCTCCCAAGCGAAAGGACCGCCCGGCAGCTCAACGACGACACCCTCGCCGACAACTCGCGCCGCAGCCGGAACACTCAAAAGCCGATCGCGCCCCATCGCCTCAACATACGGTGGCCAAAATAGTTCAACCAGAACAGGCCCGGCAGATACTCAGAGAAGTCCCGACCCTCAGCCCTCCACGGCGGCGTGTCAGAAATCACCTTCGCCCGATACTCCAAACTCGATCGAGCAGCTCCCCACACCGACCCCAGTGACAAGGCGACCACCTCCAACGCAAGCTGAGCCCATACCGCACCCGCCATACCCTCCAACCGCGATGCCCGAACCTGGAACGCAACGCGATTCCCAAGACGCAGACTCCCGTCACGCATCGGGAAGAACGGCTTCGAATCCAGACCGATCACGACCGCCAACGCCGAAGATGATCCACGCAGCTCCACCGACCCGAAGAAGCGCTCATCACCCGGCCCGTGTTCGGCAACCAAGCGATGGTACGTTTCGCCACGCCAGCCCGCTGCAGCAAACACCTCCTCTGCAAAGCTTCCAATCGCCCCCACATCGACAGGCCGCCGGTTCCGATGCCTCCATACATGCAACGATCGAACCCACGACGGAGCCAGGTCGCACAGCGAACTCTGCAAAACCCCCAAATCCTCGGCCCCCAACGCCCGGCCGAACACGAACTCGATGCCTAGGTCAGTGCGCCTCACGGGATCGGAGTCAGTATTAGCTGATTCAATTGTTGCGGATCCTCGTCAATCACTCGGCGGTGCTTCCTCTGCGGACTTCTTACCGGCGACCAAATCCATCAAAATGGCTCGCATTTCCTCACGGCCCATTCCTATACGGGTTTGAAACTCCCAATCATCGAGTGCCTCCAATGTCTCACGCAGACCGGCTTGAAGGGCTTCAAGCTCTGAGTGGGATACCTCAAGCAGGAACCGCTCCCCGTCATCTCGTCGGATCTTCATTTCCCTCATCCCCAACAACGGCTTCCTGATAATAGGAACCCTATCGCGTCGAGGTCAGGAGGGCCCGCGCTTCCTTCCCGAGGCACTCATCGTCAACGAGGGCCTGTAGCTGCGCTGATGAGGCACACGCCGCCAGCGCCACGGCGGCACCCACAGCAGTACCCTCAATCGCGCCGGCATCCGGCGCGATGCGATAGACCGCAACGAGACGATCCCAATACTCAACCGCAGGTCCCACCGCCAAAGCCCGACCGACGCCCTCCATCACACGGTCCGGGTATGCACCACTCTCGAAATGATGAATCAGAACCGGCAAAGCGGCCGGATATGGCACATCTGTGTTGACCAAGTCCCAAACAGAGTCAACCTCAACACCCACAGCACGAAGATCGGCAACGATCGGCGCCGCCGCCCTGCGCCACTCGGCGGCCCTCCTCTGAAGATCAGCATCGAACGCTTCCTTGCGAGCCTGATACTCCTGGTCCTGCTGCAATCGGGCCATGAACTCGGTCGCGCTCATTGCCCGCCTCTTCCTACCCTTCACGGATACGTCCTCCCCCAACCCCCGAACAGGCTCAACCAGAACTCGCCGGTCCCGCACAACCTTCCTCCGCGGCAGACTACGCGACTCACCCGGATCGTGACGAGAACTGGCGCAACGCTTCGTCTCGCAGGCTCGAAAGCTGCCGTGCAGCTGCCAACAGCGATACGCACATGTCTGCATCGTCAACCGCATGTCGCTGGGCAACATCGACCAAGTCATCTTCACCCTCCCGGTGGATGATCCGGATCCCGGGCACCACCAGCCATTCGCCGCTATCCCAGCTCACCTCGAGACCGAAACTGAGGGCCGCGCCATTGCAGAACTCCGCATCCGCGAACCATTCGATCCCGACACCATTTCCACGCCCGTACTTGACGACATCGCCTTCATGTCTCTCAAGCGTTGTCAAAGAACACGGCTGCGTCACGCACTCGACCCCCTCAATCTGGCGAAGCCACCTGGCCAAGTCTTTGAAGATCTCGGCCACCCGGGCGAGACACCGGAGGGTCTCGACAGCGCCAAGTGACGAAGCATTCATTTGGGGAATCGGCCTTTCTCCACAATCAGCGAACGAAGCAGGTCAACATCATTCACGTACACTGATACATGGCCCGGAGGGACGTTGTCGACAATCACAGACCCGGGCGGAAGTCCGGACGGGTCGATCCCAATGTACTCCCGCCCTGGACGCATCGTCGGCTGCGGATCGCCCGGATAAGGGTTCGACAGGGAACTGCGGAACGACAAATGGTCTTCGCCCTTTCGGAGTTTCAGATTTGAGGGGCTCCTGCCGCCCCCGCGATAGATGACGTCCGGTATCTCGCCCGCGCTCGTTGCTCCCTTGCCGAATTTGCCGATGAGGCCGCCGGGCATGCTCATCTGCATATCACCGAACAGTCCAGTTTCCTCTGCCGTCCTCATGTAGAAGGTTGCGGTCGCTGCCGCGTCACATTTCACGGCACAAACCGCGGCTATGTCGTCAGTACCTGATCCGTAGAGCCAAGCACGGAACACCGCCTCGTCGCCTGCCGCAAACCAGTCGATGAACTCGCTTCGCGACAGGCCGGATTCGCCATTTGGGACCTCAGCAAACGCGTTCACCAACGCGTTCGTGAGCCTGATGTCTACCGCCGCGGCCTCCCCAAGGTTGCCCTCCATCAAATAGTTGTCGTACAGGATCCCAGCCCAGTACCGCTGAGCGGTACCAATGGATGTCACCTCTAGCTGGCCCGTTCTTGCAGCTTGCCACCGTACGACATGCTCATAGCAGCCCGCATTTGGGGGGCAATGCCCTGATGGGTCGTTGTGGGTGGTGGGGTTGTTCCCTACATACGTGTACCGGTTCAGATCCTGCGGATTCCCCGGATTAGGAACAATCGTGTCCGCAGAAATGAACCGCCGCAACGCCGGGTCGTAATACCGAGCGTTATAGAACAACAACCCCGTCAACGCCGAATCAGAAACCTGCCCCGTATAGCCACGATCCGTAACCGCAGAACCCGAACCCGACGTGTTATCCCACGAAGCCCGCTTCGCCCCATACGGGAAGTAATACTGCGCGAACCGATCATGCGACCCACCCGTACGCTCATACTTGATCTGCATCGAATTGGTCCCAACCAAATCCGAAACCAAGTAATACCGGTCATCGCTACTCGGCGTCTTATCGCGAACCGCCACCGTTGCACCAGCAAACGAATAGTACGTCTTCGTATCGGTACCCGACTGCTCGAAGACACCTCCCACATAGACAGTGTCACCATCAGGACCCAACCGCTGCACCCTGACCCCAGAGGCGTCATAACGGAACTCAGTCGTCCGAGCCGGATTCTGGCCCGAAGCTGGGATCGTGTAAGAAACCAGCCGGTTGGCTTCATCAAACGTCAACACATCATTGTTGCGGGTGATCTGGTTGCCGTTCCCGTCATAGGTGAAGGTGACACCACCATATGAGGTGGCCGCGTGTGGCCCAGCGTTCCCTGTCTGGGCGTACACAACGTTGGCCACCGATTGGCTGTTCACGTTCGTCCGTGACTTCAGGTTCCCCGACGCGTCATACGTATACGAATAGTTGTACCAACCGATCCCGGCACCCTGATAACCGTTACACGCCGACTCGTCAGCCGTCACATACGCTTCCGTGAGGCGATACAAGTCATCATATGTGAAACACTGCTGCTGCCC
Source organism: Phycisphaeraceae bacterium (assembly GCA_965224205.1). Classification (GTDB taxonomy): domain Bacteria; phylum Planctomycetota; class Phycisphaerae; order Phycisphaerales; family Phycisphaeraceae; genus CBDCYN01. The sequence continues at coordinate 4,391 of CBDCYN010000037.1, forward strand.
AGCACCGTTACGGAAATCCTTGACACTCGTCACATTTCCCGGCTTGTCGTACTTGTACTGCAGAGAAGCCAGATCATCCGAGTTCGGACCATTCGTCCCGGCACGGATCCGCCACAACCGCAACGAGTTGCCATACCGCCGCGACATCGTGAACTCGTCAGCGCCGTCACCCCAAGTCTGGTCAAGGGGTTGACCCTGCGCGTTATAGGTAGCGTCATGGACGATCATGTCGCCCTGATTCGTATCCAACGACGTCCCCAGACCCGTACGGTCCGAATACTCATACGTGACCGTCTCACCCGACGGATACGTCAAAGTTTCGATCCGATCCGCCGGATCATACGTTTGCGACACCGTCCAGTTGCCAGCGGCTTGTCCAGCGATGACCCACCGAGTGGCAGTGGTTCTACCCCGGGCGTCGTATCCCTGCGGGTTGACTGTGACCTTGACATCGCCATCTTCAAATGACTGGGACCAGTCCAAGAACCCGAGCTCAGACACAGCCGGATTAGCATTGCTGTCTACCCTGTCATAGTCCCAGCGAGCAATGGGATCTCCAGACCCGGTTCGCTGCCATGTCGGACGCTGCAAAGCGTCATAAGTGAACTTGACGAGCTGCCCTCGCCCATCGTTTTGCGACGTAAGACTCCCTGCCTTGTTGTAGCCGTAGGACCATGATCCCATATCAGGATCGTCAAGGGTCTTCTTGCGGCCCAACATGTCGTAGCTGATCTCGATGTCGTCACCGTCCGAGTTCGGATCATCGAGGGGCCCGCGAACCTCAACTAGGCGACCAAGAGCGTCATACTCGTAATGCGTCGTGTGACTGCTCGACCCTTCATGCTCGACAACCTCCACCAGGTTCCCAGCCAGGCTATAGAGCGACTCGGTGACGTTGCCTAATGTATCGGTCGCAGTCTGTCGCAGGCCCGAGTAGACCACCGTCGAAGTCCTCGCGGCACTCGACGCAGAACTCTGTGTGATCAGCTCCGTCTTGACCACCCGTCCCACGTCATCGACCAGGTACACCGTTTGCACCTGCATCGTCGGTGTGGCCTGACCCCTTGAGATTGGTCCACCCGTGGTGAGAGTCCGAGACCCACAATGTGTGGGTGAAGGAGGATTATCACGATGGCGAGACGACGGCATACGCCGGATCAGATCGTCCGCAAGCTGCGGGAGGCTGACCGCCTGCTGGCCGAGGGCGCCGAGGTGGCCGATGTCGCCAGACACTTGGAGGTGTCCGAGGCGACGTATCACCGGTGGCGTAACCAGTACGGCGGTCTGAAGGCCGACGACGCCAAACGTCTGAAGCAGTTGGAGGGCGAGAACCGACGGTTGAAGAAGATCGTGGCCGACAAGGAACTCGAGATTGACGCTCTGCGGGAGATCGCCCGGGGAAACTGGTGAGCCCGTCGCGGCGACGCCGGGCCGTGGACATGCTCATGTCCCGGCTGGAAGTCTCGCAGCGGCGGGCGTGCCAGATTGTCGGTCAGCATCGTTCCACTCAACGCCACACCCCCGCCGTGCCAGACCCCGACCAAGGTCTGCGGCGGTGGCTGCGGCGCTTCTCGAAGCGGCATCCCCGCTGGGGGTATCGCCGAGCCCATGCGGTGGCGGTGCGGGAGGGCTGGGTCGTGAACCGCAAGAAGATCCAGCGGCTGTGGCGAGAAGAGGGCCTGCGAGTCCCCCAGAAGCGGCGCAAACGCCAACGGGTCGGCGAGTCGACCACCCCGGCCGATCGGCTGGTCGCCGAGCATCCCGATCACGTGTGGGCGCTCGACTACCAGTTCGACGTCACCGCGAGGGGCAAGACGATCAAGATCCTCCATGTCGTCGATGAACACACCCGAGAGTCCCTCGCCGACCTGGTGGCCTACTCGATCGACGCCGACGCCACCGTCGGGGTCTTGGACAAAATCGTCGGCCACCGTGGCACCCACCCAGAGTTCATCCGCTGCGACAACGGCCCCGAGCCCACCGCCAACGCCCTCAAAGACTGGTGCAGGTTCACCGGAGCCGGCACCGCCTACATCGATCCCGGCTCGCCCTGGCAGAACCCCTGGGTCGAATCATACGGGTCACGCATGCGCGACGAACTGCTGGCCATCGAAGTCTTCGACACCCTGCTCGAAGCCCAGGTCCTCGTGGCCGACTGGAGAGAGGAGTACAACGACTACCGTCCCCACTCCGCCCTCGGATGCTCACCCCAACCGAGTACGCCCGACAATGGCGGACCAACCACCCAGAAGAACTCTCATAACGGGTGGACCAACAACCGGGGTCCGGTCAGGTGAGTTACCTGTCCACGTGTAACTTGCCCTGCCTGCCCCCGCATTGCCTGACGCCTCAAAGGCGACAGACTCACGGCGTAACGAACCCAACTCCGAGAAGTACCGTGCAGTCACGATGCGATTTCCGGCAGTCTCAGCAGGAACCTGGGACTCAATGACGCGGCCAAATCCGTCGTAGAAGTCCCAAGATTCCAGATAGACGTTGGGACCCTTCTCGGCCAGAGTCTTGGTACGGATCCTGGCGCCGAGAGTCGATGTCGCGTCGTAATAGGTTAAAATCATCGACGCCGGTCCGGTCTTTGGCTCTGTCGGCAACCACACCTTGACCGGACGCCCGTAATCGTCATACTCAGCTTCGGTAACGTTGCCGTTCGCGTCCGTGATCTTCGTGGGAGCACCGTAGGCAACGTCGGTAACGACCGTCGGAGAGTCGTCCGAGCACGACCGGCCAGCAACATTCTGCCAGACGACGCGCTACGACGGCAATCGACCGGTGTGCGTCACTTGTAGTCGTAGGTGTAACACCAGGCCAAAGCCTCTACGGCCGAAGCCGAAATCTCCGGGTGGATCTTTCGGAACTCGGCGGAGGCAGCGATTCCCATCGATTGGAGATCGGCAGCAGTCGACCACGCTTCGCTCATGTAGAACGAGTCCGCCAACGCCGTCACGCCCGGCAGCAAATCCATCGCCGCATCACGACCCCGCTGGCGACTAGCCCGCCTGGAGTTTCTCTACCACTCGTTGGACGGCGCCGCCGGGGCGCATCGAGATCGCTTCGGCGAAGGGGACGAAGCGGGCGTCGTGGACCTCGGAGTTGGCGACGATCGTGTCTGAGTCGGCCTCGAAGAGGTACGACACATTGAAGTGAACGTGTTCCCGCTCGTCGGGGCGGCCCGGAATGAAGTGGGCGTCCGTGTCGAAGGCGCCGCTACCGACCAGGTTGGCGCTCACGCCGGTTTCCTCGACCAACTCACGTGCCGCCGCCGCAGCGACATTGGCATCGTCGGCGTCGACGTGGCCGCCGGGTGGGATCCAGATGCCGAGGTGACGGTGGTGCACCATCAAGACGCTGTTGCCATAGACAACAACTGCCCCCGCCGTCACATGGCCCGGCGCATACCACCCGCGGTCGAGCACGGCCGTACCGTGAATGGCAAGTTTGGCGGCGAGCCGCTCGGCACGCGCAGCATCGCCGGAATCAATATGAAGGGTGCTGAG
>CBDCYN010000038.1:0-138992 GCA_965224205.1 Phycisphaeraceae bacterium
GAACTGGCCCAGCAGTTACAGCGGTTCTTGTCGCAGATGGCACCGGCAACCTCCGTGTTTAGGATTCCCGACCGCAGGCAGGCCGCCGAGATGTTCCAGGCCGATATTGCGGCTGCTGGGATCGCCTATCGGGACGATGCCGGTAAGGTCGCTGATTTCCACAGTCTGCGGCACACCTTCATCAGTAACCTTGCGGCAGGCGGGGTGCACCCGAAGGTGGCGCAGTCCTTGGCCCGGCACTCGACCATTACATTGACCATGGATCGCTACACCCACAGCTACCACGGTGAGCAGTCGCGCCGCCCTCGAAGCGTTGCCGGACCTTTCGCCGTCAGATCGCAAGATGAACCAAGCAACGGGCACGGATGGCACAGATCCGAAGCCCGAAAACTTGGCGCGCCACTTGTCGCAAATGCATGGGCGAGGTGAGACTCCCAGAGACGCTCAGAGATTCAAGCGGCGAGCATCACGAGAATCCGTAACTGATGTGAAGTCAACGGATAGTGCGTTAACTCCTTGTCAAATAAGCGGTGGGGGTGGGATTCGAACCCACGGTGAACACGAGGTCCACGCCGGTTTTCAAGACCGGTGCATTCAACCGCTCTGCCACCCCACCTAGAAGTTGATTTTACCCTGGAATTCTCGGGAAAATCCTTGTTTTCTCGGGCCTTAGAGTCGTTCAGCGATCTATCAATTTTATCGTGTTTCAGTATACCAGAGTCTTGTGAAGTCTCACTTCGCCCATGCTTTTGCGACAAGTGGCGCGCCAAGTTTTTGGGGCTCGTATCTACGCCATCCGTGCCTGTTGCTTGGTTCTTCTTGCGATCTGACGGCGACAAATCTGGCAATACCTCAAGGGCGGCTGCCTGCTCGCCGTGATAGCTATGGGTATAACGATCCATCGTCAGCGTGATCGTGGAATGCCGTGCCAAGGACTGAGCCACCTTCGGGTGCACCCCGCCTGCCGCAAGGTTGCTGATGAAGGTGTGCCGCAGACTGTGGAAATCAGCGACCTTACCGGCATCGTCCCGATAGGCGATCCCAGCAGCCGCAATATCGGCCTGGAACATCTCGGCGGCCTGCCTGCGGTCGGGAATCCTAAACACGGAGGTTGCCGGTGCCATCTGCGACAAGAACCGCTGTAACTGCTGGGCCAGTTCAGATCGAAGCGGCAAGGTATCCTCACGGCGTCTCTTGGAATAGGCTGCCGCGACGGTGACCGTCGGAGGATCATCGTCGATATTGAATGACGCACGTGAGAGGCTTCGCAGTTCTCCAGCCCTTAGGCCGGTCTCCACGGCAAGCCGGTAGAGCACAGCCCGTTCAGGTCCGGCTATCCCCCTGCGTTCTGGCCCGCAGTGCGTAACCTCCATTAATCGGCGTAGTTCCTCGACGGTCAGCGCTCGGCGGTCGTGACGGCGATCGGTTTTAACGTTCAAGCCGTCCAGGTGTGCGACCGGTGATTCGCTGGCCCGGCGGTCCTTGATCATCCAGCGGCAGAACTGCTTGATCGCTTGGAGATAAAAGTTGAACGTCTGGGCGCTGATCCCGCGTTGATCTTTCGTATCGGCTCGCATCTCGTGCAGATAGTTCATCACCTTACTGGCGGATATGTCGCTGTAGAAGCGAAATCCGCACCCATCGAGCACTCGTTTGGCCCTGTTGGTCACGAGTTCAACGTGACGGTCTGAGCAGCCTTTGGCTTGCAGTGATTGTTTGAAATCCTCCACATGATCGCTTAGTGGCTTGCTGACCGCCACCCGTTGACGATCCACGAGGCCGATCTCGACGAGTTTGGCCAACGTGCGTTGAGGCAACTCGGAGAGCCATCGGATCAGGGATGGATCGGTCTGACCGCCCGATGCCTTGTGATGACACAGGAGCTTGGTCAAATTCCGGGCCAGTTCTTCGGTGGCTGACCTGCTGGAAAAGGCCGACAACCGGCGGAGTGACTCGTTATGGTCGCGAAACTCCACATACCATTTGCTGGTCTGACGCGAAGTGCCGTCTTGCGTGTTGTAATGAGGCTTGAAGATTCGCATGGCGGTTCGCCGGGAGGCGGATTCCTTTCGATCAGATCATAGTCTGGGTGGAACGCGACGTCGTATCCAAGGTCGATGAGCAGTCGTTAAGGTCCGCTACCGCTATGAAATGGCACGCTCATCGTCTCAGATAGTCGCTCGAGGGCCGTTGGTGTTACGGGTTTTTTGAGCGCATTTGCTGAATTCCGTCCGGCGAAGCCGGTGAGGAGGGGAGCTAAGGGGCGGGGAGGTTTGGAACCGGGCGAGGGGGTTCCAAGCTAAGACCCGTTCTGATCCTTTGGAGCTTTGACCGGAACGGTCCTTCCGGGCCAAGCGAAGAAAGGGGTATACGGACTGCCTCGCGATGAGATAAGGGGAACTACGGACGATGAAACAACAGACCGCTCTAATGGATAGCCCTAGGACCGGTGTATAGAATTTATCGCCGCTGACAGGTTGGTCGGAGAGCTTGTCGGCTTGAACAACACAAACGTGTAGCTAACGTTCTCTGTTAGCCGGGCATCGCACCCAGGTAAACCTGTCCTAACTCAGGCTAAGGGCTTGGACGGACTTCACCACCCGTCTCCGCGATGTCCCCGTAGAGCTCAGTGCCATCGAGAGGTGGCTTGCTGTTCTCGACGGAGGCTTTACGGCGTAATCCCCTCGCCCTGACGCGAGGGAGTAATCCCGTAATTCTATCCGATGGTTTTGTGGGGGTTCCCTTTAACAAACGAATCTGGGCGACAGGGACAGACCTTGGTGTGCTGTGGATAGCAGGATATCAAGGCCGGGATCATTGAAGATGGTGAGGCGAGCAGTGTTGCAGTGGCAGGTTCTTTCTTGGAAGGATGAACCAGAGGTTGCCACGATGTAATGCTCGCGTAATCCACCGACGGGGTTCGCTGCCAAAGTCCATATGGACCTATTCGGGTGCAAAGCTCGTTAGGGGCGGACCAAGGTTGCCGGCGTCGGGAGCTTGTCTGCGGTGACGCAGGTGAACGGGCGGCCCCTGTAAAAGGGGACTGACAACGCCCGGACGTGGACCAATGCCCACGGATGACGGGACAACACTCCACGGGACGAAAAGCTCAACGATAATCAAGGCGGGAAACCGCTTGCCGGTTAGTGTCATAAGAGTTGGCCACAGAGGGTGACCCGACCGAGGGTCACCTGCGCGAAAGACCGATCGCTCGCGGTCAAGCCTCCTTTCAGTTTCTAGGCTTTAAAGCACACAGGGATGTGTGGCGAGTGCGGCGGGGGTGGTTCCCCGTTGGCAGAGCGATCGGTCCGCTCGATTAAGTTCGGGCTAGCGACCGAGACTTATGACGCAACGATGATCTCTAACCTGGGAAGGTCCTTCTGCTGCCGGGGTGGTGCTCGGCGTGCCTCATGGTCATGAGGGAATTCAAAGGCAGAAGACTGGGAGTGGGTCTCAAGTAGGAATCGCTCGATGATTGGGCTGGTAACCCGACAGCGAGCGAGCGGTGTTCTGGGCGAAGGTCCAGACAGACGGGATGGCCCGTCTGCACGGCTATGGCGGTCGTGACCCGTGCTTGCTCAGGTGGTGAGGTCGGCAAATATCCGAGTTCATCAGTTAGGGCCTGAGCCGTAGAAAAGCAGACGAAAGAGACGACGGGGATGCAGCAGCATCCCGGCCAAACAGAGAAGTCCCGCCGGGGAGAAATCCCCGGCGGGTGCATTGATGCGGTTATGCGTTCAGCCGTGAGGGGCCTTGGTCGGCCCCTCACGGCTGAGTGACAACATCGGAGAGAGCACAACGTGTAAGCAGAGACGACAAGCAGCATAAGGTTGAAGCTCGACACCTGGGCTCGCAATGACTTGGTTTTGCTGGCGATTCATTGGATATCGCGGCGGAACAAGGAAACTGGTCGGTGCCGCGATGCGGCAGCAGGTGAGGGGTGTCCCCAGCGATTGAGGGTTTTGGCTTTGGGATGATTGAGCCATAATCAATCATCCGCACCGTGGGTGTGTATCACTTAGGGAGCACCCCGAAGAGGGAGGGAGGATTTGCATCGTCGAGGTCAAGAGAGCGTTCATGTATCCCTGCGTAGCCGCGTCACCACAGGCTTTCATCGATCAACTGGCGTATGCGTATATCGTCTACGGCTACCGGTTCTATGTCACGGGCGTTGTGCCTGGTCGGCTCACACCCACGGAGCTCGACGTTCGGCTGATCGAGAAATTTGATCTGGATATCTCACGGAACCAGCGAAGCAACCAAAGGGCAGCCGGCGATGGCAGCATTCACTACCTCCGCCGTGATCGTTTCTGGGCGTTGATTTCCACACCCGCGAGAAACGGGAATCAATTCTTCATCCAGAACACGGAGCCGAAAACAGGTCAGCATCTGTGGCATGACGTGTGGACACGGGCAATCACGTTCCACGGTTATGCCGTCCGGGCACCGGCGGGCAAGCTGCTAATCAAGGTGGAGCAGCGCGAGTTCAAGCGGCTCAAGAACGAATTGTTGGAACTGGCCAAGTTCGTGCCTGCAGAGCGGTTGACGACGATAATCAGGCAGCGATTCCACTACGAACAGTATCCGGGGGTGCAGGAGCAACTCTACCGCTTGGTGGAGTGCCTGAACCAGCGACTCAAGCGGTCTGGATTGGGGCGAATTGAGTTCTCGCAGTTAAAGCGTGGGCGAAAGGTCGTACGGGGACGACGGCTCTATGCCCCCAAGGACTTGATGGCCAGCGATGAAAAGCAAGCCGCGTAATAAGTAAGAATTTCGAATGGGATAAGCGACTCAAGCGTCGTATCCACGACGAATCAGCTATACATCTGTTCCTGGACCGCCTCGAACTCCTCATCCGAGATCTGCAAATACCGCCAGATGTAGCGGCCCCCGGATTTCTCACTGTGGCCCGCCTTCTTCATCGCCATGCGGATGCCTTTTTTCTCCGACGGGGCGTTCTCGATCATCTCCTTGAGCGAAGTGTGCCGAAAAATATGCGAGTGCAAACGCACATGCTCCTCGGGTGGGAGCTTGGTATTGACATGCCCCTCGACCCGCTTGAGAAAACCGTGCACATACTGACGCGACACCCGTCCCCCGGCCCCGGAATGGGTGCGGAACAACGGGCCTGGTTCGTGTCCGCGTTCGTGCTCTATGTAGTCGGCGAGAGTCTCACGGGCTTCCTTGGGCACGAAGATCTTGGGCGCCCTGGACTTGCCCTTACGCCTGACGTTGTGGAAGTGCTTACCGTCGTATTGATCGTGGTCGAGGCGGAGAAGCTCGGAGATCCGCATCCCGCAGTTGTATTGGCAGAGGACGATCGCGGTGTCGCGACGGGGCATCTGACTCTTACGAGACCTGAGCCTGAGCATCTGATCGAGAGCGGCCTTGACCCGCATTACCTGAACAGGGGTAAGCCCGTTCCACGCGGGTTCCGGCACATCTAGGTCAGCGATGCCCTGGAAAGGGTTGCCCGCCTGAAAAGTTCGTTTGTTATCGATGAAGTTTGCCAGATGGCGGATAGTGGCGATGAATCGGTTGATGGAGGTAGGTGCGTAGCCCTTGCCACCGTTGGCTTTGGTTTCCAACCAGCGGATGAACTCTTTGGAGATGCTCTTGGTCCAGTCGTCAACGTGGTCCGAGCGGAGGTGGGTCCCGAAGTAGTCGAGAAACCGCTGGATATCCCGCTTCTTCTCGGCGACAGTCGTCGCCACGCTGCCCTCCACCTCTGCCCGCCAATAGCGGATGACCCACGTGGACAATCGGAATTCGTCATCGGCGTCGGCGTGGGTAAGGAAGAGTCCGTCTACAGGTGCGGGGATCAAGTCGGTGGTCAAGTTCACCGTGCCGCTACGGTAAAAATTGAGCCCTGGCCGGGTCTGATTTGGCCATCATGATCACCTGGACGGGAACCCGTTGGGGCTGGTAATCCAGCACATCCGTGACGATGAGTCGATCATCGTCCCGCTCCCGCCACGACACCTCCCACGTGCCCTTATCACCCGTCACCGTGATCCATCCAGCCTCGCCATCACCCTCCGACTGGCAACGGTCCGGCCCCCGCCCGACAATCCTCATGAATGGACTGGCCTTTGTTCTATCGCGGAACCGAATGCGCTCGAGGTGCGGCTGCGAAAATTCTAGGTAGATCGCCATCTCGTCCCTCCTGGATTCTGGTCTACCCACCTTATGTCATAGGAACGTAGGGCTTTTCAAGCCCTAACGTCGACCGATCCAACCACAGATCAAACCGGTTGGTGTGACATAAGGCGCGTTAGGTCATTCAACATAACAACCCCCGGCGGACGACGCCGAGGGTTGCTGCATTCCATGATCTGGGATGTTTGTATCTATGCTCTGCGACGGCGACGGACGATCAGTCCACCGCTGCTGAGGGCTAACAGGCCAAACGTGGTCGGCTCGGGGATTAGTTGAAAATCTCCGAGGACAAGCTGGCTGGCATCACCCGGGCTTGAAACCCCATAATGGACAACGAACGACCCCAATCCATCAGCAGTGAGAAGTCGATCACCGGAGGCAACGTTGTTAAAGGAACCAATGATATCGCTATCGGCAGTCAGAAGAATAAATGTATCCGAATCTGACACCAAGTATTCAAATCCATTGAGGAATGTGAGGGTCAGCATTCCCTCTAATGAGACATCCCCGTTGACATCAACGAAATCATACTCGGTGCCTTGAACTGTGCCACCGATTTCGAATGCCAGTTCCGACCCCAGCAATAGATTCAGATCGCCGTCGATCGTAAACGAACCCGCAGAAAAGCCGGGGGCAATAACACCTGCGCTATCGATGTCAGCGTTCACATTTCCTGAGCCAATTAGGCTACCGCCCTGGATATCTAACGCTGTATTCGAACTGAGTGTCCCACTTGTTATCTTCGTCGTGCCCGAGGTCTGAATGAAACCACCGCTAAAATGGAGTTCATCCTCCTGAACGTCAACGGAACCGGAGTTATTGAAGGGGGAGCCCACAGTCGTCGCGCCTGCTCCGGTTTTGACGAACGTCCCTTCATTGTTGAAGGGGGTGCTCGACGAACCTCCAATGCTCTGTCCACCGACCACACTAAAGACGCCGCCTGGTCGGTTGATAACAATGCCACCTTCCTCTAGCAAGAAATTACCCAGCGTATGGACGACGTTTCCCGAGTTGTCCAGCAGTCGCCGAAGCCGCTTGTTGCCCCCGGTGGCCAGTTTCAGCGTTGACCCGCTGGCTATCTTTGTCGTGCCATCGCCGCTCTGAACCCCGTCGTTCCACGCCGACAGCGGCACGTTGTAGGTGAATGTCCCACTGCCTTGCAGGAATCCGCCGTTTTGAGTCAGCGACCCAGAGGCGTTGCTGTTTAGATCCAGAAACCCAGCCTCGATCGTCGTGTGTCCCGGGCTCCAATCTCCGTCGACATTCACCGTTTCCCCCATGACCACAACTTGGGCAACCGTCACCTGAGAACCGGCTTCGAACGTGTGCGTGCCGTTACGCAGATCAAGTGTCCCCACGCCCTTGACCTCACTCATGCCGGTGTGCGTGCTATCGTTGAAAATCAACAGGTCCTCTTGAATGTCAACGGTGCCGGAGTTGTTAAACGCGGGACCCATGTCGGTCGTGCCGGCCCCGGTCTTATTGAATGTGCCCGCGTTGTCGAACGTGTTGGTCAACCGATTGCCTCCAATACTCTCCGCACCGATCGCATTAAATACCCCCCCGGTTCGATTAATGACGTGTCCGTTGGCTTCCAAGATGAAGTTGCCCAACGTGTGGGTGATGGTTCCCGAGTTGTCCAGCACCCGCTGGAGGCGTTTGTTGCCCCCGGTGGCCAGCTCCAGCGTTGACCCGGTGGCCACCACTGTCGTGCCATCGCCGCTCTGAGTCCCATCGTTCCACGCCGACAGCGGCACGTTGTAGGTGAATGTCCCACTGCCTTGCAGGAATCCGCCGTTTTGAGTCAGCGACTCAGAGGCGTTGCTATTTAGATTCAGAAACCCACCCGCGATCACCGTGTGTCCCGGGCTCCAATCTCCGTCGACATTCACTTGCCCGGAAGTGATCACCACCTCAGAAACAGTCACCTTTGAACCGGCCTCGAACGTGTGCGTGCCGTTACGCAGATCAAGTGTCCCCACGCCCTTGACCTCACTCATGCCGGTGTGCGTGCTATCGTTGAAAATCAACAGGTCCTCTTGAATGTCAACGGTGCCGGAGTTGTTAAACGCGGGACCCATGTCGGTCGTGCCGGCCCCGGTCTTATTGAATGTGCCCGCGTTGTCGAACGTGTTGGTCAACCGATTGCCTCCAATACTCTCCGCACCGATCGCATTAAATACCCCCCCGGTTCGATTAATGACGTGTCCGTTGGCTTCCAAGATGAAGTTGCCCAACGTGTGGGTGATGGTTCCCGAGTTGTCCAGCACCCGCTGGAGGCGTTTGTTGCCCCCGGTGGCCAGCTCCAGCGTTGACCCGGTGGCCACCACTGTCGTGCCATCGCCGCTCTGAGTCCCATCGTTCCACGCCGACAGCGGCACGTTGTAGGTGAATGTCCCACTGCCTTGCAGGAATCCGCCGTTTTGAGTCAGCGACTCAGAGGCGTTGCTATTTAGATTCAGAAACCCACCCGCGATCACCGTGTGTCCCGGGCTCCAATCTCCGTCGACATTCACTTGCCCGGAAGTGATCACCACCTCAGAAACAGTCACCTTTGAACCGGCCTCGAACGTGTTCGTGCCGTTACGCAGATCAAATGTCCCTACGCCCTTGACCTCGCTGGTCCCGGTGTGCGTGCTGCGGTTGAAAATCAACAAGCCTTCTTGGACATCGACGATCCCCGAGTTATTGAACAGAGGTCGCATGTCGGTCGTGCCATCACCACTCGTGTTGAATGTGCCCGCGTTATCAAAGACGTTGGCGCCCGGACCTAAGATAGTTTCAGCAATGAGCGAGTTGAACACCCCGCCGGAACGGTTAATGACGTTGCCGTTAGTCTCCAGAAAAAAGTTTCCCTGTGTGTGGTTGACGATTCCCGAGTTGTCCAGCAATCGCCGAAGGCGTTTGTTGCCCCCGGTGGCCAGTTCCAACGTCGACCCGCTGGCCACCACCGTCGTGCCATCGCCGCTCTGAATCCCATCACCCCAGACGGACATTGGCCCTTGAAGGGTGAGTTTGAAATCTCCAGCGATGTTTCCACCTGTCAGGGTAAGGTTGTCGATCTCAATGTCTTGATCCAGAGTGACCGTCCCGCCGTTGATAATCGCGTCGAAGGTTTGGCCGTTGTTGTTGGGGAAAAGTCCAGCTGTGGGGACGGTGGTCCAGTGGGACGGGTCAGACCAGTTATTTGTAGTGCTGTCCCACGTCGATTCCTGGTCGGCAGCGTGGACGGGAAGCCCCGAGGCTAGTGCAAGGGTTGCCACAACACCGCTCAATCCAAATCTGGTCGAACGAACCGGTAGGTAACCGTAAGCAGCCCGGCCAGACTGCCGAGCTATAGCGACATCCGTCATTTCACTTCTCCTGGGGATAAGATAAGAAAATCTGATGAGGTGTTCTCTATCTGACTCCGATAACCCGATGATCGATTACAAAAAATCCAATCCTCATCCAGCCCCGTCAACGACGACGCGGTGCGAGCGGGTCTATGATAACGTCACTAGCAATTCACACAAAGCGATTTTGGCTGAGCATGTTAGAAATTTTCTATGGTGAAAGTCGGCGAACAGAGTGACTTGTTACTCATGTTTATGGACCGAGATGCTCAACCCGAATAGAGCTTAAGGCAGTGATTTCATGCCCGTTTGCCATAGCAAGATAAAAGCTCCACGGTATTGGAGATGTAAGCTCTTGATTAACAAACGCCTAGCGCACCGTATTTTGTGTGGCGCACGGTGCGCAATAGGCTAAGTGCAGGCTTTCCATAGACTTCGAGTGCCGTATCGGCCAATTGGCCAGAAAAAAGCCCGTTTATCGATGATCGAAGCCAGGGTCACGGAGCGGTGTAACCGTGTGCCTTGAACCAGTCGGACAGCGCCTCGTGGATTATGTCTTCTCGTGTGTAAGGGTAGGTTCGCTGCTGTGCCCTTTGTCGAGCTGCGGCGTCGAGGGTGCCCACGAGGTGGGGTGCCAAACGGTAGGTCCGGCTGACGAACGTTCGCTGTGGGGGAACCAGATTCACCGGGTTCTTGGCGTGGTGCGACGATGTGGCGGGCTGTCGGTCATCGGAGATATCTATCCGTGCTGACCCTTTGTCTTTGCTAGAGGGCGGTGTGGGCGTGATCACGGGTTCCCGTTGTGTTGGCGAATGGCTGTCCATCTGGACGACGTTCGATGTCACCGGTTCTGAGGCCGGATTCGCTTGCGAGGGCTCCGGGAGTGCCGGGGGTGCCGGGGATTGACCTGTCCGCAGGAACGCCTCGGCTAGCTGCCGTTGTTGTGGGGCCATCGTGTCCATCATTGATTTGCGTTTGCCCATAACTGAGTATCTCCATCATCACATTGAGCATCTCCTCGGCGGCGAGCTTGGCTTCGGCTCCCAGCCGCCACACAACCGTCTCTTGAGTGCGTGCGTCGATGAAGGCGTCTCGGTTTCCGATCGTCTGGCTGCACACCGGTAGCCCGAGCACGGTGGCTGCCTCAAGGACCTGCCGGGTCACCCGGTTGCGGCGAGGCCGCATCTGGTTCAATATGACCAGGGCTGGGCACCGTGACGGTGTTCCCCGTAACGACTGAGCGGCTTCGAACAGGTCGATCGCTTCGCGGGTCGATTCCAGATCCATCACCGATGGTCCACACGGCACGACCACGAGGTCGGCTCCGAACATCAATCCCCGCGTGCCGTCCAAGATGTCACCGGGGGCGTCGGCCACAATGAGATCAAACCGCTTCTCCGCCTGGGAGCGGTCGATGAACTCGAATATCTGATCGTGTCGTTCCAGAGTTACGACGTGCACCTCTGGGCTGGCGGCGCTTACCCACTTCGACGAGGACCGCTGACCGTCGGCATCGAGCAGGCATACCCGCAAGCCTTGTTCCGCAAAGAACACCGCCAAGTGCACGGCCAGTGTGCTCTTGCCCACCCCTCCCTTGCGATTCAGTACGGCGATCACCTTCATCATGGCCCGACCGTGCCATGCCCACGAGCAATCGTGCAAGCTTTTTTTCGACAAGACGGCATGCAAGCCAGCATGCAAGCATGAAGGAATGCAAAAAGATGGCTTACGCACGGCTGGCTTGCAAGCCTAGAGCATGCGTGCCGACAACCATCATGCTTGCAAGCGTTCATTAGGCCAAGGTTGAACGCCTGGTAATGGGGACAGTCGTTCAGACCGCACTGAACGCTTGCTGAGGATGGATCTCAAAAGGTGATGGATTGAAAAGCCTGGGGTGTGCTAGACCTGGGTTTAAAACGGTTGAAGCCCGGGCCAGTCCGAACAGCGGATCGCCTGGGTTTCCTAAGCACGGAGGTGCTTATCGAGTAGCGACACTGAATTTAGGGCAACAAAAAAGCGACCGGCTAGGGTCGCTTCTTTCGAGTCCGCGAGTTCTGTCTTGACACATGCTGCGGGGCCTATGACAAGTCCCACCCTATCAGCGTGGATTCATTCTCGTCAAGACAAATATCGCGAGGCTGACCGTCCGTTTGTGCCCCGACTTTGGTGCCGCGTGTTGATCAATCCACACGTGGACGCGGATTCTGCGTGTCATGACGAGGCAAGGGATGAACGCACAGCCATCTCCCATGAACCAAACCCATGAGCCGACCGAAAAGGTCATCCCGTTTCCGGGAAATACAAACCATCAAGCCAAACTCGCCACGGACAACGCCTTGTGGGCGGCGTTCGACAGCGGCGTCTTCGCGGCCCTGCGGAATATTCGTTACGGCCCGGCCTGTCAGGCGCTCTACACGGCCCTGATCCGACGTCTGCCCAACGTCCGCCCCGGCTTAACCCGGCTGGCGTCAGACGTCGGTGTGAGCCGCGGCACGGTCATCCGGGTATTGACCATCCTCGAATCAATCGGGCTCATCACACGCCACCGCAGCGAAACGGATGCCGGCGACGCCGACACGACCAGGTATGAACTCGCCGACCTGCGTAACCCGGAGGTCGCCAAGCGATGCCATGCCGCGATCCACAAGCTAGTGAAGACGCAGACGCCATCCGAAGAAGGTAGGTGCGTAGGCGCACCTACCTTTTCGCAGGGGGGTAGGCGCGTGGGCGCACCTACGGGTAGGTGCGCAGGCGCCGCGGGGGTAGGTGCGCCTGCGCACCCCAAAGATCCAATAAAGAAACAAACCAAGCAGCAAGAGGCTTCGCCTTTGGTTGGTGGTGGAAATGTCGATGATTTCAGAGAGGAAATCGTTGGAGCCCTGCGGCGCTGGGGGATCAGCGATCCGAGCTACCTGCTGGACCCGGCCAAAGAATCATCCATCCCAGAGCTGATCCAGCGGCCTCACGAAGCGGTCAAGCTCATCGAGAAGGCCGTGAGTCTGCGAGAATGGACGCCGGACTGTGGGCCGGGTCTACGGGTTTGCCATCTCCGCAGCCATATCCGGGAGGCGGTCGAACTTCTGGAGGCTGATCGACGGGCGGACAAGATCCGCCGCAGAAGGCTCTCAGTGAAGGCGAGGGCGGTGATCGACCGACTACCCTCATCAGGGGTATCCGGAATCGACGAACTGCCTGCCAGCCGCCGTGACGAGCTTCTCAGGCGGGGCCTGGAGGCGCTGGGCGAACCGCAGAATGTGACCGCCGTGATTGCTACTGATCAGGCAGCGTGTCGCCGTATTGTCGCCCATGTGCTGCACAAGGAACAACTCGGCCACGAACTGGACGCTATGAGCGACAGAGATCTTGACCTACTCAAGCAAGAATTGCTAGTGCGAGTGCCCAACATTCGAACGTTCTTCAGGAACACGGACGCTCGATCGAAAACCATGCGAGGACTGCTGATCCAACAGCTGCGGATTCAGCAGGCCGGGAAACAAGATGGGAATAGGGCACCTGTTGCCGCAGGTGAATAAAGGATATAGCTACTCGGAATCGTCGGGGATCGATGCTCGAACCATCGCCTCTATCCCCGCCTTGATGGCGTCAGGCAGGCGGTCCCATTTTTCGATGAGCAATGCCAGTCGTGGGGATTCGTTCTTGAGAAACGACAAGTAGCGCGCCAAGCCTAACGGCGACACCTTGCAATCGCTGGTATGGCAGCAGGTTGAGGAAATATGACATCGGTCTTGAAAACCGGCGTGGACCTCGTGTTCACCGTGGGTTCGAATCCCACCCCCACCGCTTTTTTTGACAGGACTTGGCGACTTATCTTTTGATAGATCATGATCTTCTGATCTTCGCGGTTTTCGGTTTATCAGTCTACGTGCGCCTCTGCTAGTTTCATCGCGCCCACGGTTTGGCGCCCAGCAGGACACCAAGACAGGATCGGAAGATTCGTCGTCGGTACCGGTTTTTTATCCGGCTGATCGTCAACAACCGTGAGGTCCGGCAACACGTTTAATGCCTCGGCTTGCTCGCCGTGGTAGCTGTGCGTGTAACGGTCCATCGTTAGCGTAATTGTCGAGTGGCGAGCCAACGATTGGGCCACCTTGGGGTGTACGCCTCCTGCGGCAAGGTTGCTGATGAAGGTATGCCTGAGGCTGTGGAATTCGCTGACACGTCCGGTGTCATCCCGATATGCGATGCCGGCCGCCTTGATGTCTGCCCTAAACATCAACCCCGTCTGTCTGCGGTCGGCCATCTTGAAGACGAGCGCCGCCGGGGCCATGTGAATCAAGAACTGGTGCAACTCTTTAGCCAACTCGGGGCGCAAAGGAAGTGTCTCCTCCCGACGACGCTTCGAATACGCAGCAGCCACGGTGACGGTTGGTGGGTTGCCGTCAAGGTCAAAAGACGATCGCGTCAGGCTTCGTAACTCGCCCGCTCGTAAACCTGTTTCGACAGCCAACCGGTAGAGCATCGCCCGTTCTGAGCCCCTTATACGCATCTGGATTAATTCGTACGCGATATGTTAAGGTGTGAGGTTGTGGCGTGATCAAGGTTGATCACGCCGAGATGATGTTGGGTTTTTGGCATGGAGGCCAAGGATGAAGATCTCTTTACACCCCCCCCAAGACCTAGACGAACTGCAACGACGCATCGGCCGTGAACACAACGCCAAGCAACGCGATCGTTACCGGGCGGTTTACGGGGCGTTGCGGGGCCAGCCGGCTTCTCAGATTGCCGCCAAGCTCGATCGCAGCCCACGGTTCGTGCAGAAGTGGGCCTATACCTACCGCGACGGCGGGCTTGGGGCGCTCGCCGAGCAACCCCGGCCCGGGGCGCCCACGAAGCTGGGCCAGGATCAAGAACAAGCGTTCATGAAACGCCTTGACGAGGGGCCGCTTCCGGGGGTCGACGGGGGCGTGTGTACGCTGCGGGGCAAAGACGTGGTGCGGATCTTGGATCGAGAATTCGGCGTGGCCTACAGCCTCGACGGGGCTTACGACCTGCTGCACCGGCTGGGCTATGCATGCCTCAAGCCTCGGCCACGCCACCGCAAGAACGATCCCGAAGCGATGGCTCGGTGGAAACAAGAAACCCCCTTTTAGTCGAACAGGTTCAAGACGAGTATCCCCAGAAGCAGGTCGAGATGTGGTTTCAAGATGAAGCGCGCTTCGGTCAGCAGGGCACGCTTACGAAGGTGTGGGCGCCGAAGGGTTCGCGTCCTACGGCCATCAAGCAGACCGAATACGAATGGGTGTATCTGTTCGCCGCGGTCAACCCGGTCACGGGCGATTCGTCGGCGATGCTCGCCCCGACGGTCAACACCGGTTACATGAACGCCCACCTGCGGTTCATCAGCGAGCAACTGCTCAAGGGTCGCATCGGGTCCACAAGGCGTCGGGGCGGGCACGAGCTGCTTATGCCATTCACGAAGGCTTTTTTCAGAAATGCCGACCGCTTGGGCCGCGGCTTTGAACGTGTAGCCCCCGTGGGTCACCAACCGAACCGTCTCACGCTTGAACGGCTCGGTGAACCGCCGCCGACACGGCTTGAGCGATCGCTGATCCGAGGGAAGGGTCGGGATTCGCGATTGAGGTTGAGACATCGCAGGACTCCTTGGCCGGGTATCTTCCCGGCTTCATCCGGAGTCCGCCACTGATGGGCCACCGCAAAGAAAGTGGACTCCTTTCGCCAGACGTCCTACCTAGCTGTTGGCACCATCCACTTTCCTTGGGGAAGCTCAACTCTCCACTCACCAAAGATGGTGTGGACCGATACCCCGGTTATGCCGCGGTTAGTTGCAGCAGGCCCATCGCCTTGGCGACGATCTGGTCGACGCCCAGGCCGGCGTACTCCATCACCTCGTCGGTGGTCCGCCCGCTCTTGGGGATCCGGTTGACGTGCATCTGGCAGACGTTGAACCCACCGCCATCGGCGGAGACCGCGTCGGCGATGGCGCTGCCGATGCCGGCGCCGTAGTTGTCCTCAAGCGTAAGGATCATCCCGTTGTTCTCGTTGGCCAGGTCGAGGATCACGTCGGTATCGAACGGGATGGAGTACAGGTCGACCAGGGTCGCATCGATACCCTGGGCGTCGAACTTCTCCAACGCCTTGTTGGCCTGGTGGACCATGTACCCGGAAGCGACGATCAGCAGGTCCCGGCCCTGGGTGAGCACCTCGTGCCCACCGAGTTGGAACCGGTCGTTCTCGCCGTAGAGGAACTCGGTGTTGGGTCGCAGCGTGCGCATGTAGCACGGCCCGTCGTGCTCGGCCATGGCTTGGGTTAGGGCGTAGGCCTGATACGCGTCCGATGGTTGGAGCAGGTAGAACGCCGGGTGGCCCTTGTGGTTCTTGGCCGTCGCGAACGAACGGAACCATGCGACGTCCGGCAGCGACATCTGGCTGGGCCCGTCGGCGGCGAGAGAAATCCCCGCGTGGGAGCCGACCACCTTGATATTCGCCCCGCTGTTGACCGCCATCTCGATCTGGTCGTAGCCGCGTGTCACGAACTTGGCGAAGGTCGACGCGAACGGGATCTTGCCCCCGGCACTGAGCCCCGCCGCAACTGAGAACATATTCTGCTCAGCGATGCGACACTCGAAGAACCGGTTGCGCAGCTCGTCGTCCTTGTAGAAATCCTCGGCAAAGGTCGAGTTTTTCACATCCGCGTCGAGGGCGACGACCTTCGGGTTGGCGTGCCCCAACGCACGCAGGGCCAAGCCGTAGGCGCGTCGGGTGGCCATCTTGCCGGATTGTATCGCTGATTCTAAGCCGTAGGCCTTGGCGGCTTGGGGCAGGCTCATCATGGTGCCGGGTTCTGCGGGTCGAGGTTTTTCCGAGTTCATCAATCCGATCTTGAGCGGCTTGTCGGCGGTGGCGCCTAGCTGCCTGCCGGTCTGGTTGAGTTCTTCAATGGCTTGGGCCAGACCATCGCCGGTGGCGGGTTTGCCGTGGTGGCCGTGGCCCTGTTGAGAAGGGCTGCCCCAACCCTTGACGGTGTTGGCGACGATCGCGACCGGGGCGGCCTGCGGGTCGTAGGCGGCCTGGGCGTGGGCTGAAAGAGCATCCTGGATCGCGGTGGGGTCGTGGCCGTCGATTGTCAGGGCCTGGAAACCAGCGGCTTCCAATTTCTTCCCTAGGGTTTCGGCGGTCTGCTGGGGGCTGACCTCATCGGACTGGGCATACATGTTACAGTTGAAGATCGGACAGACGGTGTGCAGGTCGTGGTCTTTGATGAAGTCGATGGCTTCCCAGATCTGCCCCTCGCGGCTTTCCCCGTCGCCGATGATGCAGAACACCCGCTTATCGATCCCGTCGACCTTCGCTGCGCCCGCCAGCCCCGCGGCGACGGATAAACCCTGCCCCAGCGACCCGGTGGCCGCATCGAAGAACGGGAACCCCTCGATCGGGTTGGGGTGCCCGTCGACCACCGAGTCGATCGCGCGGAGGGTCATCGCGTCGTCGGTGGTCATCGGCCGCCACTGGTCGGGGTCCTTGCCGATCATCACCCCCAGGTCGGCGCAAGCGGCGTAGACGATCGGGACCGCGTGGCCTTCGCTAAGCACCAGCCGGTCGCTGCACGGGTGCAGCGGGTTAGCCGGTTCGTACCGCATGTGCTGGTACATCAGCACGCTGGTCAGGTGCGAGAGGCTCGCGGCGGTGGTCGGGTGGCCCGAGCCGGCGGCGGCGGTCATCTCGTAGCTGAGCTTGGTGAGTTCGATGGCTTTGGCGTGTATGGTCGAGTCGAAAGACATTGATTCACATCCCTTGTTTCAGGGCGGCGTCCATGAGACCCACCAAGACCTGAGCCTCACGTGCAGACCGCGTATTTCGTTCGATGCCCATGTTGACGGCGACCATGGGCGCTGTCCCCCCCTACCGGCATTGAAGCGATAGCTTCGCTCAACGACAGCCACATTTATCTTAATACCGATATCGGGCTTCTGGAATCGAGAGTTTGAAACAAAACGGCCCGGCCACCCGTCCATGGGCGTGGTGGGATTACGCCATCGACCGAGAATCGGCCGCGTTCCGCTCGGCTCCGGGGCCGATCGTGATCGCGTTCTTGCCCTGCCGCTTGGAGTACAGGGCCATCTGGTCGGCCCGTTCGAGCAGCTCATCAGGTGTTCGTCCGTCCCACGGGAACCCGGCCAGCCCCCCGGAGATGGTCAATTGTCCCGGGGCGTCTTTGCCGAGTTTGGGGAATTTATGGGTGCGGATCTCGTTGCGGAACCGCTCGGCGGCTTGGCCCGGGTCGTGAGGGTGGGCGCTGTTGGGGCGACGGGGGGTGGTGGCGTCCCAGAAAATCACCGCGAATTCATCACCGCCGATCCTCGCCACCACGTCGTGCTCGCGGACTACGGACTGCATGAGTTTCGTAGTCTCGCGGAGGATCTCATCGCCGGCGGCGTGGCCGTATCGGTCGTTGTACTGCTTGAAGTCATCGATGTCGAACACCATCAGCGTGACGTGGAACCGCTCCCGCGCCGCCCGTTTGAGGATCGATTTAAGGAAACGGTCAAAGTAACGCCGGTTCCAAGCCCCGGTCAGGTCGTCCCTCAGGGCCATCTTCCACAGCCGGGCGATCATCTGATCCAGGGAAAGCCATCGCGCCAGCCATGCGGCCCACGGCTCGAGCTCCGGTCGTGACGCCGGTGGAGCAGCCGAGAGCACGCCCATCTGCTGGTGATGGAAAATAATCGGCGCCCACGCGTGGCCCTGGGGGACCATCTCCTGGCTAGGGACCCAGCTGACGTCTTTAAGTTTAGATTGGCTAGCGATCAGCTGGACCGCCAGGTCGCGCACGCCCTCGCGTTCCTGGAGCAGGTGATCGACCAGGTCGACCTCGGCCAGCCCGGTTTGGGTGGCGTCCTCGTCCTTGTGGGAAGCGGTGGGTGAGGGACGCAGCGGGTCGTCCTGGGCCAGGTCGAGGCTCGTGCGGAGAGACAATTCCGAATAGACCTGATCCTCGAAAGTGCTGTGGAGATCAGGGGGATCTTCGTCGAGGTCTTCGCCATCGGGGTGGATGGCCCGGTTGAATTCTTCAGCACCGACCGGTTCAAGCAGGTAGTCATCGAAACCCGCCGCCAGGGCCCGCAGCGCGTCGGGCTCGTGCTCGGGCTTCGAGATCAGCAACAGCCGCGACTTGGGCAGAAGCTGACGCAGGGACTCGGCGATCGGCTTGAACGGATCGTCGAGGTCTTCGAGCCTGCCCAACAGAATCCCGGGCCGTTCCGACGTGCCTACGCGCCCCAGGGCCGCGAGGTATCCCGAGACACGATCGATCGATCCCGCGACCCCGATCTCGTCAAGCAAGCCCTTGACGCGGTCGGCGAACCGCTGATCGCCCACAGCCAATATCCGAAGAACCGGTTCTTGGTCAGGCATGGTAGTCGTTGCGTCGCCGAGATCTTCGGCGCCCTCCTGTATCACTGGCTTGACGATACGGTCTTGCTTCACAGATCAGATCCTGATTTTTCCTTGCGACCGGTTTCATAGCCGTCGCGACCGAAGTCAGGGCCGATGAGCATGGACAGCTCATCCTGGGTGATCAGCGGGAAAGCCGGCCGGGCTTCTGTCGGGTCAAAACGGATCTCGCTGCCGGGGCTCCGCTGGGCGGTGGGTTCCGGACCCGCGGTGGCCCGGCGGTCATCACCGCTGGCCGGTTTCTCGGCGGTCTGTGAGCCGCGGCGGCGAGGGATCCGAACCCCATCCCGAGCGAGTTTAGCCCGCCCACCGCTGGCCTGATAAACCCGTAGCAGCCGCGTTTGCCCGTTGACGCTTTCACACCGCCAGCAAGCCGTGCAAGGATAATACTGTTTAAGCACCCCCAAAAGTTCTCTTAGGCCACGTATTTTTTGGGGCTGGGCGAGGATGATCACCCCTGCCGGCTCGCGGGCTTGTTCAACCAACAACCGGCATGGATCCTCCACGACCTGAAGGCGGGTGCCTCGCTTGATCAACCCACGGACTAGCTTCTCTGAGGCGCTTGATGTTTCCACGGTCAATACCAGGCAACGGTGTTTCTGCACCCGGCCATTGATCGGGGTAGCCTGTGGATCAGAAGTCTGGACGTCTTGACGAGCGATGGTGGTCGTTCCCATACCATCTATTTTATCATATCCATGCGCCTTTCCTCAAAAAGTCTCCGTCGATTTAAAAAGATCACAAAAAATTGCCTCTAGGAAGAGCGCCCGAAACGGCTACCGTTGCGGACCACGAGGCCTGTTGATATGGAGATAGACCGTTCGGATCGTCACCCTCAAAACGCGCCCTTGGACGGGGTAGAAATGAGTCGGCATTTCTTGGGACTGGCCCCGTGCTCATCAAACAACATCAGTTCGTTGGGCTGATCGGTGGCCAGCCAGGCGCTGGGCAGAAAGTAACGCTTCTGTGGGGAGATTTTTTTCCCGGTGTGCGTGGCGACAAAATACCGCCCGGCGTTTTGTCCGTTGATAAAAATCTGACCTTTCGTCATCCCCACGGGCTCGAGCCAAATGGGCCGGTCGTCACGGGCCGGGCCCATTCGGCACCGGTACCAGCACGGCTGGTGACCCGTCGGTGGGGTGATCGGACCAAAGTCCTCGGAGGCGGGCATCGCCCAACGCGCAAACGCCCATGACGCCTTGGCCGAGAGGGTCTTGGTCACCCGGTACACCCGCAGATGGCTTGATAGCCGCAACGGCTTGTGCGGGTCACGGTCGTCCTCGAGTCCCAAGACCGCTAGCTTCAACTGGTTGATCGTGGCCTTGATCTCGCGGCCCACCGTCAAAGTCCAGCGGGTGACCCCGCCGCTGAGTTCGGGGTCGTAAGCCCCGACGGGTTCGTCGTTGACTAAGAGCATCACGCGTCGGGGAAAATGGTCGAGCTCGACGATGACCGGGTTCTTCTTCGACGGCCTTACCCGCCACTGGTACACCCGCGACTCAACCGATTCACTCCTGCGGCTATGCGAGAAAAACCCACCCAGGGCAAAAAGATCGGGGGCCGGTCCGTAGGTCTTCTTCACGGGGCCCAGCGGCAGCCGCTCGACCGCGTAGAGGTGGCCGGGCAACCCCTTAGTCTCGCCTAAGGACCACCCGTCGCTAAAGTGGCCAAGGTTGTCTGCAAGGACAACGGCATCCCCATTAAGCCGGATCGGCACCGGGTCGTGCCCAGCCCCCGGCCCGGTGCCCATGATGCAAGCCAGCTGCCCCTTGTGGTAGAGATGCAGACGATCGCCAGCGGGCGGGGCCAGGGCCTTGCCGGTCACGAGAGAACGGAACCTCAACCGGTACCAGCCGTAGCCCTCGTGGCAATCCAGCTGTTCTAGACTCGCGGGTCCGTCGATGGGTTCGTAATGCTCGCTGGTGCCGTCGACGAGGTCCGTGACGCTGGCTTGCTCCCAGCCCGATAACAGGGGCGGCGAGGACCGCGACGGGGTCTTGAGCTTGAGTTTCTTGATCCGCCCCTCGTGATCAATCGTGGTCACGTTCGTCGACCCTCGCGCGGGCAGCGGGTGGCCGTGTGGGTCGAGCCCACCCGATCCCAACACCAAACCCGACGGCCCGAGAAACGCCGAGTCCACTTGGCCCGGATTGAGCACCGCGATCGTCACGCCTTCGTGTTCCTCGACAACCGGTTGGCGGCCGCTAGGGACCGTCACGTGCAACCGAGACTCGTTGATACACACCAAGCCCTCGGTACCGGCGGGGCCAAACAGCACCAGCAGCCGGTTGCCCACAAACGCCCAGGGCCGCAGGCTTGTGTAGTTAAGTGTCGTGCTGGGCCCGAGAGGCGCGTCGAGCAGGAACCAGGCCACGCGGTCTTGGCCGATCGGCACCGGCAGCGTCAGCCCGTTGGGTAAGAGGATATTCGTCTGCGTCGTCTTGTCGGCCCCGTTCTTGAATAGAAAAACGACACCTCCATGCGAACCATTTTGATGAACGACGCTTAGACCCGGGTGCTGCCGGTCTGCGATCGCGATGCACGCGTGTTGGCGATGGGGTTCGAGATGGGCGAACACCTGGCCGAACTGGCTGGCGAAGACGCTGACGCGCTTGGTCGCCGCGTACAGCGGGCCGTGGGACCCGTCCTCGGTCAGGGGCGCGTCCCGGTCGTAGCTGGTGGTCGAATAACAGAACAGGCCGTTGCTGCTGCGCCCCCCTAAAAACCCGAGGTTGGTGCCACCGTGGAACGGGCTGATGTTGTACTGGGCCCCGACCGCCAGGATGCTCGCGAGCCTGATGAGATAATCCTCCGGGTCGTCGTGCCGGCCGTGGGCCTGACCCCACCGGTCGCACGGGCCGGGGGGGTAGTCGATCACGATCGCGGGGCTGTCCGGCTCGACCACGCGCAGCTGCCGCAGGTCCGATGGCAGGTGGTCCGTGCCGCTCCAGGCGCTGATCACCCCCTCGGTGCGGGTCCATAGATGATTGCTGTCACAGATCGGGACCGTGCACCCGTGCTCGCGTAGGTAGCGCGTCAGCTCCGTGAGGTAGGTATCGCCGCGCCGCGCTGGGGGTGGCGGGTCGCAGTGCCAGTGGTCCTCGACCTGCATCATGACGATCGGACCGCCCTCGGGCTGGCCCGACGAGCCACGGCCGTTGTTCGAATCAACCGGGTAGATGGGCGAAACGACCTGTAGATCCTTGACCTGGTCAAGGACCGCGCCGAAGTAGCGGGCGCACGCTTCTTGGAATGGGCCGTTAGGCTGTCTCAGCCGCATCCCAGGCCGGCTCAGCAACCACGCGGGCATGCCCCCTAGGTCGCAATCCGCACCGATGTAGGGCCCCGGGCGCAGCAGGCAATACATCCCTTCGTCCCCGATCAGCTTCACGAAGTGGCGCAGATCACGGTCGCCGTCGAATCGGAACCGGCCGGGCTGGGGCTCGTGCTGGTTCCAGAATACGTATGTATCGATACAGTTGAGCCCCGCTTGCTTGGCGGCACAGATCCGGTTGCGCCAAGAGGCGCGGGGGACCCGTGCGTAGTGGATCGATCCGCTGACCAACCAGACCCGCCGAGACCCGATAATCAAACTTTGTCCGTCGTAGCTGACGTTGGCCATAGCTCCTGCCTACCGGTCGACCGATCAAACGACGACGCGCCTGGATCTTTGGAATCGGGCCTAGCGGCTGTGGCTCGTAGCCGGATGCCCTTGTTCTATCCATCGATCTGAGGCAAGGTTGAACTTTACTTGGCCCCCGACAATGGTGGCGATTGCCCGGCCGGCGACCGGCCAACCATCGAATGGACAGTTGCGGCTCTTGCCAGCGAAACGGCCTACGTCGATCGTCCAGCGATCGCGGGGGTCGATCACCGTCACGTCCGCGTCGGCCCCGATCCCGAGGTGCCCCTTACCTTCCAACTGACACAGGCTCGCCGGCTTGTGGGTCATCATCGCGATCATATCGGACCATCCGATCGTCTCGGTCTCGATCAATGCCTTGATGTATAGCGGCAGGGCGCATTCGAGCCCGATCAGCCCGTACGGCGCCGAGGCGAATTCGAGTTCCTTTTCCTCCTGGGTATGCGGGGCGTGGTCGGTGGCCAGGATCGTGATGGTCCCGTCACGGATACCCTCACGCAGCGCTTCGATATCCCGCTTGGCCCGCAGCGGGGGGTTGACCTTGAACCGGGTGTCGTAGGTGGCACAGTCGTCCTCGGTCAATAGCAGGTGGTGGGGCGAGGCCTCAGCGGTGATGTGCGCCTGGCCGAAGAGGTCCCGCCGCGCCTGGCGGATCAGCTCGACGCTGCCGCCGCTAGAGACGTGCTGGACGTGGTACCGGGCCCCGATGTTCTGGCTTAAGTTGAGGCGGATGTCACGCTGGATGATCAGCTCCTCGGCGACCCGAGGCCAGCCGGCCAACCCCAGCCGAGTCGCCAACGCCCCGTCGTTCATATCCCCGCCGCCCAGTTCCGGGTCCTCGCAGTGCTGCATGAATACTTTGCCGGTCATGGCGATGTAGGACAGCGCCTTGGCCATCACCCCCGCCGACGCCACGGCGCAGCCATCGTCCGAGAACCCCACCGCCCCGCTGGCGGCCATGAGCCCGATCTCGGCCAGCTCCTTGCCCGCCCGGCCTTTGGTGACCGCCCCCACCGGGAAAACGTTGGCGGTGTCAGCCCGTTGGGCCTGGTGATAGACGAACTCGATCCGGCCGTCATCATCGATCGCCGGGTCGGTATTGGGCATGCAACAAACGCTGGTAAACCCCCCCGCCACCGCGGCGGCGGCGCCGGTGGCGATGGTCTCCTTCTCCTCGTGGCCCGGCTCGCGAAAATGGACGTGGATATCGATCAGCCCGGGGGAAATAAAACAACCAGCCGCGTTGAACACCGCGCCGTCGGGGCGGCTGACCTTACCGACCTTCGCGACCCGGCCATCGACCAATAAAAGGTCGGCCTGTTCATCGACTTGATTCGCGGGATCGAGGATCCGCCCTCCGACGATCGTGAGCGTGGACATAGCCGCAAGGATACCACAAGACGGCGTTGGTCACTGTTTGTGCTGCCAGCCATGGATGAAGCTTTGAGAAATTGTCTTGGTGACCCCTCTCCTAACCCCACGTCAATGACGCAGGGCCAATTGGGATGAAAACTTTATCTCCTCAACAGGGAAACGGGAGGGGATCCCAGTGGCCGCCGCTATAACTCGATACCGTTATAACCCGAGCGTCGCGCTTCGAGCAGGTTCAGGTACCGCTGGCGCATCTGGCGAGATTCGAGCACGCGCTTGTGCTGCTCGATGGAGAATCGGTGCTGGGACGCGAGGATCCTGATCATGCACGTCAAAAACGCGTAGGCCAGGAACCCCAAGACCACCCACACGTAAGTTTGAGGGTCACCGTTCATCTTGTCACCTTATCGGTTCCAGCCTTGCGGGCACTTGATCTGTGTGGAGAGAAGGTGGATATTGATCGGCTTAGCTTCATTGGACCTCGTCGCTTTCGACCGCTGTATACCCCTGTCATGGCCCAAACACGCCCGATAACTCGATCCCTGCACCTGGCCCTCATTGTGATGGGGGTCTTCTGGACCAGCGGCGTTTACGCTCAAGATGATTCAGTGAAGCTGACGATCAACCACGACCACCTCGGCCTCGGGGGGCTAACCCGCCTGGGGTCTTGGACCCCCGTCCTGCTGACTTTAGAAAACCGTTCATCGGACCCGCGAAAGGTGGTCTGCCAGTGGATCTATCACGATAGCGACGGCGACGAGGTCACCTCGCAACGGGCCCTGACCCTCAGCCCCCAGCAGACCCAGCAGGCATGGATCTACGGGACCCCACCGGTGACCCGTTCAAATTCCGATAAATGGCGGTTTAGGGTCCTCGATGAGAAGGACAAGCGTCCCCTCGCGTTCCTAGAAGTCCCGCCCGGTCAGTTGGCCGAGCCGTCGCAGGCGATCATCGCGGTCACCGGCCCGGCGATGCTGGGGCTGGAACCCTACACCCATCTCGAAACCCAGCACGAGACATGCCGGGTCTTACGCGACCTCGATCCGGCGCTGATCCCCGACCGGTGGTACGGGCTGTCACTCATCGAGACCCTGATCTGGACGCCTTTTGGCCGCGGGCCCACCGACGCGGCCATCTCACCCGACACCCACCGGGCGATCCGCCAGTGGGTCTTGCGCGGCGGGCACCTGATCATCGTTCTTCCCCAGGCCGGGGACACCTGGTTCGATAGCCCCCTGGCCGGTATCCTGCCCAAGGTACGTGTCGACGTGGACCACGACGCACCACCGCCGGCCTGGCTGGGCCGGCCCACGAACCCCGACCCGGCCACGATCGATCTCAAAAGACTTCACCCCGCCGACGAGAGGGTTTCGGTCTTGTTACGCGACCGTGACCATGAGCCGGTCGTGGTGGCGCGGCGGGTCGGGTTTGGCCGGGTAACCCTCATCGGGGTCGACCTCACCGCCCCCCTGGTTATGCTGACTGGGCTGCCCAACGGCCCCTCGTTATGGAAATCAATCCTCGGTTGGCAGAGCCCGGCCTACACCAAATCCGAGATCGAAGCCAAGCTCAAAGCCCAACAGATCATCAACCCAAGCCTGCGGTATAACCAGCGGCTCGACCGATTCATGGTCGACAAGATCGCGATGTACGGGACCGCCTCGCCCGCGGTGCTCACGGCCCTGATCCTGTTTACGCTCTACTGGCTGGCGGCGGGGCCGATCGGCTTTGGCGTACTCAAAAAGCGGGGGCTGGCGCGGCACAGCTGGGTGGCGTTCCTCGGGGTGGTGGTGGTGTTTAGCGTGATCGCGTGGTCCGCGGCAGCGGCGCTACGCCCCACGAATACCGCCGCTGAACACTTTACGGTTCTGGATATCGACTCCGGATCGGGCCTGGTGCGCGCCCGGTCGTGGCTGTCACTTTTCTCGCCCCAGCGTGGGCACCTACCGGTCGCGGTCGGGTCGGAGGATGACGCCCCGGGCCGCCACACCCTCGCCAGCGCTGATAGCGAACCCGGCGGCGACGGGGGGTTCATTGATCAACAGCAGTACAAGATCAAAGCCCTGTCACCGCACGAAGCGGCCCTGCCGTTCCGCGCGACCGCTAAGCAGATCCAGGTCGATTACCTCGACCGAGGGCAGACGGCTGCGGCGTCTGCCCCGTCGCCCTGGCTGTCGTTCCAGGGTCAGCTGCGGTTCGAAAGGAATCGACTCGTGGGCTCCATCCGTCACGACCTGCCGGGTGATCTAAGCAACCTGCTGATCGCGTACTGCCCCGGCGACGGGAAAACACCTCTGATTTGGCGTCAGGGTGTATGGCGATCGGGACATCCCCGAAACATCGATCTCAACGCCAGCGACAGCCGACCGCTGGTTAGCCCGTACAAGTACGACAAAGACAAACGGCTGTGGATGCAAGAAGGTTACTTGGGAGAGTTATTCGCCAACAACGCGGGGGGGGCTGCCCTCCCGGGCCACCACCAACCTCCGGTTCCCATCGCTGATGATCAGATCGTTGTAGACATCGAGTTGTTGACGTTCTATAGCTACCTGCCGCCGCCCGACTACCGGACGCTGGGGTACTTGTCTGGGCAGCGGAACCGCGCTTATAAACGGCATTGGGGCCGTAAGCTCGACCTGGGCGCCATCGTGCCCACACGCTGTGTTATCCTAATCGGGTACCTGGAAGATGCGCCGACCCCCGTGCCGATGACGCTCCAGGCCCAGCCGTTCGACTCGGCGGGCTGGGCCGTGGTGCGGTGGGTCTTGCCGGTTGATGAAACCCCATGATCCAGACCCTCAACCTCACCAAACATTACGACCAGCTGGTCGCGTTGCACGAGCTGAACCTCACGGTCGAGGCCGGCGACTGCTTCGGGTTTATCGGCCCCAACGGCGCCGGCAAGACCACGACGATCAAGATCCTCGCGACCCTGCTGCGCCCCACCTACGGCGAGGCGAGGGTCGACGGGCTTTCCGTGGGCCCGGTCAACGCCCGGCAGGTGCGGTCGATCATCGGGTACGTGCCCGACTACTTCGGCTCTTATGAAGACATGGTCGTGCGCGAGTACCTCGAGTTCTTCGCCGCCTCCTACAACATCCACGGCCCGAAACGCGCCCAGGTGATCGACGACGTATTGAGCTTGACCGACCTGACGTACAAAGCCGACGCGGAGGTCAACGGCCTATCGCGGGGGATGCAGCAGCGGCTTAGCCTCGCACGGGTCTTGCTGCACGACCCGAAGGTGCTCTTGCTCGACGAGCCGGCCAGCGGCCTCGACCCGCGGGCTAGGATCGAGATCCGCGAGCTGCTTAAAGAGCTGCACCGGATGGGCAAGACGATCCTGATCAGCTCCCACATCCTCCTAGAACTGGCCGACCTGTGCGACAAGGTTGCGGTGATCGAGCAGGGCAAGCTCGTGTTCACCGGCACAGTGCAGGAGATACTCGACCGCGCCCGGGTGGGGGTGGTGCTGCACGTGGGGGTTGGCCAGCGCGCCACCCAGGCGGCACAAACAATCCGGCAGATCCCGGGGGTTGTCAGCGCCGAAGCGCAAAACGGCCTGATCCGTGTGAACCTCGAATCCTCAGAAACGAACGCAGCGGCGATCGCCCATCAACTGGTCACGAACGGTTTCTCGCTAACCCGGCTCGAAGAGGAAAAGGTCAATCTCGAAACCGCGTTCATGAGGCTTACCAAGGGATTGGTGCAGTAGTCGTCGATACATCGTTTTGGAAGTTCGTGTCGAGTCCCACAGCGAGCCGCGACCGTGAGGGAGCGGGTTCCGAAGGTTCGGAGGCAAAACCCGAAGAACCCGCTCCCTCACGGTCGCGGCTCGCTGAGAGGGTCACCTGCAAATTCAAGATAAATAGAACACAGGACGACAACCGGCCGCGGGCTACAACAGGTCCTGCTCTTCGGTTTCTTTCTCTGTCCACCGGCGAAACGCCTTGCGCGTGAGGTGGGCGATCAATAAATGCGGGGGCATGCGCAGCCAGTGGGAGCGCACGTAGAGCACCCACCTCGCCACGCTGTGCAAACGTGATGCACCGTCCGGGCCTTCGGGGACGATCGCTCTTTCGACGAGGCTGTCCATGACGGTCGCGACCTCGGGCGCGGGCGCGCCGTGCCATGAGGCGTGCTCGACAGGCTCGGGGACCGGGGTGCCCAGCAGCCGTTTGGCGTAGCGCAAGGCGTAGAACAAGGGGCGTTCCAGCCCGAGCTGCGCCGCGCGGGGCACGAGCTGGTCCCAGAAGCCGGGTTCGTGTTGCCCAAAGTGTCGCAGCATGTCGTCGATATCGGTCAGGTCGCGCAGCCCGCCGGCGACCTCCCCGTCTTGGAACAGGTGCACGCAGGTGTGCAGGACCATATCGGTGGGGGCGAGGATCTTGAACGGGTGGTGATCGGTCGCCCGGGCTTGATCGAGCAACAGGTGTGGATCGGCGTGCGGGCCCGGGCCGTTGTGCACGAAACCGCACGCGGACTCGAACAGCAGGCGCGGGTCGGGGCTTAGCCGACCACTCTCAGGCAGGATGGTGTGGTGCACGTCGATGATGGTCAGCCGATCGCTGTGTTGCAAAGGCGGCAGCTCGTGCATCCACTGGCGGTAGTACCGGTCGTCGTAGGGGTCGAGCTTCATCGGCTCCCACCCGTGGCGGATCAGCGCCGCTTCGACGTCGTTGATCCTTTCTTTAGGGACCATGATGTCGACGTCGGACACGAGCCGGCCACGCGCGGGGGGCAGGCCGGCCATGACGTACGCGGCGCCTTTGAGCAGGAGCACTTCGGTCTCGATACCCTCTAACGCCCAGCGGATACGGTTGACCTCCCAACGCACGATCCGGTCGTGTTCGGCGGCTACGACGCGCATCGCTTCGAGGTGCTCGCGGACCCGCTCGGGGACCTGGTCCCAGAGGTCAAGGTCCAGCAGTTGCAGGGCTAGGCGTGCGAAGATCCCTGCGCGGCGGGCACGGGGCATGAGCTGGTCCCATTGGGACGGGGGCAACGAAGCGAGGGCTTGTGGGTCACGCAGCGCGTTGAGGATGAGGTGTTGCGTCACGGCCATAGATTTAACTGCCGGCCGCGGACGGGGCGGGGGCTGGCAACCGGGCGAAGAGGTCGAGGGCTTCGTCCAGATCGCTGTACGTAAACTCAAAACAGTCGCAAGTGTCGATCAGATCCGCGAGCATTTCAAACCCGCGCACGCCCAACAGGTTGTAATTGAACGCGCTGTGAGCCAATCGTAGCAACGCCCGGGATCGCTTCATCGGCAGCAACTGGGTCGTGGCGCCCGGCTGATAACACGGGAACATCACCCACGCCGGCTGGGCGGTTTCATCGGCTCGCTCGATGCTTTGCGTCGGGGGGCGGATGTGCGTGACCGTGCCCTTGCGCGTCTGGGGCAGGATCGGACCGAATTGTGCCTCAGGGGCGAACGACTTGATGACCGGGATGGAACCGGCCTTGAGGTTCACCGGCCGGGGGATCGGGGTCAGCCGCCCGTCTTGGCGTCGTAGCAGGCCGATCTCATCGGAGAATAACCGCCAGCCGCGGTGGATCATCGCCGCGCAGAGGGTGCTCTTACCGGACCCGGGCGGGGCGGCGAGGATCATGGCCTTGCCGTCGCGCTCCAGCACCGCGGCGTGGAAGATGAGGTATTGATGGGCTTCGGTAAAGACGCTGTAGTTGAGCCCCCACTCCAGCAGGGCGATCGCTAAGTGCAGCGGGAACGGGTGGAACGTCTTGGTCCCGTCGAGGATAAACTCGATCTGCGGCCGCACCCAGCGTCGCAAACCCTGGGGGCGATCGAGGCGGACGTGGTAGTCGGCCAGCTGGGCGTCGGTGTCGATCGGGTAGTCGCTATAGAGGAACTGGAAGTCGTCGATCATGTTGTCGGCCCGGGTCAGCAGGCGCGTCACGAACGGACCGGTGCGGAAGTACAGCCCGCGGCCGCGTAGCCGATCAACAAGATCTGGTCTCGACAGGTCACCGATACGCATGGCGTATGGTACACCATCGGGTCAAAGGGGACGGACAATCAAATCGCCGATCGACGTGAACCATCCGTCGTTGATCGTCGAGAGTGGTGCTATACGCATCGCGTATCCAAGTACCGCGTCGGGTACGCGCAGGGCACCGAGAATTTCCCTGCCGCGTACACGAGTGATGCCGCAATTTCATATGGGAGGGGTATATTATCAGTGGGTTGGGACGTAGAAACTATTTTTGCAACCGGGTCATCTGAGGTTCTCGCACTAGCTGACAAGCAGCCCGCAGGGTGATCTCATTTGGATTTGACGTCTTGTTTTTGCCCGCCAGGGCGGGTCATCGCCATTCGTCTGCGGGGCTGGATGGGCATCGCCCCGTTCCAGAGCGTTCATGCGGGGTTGAGAAATCCAAATGAGATCGCCCTGGCTTGATACCCACACGGATCAATTGACGTTTTATCAAATCGGATCTCGATGCTAAACTAGCGTTGATTAACGAGTAGCCTATTATCCGCGATAGCGTGTGACGGTTCCCTTGTTTGTTTTCTATGCGGGCTTGGCCATCGGGGATATGAAAGAAGCAAAGGCCGGGTGCAGATGGCGTCGAAGTCCCTATGAGTAAAAATCCAACGCAGGACGCGTTCATCGGTGATGGTTTGATCGGGACAGGATGATGGGCGGTAACGGATCTGAAAACACGCTTGAAGGCCTGAGGGTACGATCCTATCACCCCCGCGACCAGGACATGGTGTCGCGTTTGTACACCGAGGGTTTGCTGGCGGGCCAGATCGCTGCCAACGACACCGGCGCTGATATCGAGAACATTGACGACGCTTACTTGAGCGAGCCCCGCAATCATTTCTGGGTGGCCGACCTCGACAGCACCGTGGTGGGGATGATCGGGGTTGCTCACGATCACGAGCACACGGCGGAGATCCGTCGGCTGCGGGTCGATAAACACTGGCAAAAGTCACCCATCGGGGCCCGCCTGGTTGAAAAGGCCATAAGTCATTGCAAAAAAAGCGGATATTTAAAGATCGTTCTGGACACTCGGTTCGACCCATCCGCCGCGGTGGGGTTGTTCGATCGGTTCGGCTTCCAGCACACACGAACGAAGAGCTTGCAAGGCAAGGATTTACTAGAATTTTACCTTGACATCTATCGTCAACGCAGTTCCCATGGCGATGACCCGACGCAGACGGAGATGATCGAGTGATTGCATTTTCCCATCCATCCGTCCCCGATCCATACAACTTTAACCCTTATCGTTGAAATATAGATGGCTCTGCCTCCTGACGATACATCAGCGACTCAAGAGGAACGCCGGATCTTTCACGAAGGGATCGAACTGTTCAATCAAGGCGAATGGTTCGAAGCCCATGAGGTGTGGGAGGACATCTGGCACATCGCCAGTGGGCCTAAGAAGCGTTTCTACCAGGGCCTGATCCAGTGCGCGGTGACGATTGAGCATATCCGTCGCGGCAACCCGAGAGGGGTACGCAGCGTGTATCAGACCGCGTTGCCCAAGTTCGAGGGGTTACCCAACGTCTACATGGGGATCGACATCCCTCATCTACTCAAAGCTTTAGATCGCGTGGTGCGCCCGATCCTCGACCTTCCTAGCACCTACTTCGATCCTGCTCGGCCACGAGGCCAGCCCTTGCCCTTCGACCCAGCCCAAGCCCCCTCGATCCGGCTTCAGTACGATCCTTTTGATCGTTGAGCAGGATCAAGCGGCACCGTTTGGGCCCTAAATCCTTCAAGATAAAGACTTTTCGCCAATATCCGACACGTCGGATCGTACGAAAAATACTCGCATAAACTACTCTTTTCGCCACCTAAGCGAGCGCTAAAGACAGAGCAGAATTGATTTTTTGCAGGCAAACAGTATATTTTGACTATTCAAAATATACTGTTTGCCTGGGCTATTTTGCCAAAAAAATCGTGTTAAAAAAACTTGTCGAGGTTCATGGACGCAAGTTCGTTCGCCTGTAAGCCGAACAATTGCTTGAAGTAATCACCCGATCGAGGCGACGGTGATGGGTGCCGTCACCGCCACAGAAAGAACGTTTAGAGAGGTTAACCCACGTGGACAGTCCATTTCGCAAAACACGCCGTCTTCGCACCGCATGCATAGCCGTTTCCGTAAGCTCCGTAGCGATCTGTAACAATTTCGTCGCGGCACAGGACGCGGGCGACTCGACAGGCGACGGTCTATCCGAGCCGGTCGATCGCGTCGTGACCGTGATCCCCGAAAACCAGCGGCACCAGTCCCACGGCGGCCGACCCGACATCCCCAAGCCCCAGAAGCCGGTGATGTCGACCGAGAAAAACGTCGACACCGGCAAGCCCCCACACGAGTGGCAGCACCTCACCGACGACTGGTTCGGCGCCCGCCCCTGGCTCGATGACCACGGCGTGGTGTTCGAAGCCTCGATCACCGCGGACTGGTCGTCGAACTGGCACGGCGGGCAGAACACCAACGGCTCGTCGTTCCGCCACCTGTTTTTATTCGACGTCACCCTCGATACCGAGCGGCTGTTCGGCCTGCCCGGCGGCACCGCCTTCATAGATTTCCAGAACCATAACGGCGAAGACGGCTCGGGCGACACCGGGGATTTCCAAGCCTATTCCAACATCGATTCCGACGGCCGCACCGAGATCGCCGAGCTGTGGTACGAGCACGTGTTCCTTGAAGGGATGCTCCGCGTGAAGGTTGGCAAGGTCGAGGCCAACGCCGAGTTCGCTTATACCGACAACGGCGGGGAGTTCCTCAACTCCTCGATGGGGTTTAGCCCGACCATCTTCGTATTGCCGACTTACCCGGACCCCTCCATGGCGGTCGTCGTGTTCGTGTATCCGACCGACCAACTCTACGCGGGCCTGGGGCTCTTCGACGGGGCGGCGGTAGAGGGCGTCACAACCGGGACACGCGGCCCCAGCACGTTCTTCGAGTCCAGCCCAGCCGACATGTTCGTGATCGGTGAGGCCGGGGTGAAGTGGGAGTGCGGCGACGACGGCCTACCCGGGCGGTTCGGGTTCGGCGGCTGGGGCCACAACGGGTCGTTCGACCGCTTCGACGGGTCGGGCACCGAGAGCGGCACCGCGGGTTTCTACCTCCTGTTCGATCAAACCGTGTTCCTCGAAGACCCCGCTGACGAGGACAACGAGCAGGGCGTCGGGGTGTTCGTTCAGTTCGGCTGGGCCGATGCCGATGTCAGTGAAGCCCAGATCCACCTCGGCGCGGGGGTGAACTGGATCGGCCCGATCCCCACCCGCGACGACGACGCCACCGGCCTGGGCGTCACCCTCGTGAAGTTCACCGACGACGCCGGTGCCGGATTCACGGACGATTACGAGACCGCGTACGAGGTGTTCTACAAAGCCCAGATCATGCCATGGCTAGCAGTCAAACCGGATATTCAATACATCATCAACCCCGGCGGCGCGGGCCTCAAGGACGCCCTGGTCGGGACCGTCCGGGTCGAACTGGTGTTCTAAACGGCCTAAGTCATTGTGGACACGGGCCGATAAACCAAAGCAGATGACGGCCCGACTCAAACTTAACAACGCATGGCCTTTGGAACGCCACCCGTCATGCGGAACGGTCAAAACTCAAGCTGAAAGGAGAACTCATGAAGAAAGCACACCTTGCTGGATCGATCGTCGCGACGCTGATCTTTTGCTCCAGCGCCCCAGCGGAAAACGTCACGCAGCTGGTAGAGAACTACAAATCCGCCGGTCAGGCCATCGTTGATATGGTCAATTCCCAGTCTGTGTCGGTTGATCAGATCGAAGCCAAGGTCCTAGACCTCACGAAAGCCTCGGTCGAGCTGGCGAACCTGTACAAGCAGGCCCACCCGGACGGAACACAGCTGCTGGACGTCGTCATCACCCAGGTCGCTAATGTCGACAACGGCGCGGTCACCGGCGTGGGACCCATGGTCGAGCTATCTTTTGACGAGATCGAAGGCCAGTGGCACGACCTAGGCTACTTTGAGTCCAACGACTCCGGGGTCGACCTCGAAGACGAAGACAACGAGCACTTTACCGACCCGCTGCACGTAATGATCCACCCGATCATGGTGCTCCGCGCCGCCAAGGATTTCTCGGCCAGCAACTCGCCCGAGGACCTCAACGCGATGAAGTCGGAAATGGAAGAAGGGCTCGAACAGGTCGCCATCGTGGGCGATATGCTCGAATAACGACCCATCTTCCGTGATTGTGCAGGGGTTACATGGTCCGGGCGATAGCGGCTACAACCCTGGGGCCCGAGTTTTGAGGTCGACATGAAGCGCAACTTCGCGTTGTTTATCAGCACGTTCGTGATCGGCCTGGTGACCATCATCGCGATGGTCTCATGGAAGCTCACCGGCTTCGCCACCACGATCAAGCGTGAGAAGCAAGAGACAGTCGCCTTCTACCGTGCCAGCGTGGAGGCAGGCCGGGCGATCCTCAACGTCACCGCCGACGTCGGCAAGCTGTTCCAGGTCAAAGACGAGGACGGCATGGACGCCACCCTCGCGGAACTCGACCAAGCCTTCGACACCGTTGAAACCACTGTCCAATACCTCAAGCAGGATCGGTTCGCCACCTTGCTGCAAACCCCTCTGACCGACGCGGCTTCGTCAAACGGGCAGGCCCCGTCCCCCGATCACAGTTCCGAGATACCCGACGAAACCTCGTCCACGGAGGACTCCGCGCCGCAGGTCACGCACGCCACCTACGGGGATCTTGTCACCGCGATCGAAGCCGGCTTCCAAGAAGCCAAAGAAGCTTACGCCGATGTCCAAAGCCTCGCGTCGTCCAAGCTCAAACTGACCCTCGAGATCGCCCCGCTCAAAAAGCAACTATCAAAGATCCTGCGAAAGAACCTCGACCTCCAGCCGGTCGACCCCAAAGCCTTTAACAACCTGGCCCGCGGCGCGATCACCGTCCTCTACACCGATTCGAACCGGGACGTGAAGTTCGCCGGCGACGCGAAGTTCACGAAGGGGTACGAAAAGCTGATCAAGGCCAAGCTCGACCCGAAGCAGAAAGCCACGCTAGAAGAACTTAAAGCCGCGTTCGACCAGACCTACGAGCGCGCCCGCGTGCTGATCGCTTCTAGCTCTGATTCCGAGTTCTTTACGCGTAAAGCCAGAGACGTGGTGGCCAACATCACCCTGCTCGAACAGCAGGTCCAGCTCTTGCTCGATGCCTCGCTGGGTTCGCTCGAGGAATCTTCCAGAGCAACCACAAAAACCGTCACCGCGATCGCCGCCTGCGCGGCCTTGATCAGCATCAGCCTCGGGATCTTCCTGGCCGGGAGAATGATCCAACGTATCGGCGCCGTCGCCGACAGACTCCGCGACATTTCCGAAGGGGAAGGGGACCTCACCCAGAGCGTACAAATCGAAGGCCGCGACGAGATCGCCGCCCTCGCCCAAGCCTTCAACACGTTCGTGAAACAGATCCACGACACCATCGTCGAAGTCGCCTCCGTCACCAGCAACGTCGCCGCCGCGTCGACCCAGATCGCCGCTTCTAGCGATGAGATGGCCCAGGGCATGAACACTCAGAACAATCAGGTGATGCAGATCTCCTCAGCGATCGAGCAGATGTCCGCCTCGATCGTAGAGGTCGCCCGCAAATCCAACGACGCAGCGGCCAACGCTTCCGACTCCGGCAAGGTCGCCCAAGAAGGCGGCCAGGTCGTCTCCGAGACGATCACCGACATGCAGGCGATCAGCGACGCGGTCAACGCCGGGGCCGCATCGGTCTCCGAATTGGGTAAACGCAGCCAGCAGATCGGCCAGATCATCGAGGTCATCAACGACATCGCCGATCAGACCAACCTCCTGGCCCTCAACGCCGCGATCGAAGCCGCCCGAGCCGGTGAGCACGGTCGCGGCTTTGCGGTGGTCGCCGACGAGGTGCGCAAGCTTGCAGACCGCACCACCAAAGCCACCGACGAGATCGCCGATTCGATCAAAGCGATCCAGGGTGAGACCCAGCAGGCGGTCGACCGGATGCAATCCGGCACCCAGCAGGTCGAAACCGGGGTCCAGCGGGCCCAGCGGGCCGGAGCCAGCCTCCAGCAGATCGTGTCCAGCGCTCAAGAAGTCGCGTCGTTGATCCAATCGATCGCCGCCGCCGCCGAGCAGCAATCCTCAGCCAGCGAGCAGGTCGCCCGGAACGTCGAAGCCGTCTCCGAGGTGACTCAGTCCGCTACCCAAGGCGCCAACCAAGCGGCCTCCACCGCTGGTCAGTTATCGACCCAGGCCGAGCAGCTTCAACGGCTTGTGGGCAAGTTCAAGGTCAACGCCCGCGCCGCGTGACCGACCGACGGGTCCCTATTCACAACCACAACGAGCCGCGCGTGTAAACAAGCGGTCCCCTCCCGGCCTTCATGAAATCAACAAAAAGCCGAATAGCCTCCGACCTCTCCGCCACGTCCACCTGCACCCCACCCAAGCCTTGTCATGGATACGCGCTTGCGGCGGGGCCGTTGATTGATATTTTCACACGATCCTGTTTTTCGAAAATGGACGACCGGGTTGTTTAACCCGACCGTCCGAATGATTGCTGTCCGAATCCGCTCGTTAACTTTTCAGAGCGATGGTTGCTGTGGGAGCGTCACAGTGCGGATCGTTACTCTGGAAGTTATTCGCGATCCAACCGATATGCACCAGCGTCCAGCCTTCTCGGGTTACATCAACAGAGGTCGCGCCCCCTTGGATCTTCGCTGATTCCTTTTCTGTCACGCTCTCAAACTGATTTTGCTTCCGCATCGTAGATCTCCTGACTGAGGCTTGCTGAGATAGATTGAACAGAGAACCCCGGCCACGGGTGAAGGTTTTCGGCTCATTTGCCTTAACGTTTGCCTCAAGAATATTTCTTCGATTTCTTGAACACGTATTCCGCAGCCTTTCATGACCACCTGTCCGAGGTTAATATCCGGGCACGTAGTATGATCACTA
This sequence comes from Phycisphaeraceae bacterium, assembly GCA_965224205.1. Taxonomy (GTDB): domain Bacteria; phylum Planctomycetota; class Phycisphaerae; order Phycisphaerales; family Phycisphaeraceae; genus CBDCYN01. The sequence continues at coordinate 36,890 of CBDCYN010000038.1, forward strand.
ATCTATTCGCGCAATATTCAATACTCGTGCGCCAAATGCTCGAAAAAACGAAAAATGTGGAATGTTGAATCACGACCGCCGACAGAGCCGGTGGTATGAGGTCGGCCCCTAAAAGGCTGGAGGGGGTTTGGCTCATCATCAGATCGCGAGCAGGTGCCTGAGCCCCAAAACCATGGCTGTGAGGTATGTTCATCTTCGATGAACGTAGCCCCAGGCGCCATGCCTCAAACTTGGACTACACCCGATCTTTTCGGCAGGTCCACCCGCGCCGCACCCCCATGCCCCGTCCCCGCCTCTACAATAATCACAGATGCCCTACGAAATCACCAGCGAGTTCGAGCCCTTAGGCGACCAGCCCGCCGCGATCGCCGAGCTCGTCGCCGGCCTGCACGCCGATCGACCCTACCAGACCCTCATGGGCGTCACCGGTTCGGGCAAGACGTTCACCATGGCCAACGTCATCGCCCGGGTCAACCGCCCCGCCCTGGTGATCAGCCACAACAAGACCCTCGCCGCCCAGCTCTACGAAGAATTCAAGGAGTTGTTCCCACGCAACGCCGTGAGCTACTTTGTTAGCTACTACGACTACTACCAGCCCGAGGCGTACATCCCCCAGCGCGACATCTACATCGAAAAAGACTCCTCCCGCAACGATGACCTCGACCGCCTGCGCCTCGCCGCCACCACCCACCTGATCAGCCGGCGCGACGTCATCGTCGTCGCTAGCGTCTCGTGCATCTTCGGCCTCGGCCCGCCCGATGAATACAAGAAATCCGTCATCAGCCTCGGCAAGGGGCAGACGATCGACCGCCAAGACCTGCTCAAAGCCCTGGCCGACCTCCAATACGAACGAAGCGACATCGAACTCAAGCGAGGCTCATACCGCGTGCGCGGCGACGTGGTCGAGGTCTACCCCGCCGCCGAGGAGGTCGCCCACCGGATCGAGCTCTTCGGTGACGAGATCGATACCTTGCAGATCATCCACCCGGTGTCCGGCCAATCCTTACAAGAGCAGGACCACCTGTACATCTACCCCGCCGTGCACTACGTGGTCGCGGACGATCAGGTCGAACACGCCCTCGAATCCATCCGCGATGAACTCGACCGCCGCGTGGCCCACTTCCGCAGCGAGGGCCAGCTGCTCGAAGCCCAACGGCTCCAGGCCCGCACTAAATATGACCTAGAGGTGATCCAAGAGCTCGGCTACTGCTCCGGGATCGAAAACTACAGCCGCCACCTCGACGCCCGCCCCCCCGGGTCCAAGCCGTACACCCTGCTCGACTACTTCCCCGACGATTGGCTGCTGTTCATCGACGAAAGCCACGTGACCATCCCCCAGCTGCGGGCGATGTACCACAGCGACCAGAACCGCAAGCAGGTCCTCGTCGACCACGGGTTCCGCCTGCCAAGCGCCCTGGATAACCGCCCCCTGCGGTTTGAGGAGATCGAAACAACCTGGCCACAGGTCGTGTTTGTCAGCGCAACCCCCGGGCCGTACGAACTAGAACAAACAAGCGGCGTGGTCACCGAGCAGATCATCCGCCCCACCGGCCTCGTCGACCCGCAGATCCACGTGCGCCCCGCGGCCAACCAGGTGATCGACCTGATCGAAGCCGCCCGACAACGCACCGACGCCGGCGAACGCACCCTCGTGACCACCCTCACCAAACGCCTCGCCGAAGACCTATCGACCTACCTCGCCGAGCAGGAGATCAGCTGCCGATACCTGCACAGCGAGATCGATACCCTCGACCGGGTCGAGATCCTCCGCGACCTTCGTGAGGGCGAGTACGACGTGCTGGTCGGGGTCAACCTGTTGCGTGAGGGCCTCGACCTGCCGGAGGTCTCTCTGGTCGCGATCATGGACGCGGACAAGACCGGGTTCCTGCGCAGCGCCACGAGCCTGATCCAGCAGATCGGCCGCGCCGCCCGCAACGTCAATGCCACCGTGATCCTCTACGCCGACACCGTCACCCCCGCGATGCAGCAGGCGATCGACGAGACGAACCGACGCCGCCAACGCCAGCTCGATTACAACGCCAAGCACGGGATCACCCCCAAGACCATCCGCAAAGCCATCCGCCACGGGATCGAGCGCGACCTCAAGGCCTACCAGACCGTCCGCCGCATGGTCAGCGAAGACGACGCCCAGTACGACCGCGATGAGGTCCTCGCCGAGCTTGAGAAACAGATGGTCGCCGCAGCCGAGGCCCTAGAGTTCGAAAAAGCCGCGGCGCTGCGTGACCAGATCAAGGAGATCAAACAAACCCCCGGCCTCAAAACGGTGCCCCACGGCGCCCATTCGCCAAGAAGGCCAAAAACCGCCAAGCCCGGGCTGCCGGGCACACGGGTCGTTAAAAAGCACAAGAAAACCAGGCGGTCATCACCCCGGTAGGGTCACTGGGTATTGAGGATGCCGCCGGATCATGGATCGACAAACCTCCGCACGAAGGAACGGATCACATGGCCGAAGACACCGGGTATCTAGAGGGCAAAGGTTACGACAAGTGGTGCAGCGAACTGGGGGTCCCCAATAGCCCGCTGACCCGACGCGGGATCAGCACCTCGCTACAGTTCTTCCACCGGCACATGCCGGACCTGCCGCGTGACATGGCCAAAAATTTCATGAAAGCCATGGACCTGCACAAAGCCGTCGCAGAAGTGAGCCTATCGAAAGACACGAAAGTCGCCGCCTTCCGAAAAATGAATGAAAACCCCTTTAAGCTGTTCTATACCCGCCCTGGTTACTCGATGTACCACGCGGGGATTAACCCGACTTACACGCTCGAAGCCGAGCAGGTCCAAGACGAACGCAAATATTTCCTCTATGTCGTCAAAACCACAGCCGTGGCCCTACAGTCTTACGCCGCCCCTGCTAAGGATACCTGGACCGACCCCTCGGTTTCGTATCTTGCCTCCGGCGGCGCGATTCAGTACCTCATCCCCAATTCTTACCTACGCTTAGAACTTAAATATGCCAAGGGGTTCGGTCATATCGACTGATCGGTCCGAGGCGTCCTCAATCCGAATCTAGAATTTTGTGGGTACGTGTCCGATGCTGCGGGGTCGGATGCAGCCCCACTTATTTGGAGTTTATGCGAAACAAGCAAGGTCGCCATGTTGACCCTGTGAGGGACGGTTGAATCATACCAAACCAGATCAATATCGAGTCCGCTTCACTGGATGCGGGCATATAATCGATAAATAATCTAACATTTATGCCCTGTTAGAGATATACGCGGTGCGTATAATTCATCGAAAAGAAGATTTTTGAAGCAGATCCTCTCGTAAATTCTTATTTTTGTTGTTGAATTCACCCGAAGTTCAATCCTTTCAACAGCCTCTGCGAAGGCTTTAAGAACACTTTTTGGACTCTTGCTGGATTTCAGACGATCCGCAAAATCGGAAAAAATTAACCTGAAAAATGGATCATGCACCGGGATTGGGCAGGGTCATCGCACTTTCAGGGACGAAGAACTCCGCCTCAAGAGTCAAATTTGAGGATCAACCACACGGGCAATCTGTCTGTCGTGACCAGCGAGTCGTATCAATTGTCACGAGAGTACGGTACTCTGAAATTGGGAAAAATCGCGTCGGTAGGGATTGTCTCTTCGCAAGGTCTTCGATATAATATAGTCTGAGCTCAGGTTGCGGACACGGCGTGACTTCAATCACGCCGTGGTGGGCATGGAGGAAAGGATTTCTTGGTTTTTGATAAAATAACATTATAAAAGACTTGAACCGATACCTTAGTGGGTGTATATTACTTAGACAGGACGTTAGAGGGGTAGGGAAGGTAGTGCGCATATCTCCCTTGCAAACACTATCCCTCATTGAGGGGAAAGCAGGATCATGAGCAACGAACAAAATAAATCTTTACGTGCCCAGGCGGTGGATCGGGCCGATCATGATGGGAGTACTGCCGAAAAAAAACCAGCTGTACAAAGCGGTCAGCGTAGGCAACTCCTTAAAGCAGGCCTCTTAGCCGCCCCGTTTGTGCTGACCTTTAAGAGTCAGCCTGTCTGGGCGCTGCAAGAGATGCAGATTTCTGGGGCGTCGCCATGGTACCGCGGACCGTGGAACTCTCGCGGTGATGTGCTGAAGGACAATACCCCGATCGATGGCACCTCAGAATTCCAAGAAGATAATATCCTCAAGTACCGCAACCCAGCCGATGCCCCGTCGAGTTGGATGGGGCCGGTCGGCGGATCGGATGAAAGCGGTATCACTCGATAGCCGATATCCTTTTCCGTGTCTGAAACAGGTCATTTAGCCATTGTTTAATAAATGAGTTGTAGCACTGCGCCTCGACGGTGGAGGGTCGGAAGTGAACGCCGCCTACTATGGCGCAGCTGGGACCATGAATTCGTGGTCTTCGATCCGCTTTCGGGTGATACCCATGTCCTTAATATTTTGTCTGCCAAGGCCTTAAAAACATTGGAGGCCGAGCCGGTCGACGCCGCATTGCTATCGAGTCGAGTCGCCTCGGGGTTAGATCTCCAAGAGGATGCAGATCTTTTGCATCATATGAAGCAGCTCCTGGCGAAATTTGAAGGTCTTGGGATCATCGAACCTTGGTATTCTTCCTAAGCGATCAGATCATTTCAGAGGTGAAGTAAAACAAAGCAATTTACCGCCCCAGAAATACACCTTGTGCGTTTCCAATTGTGTCGAATTCTTGGCCTTGGAGCCGATTGAGCTCCGCCCACGGTCCCCCATCCAAGGATCCCACAACAAAACTCAACCCCTTCACCGATTTATAGCCATTGGCGTAAATAATCTTCTTTGACCGATAAGTGTGATTTCTGGCATGGAGGCCAAGGTCATGACCTATTCGATGGACTTGCGGCAGCGGGTGGTCGTGGCGGCGGGGTCGGGTGAACCGATCGCTTCGGTGGCAAAGCGGTTTTCCGTGGCGCGGCCGACGGTGCGCGACTGGCTGGGTCGACATCGACGAGGGGAGTTGTCGCCGGGCGTGCCGGGGCCCAAGGGGCCGGTGAAGCTCACGGCGGCTGATGAGCAGATCTTGCGTGAGAGGGTCGCGGCCCAGCCGGGGATCACGGCCAAGCAGCTGATGCCTCTGCTGAGCGTGCGGGTGGTCGAATCGACGATGTGCCGGGCGTTGAAGCGTCTGGGGCTATCCTTAAAAAGAAGTCGCTGATCGCCGCCGAACAAGAACGTCCGGACGTGGCTCGACGTCGGCGAAGCTTCATGATCGCCCGGCGGTTCGTGGACCCGGGTTCGTTTGTTTTCCTCGATGAATCCGGGGCCAAGACCAACATGACCCGGCTGTACGGCCGGTCGCCGATCGGCGAGCGCTGCGTGGATCACACCCCGGACGGCCACTGGAAAACCATGACGATGCTCAGTGCCATCCGGCTCGACGGCGTGAGCCAAGGCGCGACGGTGGTGGTCGACGGTCCGATGGACGCGGCAACGTTCCTGGCTTATACACAGCAGTTCTTGGCCCCGTCGCTGCGGCCCGGGGATGTCGTGGTGATGGACAATCTCTCGTCGCACAAAGGCGCGGGGATCCGTGAGGCGATCGAAGCGGCCGGCGCGGACCTTTGGTACTTGCCGCCTTACTCGCCCGACCTCAACCCGATCGAAAAGCTGTGGAGCAAAGTCAAAGCGTGGCTACGTCGGGTCAGCGCCAAGACGTTCGACGCCTTGAACGACGCCATCGCCGATGCCCTGCGAGCCGTTCACCCCACAGAATGCCCCAACTACTTTCAAGCCTGTGGCTATGGAGAACATTGATGCCAGATGCTCTAAAATTAAAATCTGGCTGAAAGCTTGAACGATACCTGAGGCGAATGAGGGGATAGGTACTGACGTGATCAGCCGGTTGAGTTGTCTTGCATGCGGCAGCTAGCCCAGGATGTCGAGCAGCTTCCCGCGGTGGGGGTCCTGACTGACGGTGATCTGCTGCTGGAGCCGGGCCGCGTCTTGGAGCAAGGAGATAGCCGCGTCGCCCTGGGCTTTAGCCGCGTCTTGGGCCTTCACGGCCACCGCCAAGCTCACCTCAGCGCCCAATTGTGAACCGGCTAGATTGGCGGAGGAAATAGCAGACATAGGACCACCATCGGCTGGTTGTATCCAAAACTTGACACAAACATTCTGATTAGAGATGGATCAGAAAATCGCTTCTTCATCGGGCAACGCCTCGGCCACCCGCAACCCAGCTCGCTCGCAGACGGCGAGGATCGTGTTGAGCACCACCCAGCACTCGATCGCGAACGGCAAGAACCCCAGGAACCCCAGCCACGGCATCTCGAAGTACCTGTACTGCTCCCAATCGCCCAGGAACGGCAGGTCGTACGTCCACTTCGCGATCGCCCAGTAGTTCCAGAACTCCCAGCACAGCCCGCACGTCGCCCCGCCGGCCATGAGCGAAACCGTCCTGCCCCACCGCCCGGCTTTCCAATCCCCGATAATGCTCGGCGCCCCCAGCCAGTGGTTGATCGGGTCCAGCAGGAACATCACGCTCACCCATAGGGTTAGATTCCCGATCGGGTCGCGGATCAGGAACGGGTACACCGCGAAGAATACACCCAGGCCCACGCACCCGACCTCGATGGGCCGGTTGATCCGCACCCCCTGTGTGCGCAGATGCCGCAACCCGAGATACTGATATAGCTGCCCCGCCATGAACATCCCCGGCGAGATCGCCGCGAACGCCAGGAAGTAACCGCAGTAGCGTTGGGCGGCGCTGTCGGGCAGGCCGTGGTACCGCCAAGCGTCCATGAACGCGAAGTTGACCCAATCGAAATAGCACCACACCGGGATACTCGTCAGCCACGCGATCAAAAAACGATTCGGCCGGGCCCGGATCGAGGCGATCCTCAGCTCGCCCCGCCTGCGGGATAACACGGCCAACAACCCGTCAGCCACGAGCAGGTAGCCGATCCAGCACAGCACGGTCATGTTGATTGCCACCCACCGCGCCAATGTCCCGATGGCCCCAGAAGGCGTCGGCAGAGATTGATCCGGGGCCAAGGGGACCGCCAAACCGCCACGGTGGATCACGTCATAAAGCAGCAACCCCTCACTAAGCAGGATCAACCCCGCCCCCAGCACGAGCGTCACCGCACCGCTTGTCTGCCTGTTAGCCGTATTGGCTGTGAATTGACCTGTGACCTGGCTCAATGCGTTGAACTTGAGGATCCGTTTATTAGGGTGGCGGTCTCTGGGTTGAAGGCCAACACCGCAGAGGGCGAGTTATCTAAGCCGGGGCGAGGGTGTTGCCTTGCCCTCATTTTATGGTCCAGTTGAAGAGAGAACCGGCGGGTGAAATCTTTACTTGGGCCCGGTCGGTCGGCTCAGCTTCGGCAGGGGTCTCATCCTGACCTTAACCCCGGCCATCGGCATAGACCCACGCAGCGACCCTGGGCTTGGTATCCCCACCCTGCGCGGACACGAAACGCATGGCGATCCGCCCGCGTGCCCATTGCTACCCGATCTCGACCTGGGGGAACCCGGTGAGGATGACCCCGCCGTGGGAGGTCGGGTCCTCCTTACGGGCGGCGGCTCTGCCGCCGATCTCGACCTTGGTCGAACCCTTGAGGATCTTGTTGGGCGGGCCCAGGCAGGCGCACAGGTCGCCGGCCACCGCCGCGGGCTTACCCCCGATCAGCACGTTGGGCACCCCCGGGGCGGCGATCACCCCGCCGACGTGCGGCTTCGGGTCGGTCATTGGGCAGGCGTGGGCGTCGGTGAGTCTGGCGGCGAGGGGCATGGTGGAGGCTCCGTGGCATGGTCATTTTATTTAACGTCTACTCATCAGATCGAGGAAGCTGGTGGAGACCGATTTTAGTTTTTCTTTCACCTGTCCATTAGCATGTATCAAGAGCTCGTTAATCATCGTTATTGCTTTTTCTTTTTCTTTTCCCTTTCACTAGCAGTCGGGCGAAGTATTAACCCATCCTGCACGATCACTGTATGAGGACTAGGTGGGCTGTATTGAACCCAGGGAAGCCGTTTAAGATCGTTCCATATCTTCAGCTTTTCGTAGTCACGAGCGGGGAAACCAGGTTTCTTGTGATTCATATATTTCGTATCACGCATGCCGGGGAACGCACTGGCTATATCGTCTGGTTTCTGTTGCCTGGCGCCGTGACTGAATCCGATAGTCGTGATCGCGATGAGTGTAGCCATTGGCCATTTTTTTGACAATGCCTTAAGAAATTCCATTCCCACTTTAGAGTGCCCAATGCGGCATCCCATAAGGAACACCTTTGAATTGCGGTGCAGACAGCGCTTAATCAGGTCGATTTCTTTCTGATACTTACCGCTCTTTAAAGTCTTAACGTTAAGGAGTCTCGAATCTTTGTGCGCCGGATTCTTCTGACCTTCCGGATCACTTGCACTGCTGAAGACACCATCCACGTCCATCGCGCCCGGTGCTCCGTGAGCTGAGATTGCAAGCCGACCAACCTGGAACTCTTCGATCGGCCCACAGTCCAAAATCCAGTTTTTGCAGACGAATGGGGGCAGATCAAATGCGCCATTCCCTAGCTTATTGGCCAAGTCCTTGAAATCTGCAAATTCGAAGGCCACATGCCAACCGTCCTGACCGAACGGCTTATCTCCTTCGCCGGGTTCCGGCAGACGGCCGTCTCTGTCATGATGAAGTAACGGCGTATTTCTGCATCCTGTCCAAACATTGATCGGGTTGGTGTGAAAACGTTTACTACGTTTGAGGGGTACTGCCGGTGTCATTCCTGTCATAACTTTCTCCTATGGTCGTTTTAGTTGCCAGGCGGGGTATTACGCAGATCGTCCGCACAGCGGTTGTGTATATCCTTGATCAATTTCATAGTCCTATCGTCTAAGAGGCCATTGACAGCAAGAGGCGGCTGTACCAGATGACCGTAGTCCTGTTGAAAGGCCGCCACGTTTTCTTTTAATTCATGACTTCGAGGATAAGCTAGATTGTGGAGCTTTTGAGCAGCTTCATCCTCGCTGTCGTTCTCCTTGATGTGGAGGAAGACATCAAGACCGAAATCAAATATGGTCCGTTGGTTTCCTTGGGGTGGGAATCCCCATTGGACGACGCACTTGTTAGGAGTCTCAATATTTGGTACCCGGACAATCCCGTTAGCGTCGGCCCGGCCCGATATCGGCTTGTCACCATCTACAGACAATTTATACGGCGCGAATGCGATATATCTACCGTCATCGTCGTACAGGCGAATGTTAAAGGTGATCATCGGTCGCTCACACGGTGACTTGACGGTGAGTCGGTGGTAGAAGCGGCAGGCGAAGGTGTCTTGGGTGTTTTCGAATTCTCGGCGTTCGTTGGGTAGGCGGTGGGAGCGGCGGTGTTGGCCGTTGGACCAGAAGCGTTTTTTGCAGGCCGCGACGCCCTCCTGGACGCGGGGGCAGGGCCAGTAGTCGGGGCTGACCTTGGCGCCGGGGCGGAACATCAACGCGATCACGCGGCGGTTGGGGGCGTTCTCGGCGTTGCGTTCGTCGCGGTGGCCGTATTGCCTGAATCGGCGTTCTTCTTCCTGAGAGAAAATCAGCTTGGGGTTGAACTCGCTGCAGCCTTGGTAGTCGCCCTTGCCGCCGGGGTCTTGGCCGCGGGCGAGGAAGTCGTCGTGTTTGTCGAGGGTGTAGGGCTGGTTTTTTCGGTCGCGGCAGATCGCGTCCATGTACGCCAGGAACAGTTCACGGCGGGTGGAGGGCCCGACGGTCCCGTGGCTGGGTAGGCCGCGGTCGGATTGGAAGTCTTTAACGGCGGTGGTGGTCTGGGAACCGACCTGACCATCGATTTTGTCGGTGTAGTAGGGCGTCGTGGGGTTCGGGGGTGGCTGCGTCGGCGTCGGGTGATCGGGTTGCCCGGTGGTGTCTTCGACCCCCGCCCCCGGCTCCGAAAGAGGCGAGCCCGGGGATGGGTTTTGGGGAACTCCCGAAGATCCGTCCTGGTTGGATGCTTCCGAGGGGCGTTGGACGGTGGCGAGCATGGTTTGGAGGGTGCGGGGGTCCCATTGCTCTTGTTGGTAGAGGCGTTCCCACAGGTCGGCGTCGCGGGTGAGCAGGCCGTAGATGACCGTGGCGCGGCGGCCGGAGAGCTGTTTGTTGTACATGTCATCACCGACCGGGTCGGCGTGGCCGAAGATCGACAGCGTCGCCCCGGGGTGCTTTTCACGCAGGTCGGCGAGGGTCCGCATTTCTTGAGCGATCTCGGGCCGCACGAACGAGGAGTCGAAGTCGAAGCGGATATCGTCACATCGCCAGCAGGCCAGAGGAAGGATCGAGGCGCGGAGGGTGTTGTGCTTGTCGGCGGTGGTGGGGCCCACGAGCACCTCGTGCGTCGGCAGCGGGGGGTGGTCGGCGGCGACGCCGCCGCCCGAAGCGCCGAGGACTTGACCGGTCGGGGTTTGGCTCATCGTGGTCTCTCCCATCTATTTTAGCTGGTGCGTGTCCGATACCCGGAATGGGAAGATCGGCCTAGCACCCGTGAGCCTCCGTGAGTTTGGCTTGGGTGTCCACCCCGCAGACCCCGGTGACCGGCAGGTCGTGGTCGCACTGGAACTCTTCAACCGCTGAGGGGAACTGCTGGGGGTCGTCGCTTTGGCCATCGATCGGCCCGGGGAAGTACCCGAGGTTGTTGAGCCGTGCCTTCTGGCCGGAGGGTTCGGTGACCGGGTCGAGGTGGCCGATCCGCATCGGGACCAGGATGTCGAAGGGCTGGTCGTGGTCTTGGAACATGAGCGTGGCTCGCTGAGCGGTCTTGGGCACGGGCTGCTCGAACCTGCCGTTGGCATCGGTGGTGACGTCGTGCTTGGCGGCGGCGACGTGCAGTTCAGCAGGGGTGTGATCGATGGGTTCGAAGTCGGCTTCTTTGAGGACGACGCGCAGGACCAGGGGCTGGCCGTCGAGCCGGAACGTGTGTCGCTGGTTGGTGGCCGCGGGCTCTTCGTGTTCTTCGCGGTCGGGGATAAACAAACGGTCCCCGGGCAGCAACACGTGTGGGTTGTCTCGTTGCTCTCGTAAAGAGGCGTTGTCGGGGTGGTCCCAGATCGTGGTGTAATCCGAGAACCCGTGTTGCCGGGCGATACCGGAGATGTGCTCGCCTTGCTGGACGGTGTGGTACGGCATGGCATGATGATCTCACTATCTACGCTCGCTGCCAACTGTCTTTGTGGAGGTTGGGGAACGTGACTTGGCAGGTGCCGGGGTCGATGCCGTCGACGCGGGCGAAGCCGTTTGAGTCGAGGCTGCCGGTGGCGACCGACCCGTCGGGCAGCTCGATCTTGTAGGGTTCTCCGGGCACGGGCTGGTTGTTCTCGTCGATCAGTTCGATCTCGATCCAGGCTTGGTCGGTGGTGGGCGGCGTCGTGCCGGGCGGCGGGGGGATGAACGGGGGAGGGCTCGGCGGGCCGTACTTGCCGCAGCCGCACTGCTTGTCGTTTTGTTTGGTCTTGTTCATCAAACCCGGGTCGGCTTGGTCGGCTTCGTGGGGCAGGGTCGGGTCGGCGGGCCCGACCGTCGAAGCAGAGGCCCCACCCCCGGGCGACGACCCCGAACCGGAGGCGATCTTGACGAAGCCGCCATCGAGGGTGATGGTCGGGCCTTTGAGGGTCACCCCGGCCGAGTCGATCACGACGCTGCTGCCGCCGGCGGCGAGGGTGAGGCTACCCAGCGATTGGATCACCACGCCGGCGGCTTTGACGGTTAGGCTCCCGTCGGCCTGGTGGCAGTGGTTGCCCTGGATCACCTCGACCACGTCGCCGGAAACGGTCAGGCTGTGGGTACCGCCAACCGAGATCGCTTGCATCCCCCCGACCGATAGGTGGCGGTCCTTGGCGATCTTCTCGAAGTGGTCATTGCCGACGGTTTCGTGGCGGTCGTGCTTGACCTGCTCGAGCTGATCGGTCTCGACCGTGAGGTGGCGTTCGGCGCCCACCGATTCGTACGTGTTGTTCTTGACGCGGATGTCGTGGTTCTTCTCGGCATGGAAGAACAGCTGCTCCTCGCCTTTTTTGTCCTGGAAGCGGATCTCGTTGAACCCCTGGCCGCCCTTGGTGGAGTTGGACTTGATCGTGCTCATCGAGGCGTTTTCCGGCAGCTTGTACGGGGGCATCGAGCAGCCGTTGTACACCCGGCCGGTGATGATCGGGCGGTCCGGGTCACCCTCGAGGAACTCGACGATCACTTCCTGGCCGATGCGGGGGATAAACACCGACCCCCAGCCCTTGCCCGCCCAGCTGTGGGCCACGCGGATCCAGCACGAGCTGGACTCATCGCACTTCCCGTACCGGTCCCAATGGAACTGGACCTTGACCCGGCCGTACTGGTCGGTCCAGATCTCTTCGCCTTCCTGGCCGACCACGATCGCGGTCTGCGGGCCCTGGATCACGGGCTTGGGGGTGGTCCGCGCGGGCCGGAACGGCTGGCGGCAGTCCATAGCGGTGAACGTACACGCGTAGAGCTCGTCCGCAGCGCCGCCGCCCGAGCGGTAGGCTTCTGACTTCAACTCGTAGGACGCAGACGTGATCAGGTGCTCGATGCACTGGTCGTCGCGTGGGTAATCGGCCAGCTCGAAGGTCGATCCGCACGAGAGGCCCCGGGCGTTGGTCGCGCCTTGGGTCGCTTCGCAGCCGGCCTGGATCTCCTCGATCCGCTTGGCCGCGTAGTCTTCGCCTTCGGGGTACAACCCGTAGTGGCCCGGGTAGTCGTAGATCTCTGCCCCCGCCGCGGCGTGGTCGCGTGGGACCCGGCCCTTGGATAACAGCCTCTTCTTCGGGTTCTCGAAGTCGAAATCGTTGTGGGCATAAGCGGTCGGGCGCACCTCGTGGCGGGTCGACCATTGGCCGATGTATTCCTCATGGCGGACCGAACCCCTAGCCGGGGGGTCGTAACGGATTTGTTCATACCCGGGGAACGCCTCGTGGGAACTGACGGAATCGGCCAGGACCAGGGCGTGACGGTTGGCTTCGTGTCGAAAGTAGTAGTAGATGCCTTCGTCTTCCATGAGCCGGCTGATGAAGTTGAAGTCGGTCTCGCGGTACTGGACGCAGTACTCAAGCTTCCGATACCTGCCTAGCAACCGATCGTCGATGTCCGACAACCCGTGGGATCGCAGCACCTCCTTGACGATCTGCGGGACGGTCTTTCCCTGGAAGATCCTGCAATCGCTGGCCAGGGTCAGCTTCCACAGCCACGGCCGCAGCACGGCGCGGTAGCGGGACAGCCCGCCGTGGGCATCGACCTGGGCGAAGCTGGCGACGAGGCCGGTGAAGTAGCGGCTGTCCCCGTCACGCAGGGCCAGACGCACGGCCATGTGATCCCCCAGCACGCGGTCCACCTCGATCGCGGGGTCTTCGCTAAGCAGATCCAGCTCATACCGATACAGCCGCCCCAGCGACTCGACCCCCGACAGGCTCTCGAGCACCAGGACGTCTTGCCCCAGCGGGCTCCACACCGCGACCTGTCGATGAGCTTGAGTGACCATCTCGATCAACCCCTTGTTTATCAGCACCTTGGCCGATGTAGCGGATTCGGACCTTTCGGGCCCCGCGTCAGTGATTTTTAGATCCTCCCCCCCCCCCCCCCACAAATTGATTACCGGCAGTGACTTCGATCTTGCGCGGGATCAAGAATTCGGGGAATAATTCCAGTCGGCGGTCACGGACCGTAAAACGCGACCCATCGCCGCAAGGAGTGGAGCTGCCCCATCGAGGGTTGCGAGCGGGCCCTGCGCTATTTTGGCCGTGGTCCGTTGGGTCTGGATCGGGGGGCAAGAAGTGCGGGCTGAGCCGCAGGTGATTGGGGGGGCGGTCTTAGCGCGTTTCCCGTTTTGGTCGTCCTGAAGAGGTAAGGATGCGTCAGGAGGGTTGGTCCACCGAAGTCTTTCGCTGCGAGCGGCCAGCCCATAGCTGAAGCCTCGTCGACGACCATCTGTCCTTACCTGTGCAGGACGGCCCCGTTTTTATGTCCCTGATATTGGATGCCCCCCACCGCGCCGAAACCCGCTGCCCTGATGTGCGCCCTGCCCTGTCCATGCTACGCTACTAATTCTTGTCGACTTGTTGGCAGACCTTTGATATCATAATCCCATCAGTTAAATCAGGGTTCAATGTGTATGAGAATCAAGAGGCTAACTGGCCACACGTTTGCCATTGAAACCGAAACAAGGAGACCCATCCATGAGATGTGTATTTAGTCAGGGAGTACAGAAGAAGTATTTGTCGATCGTTGCGTGGTCGACGGTGACGCTGGCTGTGACCGGGTTCGTGAGCGGCCAAGATGTGATTTATGACGGAGAAAGCCAGTTTGTACAGGACGAAGAGTTCGATCAATCCGGGATCGATGAATTGGATTTCCTCGATGAAGAAGAGCCTTACCACCCCAATGTGGGCAAGATAGAGTTTGGCGGGGGCGTTGATTTTACAAACGCGTATTTCTTCCGTGGCGTGCTTCAGGAGGACCAGGGTTTCATCGCTCAGCCGTGGGCTGAAGCAACGTTCGACCTCTATGACGGCGGGGGTTTGATCAACGATCTGACCCTCACTCTGGGGATCTGGAACAGCATCCACGATGAGAATACAGGCCACCGCCGGGCCCAGAGTCTGCACGCCTGGTATGAATCGGACCTCTATTTCACGTTCTCGCTGGGGTTGGGAGACAACGTCGGGATCGGGGTGACCTACGTCACTTACACCAGCCCTAATGACGCGTTTGCGACGATCCATGAAATCATGTTCGGAATCCAGTTTGACGACCGGGCGATGTGGGAGAACACCGCGGTCCAAGCCCCGGGGTTCATCGGCCTCCAGCCGTCGTTGACGTTCGCGATCGAGACGGAAAATACCGCGTTTGGAAGCGATGAAGGCAGTTACCTGGAATTTGCGATTGAACCCGGTTTTACCACATTCGCCGAGTTCGGGGGCAACCCGGTGACCCTGACTTTCCCGATGAAAGTCGGGATCAGCCTGGATAATTACTACAAAAACCCGCCCAAGAACGATACCTTTGGTTTCTTCGATATCGGCGTCGTGGGGTCCTGGCCGCTGAGTTTCGTTGCGCCCGACTATGGGGCGTGGGACTTCGCCGCTGGCGTGCACTTCCTGTTTTTAAGTGACGTCCTTGAGACCGCCAACAACGGTGACGACTTCGAGATCATCGCCACGGTCAGCGTGAGCATGGGGTATTGATTGGACCGGCATCGAACTTTATAAAAACGACCGGTCCCTGGTGTCATGCCGATATCGTCTCTGACTTCGGTCAGAGGTGAAGGTTTAGTCTACACGCATCGTGTATCAAAGGACCTCGTCAGAGGATGTCGTTGGTCGCGAATATTTTCCTGCCGCGCACACGAACCTTGTCGCATTTTCGTCCGGGAGAGGTCTATAGATAACGAACATCGTAGATTCGGAACCCCGACGCGAGTAGTGAGGAATAGAGGGTCGTTCAAGGTCAACACCTCGAGCTGCCGGCCCGTAACGGGTATTGGGCTACATCCATCTCTATTCCGTACCGCTTCTTGACGGGATGACCTGTAGGATGCTCTCCTGTGTTTCGATGGTATCGACGCGGATGAATGGAGACGGACATGAACATGAAACGGATGGCTCACAATTTTCTGTTGACCCTGGGGGTGTGGATCACCACCTCTTCTGCCGTCCCGGCTATGGCGGTGGAACTGCGGCCCGGACACCCAGCCCCCGCGTTCGAGTTATATGACACCCAAGGCAACCTGCACCGGCTCTCGGATTACGTTGGCAAGGTCCTGGTGCTGCATTTCCAAAGCTGTCGTTGCCCCTGGGACCAAGCGTACCAACCGATTCTCAATGAGATGGTGAAGCACCTGGCTTCTTCACCATCCCAAGGCACGAACCCGACCCAGATTGCATTCTTAGCGATCAACTCCAACCGCACAGAGCTCCCGGACCAAATTAAAGCTTATCACGCCAGCGGCGCGGTGGCCTACCCGATCGTCAAGGACCCGGCTAACCGCATCGCCAACGAATATGGCGCCATGACGACCCCGCACATCTTCGTGGTCAACAAGGATCCGAAGCAGACGCTCGCCTACGTCGGCGGCATCGAGAAGGCACCGCTATCCCCGCAGGCGTGTGGATCCAGCCAGGAGCAGTACCTTTTGCCGGTCCTTAAGGCTCTTCGGGACGGGGCAGCGGTACCCTATTCACATACCCAGAGTGTGGGCTGCTCGATCAAGCGTGAATAGCGGTGTCAGAAGGCAGGCTCCCTTTTCTCCATCCTTTTCAACACGCGGGGCTCGCGTGGTTGCGTCGGCGTGTCAACAGATCGGTGCGGGGTGTCGGGGACGCTAGAGCGTTTCCCGAAATGGTGTATGACGCCCCCAGCGAGCCGTGACCGTAAGGGAGCGGGTTCTTCCGTATAACCAGACCACCTTTCTGTCGCATATGAAATCGGGGGACGCTCTACGAGTGGTGATCGATACGCGTGGCATCAAGGACCGCGTCACGGACGCCTCAAGGCCGAGGATCGATCCCCCGTCGCGCCGCAGGACGGGCATGATCCGCTGCCCGTGAGATACCCGGATGCCGGGTGCCGATTCCGGATGCCGTGTATGCGGCACGATCATTCCCGCGGTCAGTCGTATCACCGACGCGGTGTTTGAATGCGCGGTGGGCATCGCGCGATCCTGGTTAGTGCGTCGCGAGGGGTCCTAACACTTGTGACGCTCGTTCCGCGTTGGTGGGCGGGGGAAACCGGCGACTCGGCTTGCCTCGTGTCTGTCCATATCGTTTGATTAATTTTGTCAACACGCCATCGTGTGATTGTTGAAGCCAGGTGCGTGTCACCCTCATATAAGGAGTTACAGACATGGAATGGACCAAAGCGACAGGAGCCCTGTTTCTCACGGTCATGATGACTTGGGTCCTAAGCCCCGGCGCGGGCGCGGAACCCGTCGTGTGCGAAGACGGAGCATCGTGCGGCGCGGTCTCGTTGAGCGAACCCGCTGCTGACGCCGACGTATCTCAAGACGACGATGCGACCTCGGCCCAGGAGTCCGGTAACGACGCCGGCGACCACGGTGAGTCCACCGCCGACGCGGGCGACGACCAGCCAGGCGATGAAGCCACCGCTGACGCGACGGAAGAATAACCGCCGTCCCAGCCCAGAGAACCAAACCGGCCGATCCCACCCGCTGGGAACCGTGGCTTCCGAGCCAAAGACGATAGTGATCCCACGAACCGGGCAGCATGAAGCTGCCCGGTTTTGTATTGGCAACCCTCCCGGACCCAATTGACTGGTGCGGGCACACACTGCGACTTGAGCCCACTGGCGTTCAATCAAAGAACCATCCCACCAAAACGATTGATTCGTCGTTTTGATATGCTCCGCGTATTAAAAGGGCCAAGGCGTTCGCATTTCGATTTTACGCCCGGTTTTATTGATGGTTGAATTGTTGATTTAAGTTTGGATGCCACTGGCGGCTTGCCCGCCAGTGCAGTCACCCGGCGAAAACGGCACTGCCAGATAAACTCCCAGGGGCACACGATCACCATACATATGAAGTCAACTATTCAATCATTAGAGCGTTTCCTGATTTCGTGTACGACGTCAAGTGGTCGGGGTATGCCGAGATATCCGCTGCCTCACGGTCGCGGCTCGCTGGGGGCGTCGTACACCATTTCGGGATACGCTCTAATAGAACGGTGCAGCGGGTAAAAACCGATCATCGATGAGGTCTAACTGGCGCCACCCGCGTTCTTAAGCCATGACGAGGGATTCAGAACTCCACATGAGATCGCCCCGTTAAAGGGCCGCAGCGAGAATCCTTCCGGGCCCAACGATGAACGAGCCGCGTACAAGTAGGCAGCTGCCGTTTCATTCGAGATGGATACCCGGCCACACTGCGGACGCACGCTCACGCCACCGCGACCCGTGGAACGAGCATCAAGCTTCATCGAGTCCCCAACAACTCATTAGCTGCGCTGCCGGCCCTCGATGGCGCACAGCAACACCGCCGCGGCGATGCCCAGGCGGCGGTCAAGTTTGTCCTCGGTATCGAGCGAGTAGTCCAAAGCCACCTTCCGCACGAACGGGTTGAAGTTCTGGCTAAACTGACAGACCTTTTGCCCACCGATCTCGCCGTGGTACTTCTGGGGGAAGATCAGCGAGAAGATCTCGTGGAGCCGACGCAGGGTCGCCATCAGGGCGCTGTCTTCCTTGATCAAGCCGATCTCGTTGTCGTCGGCGTCCATGATGATCCACTCATCCTTGAACATCGACTTGAGGCCTTTACGCTTGAGGGTGCCGACCTTTTCGTTGGCGAGCGTATCGACCACGTCGTAGGCGGCGCTGATGTCCATGATCTGCCGCGCCTGGATGGTCAGCACCTCGGTCGTGGCTGACTCGTCGGAGTAGAGGCGGATGTCCTCTTTGAGCTTGAACGCCTTCTGTTTGGAGAAAAACGCCACGCCCCCCGAGGGGTCGAAGATCGTAAACGCCGCCCCGAACAGCTTGAATAGCTTCATCCGCACGGTGTAGTGATCGTGCTCGAATCGGTCGTAGGCGTCGTTGATCACGCTCGAAGCGGTCGTGGCGGACAATGTGGTCATGACGGGCTCTTCCTCTTGGATGAAAGGGCTTTCGGTAATAAATGATACGCAGGATCGTTACCGATCTTGCGTTTCCATCGGCGAAAGATCTTTATCGCTTGGCTTAGGAGCAGCTCAAAAGAGCAAGATGCCGTCCGGATGTGCGGTTAGGTACGGATCTGACCGTTGCCATGGATGACCCATTTGTAGGTCGTCAGGTCGTCGGCACCCATCGGGCCGCGGGCGTGGAGCTTGTCGGTGCTGATCCCAATCTCGGCGCCCAGACCGTACTGCCCCCCATCACTGAACCGGGTCGAGCAGTTGACGAACACGTTGGCCGAGTCGACCCCTTGCACGAACCGATCCGCCGCTTCGAGGTCACGGGTGACGATCGCGTCGGTGTGGGCCGAGCCGTACCGGTTGATGTGCGCGATCGCCGAGCCCAGATCGTCAACCACCTTCACCGCGACGATCATGTCCAGGTATTCGGTGGACCAGTCTTCCCCGGTGGCGGGCTTGGCGTCTGGGAATGACTGGCGGGCGTGGTCGTCTGCGCGGATCTCCACCCCGCGTTCTGCTAGTGCTGCACAGACCCGACTCAGCAAACCTCGCTGGGCGGCGGCTTGGTGGAACAAGATCGACTCGGCCGCGTTGCACACCCCGGGCCGCTGGGTCTTAGCGTTGACACAGATCTCCAGGGCCATCTCGTCATCAGCCGCCTCGTCCACGTACACGTGACAGTTGCCCGCGTAGTGTTTGATCACCGGAATGTGGGCCTGCTCGACGACCGCCCGGATCAGCGATTCGCCGCCACGCGGGATCGCCACGTCGATCTTCCCCACGAGTTTCAGTAACGCCCCGACCGCCGCCCGGTCCGTGGTTTCGATGAGTTGAACACTGTCCGGCTCGACCCCGGCGTCTTTTAACCCGCCCCGTACGCACGCGGCGATCGCGGCGTTGGAGTGCACCGCCTCCTTACCCCCGCGGAGGATCACCGCGTTACCGCTCTTGACGCACAATGCGGCCGCGTCACTGGTGACGTTGGGCCGGCTTTCAAAAATGATCAGCACCACCCCGATCGGGGTACGGACCTTCTGTAAACGCAACCCGTTCGGTCGCACGTATCCCTCGATCACACGCCCCACCGGGTCGGGCTGATCGGCGATCTGCTTAACCGAGTCCGCCATCGCAGTGATCCGCTTGTCGTCGAGCTTGAGCCGGTCGAGCATGGCTTGAGATAGCCCCGTCTCTCGGCCGGCGGTGAGATCCTTCTCATTGGCTTGCTGGATCGCGGCCACATCGTCTAACAACCGCGCAGCGACCCGACGAAGAGCCGTTGCCCGCTGAGCCCCGGAGACAGCCGCTAGCGTGTGCCCGGCTGCCTTGGCACGATCAGCCAAGGATCTGCAATAGCTTTTAACGTCCGGTTCAGGCTGTACGGGCACACTCATTTCCAAGTCCTTGATGCAGTTCGATCGCAGGGCGACGACGCCTTAGTCAAACGTAACAGAAGGCGGATCTAACCTCCAAATCAAAACTTCTGGATTGCAAGCCCAGTGATGCCAAGAGTGAGAACTAAATGGCCAAAACTGGCATCAATCTATTATTTATATATATCGATTATCCCCTCGTACGTCATTCTAGTTGTTTAGTGCTTTGTGACGTTTGAACTTTCGGGTCAACGGATCGGCGAGCCGCGCGTCAGCAAGCGGGTTCCTGATCGAACACCGGTCATGGCTTAAGAACCCGATGCCTCGCGGTCACGGCTGCCTAGAGGGCCAACCCGAAAATTATACGCTTCCAGAATAATTCTGAGTCGATTTAGTAAGATGCGGCAGATGGCCTGACTAGGGACGGTCGGGCTTGAGTGATCGAGCGATGATGGCATGGAGGCCGACGATGAAGATCTCTTTACGACACCCCGAAGACCTTGATGAACTCAAGCGGCGGATCGGCCGTGAACGCAACGCCAAGCAGCGTGATCGATATCGGGCGGTGAGGTGGGCGTTGGAAGGTAAGAGTTCTTACTGGATCGCCGACACGCTCGATCGCGGCCGGGCTTCCGTGCAGCGTTGGGCCTACGCGTACCGCGACGGCGGGATCGACGCGCTCGTCATCAGGCCCCAGCCAGGCCGCCCCACCAAGCTAGGTCGAGATCAAGAAGACGCGTTCATACAACGACTCGACACCGGGCCCACCGACGCCGACCAGGGCGTGTGCACCTTGCGAGGCAAAGATGTCGTGCGGATCCTCGATCAAGAATTCGGCGTGCCCTACAGTCTCCAAGGCGCCTACGACCTGCTGCACCGGTTGGGGTATTCATGCCTGACGCCGCGGCCGAAGCATCGCAAGAACGATCCCGAAGCGATGGCGACGTGGCGGCAAGACACCCCCCTTTGATCCAAGAGATTCAAGACGAACATCCCGATCAGCGGGTCGAGGTGTGGTTCCAGGACGAAGCCCGTTTCGGCCAGCAAGGCACGCTCACGAAAGTCTGGGCCCCCAAGGGATCGCGTCCCACCGCCGTGAAGCAGACCGAGTATGAATGGGTCTACCTGTTCGCGGCGGTCAATCCGGGCACCGGTCGATCCTCGGCTCTGTTGGCCCCGACGGTGAACACCGACTACATGAACGAACACCTGCGGTTCATCTCCCAGGAAGCCGGCCCCGGTAAGCACGTGGTGTTGGTGTTGGATCAAGCCGGGTGGCACATGGCCAAAGCGTTGGTGGTACCCGACAACATCACGCTATTGCACCTGCCGCCGTACTCACCTGAGCTCAATCCCATCGAACGGGTGTGGGCCTATCTCAAGAGCCACTATCTATCCAACCGCGTGTTCCATGACTACGACGACCTGTTCGATGCATGTCGACAAGCGTGGAATAGATTCACCCAGGACGACCTATGCTCCATCTGCCACACATCATGGATAACGACTCAAAATTAAGCTGGATACGTATTAGTCGTGACCGAGCCCCAGCCATGGCCGCCGCCGTGACCGATCACGTCTGGCCCCTAACCGAATGGCTGAGCCTACCCGCGTTCAGCCCCACATACTGAACGGAACAAGAGGATTTGAGAAATTAAATTTATAAAAGACAACAATTTACATAAAATCGATCATCCCCAGTATTCCTCCCACAGATCGTCATCGGTGTCATCTTCTTCATCGATCTCGACCCCGAACTCTCGCAACCACCAACGGATCTCCTGTTTGGCCATAACCCCGTGCTTCTGCTTAGAGAGGACATCCGGGGCGGGATGACGGCTTGGCGTCGCAGCGCTTTCAAGCCCATGGATAAACCGCTCACATGACAGGATGCGACAGCGGCGACGCCGGGCGGCTTTCTGGATCTCGCGGTCATTGCTGACCACGGTAAGGCGTCGAGGCGCGGAATCGGTCTCGATGAGCTGGGTGATGATTTCGTCAGCACACCGACTGGCACCAGAAAAAATGAGATGGATGGGTTCGACGGCTTGCGGCGCGGGGCTGGTCGGCTTGGGGTTGCCGTCACAGACCACGGTCACCTGGCTACGCGACCATGGGCTGTTGGCGAGGATAGAACACAGCCGGGCCTCATCAAGGCCGGCCAGGCAGGGCGGCATCGAGGCACATAAAACATTATAACAGTCTATTAATAAGGGCATTGCCATCCAATGGCGTTCGCCGTTGCCTCAGGAATACGACTGAACGAACCCTCTACCGGGTACGATCTCTATCGGGTCAACCCGGGTCCGTCTCGAACAGCAACCGGTGTCGATCCGTGTTAAAACCGTTAGGTTTCTTCTGGATATAATCCCAGGCTTTTTCCAAGAACCGCCTAGCGCCGCGCGGCCGGTGCATGTCAGTTCCCAGAAGATCCACGCACGATCGCCGCCAAAGATGGCGGGCGGTCCGCTGGATGGCCGACCCGTACTGCCCCGCCAGCGAGCCAATGTTCACCTGAAGCATCGCCCCGTGTTGCTGCCACGTAAGCACTTTACGCAGGTCGTGATCGTCAATCACGAACGGGTACCGCTCGATATGGGCGATGATCGGCTCAATCCCCTGTCGCCGGCATTCGTCGAGCAATTCCGTTGAGTTTAACGGTTCGACCAGGCCGGAGAATTCGATCAGCAGACACCGGCGCCCCTCGCCGAACGTCAGCAGCTGGTCGCTTCGATCATAAAGCTTATCCAAGAACTGGTCATCGAGCAGATATTCCGCGCCAAGCTTCAGCTCAAAACCGTCGATCTGTTGGGCCACCTCAGCTCGGAATGACTCGAACCGACCCGCCAAGAACGCCTCATTGTTGTCGAATACGTCCCGATAGATATGCGGCGTCAGCACCGCCCCGCGGTAGCCCATCGCCTTAAGCAGGGCGATGCACTCCAGAGCGTCTTGCGTATCCTTCGCCCCGTCATCCACTTCGGGTAACAGGTGACAGTGCACGTCGTACCCAATCGCCTGTGGCGATAGCGACGACCTAGGTTGGGATCTTCCGAACATGTTACGGATTATAAACCGTGCAAACGGCCCACGCCGAGAGCTCAACCTTGAAATGAGGTCACCTGTCCTCTGGGCAGCGTCAGCCATCGGGCGCCGTGGTCACTGGACGGTGTTGTTCGCGATTCCTAGGTAAAGATTCCCAGAAAAATAGAAGTAAGGATGAACAAGGTCTCACCTTTGGAATCATCAGCTGCGGGCTGGCAGCCCGCGGCAGCTAGGGGTTTCGATGACGAAATACCTTCCTCACTCTTAAAATCCTTATATACGCATCGCGTATCAAAGTACCGCGTCGGGCACGCGCAGGACACCGAAAATTTCCCCGCAGCGTACACAAGCGATGCGGCAATTTCATCCAGGATGGGTATATAAGACTACCCTCGCGGATCTGTCATTAAAGCTTTATATCGCCTAATCTATAACGTGACGCCGTTGAAACTTACAAGCTTACAAAATAGGTAACCTCCCGATTGTTCCGGGTTGTTCACCAATTTTTGCGATACCATACCGTCGATCGCGTATCGACGCCTGCGACAGGACACGGGAATCATGACCATGAAAATAAACTGGCTTTCGACACTTGTGGGTGGTGCAATGCGCCCAAATTTCCAAAACCTGCTCCAAGGCCTGCCTGCCGTCTGCGGCCTGGCCGCGGTGCTAGGCGGTGCGGACATGGCTATCGGCCAGACCTGGGATGGGCAGGGCGCCGATGATAACTGGAGCACCGGCCTCAACTGGGACGGTGACGTCGCTCCGGTCAATGACGGCACCGCCGCCCTGATCTTTTCCGGTCAGACCAGAACCACTCCCGTCGCCGACGCCGCGTGGTCTTTGGCCTCGATCACTTTCGACAACGCCGCCACCGCCGGGTTCACCGTCACCGGCAGCGACTTAACTTTCGCAGCGGGCGGTTCCGTCATCAACGACAGCGACGAAATCCAGACGATCGCCACCCATCTCATCGCTGACGCCTCGGGCTTGACCCTCACCGCTAACACCGCCCCGCTGACCGTCATCGCAGGGATCGACCTCAGCGCCGCCCCCGGCGCGACCCTGACCATCGGCGGGTCCGACGAAGTGACGGTATCGGGGATCATCACCGGGCCGGGCGGAGCCCTGGTCAAGAACGACGGCGGGGTCCTTTCACTTTCTGCCACCAACACCTACTCGGGCGACACCACGGTCACCGCCGGCGTGCTCGACATCACCGGCCAAGTCGCCGGCAACGCGGTGGTCAACGGCGGGGCCATGATCGTCGATGGAACCATCGCCGGTAATGCGACCGTCACCGGCGGGGGTCTAAACGTGATCGGCTCCGTGGGTGGCGACGCCACCTTCAACGGCGGGACGTCTCAGATCGACGGCACGATCGGGGGCAACGCTACGGTCGCCGGTGGAACGGTCGCCGTGACAGGGTCCGTCACCGGCAACGCTACGATCAGCAGCGGCACCCTCACCCTCAACGGGGTCGACGCGGTGATGGGCGATGCGACCCTCAACCCCGGCGGGACGCTCTCATTCGGCGACGATGACGGTTTAATGGGGGCTCTGACCGTTAATGGCGGGACGTTGAGCGCAGCCAATGGCTCAAGGATCATCGACAACGATCTGACAGTCGCTGGAGACTTCACCGTGGGGGGCAATCAAGACCTCACCATTGTTAGCGAATTCGACCTGACCGCCGACCGTGTGGTGACCGCGACCAACACCGCCGATTCTGTTTTCTCTGGAGTAATCAGCGGCGGGTTCGGGTTGACGAAGATCGGGTTGCGCTCGCTAGAGCTAAGCGGTGCCAATACCTACACGGGGGACACGACCGTCACCGACGGGACGCTGCTCATCACCGGCTCGGTCGCGGGCAACGCGGTAGTCGGCGGCACCGGCACGCTGATCGTCGAGGGCTCGGTCGGGGGTGTCACGACCGTCAATGGCGGCACCTTCCGGGTCGAGGGGACACTCGACAACCAGGTCGAGCTCGTCGACGGGACCCTGTCTTTAGAGACCGACTTGGCGTTCGGGAGCACCAGCTCGCTGACGATCAGCGGCGGGACGCTCCAAGCTGCGGGCGACAACCGGGTGATCCCGGCGACCGTGCCGCTGATCGTCGACGGGGATTTCGAGATCAGCGGCGATCAAGATCTCGGCATCGCGGCGGGTTTCGAGCTGACCCAGGACCGGACCGTGACCGTCACCAACAGCGCCGATAGCGAGATCTCGGGCGTGATCAGCGGTGTGGGCGGGCTGGTCAAAGCCGGAGACGAGGCCCTGGAGCTTA
Organism: Phycisphaeraceae bacterium; assembly: GCA_965224205.1. Taxonomy (GTDB): domain Bacteria; phylum Planctomycetota; class Phycisphaerae; order Phycisphaerales; family Phycisphaeraceae; genus CBDCYN01. The sequence goes on from CBDCYN010000038.1 coordinate 62,194, forward strand.
GCGGGATCAACACCTATACGGGCGATACGTCGGTGACCGAAGGCACGCTCAACGTCTCCGGCTTAGTCGCCGGCGATGCGGTGGTCACCAGCGGCGGCACCCTGATCGTGGGCGGTTCGATCGCCGGTGACACCACGGTCAACGGCGGCACCCTGGCGTTGGGCAGCGACGATCCGGACGCGCTGGGCGGAGCGTTGATCATTGAATCGGGTAACCTCGAAGCCGCGGACGCCCCGCGGACGATCACCGAGCCTTTAACGGTCAACGGAGATTTCGGGACCACCGGCAACCAGCCGCTGACGATTGAAAGCGGTTTGGACGTCGGCGATGGCCTGGCGATAAACGCCGAGAATACCGGCGGCACACAGCTAGCTGGGGACGTCACGGGCACGGGCGGGTTGACCCTCACGGGTACCGGATCGCTGGAGCTTAGCGGTGAGAATACCTATCAGGGTGACACCGTCGTCAACGGCGCAACGCTGATTGTGACCAGCTCCATCCCGGGCGACGCGGTGATCAGCAGCGGCACCTTACAGGTCGACGGCTCCGTAGTGGGTGACACCACGGTCGCGGGCGGGACCTTGGCGTTCGGGGCCAACACGGACCCCGTTAGCGGTCAGGAGGTGGCGGCTACGTTTGGCGGGACGATCACGATCGAATCGGGCAACCTCCAGGCCAACGGGGCCCCGCGGGCGGTGACCCAGCCCCTGACCATCACCGGCGATTTTGGGTTCGATGGAAGCCAGCCAATCACGATCGCCAACGACCCGGCCGCGGCACCGGTGAACCTGGTGCTGACCGACGACCGGGCTATCACGGTAGAGGCGGCCACCAACGCCCAGATCGATCGCGTCATCGAGGGCGGCTTTGGCTTAACGAAGCTGGGGGACGGGGCCCTCACGTTGACCGGTGTCAATACCTATACCGGCACGACGACGGTCAGCGCCGGGACGCTGGCGCTGGCGCCCTCGACAGACGGTCAGGCCCACGGCTCGATCCCGGGCGATGTCCTGCTGGAGGATACCGGCACGCTGGCGATCAGCAGCGACGACGCGGTCGGGGGGTCGATCACGATCCTGGGGGGTAACTTTCAGGCGATTGGTGGGCCCAGGACGGTCACGAACCCGATCATTCTCAACGGGAACTTCGGGGTAACAGGGGACGAGGACCTGAACCTCGCTAGCAACCTGACCCTCAACGGCAACCGTACCGTAACCGTGGACAGCACCGCCAACACGGAGTTTTCCGGCGTGCTAAGCGGTAGCGGGGGGTTGATCAAGGCGGGCAACGGGTCGCTGGTGCTCAGTAACACGAACACGTATACGAACGATACCGTGGTCAACGCGGGGACGTTGATCGTCAGCGGCGCGATCGCCGGCGACGCGCTGGTGACCAACTTTGCAACCCTTGCCGGGCGGGACGGGACGATCGGCGGCAGCGTTCACAGCACGGGCGGCGTGCTCGACGCCGGGGTGGGGTTCGCCATCAATGACACGGGCGCGGCGGCGGGCACGGTGGGCACGTTGAACGTCAACGGCGATCTAACGCTAGATAGCCAGTCTTTCATGGTTGTGGATATCGTTTCCAACAACGAACACGACGTCTATGACGTAACCGGCCAGGCGGATCTCGGTGGGACCCTTTTTGTCAGGCCCGCAGCGGGCTACTCGCCGAGGAACCCCGACGCGTTCACGATCATCACCGCGGATGGAGGGGTCAGCGGAGAGTTTGATGATCAGCAGGTCTCGCCCCCGATTTTTGACGTCGACGTCTCCGTTGATGGCGATCGCGTGATCGTTTCGGTCTTGGGGGTCCCGTACGCAGCGACCGCTGCGTCGCCGAACCAGCGAGCGGTGGCGAGGGTGCTCGATGCGGCCCGGCCCACCGCGGAAGGTGACCAGTTGGACGTCATCGATGCCCTGGATCAATTGAGCGATCCCCAGCTGCGGCTGGCGCTAGACCATATGGTCCCCGAGGAGCTGGGCGCGGTCTCGAGCGTGAGCTTTAACGCGACGTCGCTGCACACGGGCAATATCGCCAGCCGGCTAGCGGAGGTGCGGCAGGGGTTCTCGGGCTCGAGTGGGCGCAACGTCCGCCTGGCCAGCGTCGGGAACGACCCCCAGCAGGACTTGGCGTTCATCGCCCTGGCTCAGAACGAGGGGATTTATGAGGGCTACGACGATGACCATGACGACTATGGGGACGATGCGTTCTACCCCCCTGCCCAGCACCATGACGACGGGGACGCGTTTAATTTCTTCGTCGCTGGGGCCGGGACGTTCGGTAACGTCGACAGCAGCCCGGACCAGCGCGGGTACAACTTCTTCGCTGGCCAGTTCACGATCGGGGCCGATCAGCGGCTAAACAAGCATATGGTCGGCGGGGTGATGCTCGGGTACGACCACTCGAAAGTGGACGTCGACCGAGACGGCGGGGATCTCGATATCAACAGCGTGCGGTTCGGGCTATACAGCTCTGTATTCGGGAAACTGGGTCGCGGGACGGTGTTCCTTAACGGGTTCATCGGGGGTGGGTATCATGCCTACGATTTCGAACGCAGGATTTTCGTGGGCGGACTCAACCGCACGGCAGAGGCGGACACCGACGGCTTCCAGCTCGATGCGTCGTTCGACCTGGGCGTGAGCCTGCCGGTACGGGATACACGGTGGAGCGTAAGCCCGATTGTGTCCGTGCTTTACAGCCGGCTGGCCATCGACAGCTATACGGAATCGGGCGCCGGGTCGCTGAACCTGGACGTCGATGACCAGACTGCGCATTCGCTACGCACCCGGGCCGGGGCGCGGCTGGCGGGTCAGTACCAGATCGGCGACACGGTGGTGATCCCGCAATTACGGGCGATGTACCAGAACGAGGCCGAGGACCAGAGCCGCTCCGTGACCGCCCGTTTCGCGGGTGGGGCTGGGGGGTCGTTTGGGTTCGAGACAACCGACATCGGGCAGCACTCAGCGATCCTTGGTGCCGGCGTGACGGTCGTCACCCAAGACAGCCTCAGCTGGTACGTCGACTACAGCACCGAACTGGGGCGGGCGGAGTATCTGGCTCATAATATCCGCGTCGGGTTGGAAGTGAGGTTTTAGACCCTATCGGAAAACTCGTTTTGGAGGTCCATGGGTGTGCCACGAACCCGCTGATTTAGGGCATGCTCATCCCACCACGGCGTGATGGACGTAGCCCCCGTCCCGGTCACTGCTCCAAAGTTGGTTGACCTTCACGCATTGATAGGGCGATCTCGTTTGGAATACGGTTGAAGAATGCGGTGACACCAATCAAATCTCGTCGATGACCGTTTTGTCTGGCTCAGCGGGCCACGCACGAGTCTTCAAATCCCAATCAGATCGCCCTGACGGATCGACCTCTAGGCTTTTTTAGACTTGATTTTTTCATCACTGGCGACTATAAATATCGGGACTGGCTCTTCACAACATGACGTAAATGTGCACAGAAAGTCATGCGAAGTCGATTTGGTGATTGAGATATCCCCGAGGGCTGGATTACCGGGGCAGGCTAAACCCACCGAGCACGCAACGGCAGCGCACACGAAACCACCCGTTGTCGAGGTTCTTGCACTCAAGAACCTCACACAGCACAGGCGGCAGGCCATCGATGGTAGCAAAGACGAGTCGTTCACCGGGCTCGATCCATTGTTGGCAACGCAACGCTACCCCGCCACGAGATATGTCGAGGATCTGAGCGTTGGGGATGCTCGTTCCGGGGTTTTCGTGGTCGATGCGGATCAGCCCAGGCGGAGCGATCCGTGGATGAGCGCGGCGCTCGCTAACCGATACTCGTCGTTTCCACAACACGCCGTATAGACTCCTTGGAGAGAGCTGTGAGAATAAGGTGAAGGCAAACCCCGCCGATTTTGGCCCCACGGGTGCCCACTGTTTCCCCTAGTTGAGCCGCCTGGACCGGCTCATGATGATTTATCGACACTCCCAATAGGCGGCATGACCGATCCGGGGAAATACTCAACCGGTATCTTGTTAGCGACCGGAGCGCCGGAGTCTGGACGGACCTGATCGACGGTTGATCTTACGATCCAGGATGGCAAGCCAAACACGACTCATGAGCCAATCGTGGGGTGACAGTCTAGCGGCTGATTCATGGTGAAGCCCGGTCACAGCGGTGATGCGGAATCGTCAACAGAAAACTGCTCACGAAAAGATGGGTCGTGTCGGTTGAGCCTGATTTAATAGCTGGTCAAACACTACCGGGCAGGAAACTTACGCATCATGATGGCGTCCATGGGTCCCTAATTATATTTTTATCGGAGGGTCGAGCCCCACTCAGTGATCGTTTCATCTAACCCACCTGATCGATATTTGTCGCGGAGAAGAACGAAATGTCCCATCCACCTGTAATGCGCTGTGAGCGGTATGCCTACTGGTTTCTGATTGTGTGTCTAGCCCTGTGGCTGGTCCCGGTGGCGGCCGCGGATCTGATTAAGGGTGACTTTAACCAAGACGGTGGATTCAACCAAGACGACCTCGCGGCGTTTGCCCAAGCGTATTACGACGGAGACCAGTACCGCCAGGAGGCAGGCCTTTCATCGGACGACCTGCTGACCCTCGGAGACTTCAACGGGGACGGGGTTTTCGACCGGCTCGACGCCCGAGCCTTCCGGGTGGCCTTAATCAACCAGGCCATCGATCAGGTTCCCGCCGCGGCCGATTTCAATGAGGACGGACAGGTGGACAGTACGGATAATCAGGCTTTCCGCCGCGCCAAGATCGATGCCCGCCGGTCCACGGCGATAGCTTACCAGCAGGAGATGAGCAGCGTTCGGTCCTCGGTCAAGTTGGCGCGTCAAACCCGCCGCAACTCAAAATCGGACAAGACCGATCCGCCTCAGGACGACGGGCCAGACGCCCCCACCGACGATTCGTCCGAAACCAATAACACCGATGACACGACAGCCGATGATCCCACCCCGCCCGATACGCAGACCGAGTCTGATGACACAACTTCTACAACGTCGGACCCGGTCGAATTCCAACCCGGGTACGACGGTCAAAAGATCGGCGAGCTCGACGAGAGCGGATGGACCGTCCTGGCGCCGTCCGGTGACGGCTTGACGGTCTACGTGAGCAATTCGCAAGGCGATGATGAGAACTCCGGCTTGTCACCCGAGACCCCGGTCCAGAGCCTCGGCAAGGGGTACGATCTGATGCGTGACGGCTTCCCGGACCGGCTGTTGCTCAAGCGGGGTGACGTGTGGACTCAGCCTTTTGACAGTTGGTGGATGAAAAGCGGTCGCGGGATCGACGAGCCGATGATCATCGCCAGCTATGGGTCGGGCTCGCGGCCTCAGATCAGGCCAGGCACCAGGAATATGACGTTGGGATTCACCACCAAAAATCATGCGGTAGGGATCCATCACCTCGCTGTCGTCGGGTTGGACTTCTACGCCGATCAGCGTGACCCCCAGTCTCCGACCTTCAACAGCACTGCGACCGCCACCACGCCGATGGGGCTGTGGGTGCTCAGCACCGGCAGCAACATCCTGATCGAAGACTGCCGGTTTCGTTTCTTTAAGGACAACCTGCTGGTGATGCGCCCCAATAATCTCGAAACAGATCTACCCCTTCAAAATATCCGTGTGCGACGCAACGTGATCACCGATTCGTATTCAACTCAGAGCCACTCCCAGGGTATGTTCGCGCGGCGGGTGACGGACCTGCTGGTTGAGGAAAACGTCTGCGACCACAACGGGTGGCACGGGTCCGTCAACGGCGCCGAACCGACGGTGTTCAATCACAACATCTATCTCGTCGAGTGCACGCGAGCCACCGTGCGTGCCAATATCCTCACCCGCGGGTCGCTGTTGGGGTTGAAAATCGCCAGCGATCAGACACTGGGGTTCGAAGGTTTGGAGATCCATAACAACCTGATCATCAATAATGCGCTGGGCATCGCGGTGAGTGGCAATAACCAGTTGGAATTCACCACCAAGGACCTGTTGATTCATAAAAACGTATGTGACGGTTTGGGCCGGGTAATCAACGGCACCTTAAACTCAGTCGGATTGGTGGTCAGGAGCGTGGACCGAGCCGTGATCAAGGATAATTACTTTATGCACCGGCCGTTCGAGAAAGGCAACCCCGCGATCATCGTCGAAGACCTGCCGCACAAGAACGTGGAGGTCCACCTCAACGTCGTCCACGATTGGCCGATGCTGTCGAATCTACCCCTGATCTATAATGAAGACGCACTGAACCCGGACGTCCAGGTTGAGAGCAACATGATCGAGCTCGAGCCCAGCCAGTACTTCGATGCGTCACGGACGGTCGCTAGCTACAACGCGGCCCTGGGCAACCCGCCGACGCTCGAGGCATTCATAGCCGAAGCGGTTCAACAGTCCTCCGATCGTTGGATAACGCTCTACACCGCCCCAGCGGTGGTGCAATATCTCAAGAGCGGGTTCACCATGATCCCTGATTTTGATTGACAGACCGGCCGGGGTTACCCCCGCTTGTCCTTCTCGATAAACGCGTACGCGTTATGGTTGTGGATCGACTCGAAGTTCTCGCTGGTGACCTGGTACCACGCGATGCGGTCTTCGTGGTCGAGGCTCAGTGACAGGTCACGCACGATGTCCTCGACGAACTTCGGATTGTCGTACGCGGCCTCGGTGACGTACTTCTCATCGGGCCGCTTGAGCACCGCGTACACCGGGCAGCTGGCGGCCTGCTCGACCATATCGAATAGCTCCTCGATCCACATCGACTGGCCGTGGGAGAACCGCACGCGCACCTGCATCTCGCAACGCTGGTTGTGGGCCCCGTACCGGGCGATCTCCTTGGAGCAGGGGCACAGACTCGTGGCCGGGACCTTGATCCCCAGCACGAAGTCATCCGCCCCGTTGCAGGTGCACTCGAAGGTGACCTGGATGTCGAGCATCCCGTCGGCCTTGGTGACCGGGGCTTTCTTGTGGATAAAGTAGGGGAACGCCAGCTCGAGGTGGGCCTCGGCGGCTTCGAGGCGGTCGCGCATGTCGTGGCAGACGCTCATGACCTGGTCGGAGCGGATCTCCCCGTGGTGGCGGTTGAGCACCTCCAGAAACCGGCTCATGTGCGTGCCCTTCTGGTAGTGCGGCAGGCCCACGTACATGTTCACATGCGCTACCGTGTGCTGCTGGCCCCCGGTGGCTGGGCAGTGGAGCGTGATCGGGTAGGTGATGTTTTTGACCCCGACCTTATCGATCGGCACCCGGCGCGTGTCCACGCTAGCCTGGACGTCGGGGATCGGTCGGACCACTTTGGATTCCAAGTGGGTGGGTGTCATGATAATTCCTTTATCGCGCGGTAAGTATGGGATCTATCCCCGATTGATAGTAGGAGACCCTTTGCTGCGAAGCAATCCGCGCGTAACACGCATCACATATCAGAGTACCGTGTCGAGTATGCGTTGGACACCGAAGGTTTCCCCGCCGCGTACACGATTCACGCCGTATTTTCATCTGGGATCGGTATAAATGACTTCAGCGGGTCTAACATAGAGACTCCTCTGGATGCCTCGGCCCATGATGGGCTATCGCACCGGTTCGAGAAGTTTAAACCCGGTCCCGTAAAAAGGGAGGACGCGACCGTCCGCGACGTGAGCCGAGATGAAAGAGGCTCGATGGACTTGCCTAAGACGTTCTGAGGCGATTTAATATAGAAGTTTACTATCCTCTAATCAAAGGAGTCCTTCCGATGAAAATGAAGTTGATGGCGATGATGACGATTGCGGTGATGGGCATGTGGGCCACCACGACCTGGGCGGATGGCGGGTCTGACTGCTGCGGCGAGGGAGACTCTTGCTGCAAGAAAGTAGAACAGGAGACCCCCACGTGCTGTGAAGGCGAGGAAAACCCCGGCGAAGGCGACTGCTGCAAGTCCAGCAGCGGTCATGACCACTCACACGATGAGGACCATTCGCACGGGTAAACCGTAAACCAGGATGCGTCGGACGGACACCGCCCGTCAACCCTGGGCGAAACTAAATACAACGGCCGCCTCGCGATAAGCAAGGCGGCCGTTTGTTTTTCACAGGTCTAGGCCGAGGCTAGCTCGTGTAGGAAGCGGTTCCTTAAGGACGGCCCCTCACGAAGATCCGAGCATTACCACTGGCCTACCGGTCCACCACCCGGATCTCGTTCATGACCACGGTGATCGGTATTCATGGACACGATCGACACCGCAGGCAAGCCTCAGCCCCGGTCCGGCCCGTCAAGGGTCGGGCGTCTTAACTAAAAACCCCCGAACTCGTCTTCGAAGATAAAGAACCGGCCGTTCACGCTGGCCTTGCGACTCACGCCGCCTTCGTCACGCCCATCGCCATCGACATCCCCGAAGGCGATCGCGGTGGCATAGAAACTCGAACCCCAGCCGGCACCGCCGCTGTGGATCGTCTGAAAGCTTGCAAGCTCGTCTTCGACGATGAAGTACCGCCCGTTGCCACCGGCCAGGCGGCTGACCCCGATCTCGTCGCGGCCGTCGCCATCGACGTCCCCGAACGCGATCCCGGTCGCGTAGTAGCCTGACCCCCAGCCCGAGCCGCCGCTGTGGATCGTGCCAAAGCCCGAAAACTCGTCTTCGAGGATAAAGAACCGACCGTTGACGCTGGCCTTGCGGCTGACCCCGATCTCGTCGCGGCCGTCGCCATCGACGTCCCCAAACGCGATCCCGGTCGCGTAGAAGCCTGAGCCCCAGCCCGAGCCGCCGCTGTGGAGTGTGCTAAAGCCCGAGAGCTCGTCTTCGAGGATAAAGAACCGGCCGTTGACACTGGCCTTGCGGGTTACGCCCACTTCATCTCTCCCGTCCCCGTCGACGTCCCCGAACGCGATGTCGGTGGCATAAAAGCCCGAGCCCCAGCCCGAACCACCGCTGTGGATGGTGCTAAAGCCCGAGAACTCGTCTTCGAGGATGAAGAACCGGCCGTTGGTACTGGCCTGGCGGGTTACACCCACCTCGTCGCGGCCGTCACCGTCGACGTCCCCAAACGCGATCGCGGTGGCATGGAAGCCTGAGCCCCAGCCCGAACCACCGCTGTGGAGGTTAAAGAAGCCCGAAAGGGCGTCTTCAAGGATAAAGAACCGACCGTTGACACTGGCCTTGCGGGTCACCCCGACCTCGTCACGACCGTCCCCATCGACGTCCCCGAACGCGATGTCAGTGGCATAAAAGCCCGAACCCCAGCCCGCGCCGCCGCTGTGGAGCAGGGCATAGCCCGCGTTGGCGTCGTCGAAGATAAAGAACCGGCCGTTGACACTGGCCTTGCGGGTGACGCCCACTTCATCTCTCCCGTCCCCGTCAACGTCCCCAAACGCGATCGAGGTAGCGTAGAAGCTCGAGCCCCAGCCCGAACCCCCGCTGAAGTCCGATGAGTGGTTGCGAGTCATGGATTGCAGCACCTCGTTAAGCTCTGCGGGGATCTCCACACGGTCGTCTTCCCCCTCGCTTTGAGGCTCGGAAAAAGACGCGACCGAAGCGGAGACCTCGGTTTCGTTCAGGATCGGGTCGCTGGCTGCAGATAGCGCGACGGATGACATCAACACCCGGCCTTCGAGCATTTCCATCACCATCGGGTCATACGTGGATGAGGCCGCCCCTAACTTCCTGGCACGCCTCTTGTTCAGACCGCTCCATAGCATCCTTCGCCAACTATTTCTCGATCGTGTGCGTTTCGATTCCGACATAGTGAAACCCTTTCCGAAAAAAATGAGGTTAACAACCCTTCGCGAGAACACGTGTCCTCGCTGACTTGACTGTCTTTAAGGAAGGCGATGGACGGCACCTTCCGTTATTGTGAGAAAACCCTGGTGCCAACGAACACGCCGATGAGACGCATACTCTGCCGCGATATGCGATCGAGGCGATCGTCGAAAATCATCCTGTTTATGGGGCCTCCCGGAATAAGAGACTAATTGAGCCTATCCATCATCCTTGATTTTGTTTATCACAACACAGCCCACCCAAATGCGTATTTATCGGGACGTTTGCCAAGAAAACGGCTCCGTCTTGTTGATTGAATCGATTGATGACCTGACTATTCAGAGATACCCATGAAATCGAGATTTCTTGCGCCAACCCGATTTAAAAAAAATTAGCCTCAAATCGGGTCGAGTATCCCCCCCTCACGCCGCCGCGGTTCATTCACTGAAACGCAACGACGAAAGCGTCCCGATGGGGCGTTGGGATTCCACAACAGGGGCAGGGGGGTTAACCAGGGGCAGGGGGGTTAACCAAGAAGAAGAGGTTTGCGCCGCGTTGTCTGCCTTCAACAATGATCTTTAACGAGAATAGACCCGTCTTGCGCCCATGGGCTTGCCCAAGCCAGAATTTGAGGGTTAGTTATGAATAGACCGATGCAAGCTCTGCCCACTGATTGATAAAACCAAGGCTCATCCTCATTTAACGAGCCTATAATAAATCGCGTCCTATGAAGGGCAACGCCGGCCTGGAAGGACGCGTTAAGGAGCGCAACGTGTTGATGGGACTACATTTTTCGCAATCCACCCAACCGTCTAAGCCCCCCCATGGCCGCGGTGACGACCCCCAAGACCGTCATGAAGCCCCCGCCCCCGTCGCGAGCGTTCAAGATGAAATCGAAGAAACCTTGTCCCGCCTCCTGCCCTGGGGGCTATCGATCCTGATCCACGTGGCCCTGGTCTTGGTGGCGATCGCGGTGGTCTGGTCGACGACCACCCTCGAAGAGGTCGACGACCTGCCCACGCCCACGGTGACCCTCCAGGACGCCCCGCCGCTGGAGCTCAATACCGTCGTCGAACCCCGGCCTAGGGACCCCAAGCTCCAAGACGATGTCAAACGACCCGCCCCGCGGGCTGATACCCTCGATCCCCGTCAGATCCTCAACCCCCACCCGACCGATCAGCCGGTGCTCGAAACCGGGGTGTTCGGAGCCCTGTGGGGCGGGGGGCTGCCCGATGGGCTCACGGACGTGACCCCCGGCGGGGACACGATCTTCGGCCCGCCCGCTGGTCAGCTGCCGGGGGTCAAAAAGGTCGTTTACGTGATCGACGCCTCGGGCTCCTTGATCGACACCCTGCCCCTGGTCATCGATCAGCTCCAGACCTCGGTCATGCAGCTAAGCGACGACCAGTCGTTCACGGTCATCTTTTATCAAGACGACAAGACGATCGAGGCCCAGCCCGCCGGGTTGAAGCCCGCCGATCGGGCTACGAAGCAGCGGGTCGTTCATGTGGATGGCCACCGACAGCGGCCACATCATCCCCACCGGCAGCTCAAACCCGATGCGGGCGATCCACCTGGCCCTGCGGTACAAGCCGGACATGGTCTTTCTGTTTGTCCGACGACATCACCGGCCAGCGGGAGCACGAGATCGACCAGAAGGACCTGCTCGGCAAGATCGCCGGCGGCCAATACCGGGCACACCAAGATCAACACCATCCAGTTCCTCTACCACGACCGCCTAGCGCGGATCGGGATGACCCCGACGATGAAGCTTATCAGCCAGGAGACCGGCGGGGACTTACAAATTCCTCGACGGCCGAGAGCTGGGGATCCAGTAACACGTTTCCCGTGATCGTTACCAGCGGCCACGATCTTTCAAGGGCACTGGCTTAACACGCGGGTGTCCCATCCGCGCCTCACCCGATAATCAGTTTTGGATGACCCGCCAGCAGCGGGTTCGAACGCGGGTATAATGCTGTTCTTTTGGTCTTTTGGCCGTGAATACGAGATACGAGAAACCAAGGAACCGATACCGTGAACCGTTCACCGAACCAACAACCAACCGTCGCGATCGTCGGGGCCACGGGCGCCGTGGGTCAGGAATTCCTGGCGGTTTTGGACCAACGCGATTTCCCGATCGGGCAGCTGCGGCTGCTGGCTAGTGCCCGTAGCGCCGGCAAGACAATCGAGTTCAAAGGCCTCGCCCACACCGTAGAGGAGCTAACCGAAGACAGCTTCGAGGGGATCGACGTCGCGTTTTTTAGCGCTGGCGGGTCGATCAGCAAGAAGTTCGCGCCGATCGCCGCCGATGCCGGGGCGGTGGTGATCGACAACAGCTCAGCGTTCCGGATGACCGACGGCGTGCCCCTGGTCGTGCCCGAGGTCAACCCCGAAGCGGTCGAGGGGATCCAAATTGGCGGGTCTAATGGGTCCAAGGGCGCGATCATCGCCAACCCCAACTGCTCGACGATCATCATGCTGGTGCCGGTCACCCCTCTGCACCGCGCCGCCGGGGTCAAGCGGATCGTGGTCAGCACCTACCAGGCCGCCAGCGGCGCCGGGGCCGAGGCCATGGCCGAACTCGAAAAGCAGACCCGTGAGGTCCTCGAGGGCCAACCACCCACGTGCAACATCTTCGATCAGCAGTACGCGTTTAACCTGTTCAGCCACAACTCCGCGGTCGGGGACAACGGGTACAACACCGAGGAGATGAAGATGGTCGGCGAGACGCACAAAATCTGGAACCAGACCGGCCCTGGAGAGCAGGTCCCGGTCTGCGCCACATGTGTACGTGTGCCGGTGATGCGGGCGCACGCCGAAAGTATCAATCTCACCCTCGAAAACCCACTCGAAGAAGACGAGGCGCGGCAGCTGCTGGCTAAATCCACGGGCGTGACCGTGATCGACGACCGGTCAGCCAACCGGTTCCCCACGCCGCTCGACGCGGCCGGTCGCGACGACATCTACGTGGGCCGGTTACGACGCGACATCAGTCACAACGGCCAGCCCGGCTGCGGGTTGGCGATGTTCGTGTGCGGCGATCAGCTGCGCAAGGGCGCGGCGCTGAACGCGGTGCAGATCGGGGAGCTGCTGCTTTAACCCGTGACGGCGTTCATCAAGCACACACCGGGATAGACCGTCGTCCAATAATGATGATGCCTCTTCGGACGGGCCCGCCCGAAGCTAAAGGGCTTCAAGGTTTGGTTGAACACCACTTCGATGTGACGAGAAGATTCTAGGGAGTCAAACGCGTGCCCGACGCGGCGTTTTGATACGCGATGCGTCGATGCCGATCCCGGATGAAAACGGACATTTTTGGGTTCGACGGGTCTTGCACAACCCATGGTTTGCGTGTAACTTGACGATAGAAGGGATTATAGGGTCCCTGTTTAGATTCGCCCCGCAAATGGGCCTCAATAACTTGTTCATACGCCTTTTAACGCATGGGACATGCCGAACACGGGGTGAATGTCTGGTTACAGCCAGAGACCGGTGATGTCCTTATGTCCGTTTATAGGGCGTGTATGGAGATTTTGCCATCGCTAGAGGACGATTCCGGCCCCAGCCCCGAGACACCGGTAAACAGCTGCGTGTCAACCATCAAATCCGCACTTCACCTGTTCGGCTGATCGACGAAGAAAACCAGCAGATCGGGGTGGTCGAGCTCGACGAGGCCCTGCGCCGCGCCATCGCCGCTGGGCTGGACCTGGTCGAGGTCTCGGGCAACGCCGATCCGCCGGTGTGCCGGGTCATGGACTACGGGAAGTGGAAGTACCAGCAGCGCAAGAAAGAACAGAAGGCCCGAAGCCACAGCAAACAAAGTGAGCTCAAAGAAGTCCGCCTGCGCCCTAAGATCGACGAGCACGACCTGAACATCAAGACCGAGAAAGCCCGCCAGTTTCTCACCGAAGGCGACAAGGTCCAGTTCACCCTCCAGTTCCGCGGCCGGGAGATGGCTCACAAAGAGCTGGGGATGAGGACGCTCCAGACCGTGCGTGAGCGCCTGGCGTCGCTAAGCCGTGTCGAGATCGAGCCAAGGATCTCCGGCAGGAGGATGACGATGGTGCTGGTGCCCGATCAGCGGTCGAGGACCACGAAGTCAGAGTCGCCTCCTGATAAGCAACCCCAATCGGCCAGCCCCCCGCCGCCGTCACCGTCAGCCGCCCAAGCCGTGCCTAGCGCCGCGGGTACGCCTCCTACACCCCCCGAAGAATAATCGGTATGGAGTGGTGGGTACCGGTATCCACCCCACCGTTCACTCGAAAGTTCGGCGTTGTCTCCTGGCCCCACCGGTTTGACCGATAGGCTTCATGGTGGCATCGCGGGTCACCTGAGATACTATCTGCGGATGCGTCGCCAATCACTCGTACAGTCCGAATCCTTGAGGTCGGTAGCCGTCACCGCGGTGATGGCAGTTACGTTGGCGCTTTCCTTAGGCGGGGCGTACCTGCTGGCCGTGGCACGGACCCAACACCCCACGCTGGCACGCGTCGAGGGGTTGGCATTCTCGTTGCCCCCGTTTTGGCAACGCCAGCCGTCGAGTTTAGAGAACGGCCAGATCCGATCGGTGGCCCGGTACACCGACCCCTCGCAACAGAGTCGACATGTGGTGCTGGGCGCGGTCGTCACGTCGCAGGCACACAGGCCCGAATCAATGCTCGCGCCGGTGACGCGCCTGCTGCTCGAAGGCCAACCGATCGACCGCTGGCAGCAGAACAGCGGGATCTTGCGGTTCCGTGTCGGGGGTTTCATCGGAGCCAGGTACAGAGGGCTGACCCGATCGTCAGCCGGGGTGGCCCTGCACCTGGTGGCGGTACTGACGGAGGACGGCCACCAGTATTGGGTGGTCTACCTCCATCATATGCTTGATCAAGGCTCGTTGAACCTCGCGACGGTGGTCCGCGACGACCAGCTGCTTCAAGAGATCCTCTCTAGCGCGGTGATCGAAAGGTCCGCGGGCGTGAGCCGATCGGGCGGGGACGCGGTGAACGGGTACACGCGTCGCGTATCCAAAGACCGCTCTGGGTCAAACTCATCCCCGACGCGGTACTTTGTACGCGATGCGTATAGAATGAATGAGAGGACGGCCGCGAGAAGGCAGATTTTTTGACCCGCCACACGAGAGCTCACCCCCCGGTATCGGGCCCCTAAGCAAGCGACCGGTCCAGCCCGCCGGATCCGCGAAAAAACTGAACCTTGAGACCCTAGACGCATGGACCCACGGATCCCGATGAAGGCCGCTCATCCCCTGATCAGGCGTGACCCGGCCCGGGTCAATGCGGGTATCGGGGCTTGGCCGGTCTTGGTCATGGCGCTGACGGTGCTGGTGCCCGCGTGGCGGTCGCAAGCCGCCGACGACCCCGCCCAGCTGGGCCCCCAGCGCTGGCGGGAGCATTCCTACGGGGTGTCGCTGGTGGCGCCGTCCTCAGCCCGTCTGCGGCCGTCGGTTTCGGGGGACGTGATCGCCCGGTTCGTGGGGGACTCCGGCTACACGATGGAGGTGTCGATCAAGAAACCCCAAGACCGCCTGGGGATCGTCGAGATGATCGACGAAGCGATCCAGCAGTTCGCCAGCGTTTACCCGTCGGCGGTGATCCTCGACAACAAGCACCTGCTGGCTGGGGAGAAACCCGCCGGGGCGGTGTACTTCCGCGTCCCGGACCCACGAGGCGCGTGGGTGGTCGGCCAGGCGTTTGTGCAGATCCACGGGCGGGTGTTTGTGATGCTGGAGATCGAAGCGGCCCAGCACGATTGGGGCCCGTTAGCCGGGTTGTTTGAATCGGTGGTGACCAGTGTCGAGTGCGAAGACCCCCAGCGGCTTCACCAACGCCGCCAGGAGCGGTTGCGCCGCGGACAGGAGTGGCTCGAATCGGTGGACCCCGGTCGGTGGCGGGCGGTGCTGGGCCCGGAACGGTGGTATCGGGTGGTGGAAAACGATCAAGACGTCGGGTACATGCGGGTTAGCCAGTATGAAGACACCCGGATGGAATACGACGGGCTTCGGGTCGATCTCCAATCACGCATGCTGATTGGTGACCTGGCCCACGACATGATCAGCAGCTTCTTCTGTTCTAACGACGATCGGTACGAGGAATGGTCGATCCGGGCCACGGTGCGTCCAAAAAATGATCCACCCGATCTGGACGCTAAGAAACAGACCCGCGCCGGCCTAACGCAGGCCTCCTGGGCCGAAACCGGGATGCGATACCTGAACCGGATTACGGTCAGCCGGGAGGGGCCTTCGGGGATCCACAAGCTTGCGTGGGACCGGCCACCGGTCGGCTACCTATCGCAGGTCCACGCGTTCCTCACGCCCCAGTTATTAAGACCTTCACAAGCTGAAGTTAAATCTGCTAATGAGTCTGGAGAATCCAGTAAATCTAGAATGTTAGGATTTTATGTCTATAATCCGAACAGCCATAAAATAACTTACCGGACCGAACGTACTATAAAGGGTCAGGACGGTGGATACACGGTTTTATCTCGCCTGCGTCCCGAGTCCGGTCAACAGGTGTCGCATCACGACGCTCAAGGGCGTTTGTTGCGGCGTATCCTGCCCAATGGCAATCAGCTGATCGTCACAACCAAAGCCGAACTCGGGGCACGGTGGAAGTTTAACCGGTGACCCGGAAGTCATTCCCAAAGATGTTGAAATTGATAACTAAAAGGTAAAGAGTAACTTATCGCTTATTTGAGACTAGCCGATTTATATCAAGACACGACGCGATGCGTAATAGATCACGAAATGGGCGGGCGGTCTCCGGCGAGGTGGAACCGATGGGCGCCCGAAACACCACGAGGTTGACCCGATCGAAACCGCTTCGAAGAATCTTGTGTTGAAGAGGAAGCTAGTTAGCGAAGGTAACCGAGGAAAAGGATTCACGGGCTTGGAAGTCACCATCCGTCTACCGCTAGGAGACCAGCGGCTAGCGTTAACCGGGTCTGCGGAACGGAATCTCAAGATGATCCGCGACAGCATGGGCGTCCACATCTACGAGCGGGATGGATCCCTACGGATCAGCGGCGGCGACCAGGCGGTGAAGCAAGCGTCCTACGTGCTTGAACAACTGGCAGACGCCGCTAAGCGGGATCTGGCCATGGACCGGTCTACTGTCATGGAGTTGATTGACCAGGCTCGCCACCACCGGGCCCCAGACCCGAACCCCCCGGAGTCGTCGTCGGCTCCCAAACACGGCAACGGCCGCGACAGCCTGGAGGTCTACCTCCGTGGCCGACGAGTGCGGGCGCTGACCGCCTCTCAGCAACGGTACCTTGAGGCGATCTACGATCATGACCTGACGGTCTGCGTGGGCCCGGCGGGTACGGGCAAGACCTACCTCGCTGTCGCCGCGGCGGTGGACATGCTCAAACGCGGCGCCGTGCGCAAACTGCTGCTGGTGCGCCCAGCGGTCGAGGCGGGCGAAAAAACTCGGGTTCCTGCCTGGGAGCATGCAAGAGAAGGTCAACCCGTACCTGCGGCCGCTGCTCGACGCCCTGCACGACATGATGGATTTCGAGCAGATCCAGCGTTTTATGGTCTGCGATGTGATTGAGATCGTCCCCCTGGCGTTTATGCGAGGCAGGACGCTCAACGACGCATTGATCATCCTCGACGAAGCCCAAAACACCACCCGCGCCCAGATGCTCATGTTCCTCACACGTTTAGGGCGGGGCAGCAAGATGATCGTCACGGGCGATACCTCTCAGATCGACCTGCCCGACCCCCGGAATCCGGCCTCGTCGACGCTGCCCGGCGGCTGCGGCGGGTGAGCGGGGTGGGTATCATCGCCCTGAACCAAACCGATATTGTCCGTCATAACCTGGTGCAGCGGATTGTCGAGGTTTACGGTCAGGAGCCCTCTCACGCGTCGAGCACGCCAACAAGCCCAAGCGGCGTCGAGCAGCTGGGCCCGCCGTAAGACCAAGGACCGGGCCCGCCCGTCAAGGGCCCGGATCATCGATCACCGGGCACAAGACACCGGATCGACCACAGCAGAGCGTAACGTGATGATTCTTCGATTCAATCTAGTTAACCGGATCCATGCCGCTATTCCGTAACCACATGTCCCGCCGGCGAGAGCTGCGTCGTGACCTGCTGCCTCCCAGCCACAACTGGGTGGCGTGGTGGACCCATCGCCAGAACTGGTGGACGTTGGGGTATATCCTGCTTCTGGCGGTAGCCGGGGCCGTCATTGCCCTGATCGGCCGCGGCGCTTCCCAGTATCAGGTCGACCAAGTCGTCACCGAACCGATCGTTTCCCGCGTCGAGTTCCAGTCGGTCGACCCGGTGGCGACCCTCGAACGGCGGCGACGCGCCCAAGACCGTCACGCGTCGTATTACGTACCGAATATCGAATACTTTCAGCAGGTGCTCGACCGGCTCCACGCCCTGGGGTCGATCGGCCTAGACGACAACGTCCCCGATTTCGAGAGCATCCCCGAAGCCACTCGCCAGTCGCTACACCTGTCGCCCAAAGCGTTCAGCGAGCTACGCCGTTACGTCACCGCCGCCTCGTCCATCCCGTGGGACCGGCTGATCCTTGATTTCATGGCCAACTTTATGGGCATCGCGGTGATCAGCAACGAACGGGCCACGATCGAGAAGAACAACAACGAGGACCTGGCCAACGAGATCATGATCAAACACCCCGATCTCGAGGACACGATCCGTGAAGACCGGTTCCTCTTCAACGTCGCCGAAGACCTCGAACCGATCCGAAAGAACGTTAACCTGATCCTGACTAACCGGTTGGCCGACTACCCCAACCTCAAGACCACGTTCGTCGAATTGGTCCTCGATAACCCCCAGCCGACGTACCTCTACGACGAGCAAGAGACCCGCCGCCGCAAGCTTGAACGGTTCAACGACCCCGCCAACGAGGCCCGTATCGGCATCGAGGTCGGCACGGTCCTGGTCGGCGAGGGCCGGGTCCTGTCGAGCCTCGACGCGCAGCTGATCGCCGAGGAGCGGCAGGCGTATTGTCGCAGCCTTGGCTGGAAGCTCACGTACCTCATCCGCCCCGCCTACGTCGCGGTGTTCTTCGTCTTGGGGCTAGGGGTTTGGACGTACCTGAGCGTGTACTACAAGCGTGTCGCCCGGAACCCTCTACGCGGAGGGACGATCACGGGCCTCTTGCTGCTTAGCCAGCTGCTGGCTGTGGCGGCGACCGTAGCCCAGCCCCGGTTCGTTTACATCACCGCGGTGCTGCCGTGCGTGCTGACCGCGATGATCCTGGCCGTGTCATATGACCGCCGCTTGGCCCTGGCGCTGGGGGCGATCCACGCCCTGGCGGTGGTGGTGAGCCTGGACCTACCGGCGGGGTTGTTCGTGGTCATGATGTGCGGCGTGGCCGTCGCGGCGGGGCAGCTGATGGACGTGCGCAGCCGATCGAAGCTCGTCGTGGTCGGGTTGTGGTGCGGGCTGGCGATGGGGCTAACGACGATCGCGGTGGGGCTCGCGTCGCGCCCGGTGCACCTCGAGGGCGAAACCGTGCGCATCCTGGTCGACGCGATGTGCGTGGCCGTGACCGGGTTCGTGTGCGGGATCCTCATCCAGGGGGTGCTGCCGGGGATCGAGAAGGTCTTTAGCGTCACCACGTCGATGACGCTCAAGGAGCTGATCGACGCCTCGCACCCGTTGCTTCGGCGCCTGGCCCAGGACGCCCCGGGCACGTACCAGCACAGCCTGCGGATCTCCGATATGGCCGAAGCCGCCGCCGACACGATCGGCGCCGATGGCCTGCTGTGCAAGGTCGGGGCGATGTACCACGACATCGGGAAGGTCAACAAGCCGCTGTACTTCGTGGAGAACCAGGGCAGCGGGCCCAACCGTCACAGCCGGCTGTCGCCGGCGATGAGCGTGCTGGTGATCGTGGGCCACGTCAAGGACGGCATGGAGCTGGCCAGGGAGTACAACCTGCCCCGCGTGCTGCGGCACTTCATCGAGTCTCACCACGGCACGACCCTCGTGGAGTACTTCTACGAGGCCGCCAAACAGCAGTGCGGGGCCGAGAACCGACCCGCCCCATCAGAATTTGAGTTCCGCTACCCCGGGCCCAAGCCGCAGACCAAAGAGGCCGCGATCCTCATGCTCTGTGACGTGGTCGAGGGCGCGGCGCGCACGCTCGATGACCCCAACCCCAGCCGGATCGAGCAACTCGTCCACGCCATGGCCAGCAAGCGGCTCACGGACGGGCAGTTCGATGAATGCAGCCTCACCCTCCAGGAGCTGCACAAGATCGAGCAGGCGATCATGAAGGTCGTCTGTGCCATCTATCACGGGCGGATCAAGTACCCCGGCGACAAGGCCCATCAACAGCCCGACACCCCACAGCGGTCACAGCGGCACGGTTAAGCCCTGGTCAACGGGTCACCGTATCAAGCCAGGTGCTCACCGGCCAAGATGGCGACCTCCGTGATGGAGTTCCACCCGTTGCTGCTGTTCTCATGCCCGACGATCTTCACATACCGGCTGGCGCGTGCGACCCCCAACACGTAAGACTCAAGCTCAAGAGATTCCCCCGAGGATTCCATACTCAACAACGCTGGATCGTAGTTGACGCCGTCGATGGAGGTCAACACGTCGAAGCTGGCGGTGCGTGTATCGCCGAGGAACCAGGCGATCTGCACCTCACCGATCGTGTAGATGGCGCCCAAGTCGAAAATGATCGATTCGCCATCCCCAAACGCTGACCAGCGGGTGCTCAGGTCCCCATCGAGCGTATTGGCCGGCACATGACCGTCATCGCTCGTAGCCGCCACGGCGACCGGCGCGATCGTCCCGGTGTGCGGCTTCGAGGGCAGCGGGTCGCGGCGAAGGCTTTCGACGGTCTGGACGTTCTTGGGCGATGACCCATCCTGGGTTAGGTACAACTTGTCGAACTTAAAGCCATCCTCGCGGACCCATACGTTGATGGTGTGCACCCCGGCGCTGGGGATGTCGATGCTGGCGCTTAGGCGCTGGCCGGTGTCCGGTGCTTGGTCCATCGTCTTGGTGGTCCACACCCATTTGTCGAAGCTTTGAAACAGCGCGATCCGGTCTGCTGAGGCTAAGCCTTCGTTGTTGAGGCCCACGTGCAATGAATCATCTTGGCGGGTCGCTCGGTTGCCCCGCACCCAGAGGTCGTACGTCCCGGGTGTTTCAAAATAGACCTGGTAGCGCAGCTCCGCGACAGACCCCTGGCAGGGAAGATCGAGGCAGTCTCCCGATCCATCGGGGGCGACCAGATAGCCCGAGCCGCTGTACCCACTGGCGTCCGTAGCCAACTCCCAACGCGAGTCGCCTGCGGCGATCTGCACGTCAAAGTGCTCCGCTTCAAGAACGAGCGACTCGGCGCCAGCTAGGAAAACCGGGGCGCCTAGCCGTTGGTACGCCTGGGCCTCGTGGATGTTCTGGGGGATGAGCTGGCTTGGGTCGAGCAGGCTTTCATCGGTGAACCAGTCATAATCGTCGCACGATCCCGGGTTGGCGGTGGCGACGAAGTTCAGGTGACCGCCCCCGAATGAGCAGTCGATGCTCTGGAAGTTGCCCGTCCCGCTGACGTTCCAGTACGTGTTGTACGCCGCGGAATGGGGGCCCCTGTTGAGGGAACCGCCGCTGCGGAACGCTCGTGAAGCGCTGCCGAGGTCGATCCCCGTAAAAAGATTCTGATAGGGCGCCGCCCGGTGATGGTCCATATTGATCGCGAGCCCCGAACCGTTGGAGAACACGTTGCCGCGGTCGTACCACGTGATGCTCAGGTCGTGGATGTAACGGGCACGCACCTCGAAATTCGCGATGATGTTGTCTTGGCTGCGCGTGAACCCCAGGCCGCGGTGGCCATTGTTCTGTTGGAAAGTGGGGGCCCCGGCGGGGTAACGGGGGGCGGTCACGTCGATCGTGATGTTGTTGAGGGTGTTGAACATCGCGCCGTCCCGCAAGAAAATCCCGTAATCGGCGTTGAGGATCTTGACGTTACGGATCCAAGAATTGACCGTGCCCGTGTACATGATCGCGTTGTACCCCAGCTCGTTGAAGTGCCCCGGGTACATCGTGTGCTCGAACTCGATCGTCATGTTCTCGATCCCGACCTCCTCGACCGTCGGCGCCAGCAGGTGCACCTGCGGCTGCCAACGCACGTCCACGTCGACGGGCAACGGGCGTTCGAGCGTGATCGTGTTCCCGGAAACATCGGTGACCCGCGACGCGAAACGTACTAGTTGAACCCCGTGCAGCTCCTCGATGTCGCCGGCGAGGAAATCCCCGTGCAGACGCCGCTGAAGCGTCCCCACATCTGGGCTCGACGCGTCCGGGTCGGTCTGCACGATCTGGATCCACTGCCCCGGCGCCACCGTCACCGGCACGTCCAGCGTCAGGGTCTGGGCCCCGCGTGGAGCGTCTGAGACGATCGACGCCATCAGCGTGGTCTCATTAGCAGGGTTCGAGCCGACGACCCAGAAAAACGCCCCGTCAAACGACCAGAACCTCGGCTCGTCGTATTCCGGAGCCGCCTCGGAGCCGGGGCGATCGATGAAGATTTTCACCCCGTCCATGCTCTCGCCCTTCAAGATCCAGTGGCCCTTATCCTCGATCCGCAGCAGATCGCGGATATGGTACGTGCCGTTAGGGATGAAGATCTCGTCGCCCGGCTGCGCATCGGCGATCGCTGCCAGGAACGCCGTTGTGTCGTCGTCGGCCACCGGGTCTCCTGTCGGGACCCCGTCTGCCCCGTAAGACAAGACACTGATCTGATTCAACATCGTCGGGATGTTTGTCTCCCCAGCCCGGTAGCCCGCGTAGGAGAAATCCGGCAGCCGGTTGAGCGGATCGGTGTTGTCCCACAGCTCACCGGACAAACCCCACAGGGCCGACGTCTCGATACCTGGCTGGGACGCGGCCCCGACCGCTGCGGTAAGCACCTGCCCGAACCCGTCGGTCACGAAAACACTCATCGGGGCGGCCGATTCGACCATCGGGACCAAGAACCCGTAGCTGCCCGCCGCGTCCGACGTCGCCGTGGCGTCACTGAACCCGTCCTCGTCTGTATCGAGATAAACTTCGATCCCCGGTAGGGTCGTACCCCAAACCTCCATGGACGGGGTGGGGGAGGCCGGCGAGTCCGAGGAATCTGGGGGATCCGGAGGATCCGGGGGTGGGGCTGAATAACTGCTGTCCCCGAGTGTCTGGGGCGGGAGATAGTGAGTAAAGTCGATCGTCAGCGCCAACGGCTCGAGGCTGGTGCCGTCACCTTGATTCAGAACCAACAGCGAGAAATCCGCACCCGTGATGTGCCCGTTGAGATCCGCGTCGGCTTCGGCGAGGTAGTCATCGTCCGCCTTGCGCGCCCCCAAGAGTTGTTTTGCGGAGGTCTTATCCTCGTCATCCGTGACCCGGTCCCCGTTGAGATCACCGACCAGCCCGACCCCTAACTCAAACAACCCGGTCGTCCCGTCGTGCCCGAGAACGCTCAGCGTGTACTGACCCCACTCCAGGTCGACCAAGACCAGGCTATCGTTCGACTCATCGAGATCATCACGTGCGACTTTGGGTTTCACCAGCTGCCCGCCGCTATCCATCACCTGCACCGCGGCGGGGTCTAAGCCGCTGCCATCGCCGGCCGTGACGCGGAGACTCAAAATAGACGACCCGCCGTTTAGCTCGAAATCTTCGGGACTAACCGTGACGACGATTTCGGCTGCGACGCCCGGGCTGTCGACAGCCGCGACGAACCGCGCGAACTCGTGAGCGCCGCTAAGCAGCAGCCGTGGCTCCAGGGCCTCCATCGCCGGTGCGCCGCGCTGCGCTCGGATTACGCCTTGGGACCGGTGTTTTTCCCGCCGGTGAAGCAGAGTGTTTTGACTGTCGTGGGGACAGATTCTGCGCCTAATGGAACGTAGAGTGGACACAATAATACCTCCCGAGCAACCCTGATTAAAACTGGGACCCTGAATCACCCTTTCCGCCGATGCATCAACCTCAGCCCTACCGCCGCCACAGCCAATCTCGTGAAGCCCAATCGAGGTTTATTAGAGGTCCCTGCCCTACCAACAGCCGAGTCCCAAGAAACGATCCGATCGAACTCTAGAAGCATATCGTCTCATACGATCCCATTTTATACGCGGTTCGCATCCCTGAAATTTTGTGTCCCGATCACCCCACCCCCAACGCTATCGCCAGCTGGTAGGTCACCAGCGACGCGGTGTACGCCAACGCGGTCATGTACAGAAGCTGGAAGATCGGCCACTTCCAGCTGTTGGTCTCACGCTTCGTGACCGCCTGGGTCGGCAGGCATTGCATCGCCAGGACATAAAATACCAGTAGGCTCAGGCACGTAGCGGTGGTGAACACCGGGCTGCCGTCCGACCGGGTCGAGGACCGCAGCGTGTCGTAAAGCGAGTCGGGGTTCTCGTCGGCCGCGTCGGAACCAACGCCGTACACCACCGCCAGGGTCGAGACGATCACCTCCCTAGCTGCGAACGAGCTGATCAGCCCGATCCCGATCTGCCAGTCGAACCCTAGCGGTGCGATCGCCGGCTCGATCACCCGCCCCAACCGACCGATCGCCGAATTGGCCAAAGCGTGACGGTTGATGATCTGCTCGGCTTGGGCGTTAAGTTCATCCGCGGCGTCGACGTTGCCTTGCTCCTGCATCGCCACAGCAACTTCCTGCATGGCAACCGCTTGACTCGAGGGCTCGCTCGTAGGGTACGTCGCCAGCCACCACAGGACGATCGAGATCGCCAGGATCACCGTCCCCGCCTTGCGGACGAACACCATCGCCCGGTCGATCGCGGTCGTCAGGGCGTTGCGCAGGCTGGGCACCTTGTAGCTGGGCAGCTCTAAAACCAGCGGCTCGCTGCGGCCCTTCAAGATCGTGTGCTTGAATACAAACGCCATCGCCAGCGCCGCGACGATCCCCAGCGAATAGGCCCCGGTAAATAGCATCGCCGCCTTGAACGGCTCGGTAGGGAATAGCAACGCCGTGACCATTGCGTAGACCGGGATGCGGGCAGAACACGTCATCAGCGGGGCTACGAGGATCGTCACGAGCCGGTCTCGCCGGTTCTCAATCACGCGCGTGGCCATGATCCCGGGGATCGCGCACGCGTGCGACGATAAAAGCGGCACGAACGCCTTGCCCGGCAGCCCCACCCGGCCCATGACCCGGTCCATCACAAACGCGGCGCGGGCCAGGTACCCGGTGTCTTCGAGCAAAGATAAGAAGAAAAACAAGATGCAGATCTGAGGCAGGAACACCAGCATCCCGCCTACCCCGCCGATGACGCCCTCAACCAGCAGGCTGCGCACGGGGCCTTCTGGAACGACACTCGACACCACCCCCCCGGCACCGCTAAATAGCCCGTCGATCCATTCCATCGGGTATTGGGCCAGCCAGAAGATCATCGCGAACATGCCCAGCATCACCCCGAGGAAAGCACCGACCCCGATCACTGGGTGGGTGAGGACTCGGTCGATCGATTCGGTCGTGGCCGCTTGGGCGATGGATTGGCCCTTGACGCACTGGCTGACGACCCGCTGGGCCCATTGATAACGGGCCGCGTGCTGGCAGCCACACGCGTCGTCGCTGGCGAGGCTTAGCCGAGGCCTGCCAGCGGCCTCAGAGGGCAGCTCGATCAGGGTCTCGACCTCATACCGCAGCTGTTCGACCCCCTCACGGCTGCGCGCCACGATCGGCACGACCGGGCAGCCCAGCTGGCAACCCAACTGGTCCGCATCGATCTCGATGCCCTGGCGTTTAGCTAGGTCGGTCATGTTCAACGCCACAACCGTGGGCAGATTCAGCTCAAGGACTTGGCTAGCGAGATAGAGGTTGCGCTCGAGGTTGGTCGCGTCTAGGATCAGGATCACCACCCCGGTCGCCCCCGGCCCCGGAAGATTTCCAGGCTTGGACGAGTCGTTTTTACCCGCGGTCGTCGCAGCGATTTGTCCTAACAGTACGTTCCGAGCGATCTTCTCTTCCGGGGTAGCGGCGGCAAGGCTATAAAGGCCGGGCAGATCGGTGAGCTGCACGGCGTGACCGCCGAGGGTGACCCGGCCCACGCGTCGTTCCACAGTGGTGCCCGGGAAGTTGGCGGTCTTGGCCCGTAGGCCGGTTAAGGCGTTGAACAGGGTGGTCTTGCCCGCGTTGGGGTTGCCGATCACCGCGACATGGACCGGGGCGGTGACACCTGGGCGCCTCGGTGCATGGGGGGGGTCTAGCTGAGTAGGCGTGGCTGTGATTGTCTAAACCCTTACCATGGGCCCAAACCTGTGTTGTGTATCGTTATACCCGACATTCCGTCGAGGAGCAGATCTCAACCGTCACAGCTTGAGCCAGCCTTGACGATAACCCCAGCCTCGACCCCAGCACCTGTAGAATCAACGGGTGGCCCTGCTTGACCACCTCGACCTTGCGCCCCACACAAACCCCCATGGCTTTGAGTCGTTCGGCGGTGGAGTCACGGGCGTCCACGTCAACCACAACCCCGCACCGACCCGTGGGCAGCTGGTCTAATTTCAACGACGCGGGTGCCGTTGCAATACCCTGCGGGTTATTCAGTTGAGGCAGTTCGCTATGTTGCACGCTTAACGTGACCCTTTACGCCAGTTCAAATGCAATTGAGAATAAAGATCATAATCTACTGTTTGACCGGGCCATGTCAATTGAAAGATTGACGTGATCGGTGGTACCCTCAGGGACGGGTCGCCAGCCATACAAAGGAAAGGATCCGCATGGAGATCGCCGTCTATGACACTTACGTGAAACGCACCGACGGTCGGGTGATGCACTTTGACGTGTTCGTGCCCGCTGGGACCGACCCTGAAAAGGTCCTGGCGTTCGGCCGTGAGTATCTAAGCGACAAACCCGTCGAGTCCCAGACCCTCACCAGTGACCAGTGCCGGTTCTGCCACACCCAAGCTGCCCCCGATCAGATCCAGCAAACGATCGCCGAACAAGGCTACTTTATTTACGAGATGGAAGGCTGCGACTGAGCGGAGTACGCCCACCCGACACCAACGGTGATCTTCGATAAGCTGGATGGATGGAAACGTCCGGTACTGTCCACCCACACGGTGACGTCGATTCCAACCACTCACGCAGCCGTATGGTCGCGTGGCTACAGAATGTCTGGTTCCACAGGGTTCTGGTCCTGATCGGGGTGGTTCTTGCCCCGGCGGGGTTGTTCGTAAAACAGGCGCTGTTTAACCCCGAAACCCCGTTCCTGGTCCCGTTGGCGGTCGCGGATTGGGCGCTGCACCCCGATCAGCAATTCTTCCCCGCGGTACCCCGCGAGCCGGGTTACGACAAGGACGCCGCGAAAGAAGTCTTGATCCAGCCGATGCGATTTACCCAACGATGGGTGATCGAGCGTATACCCGAGTCGTTCGTGATGCGGGCGAGGGCATTGAAGGCGATGACCGTGACCGTCAACGGCATCGAAGTGCAGCCAAGCCAAGATGGGAATAACTGGAAAAACCTGGCTTCCTACGACCTCACACCAGCCCTGCGTGTGGGTGAGAATGAGATCGGTATTCTCGTCACTCACGAAAAGGGCATCGCGGGGCTACAGGTGGTCGCTCCTGAAATGTTGCGAACGAATGGGCAGTGGTTGGGGTCGATTGGGCCCGGGTTCGAGGTCGACCTGCCCGTCGTGTCACCGGGGCAGTTGCCGCCTCACCCCGGCAAGCTCCAGGAACTACTACTTTGGGGCTGGGGCAAATGGCTGGCAGGGGCTTGGTTGTTGTTCACCGCCGGGCTCGGGGGTTGGGTGGCGGTTCGGCAATGCCGCGGTGAGGGACCGCTATTAGTCAGAGAACCGATGCAGATCCCCCGCTGGTTGCGGATCGCGGCCCCGGCGATAATCTTGGCGATCGCGGGTTGGCAGCACCTTTCGAACGCGTATCACTTCCGGTTCCACCTCGGGCCCGATGGGGAGGGCCACGCCGAGCACATCCAGCTGGTGGCGGGTTCATGGACGCCACGCTTGGCCACCGACGGGTGGCAGGCGTATCAGCCGCCTCTGTACTACTTCCTCGCGGCGGCCGCATACAAACTGGTGGGGGGCGACGACCATTTCGAGGCCGCGATTAAAGCGGCTCAGCTCGTGGGGTGCGCGACGGGGCTAGGCGTGGTCATCGTGGCGTGGCTGTTAGCAAGACGATACGCCCCGGACGACCCACCGGCCCAGTGGTTAGTCGCTGGGTTGGCCGCATTCTTGCCGTTAACCCTGACCACGAATCTACAGTTAAGCAATCAGCCGTTATCGGCAGCGGTCGAGGCGGCGGCGATGCTGGCGATGCTGGTCTGGGCCACGCGTGAGCGGCTTGAGTTGGGGCGGTACGCGGTGCTGGGCGGGGTGGTGGGCGTGGCGTTGCTGTCGCGTTTCTCGGGGGTCATCACGCTGGGGTTGGGGGGTCTCGTCTTAGGGTTTCGGGCGCTGGCGTCGAGCCGGTGGCGAGAATGGCTTGGGATCGCGGTTTATCTTGGGGCCGCGGGGCTGGTCTCGGGGTGGTATTACGGCAGGAACGTGGCGGTATTCGGCGACCCGTTTTACGGCAACTGGCAGGCGTTCCCGATCGTCCAGTACCCGACGTACCGGTCGCTAGGGTATTTCGTTGACTTCGGATCGGTGTTCTTCCACAGCCCCGCGCGGGGGAAGTACATCTCCTGGTTCGACGGGACGTATGCCGGGTTGTGGGCTGACGGGACGATGACCTTCTTCGCGTATTGGATGACGGTCGCTAACTTCGCTCAAAGCCTGATGCTGCTGCTGGCCGCTTGGCCCACCGTCGTGATCCTGATCGGCATGGTCCGCGTGTGGACCTCGGCGCTGCGCCGCCCGGCGCTCAACGGGGACCTGCTTCTGATGGCGGCGCCGTGGTGGACCGTCTGGTCGTTGTGGATCTTCTGCCTCAAGATCCCGGCAACCGGAGGGGGGTCGCCCCGGTACCTGCTGGCGCTGGTGCCGATCTTAGGCCTGTACCTGATCCGTGGACGTGACAGCCTCCAACGGCATATGCCCTGGGCCCGTTGGGGTTTGGATGTGATCCTGGTGTTGCTGTTGATCGTATCGATCACGATCTACCGATTCGGGAGATTCGCGGCCTAGAGCATCTGGCATCAATGTTCTCCATAGCCACAGGCTTGAAAGTAGTTGGGGCATTCTGTGGGGTGAACGGCTCGCAGGGCATCGGCGATGGCGTCGTTCAAGGCGTCGAACGTCTTGGCGCTGACCCGACGTAGCCACGCTTTGACTTTGCTCCACAGCTTTTCGATCGGGTTGAGGTCGGGCGAGTAAGGCGGCAAGTACCAAAGGTCCGCGCCGGCCGCTTCGATCGCCTCACGGATCCCCGCGCCTTTGTGCGACGAGAGATTGTCCATCACCACGACATCCCCGGGCCGCAGCGACGGGGCCAAGAACTGCTGTGTATAAGCCAGGAACGTTGCCGCGTCCATCGGACCGTCGACCACCACCGTCGCGTCTTGGATCACGCCGTCGAGCCGGATGGCACTGAGCATCGTCATGGTTTTCCAGTGGCCGTCCGGGGTGTGATCCACGCAGCGCTCGCCGATCGGCGACCGGCCGTACAGCCGGGTCATGTTGGTCTTGGCCCCGGATTCATCGAGGAAAACAAACGAACCCGGGTCCACGAACCGCCGGGCGATCATGAAGCTTCGCCGACGTCGAGCCACGTCCGGACGTTCTTGTTCGGCGGCGATCAGCGACTTCTTTTTAAGGATAGCCCCAGACGCTTCAACGCCCGGCACACCGTCGATTCGACCACCCGCACGCTCAGCAGAGGCATCAGCTGCTTGGCCGTGATCCCCGGCTGGGCCGCGACCCTCTCACGCAAGATCTGCTCATCAGCCGCCGTGAGCTTCACCGGCCCCTTGGGCCCCGGCACGCCCGGCGACAACTCCCCTCGTCGATGTCGACCCAGCCAGTCGCGCACCGTCGGCCGCGCCACGGAAAACCGCTTTGCCACCGAAGCGATCGGTTCACCCGACCCCGCCGCCACGACCACCCGCTGCCGCAAGTCCATCGAATAGGTCATGACCTTGGCCTCCATGCCAGAAATCACACTTATCGGTCAAAGAAGATTATTTACGCCAATGGCTATAAAACTACCGCCAGGCATCTTGAGCCCGACCGTGACCCACGATACGGAACGCCACAGCAGCCTATGGGGTTAGATATGGCTGGACGATCACAATCCGCTTGAACATCTGCTGGATCGATTCATGGGGCGGGATCAAGGCCAATCGGAAGCCGACGTCGGAAAAGCCGTACCGGCCGTTTTTCGCATCGACAGGGTACGCGGCGTTGAGCTCGAGTTGGGGTGGTGATAGGGCTGATCCGCCCATCACAAACAACTGGTGACTGTGGGAGGAAACGAGTTTGCGGATCTGTGAAACCGAAGGATGTATCGACGTCGACCGCGTGAGATTATCCCAAGCTTGGGGCGCATCGAAGACGAACTCTGCGACGTTGCCGATGAGGTTGCGCAGGTGTTGGCCCGACCCGATCGTCTCTACCGCCCAGAACCATAGACAGTCATCTCGATGTTTTTCATAACCCTGGGCGTCGCCCTCGGTGCGTGGTGGGGTATCCGGGTTGTCGGGCCAAAAGACGCCGTGGTCGGGCCAGTCGGCGACATGAAACAGCGGCGATCGGGGGTCATCCTTGATCTTCTTCACGTGGTCATATTGAGCCAGCCACGCTCGATCTCGAAGGTTGTCGGGCGAACCGCCTGAACTCGCCGCGGCGCCCGGGCCTGGGTGCGATTTCTCCGGGTATGTGTCGTAAGCTACCTGGTAAGCCGCCTGCCACTGCGATACGCTGGGCAGCTGGCACCCCAGGAGGCTGGCGAAGTACATCGCCGCCTCGGCGGGGCACTGCTGCATCGGGTGGTCGTCATCGAGCTTGACCACTTTGATATCTGCGGGGTAGGTGTCTTCGTTCTTGCCAAACTCCCCGAACAACCAATTATCGTTTTTCTTGGCCTTGAGCTTCTTGCCCGATGGTTTCCTCCACTTCCAGACATACGGCCCATCGGGTGGGGACTCGCGCTTGTATTTTCGCAACAATTCGGCGAACTGAGGCCAACGACTGGTGGCAGTGACCACATCGGTGAACAAGCCAACGGACACCTCCGTCGTGCACAGGAAGAAAGGGCTTGACCCCGTTGAATTGGGGTTGATCCGGTAAAATTTGATCTCGTGCTTAGGCTCACCCTGGTGGTTCCACGTATACACCAGGCTCTGGCCTTCATCCTTGAAAGATCCCTCCCAAGGGATCGACTCGGCCGAGACCGACGCGGCTGGGCCCATCTCCTCGGGTGAAAGATCGCCACGCCGGTCGGACGTCTCAGCGGTGACCACTTCGTTGAATTGTTCCAGGCAGGCCGCCACGTCGCTGCGTTGGTTAAAGGCCGGAGGCAGCTGGGCTACCTGGTTGCGGAACCTCGCCACGGCCCGCTGGAGGTGATCGTCGCCTAACTGCGGGTCGGTCTTCTTGAGCTGATAGAGCCAGATGTTGAAACGGTTGCGGGGGTCGAGCTCGTCCACGTAGACCTCGAAATCGCGGAGATGGTCGATGGCGGTGTCGATATCCGTAGGATTGGTGGTTTTATTGACGTGTTTCTCCCAGCGATCGCGGCTCTTCTCGAACATCTGGTCCCGGAGTCTTGTCTTTCGCTTATCGTCCTCAATGTGATCGAGCGTGATCTGGTCTTGAGCGTCGAGCATTTCCTCGAAGCGGGTCGACGGGTCTGTGGGCCAGGCGAATTCATCTAACCGTAACCACGCGGCGAAGAACGCCGCTGATTTCCTAGCGGTGTTGTCCCGAACGATCTGCCAGAGGACCTGGCGGTCTTTGGTTTGCGCGACCTCTCGGAGCTGACGGACCTGGTCCACGACCGGGGCTAAGGCTTTTTGAGACGCCGGGTGCAAGAACAATTCATCGGCGGCCCACTTTTCGTAGAGCTCCTTGATCGATCGATCTTGTTGGTCTGGACGCTCGGTGAAACCGTAGCACGAGGCTAGCCGCTGCGAGATGGTGATAAAATCGCTTACGAATAATCCTAGCTTTTCGCGTTGCTGATGGTACCAGGACAGGGATTGATCGATCTGGGTTTGGAGGTACGGACCGGTGACCGGCTCGCCCTTGATCCAGCGGGTTTGATCGAGCAGCTGCTTTATGGCTTGATCCCGCTGGTCCCGCAGCACGGCCCTGGCCAGACGCCGGCCCCAGCGCGTGGAATGGGCTTGAGGCGGAGGGGCTAGAGAGAATTCCTGGCCCAGCCGGGACAGGTAAGCGATCAGGCTCTCGATTTTACGCTTCAGGGCGCTAAAGTCCGGCTCAGCGGCGATGATCTCGTCTCGGTGTAGCCGCCAGTGCGCGTTGATCACCTCGGAGTCTGAATCGGGGTCCGAGTTGGGCAGGGTCATCTGGGCCTGGCGTTTGGCCACGTACACGTCCCGGGCTTGAGCCAGCTCGATCAGTACTTGATCGATTTTTCGCTCCAGGGCGTTGAGCTGTGAGGCGATCGACGCGGACTGCTGCTCGATCTTGTCCGCGTCGCGAGCGATCCAAGGCAGGGCGCCGAGCTGCCGGATCCGGCCTGCTTCTTGATCGAGCCGCTCATCGAGCTCCGCAACCGGTTCATAGTCGGGGCGTTCTTTTAGACGCTGGTTCTCACGCCGGACACGGGCGAGATGTTCCTCAAGTTTGATCCGCGGGTCATCGCGGCCTTTGGGGCGACGGTAGGGCTTGAGGTCTTTGATCCATTGCACGAAGAGGTCGGCTGTGACGGTAGGATCGGATTGCTGATAAAC
The DNA here is from genome assembly GCA_965224205.1 of Phycisphaeraceae bacterium. GTDB lineage: Bacteria > Planctomycetota > Phycisphaerae > Phycisphaerales > Phycisphaeraceae > CBDCYN01. Next base: position 94,727 of record CBDCYN010000038.1, read on the forward strand.
CGGAGATTCGGCGGTGAAAAGGGGCTGGTCCACCAAGGGCCAGTCTTCGCGGACCGCGTGGGCCAAGTCTTGGCTTAGGTTTTCGATCTCGACCAGCTTCTTGCGGACACGCGGCAGGTCGGGCTGCTGGGCGGCGGCTACCGAGCGGATAGCGTCTTCGACCCAAGGCCCAAACTGACTCAAGATCCGGTCACCCGTGTCCGTGATCATCGACCGATGTGTCTCGATCTTGGTCCATTTTTCCTCGATCTCGGTCACCGAATCACCGACTTTCAACACACGGTGCAACGCTTGATACAGATCGGTATCCGCATCGGTGTTGACCCCGTCGGCCAGAGATTGCAGGTACGCACTTACGCCCGAACACCCGAGGGATTGGAACGTCGCCGCGAGCTGCCGGGTCTTGACCCTCAACGGCCACTGGGCAAGCCCCTCTTGGACGGAACGGATCACCTCTAACGCTCGCCTTGTCTTTTCAACCCCCATCGGTGTCTTGACGTCGTCGGGGGGTTTGGCGGCCAGACGCGATATCATCCCGCTAAGGTTAAGAGCCTTGCGCGGATCGAGCGGGTTATCCGAGGCCTGCACCCGGTCGAGCGTTTGCAGAAGAATCCGAAGGTCGGGGTCGGCCTCGAGGGCCTGCCGCGATGGGTCATCAAGCTGGGCTAGGAACCGCCCGAGCCACGTGGTGTAGGCCTCACACCACTGCTCCCAAGACGCCTGATCAAAGGCCATCCGTGGCTTCGGGGGGGTGGGTTGCCCGTTCGAGGGTGGGGAGGGTTCGGTGGGGCCGCGCCGCGGCCACAAGAACCCTATCAGTGCGATCAAGATCACAACGGCGATGACCATCGCCACGATCTTGATCAATCTCGGGGTCGTCGAAAATGCGGTGACGTGCTCCGCGGCGGACCGGGTCTGCGGCTTGGTTTTACGTGTCGATGAGCCTACGGGGGCTTGGACCTGCTGGCGGAACAAGCGGATCAGTTCGTGGGCCTGCTCGACGAACGCCTTATCAAGGTTGTACGGGATCTGTGTGGTCAGGGGCAGCTTGGACGGGTGGGCTTTGACGGCAAAAAAATGCTGACTCACGGGCTGTCCCACGATCAGGTCGACCCAGTCTTGATCGATCGGATAAAGCAGGACGAACGGCGTAGCTTGGGGCAACAGGGCCGACAGGAAACCGGTCCACAAACGGACGATCCCGGCGGCCGATGCCTCACACGCCGGTACGCGGACCTGCTGGGCTCGGCCCGACGTGGACACGGAAGACGACTCCTGATTGATGTTCGTAAGCCCGGGCATCTCCCGCTCGAGCTGATAGAGCACGCGCAGCAAACCCTCTTGGTCTTCCCCGATCGCGGGCGCATCAGCGACTTGGAGCAGGGATTGCAGGTCCGCGACAGGGTCGTGATGCGTCGCGCCCGGACCCGGTAAGCGGCTGCGGATCTTTTGACGTGCCGAGTCGACCAGCGAACGGACCTCCAGCGATCGCGTCGTCGCGGAACATCCCTGTTCAATTTCTTCGAGTAGCGGCAGGACCTCGTCGATCACCCAAGCGATCGGCACGCCGGTGCACTGGGCGCAGACCACCATCGGGTAGCGTGTGCGGCCCTTGCCATCGCGTGACGACCAGAACCGCCCGGCGATGATGTCCTGGTCTGACCGCCATAAAAAAATATGGTGGAAATCGTCGAGCCGCTGGGTGTCTTCGAGCTTGTCCCACGCCCCGGAGTCGATGTTGCCCCCGATGCCCTCGACGTACAAAAGCCGTTTAACATCGGCGAGGCATTGGGTCTCGATCCCGAGGTTTTCGATATGATCATCCCAGCCCGGGTGCTTCCCGAACGCGCCGAGGTTGATCTGCACAGGCGGCGGTGAATCACCCTTGCCCCGCTTGTGGCGCGCCGCCCCCTGGGGGTCGCCGCTGGCACCGCTTGATTTCGACCATGGCCATTTCATCGGGTCAAGGCTCGGGCCTGAGAATGAGCATCGGGTTTCGAGCGGTCAGGGCGTCATGACCGCGGCTACTTCTCCCGAGGCCAATTGCCCTCGTTGGGCCAGTCCTCGGCAGTAGGGATCGGGCGGTTGAACTCAAGAACTACCCAATAGTAATACTTGTCCTTTCGGTCGGGATCTTGGTCCTCAAAGACCATCGGGACGATCCAACGCTTGGGGTCGTCTTGCCGCTTGGCGTCTGAATCATGGATCAGATCAAGGACGGTCCACGGGCTGGCTAGCGTCATGACCGCCCCGGCCTGCTTAGTGTTAAGGTCGTCTTCGTGCCTAAAGAAACGGATCGATAAGTCCTCTTCATCGTCTCCCCAGTCATCGAGCGGCACGGGGAAGTTTTCGGTCTGCCCCGTCTTGTCGGAATTGACCGGATCCGCAAAGGGATCGTCCCCGCGGTACAGCTGGAGGTAACGGTATTCTGTATATCCGGGCTTCAGGTCGTCGGCGGTCCTGGGCGCGTCCATGGACGTCTGGTCCTCCCATTTAAGGATCACCAAGCGGCAGCTGAGAGGCGGGTCGGCGCGTAAGGCGTCACAGACCTCCTTGAGCCGGTTGAGCCACTTCTGCTGATGGCTGGGCAGGACGTCTTGGCCCGTGACCTTCATAAGATGGGTGTTCACCGCTTCGAATCGGGTCTTGGCACCGCCTCCGATGGTTTCCGGCTCGCCGACCGTCCCTACGTGGGCCAGGGAGGAGCTGGCCTGATCAACCTCTTCCGGGGTCAGGACCCTGCTGCGGACGCGGGTGAGGCAAAGCGGGAACGCCTGGTAGTCGTTGATGATCTTGTTGACCGCTTCCTTGGTGCGGCGCCACGCGGCTTCTGACAACAAGCGGACCGCTTCGAGGCACAGGTCGTTCCAGTATTGGACGCCGGGGTTTTCCCGGTCGTCGCTGTAGGGCGCGAAGTAGTCGTGCTCGAAGTCGCGTGGGGTCAGCGAGCGCATGAGTTTGATGGCGTCGGCTTCGGAGCCGCCCAGGCTCATCCAGGCACGGATGGAATCCTCGCATAGGCGGTCGAACCGGCGGTTAATCTCCCCCTTCTCCTTGCGTAGCGCGGTCTTGGCTTTCTCTGCTTTGACCACGAGTTCTTCGGACATCACGGCCGGCGGCACGTGGTCGATCGCGTCGAGAATCATATCGATGTTCGAATCGATCTGCCCGTTGGTGAGGTTGGCGTTGATCGACTTGATCTCACTGACAAAAGTCCTCCAGGTCCCGAAACTCTTGTGATTAACGGTCGCTTCGTTGCGGGCCTTGACCGTCCAGTACTCGAGGTAATCCCCGACATAGGCGTCTAGGCCGTCCTTGGCGGATTCGTAATTCGCTTTGAGGGCGTCCAACTCGAGCACGACGGGCGAACCGTCTCGCTGACGGCCGAGTTGATCCTGGATCTCATCCCAGGCTTCAAACAATTTTTCCGCCGCTTCGGGGTGGAAGTCGTCCTGGAAATGGCGCATGGTCTCGGACTCGGTGGCGGTGATTGAGGGTCGCTCCCACGGCTGAAACAGGCCATGGTCGTCTTTGACAATCGAAGCCACCATGCCCCGGAACCGCTCTGAGGAATCTTTCACCTCAATATAGGCACGATCGAGTATGTCGTAGAGATGGCGACGCTGGGCCATCCGCAAGACAAACCGGCTGGCGGCGGCCCCTTCTTTGAACCGGTCCGAATCCGGCTTTTGTCGACGTCGAAAATTCACCTGGGCGACTTTCTCGCCGTAAGAGGAGTCGATCCGCTCGATCGCCTCGGGGACGTTCGGGAACTGGTCGAGCTTGTATTCTTCGTGGAGGTAGCCGTCGGCGGCTTCGTACATCCCGAAACGGACCGCGTAAGCACGGTCTTGGCTGCCGGTGGGTTTGACCAGGAAATCACTCTCATACCTAGACAGCTCGGTGTTGAGGACGTGGAGGGTCTGCTTGACCTCTTGCTCGAGCTTTGTTTTGGCGTCCTTGAGGGTTTGGCGGATCTCCAAGGCCGGCGAGGCGGGTGGGGCAAGGGCCAAAGCCTCTTTAGCCTGATCGTCGACGCCGATGGCCTCGAGGGCCGAGCCTAATCCGGGCTTGTCGCCGGTGGCGTTCAGCAGCTGGGTGTACCGTGCCAGGGCGATGTCGAGGACTTTTTGCGTCGCGTCTTGGGTGACCGCTTCGACCCCTCGGTCGAGCAGGTCTTGCCCGACGGCCGCGGTGGCCGCATCGACCGCCTGCCGGGCCTCAGCGGCGACGGCGAGGCGCTGGGCCCAACGCTGTGAGGCCTGGTCATACTCGGCCTGGGTTGTGGGTTCGTCGCTCTCGTAGCCCTCGCTGATCCTGATGAGCTTGGATTCGTGGTTGGTGAGTTCCGCGAGAGTATCGAGGAGGGTCCGCAGCTGGGCCAGGTAGGATTCTGGGCGGTTCATGTCGTAGCGTTGCGCCCACGAAGCGTTGAACGTGTCGATCCCGCGCTCGATGTCACGTGACACGCCCGTGGCGGCCAGCAAGTCGGCCGCAGGCCACACGTGACCGGCACCGGCTGGGGTGTATAACCAGTTGATGGTTTCGTTGATCCCTTCTCGATCATTGAGGTCGTACCACGGGTAAGAGGTGTTGTCTTCCTGCTCGCTTTCGTTGTCAACGGTTGCGTCCCCGTGGTGAAGGGTAAACCGCATCAAGGAATCGAAGTCAAACGCTAACTCAGTCAAGCTGTCTTCTTTGATGACGGGCAGCGCATCCTCGGACTGGGCCTCGAGCCGCACCAGCTGTGTCAAGGCGTCCGTCGCGGGCAAGGCCCACTGGTCGGCGGTGGCGTCGATGATTTTTTGCGCTGATTCGGTGATCACCGGGCGGAAGTAGAACCGTTGCAAGATGGCGGACAACGCCGCGTGGCGTTTAGCGTCGTAGTTGCCCTCCATGGGCGTGAACCATAGGACGGGCTTAAAGATCCAAGGGACGATGATCGGTTGCTTGGCCATCTCCATCGCCACGACGGGAAATCGGCCTACCGTTAGATCCGGGTACCCCTCCCACTCCATCTTTCCGCCACCGTAGTACTTGAATACTGCCCCGGAATAGTCCCTGCCGGCAATCTTCAGGTACCCTTCGCGGAACTCATGGCTAACCGAGTTCCAGAACTTCCTCTGCCCGCCGATGCTTTCTTCGAGCTGGCTGGACCCGAACCAGGTGAACAGCAGCAGGACCACGGCGCTGATGATCCCGGCGCCCATGACCGCGGCCTTGCGCTGGGTCTGGAGCTGGCGCGTGTTCGAGGCGCGCGTGACCAGGCCTTTCTCGACAAAGACTTTCTTGCGGAACAGATCCAGCAGGAAGAACGACCGATCCTTCTGCCAGACCTTGCCCTCGGGCAGCTGCTCGACCGGGACGTTGAGCACCTCGGCCAGCTCCGCGTCGAGGGCCGACCCCTCCCGCATCGCGGAGGTGAAGTAGATCCCACGAAGAAACAACGGTTTTTGTGACCACTCGCCCTCAACAAATATTGTTTCCAGGTACCGCTTGAGCCTGCCACTGATCTGGACCAAGCTGTCAGGGAAAGCATAGAGGGCGTCCACCTCATCGGTGCGGCTGGGCTGATCGGTGGGCACGGGGTCCAGGAGCAAACCCAACCGACGCCGCATCAACTTCTCTTTGATCTGCTGGAGGTGTTTCTCGACCAGGTCTGAGTCGAAAGGCTCGTCGAGCTTTCCGGGGTTGGACCACCCCAGGATTTGATCCTGTAAGTCCGGGTCGGTAAGGGGGTTGAAGAATTCCCGGAATCCATTGATGAGGTCGCACTTCGTGATCACCACGAAAACGGGGAACCGCACCCCCAAGACCCGCTGGATGTGATGGAGCTGCTGGGCGATTTTGCTGCCCTTCCGGTCTATTTCGTTGGCGTTGTCCTTGATAATGCTGTCGGCGGGGATCACCAACAGCATCCCGTTGACCGGGCAATTAGGCCGGTTCTTGCGCAGAAGCTTGAGGAACTCATCCCATTCGCTGGTGCCGCCGGGTTTGATTTCTTCGAACATCAGTCGGCCGGCGGTATCGAGGATCACCCCTTTTACCGTGAACCACCAGTTCATGTTCACGGTCCCCCCGGCGCCCTGGAGCTCGTTCTGGAGCCCGGGGGGGAAGCGGACCTTGCTGTGGCGGATCGCCTCGGTCTTGCCCGACCCGGGTTCGCCCACGAGCAGGTACCACGGCAGGCTGTAGATGTTCTTCCCTGCGTCTCGGAATTTTTGGACCCCTTCGGAGAATTTTTTCCTCAGGTCGTCTAGATCGGCGACCCGGTTGGGGTCGCTGATCCCCTGAGGCGTGGCGGTGGAATTGCTGACCAGGCCCTGTTCGAGCGGGGCGGCCTTGCGTTTGCTTTGCCAGACCAAGAAAGACCGGTAGGTCAGTAGCAGCAGGCCCACCACGAATAGGCCGATGAGGAGCACATAAAGGTACTGAGGTGAGATGAAGTAATAAATCAGCGAGAGGATGCCGCTGCCCCCGACGACGAGGGTCGCGACCTTCAACGGCCACGGCAGGTTGTTGAACGCGTTGATCGACCCTTTCATGACGACGGGCCCTCACGGGTAACGGTTTGCTGGGTCAAACGCTCCTGCTCGGAGCGGGACGAGGATCGGGCAGAAGTTTCACGCATCTCGATAATCGTGTTCAAGGATTCGTCGAGATCCGAGGTGCTGTTCCAGTACAGGACGATGTTGCCCACAAACAGGACGATCAATAGCCCCACCAGCGCGATCGCGATCCCGACCAGGCTCTTGCCCGGCGGCTCGATGAGGTTGTCGAGGTTGACGTGGAGCTCCGATTCACTGATGAGCGGGACGGTATCGTCGGAGTCGATCAGGTGGCGGATCCGGATCGAGATCTCTCGCATCTTGGCCCGCAGGTGTTCGGGCTGATCGGAATACAAGCCGGTGAAACCCAGGCCGATGCACACGTAGTACACCAGCAGCCGTTCGTCGGCGGCTTCGGATCGGTCGTTTAGGGTTTCCTCGAGCAGGTCCCAGAACTTCTGGTCACCCGCCAGCGCGTTGTATTTTTTAGCTGCGATCTCCTGCCAGTCGCTGGCGAAGGACAGGCGGCTTTCCTTGATAATAAAATCCACAAAAAAGGACAGGACCGGCCCGATCTTACCCTTGTCTGGATCGAGCTGGTTGGCCAGCCTCGGGTCCGGACCGGCCTTGGTCTCGATATCGTTGAGGATCGCCTCGATCTCGGCCCGCACCTGGTTGTGTTCGACCACCGCCTCTTTACGCGCCGAGCGATTGAGGCGACACACGTATTGAAACAACGGCTCGCACAGTTCCAGAAGCGTCATTGGCCGGCCTCCTCGTCGGGTAGCGTCATGTACAAGGTTATCTCAAAATCAGCCGATTCACTGCCGGGCCAGTGGATCGAGCTGTCCTTGTCTTCGAGGATCCGGCCCCACATCCGGCTGTCGGTGTGTACCCGGAAATAGTGAAGCCCGACCTGCGACGGCAGCTGGAGCGGCGGGTGGCGTTCTTCGGCGAGGCGGACCCCAAAGATCCGTGCGTCCCGGTTCGGCTTGGCCATGAACTTGAACTGACCCGGGTCTTCGACGAGTTTCGCCAAAACCCGGGGGTCGTCCTTTGTCTTGATCCCCAGGAAATACTCGTTGGGCTTGGCGATGTGGTCGTCCGTCAGGGTCGCCTCATAGTACTTGCCTTGTTTCTTGAGTGGCAGGGTATCGAAACTGGCGAGCCCGGGAGCATGGATAAAGCGACGGATTTTGTTCGTGAGCTCTACAAATGTGATGTAAGGACTATCGTGGTCGTACGAGGGGGCTTCGAACGGGTCGAGGTCTGGGTGCAAAGCGGCCAGCTCGCCGAGCAGCTCGCGCAGCTGGAGGTAGATCTCAAACGGGGTCACGCCCGGGGCTTGAACCAGGTGCGGGAGGCTAGCGCTAAAGCGGTTGAGCGTCGTGAGGCGCATCATCTGTTCAAATTGGGGGCCCCGCATCGAATCGATGCTAAACCCCGCCCGGGTAAGCTTGAACACCGCGTCACGTCGGGTGGCCTCGACCTGGTGGACCAGATCGCGGACCATATCCCGAAGGGTCGGGGACCCGTTGAGCACTAAGCAGGCGGGGATAAAGTCCGAGTCCTGACGCGGTAGGCCCACGTCCTCTCCGGTCGCGTGGGTAATCCGCAGCAACGGCAACACCTCCATGTCGGTCTGGTCGTCACCGTCGAGCAGCAGCCGGGCATTGATCCGACGCACCTGGACCGGCTGGGCGTTCTCACCGGTGTTCTCATCGGATTGGGTCACCTCCGAGACCCGGTAGATCCGTTTGATTCGCCAGTCGTCCTCGCTAGCCTGGCTGATCGTGTTGCCCCGGTCGGCGTACCACAGAGGGACCCCCAGGCTCACCGTAAACGCGTCACTGCTAGCCTCGAACGGCCGTTTGATATCTAGAGCTGGTAGATCCGCGTTGACCGGCACGTGCACTTCCACTCCGCTGGGCATCACAACCCGCAGCCGGTCAAACCGCACCAACATGTTCTCCAGCGCATCGGCCGAGAGCTTAGACTCGATGACGCCGTAAGGATACGCCCACCCCAGCCGCCGCTCGTGGACCATCCGGTTCAATAGCTGCCGCTGGAGATACTGGAGGTGGTGAGGCTGAAGAAACAGCCCCTCGTGCCAATGGATCTGTGCGCTGAAATCCTTGCTCATGTCGGTTTTTCTTTTTTTTCCCTTCGGGAAGGGTACGCCGGCGTTGAACCCTGGTGTCGCTGTAGGACCCGAATCCGTGATGCGTTCGTCCCACGGGTGGCGTGCTCCATGGGAGTTAATCGCGATGCGGAATCAGTCGACGTTCCGTCACGGCCCACCACTTGCACGAATCGTGATCTAAGCTGTTTCTAACTGTTTGTACACATCCACGGAGACACGATAAAAGTCATGGCATTGATCCGGCCAACGAACCCTCCTGCTGAAACGAACATCAGAGGATCAATGGACCATGGCTACACCGATCCACAACCTTTTTGAATAATTGCCCCATCATTCTGTGATTACGATATAGATCCTTAAGGCGAGTCCGCCGTATGCCCCCGCCCGCGGCGAGGCGACCCGGCAGACTCATCAACGCCTTCTAACGCCCTCTCATCGAATCCACGAACCGCGCGATGATCTGCATGATCTCTCGCTCGATCACGACGTCATCGAGTTCATTAGCTAACTCCTTGTATTTTTCCCAGCACCGAACGCCGAACGCTGTCATGATCGATTCAAACGGCCCTACTTTTTCTAGCCTGACGTTCGCCTCGATCTCTGCCGGCGAAAAACGCGTCAAATGCACCTGAGAGAACTGCCTGCCGATCTGAGCTGTCGCGGAGATCAGCGAGGCGATCAGATGCCGCAGCTCGTCGATGTTGCGTGACATCGGCACGTCCGATTGACCCACTAAAAACTGCTGCATCGTCTGCTTCAACGGGGCGTTGGGCTTTAGCCGGGCTTTAGGCGAGATGTTCTTCCAGATCCCCCACGCCAATTGGTCGAGGCTATCCGAAAATTCAGATAAGTGGATCAATAGTTCCAGCACCCGCTGGGGATCAATCGGCTGGTCGGGTTCCAGTTGCAGCCAATTCTGCAGCCGACGGACCGTTTTCTGAGGCCAATGGACGTCACTGCTGTGAGACAGCCCTTCCTCTTGCAACCGCTGAATCAGGTTTTGCTTCTGCGGTGACGACAGCGGTTGGGCCAGCTCAATCAGCCGCTCGAGCACGAAGCTGATGTCTTGCCACTCACGCTGATCGGTAGGCGACACCTCATCGCCCTCTTTCCGAGCCCGATCGACCTCACGGTGCTCATCCCATGTGGGGAACCGTTCACGCAACTCATCTAAGAAGGGATCGCGTTGCTCGGGAGGGATCTGCGACAGCGCCCCCTGGATCACCTCCGCAAGATACCCGTGACGCACCTCGGCGCTTTCATCAGCAAAGTCGGTTTGTATCAAACGCAGCTGATTGGCGGTGGTCGCCACAAGCCGCGATTTGTCTGAGGTCGAATCAGCCATAAGAAGTAAATCAAGCCCGTCATGTCCGCCTTCTATAAGAGCATAGAGGACAAATGATTTTGTTTGGATTATAAGCCCGTCCCGGTGACCCGCAAGCAAGACGAGACCCCGTTAGATGGACGATTCGGCGATCAACCCAAGACTCAAACCTCGCGCTGCAGCGGTTTTGAAGTTCGTGTAGAGTCTCGCAGATCATGGTCGACGTCTACCTGAAATTCGAAGCAGTCACGGTACTAATGGTTGTTATGATGTACCTGATGAATTAGCATGAGCCCTATCGATAGGGCTGAGGTCAAAGCGCTGCCGAATACAAAGAATCAAAGAAACAGCAAATATAAAATCACCCGACACTCCGCCCCGCCAACAAGAGTAAAGCTATATTTAATCAGATCTTAAACTTGTACGCCCGCTGACTCCAAGGAGAAAAAACACGATGAAAGGCGTCGTACTAGCTGGCGGACTGGGCTCGAGACTAAGGCCGCTAACCTTGGTGACCAATAAGCACCTGTTACCGGTCTACGACCGGCCGATGATCTACTACCCCGTTACCGCCCTGGTTAACGCCGGGATCAAGGAGATCATCATCGTCACCGGTGGTGAGCACGCCGGCGATTTCTTGAAACTGCTCAAAAACGGCAAAGACCTGGGCGTGAGCCACCTCGAATACGCCTACCAAGAAGGCGAAGGCGGCATCGCAGACGCCCTCAAGCTCGCTGAGGAATTCGCCGACGGGGGCAAGATCTGTGTCATCCTGGGCGATAACCTGATCGAGGGCAACATCCGCAAGGCTGCCGGCGATTTCTTTACCCAGAAATCCGGCGCCAAGGTGCTGCTTAAAGAGGTCCCCGATCCCGAACGCTTCGGCGTGGTCGATCTCGACGGAGACAAGATCACCCAGATCATCGAAAAGCCACCCGACCCGCCGTCGAACCTGGCCGTGACCGGGATCTACTTCTATGACTTCGACGTCTTCGATATCTGCCAGACCCTCAAACCCAGCGGCCGCGGGGAGCTGGAGATCACCGACGTCAACAACGCGTACCTCGACCGGGGCGACCTTACGTATGAGGTCCTCGAGGGCTGGTGGACCGACGCGGGCACGTTTGAGAGCCTCTACCGCGCCACCCGCCTCGTCGCCGAGGGTGGAGCCAACCACCTCGACTTACCCAAGTCAGCCAAAGCACCGCATCCCGTCACGGCAGCCAGTGGGGAGTAATCCGTTATGAACCCGGCCAAGCCGAACGTGATCGACAAGCCCATTCCCGAGGCCTTCGAGGCGGCGCAGGCTCAAAACGAGCCTGTGATCGTCCCGGCCAATCACTACGCCGACGATCGAGGCTGGTCGATCATGAACCAGATGCTCGGGGTCATGGGTTCCCAGGGGCAAATCAACTACTCGGTGATGTACCCGGGCGTGATCAAGGCCTGGCACCGCCACCGGCTTCAGACCGATTTCTGGCTGTGTCTCCACGGGCACCTTAAAGTCGGGATCCACCGCGAAGACGACGCGAAGACCTGGTTAGCCGTCATCGGCGAGAAACGGCCTTGCGTGCTGATCATCCCCCCCCCGCTGTGGCACGGCGCTGCGACCGTCGGCCCCGAACAAGCCGGGCTGTTGTATTACGTCACCCACGCGTACAACGCCCAATCGCCCGATGAAGACCGACGCGCGTACGACAGTATCGACGGCTTCCCGTGGGGGGTACGACACGGATGAAACTTGGAGAAGGGAACAGCGCACGCGATCCCTCGTCAACGGACGGTCAAGATCTCGGTCCGATCTTGGTGATCGGCGCCGCGGGGATGCTTGGCCGCGCGTGGGTCGAGCTGTTGACCGAAAGGGGGATCGATTTCCTCGCCGCCACCCGCAGCCAGATCGATATCGCCGATACCGTCAGCATCGAACGCAGTATCAACAATCAATACCCCACCGTCGTCAACTGCGCCGCCTGGACCGATGTCGACGGGGCCGAGAAAGACTACGACGCGGCGTTGGCTGTTAATGGCCACGCCGTCGCCGCGCTAGCGGATCGCTGCAAGCAGGTCGGATCAACCCTGGTCCACTACAGCACTGACTACGTATTCAACGGCGCCGCGACATCGCCCTACCCGACCGACCACCCACGCGAACCGATCAATGCCTACGGGCGATCCAAAGCCGTCGGAGAAGAAGCAATCGAGGCCTCGGGGTGTACACACCTCATTGCCCGCACGAGTTGGCTCTACGCCCCGTGGGGCAAGAACTTCGTCGCGACCATCGCGTCACTGGTCCAGCAACGCGATACCATCCGGGTCGTCGACGATCAGCACGGCCGGCCCACGAGCTGCCAACACCTAGCCGCAGCTACCCTTGCCCTGCTGGAACATCAAGCCCGAGGGACATACCACGTCACCGACGGGGGCCAATGCACCTGGTTCGACTTCGCGGCCGAGATCGCCCGTATTGTCGGGTCCGGCTGCCGAGTCGAGCCGTGCGAGTCCAGCGAATACCCCCGCCCCGCGACGCGTCCGGGGTATAGCGTGTTGGATTTAACCAAGACCGAGGCCGCGATCGGGCCGATGCCGAACTGGAAAGACAACCTGTCCCGCGTCATGCGGGCGATGGAGACGGTCACACCATGAGTCAACACCTTCTGGTCACCGGCGGCTGCGGGTTTATCGGGTCCAACTTCGTTCGGTTCGTGCTCGACCAGCGGCCCGATTGGAAGATCACGAACCTCGACTGCCTGTCCTACTCCGGCAACCCCGAGAACCTCACGGACCTCGAGGACAACCCCCGCTACAGCTTCGTCCACGGCAACATCCTCGACCGGGAATTGGTCGACCGCCTCATCGCCGGCTGCGATTCGATCGTCCACTTCGCCGCCGAGAGCCATGTCGACCGGTCGATCCTGGACTCCAAGCCGTTTATCGAATCTAACGTTATGGGCACCCAGGTCCTGCTCGACGCAGCCCGAGCCAGCGAGAAATACTGCGGCCAGGGCAGCCGGTTCGTGCACGTGAGTACCGACGAGGTCTACGGCTCACTGCCGCTAGATCAGCCCGACCTCCTGTTTACCGAAGACACCCCGCTAGCGACCAACAGCCCGTACTCAGCCAGTAAAGCCGCCAGCGACCTGCTCGTGCGGGCGTATCACCACACCTTCGGGTTCGAAGCGGTCACCACGCGCTGCTCCAACAACTTCGGACCCTATCAGTTCCCCGAAAAGGTCATCCCGCTGTTCGTCACTAATCTGATCGACGGCCAGAAGGTCCCCCTCTACGGCGACGGGAAAAACGTGCGCGATTGGCTGCACGTAGAAGACCACTGCGAAGCGATCTTGGCCGTGCTCGAAAAGGGTCGGTCGGGCGAGGTCTACAACATCGGCGGCAACAACGAGCGCTCGAATCTCGAACTTACCCACGCGATCCTTCAGATCATGGGCAAGGGCCAAGACATGATCCAACCCGTCCAAGACCGCCTCGGCCACGACCGCCGGTACGCGATCGACGCCTCAAAGATCAAGAACGAGCTGGGCTGGCAACCCACACGGTCCGCCTGGCCGGGGGCGCTAGAGAAAACAGTCCAGTGGTACGTCGACCACCCCCAATGGTGGCAGCGGGTCAAGAGCGGGCAATACCGCAGCTACTACGAACAGCAGTACGGCCAACGCGAAAACGCCGGATCTCTTAAGTAGGTCCGGGCCTGCCCAGACCTACACCTATTGCCCCTCTCCTAGTGAAGACCCACAGACAGATCTGTTAATCCGCTTGCTTACACGCGCGGCTCGCTGGTTTCGACGGTCGGTTCAGCAACGTGCCCATGACGAACGGGCAGGTGGATCCGGAACTCGCTGCCTTGCCCGGGCGTGCTGCTAACCGTCACCCGCCCGCCGTGGGCGGTCGTGATGTGCTTGACGATCGCTAAACCCAGCCCCGTGCCCCCGCGGACCGCCGCGTGCCCGTCGTGCGGTCGGTAGAAGCGTTCGAAGATCCGGCTGTGGTGCTTCGGATCGATCCCGCAGCCGTGGTCGCGCACGCAGATGATCACCTCCCCATGATCATCGATCCCTTCAAGGTGGACCACCCCCCGATTGGGGCTGTATTTAATCGCATTATCCACGAGGTTGACGATCGCCTGTTCGAGCAACGGACGATTCAGATCCGCACGAAGATGCGGGGCACAATTCACGTCGAGGTCGACCCCCCGCTGTTTGGCCATGATCTGGCATGACTCGGCGGCGGCTTGCATCACCGGTGCCAAGAGCGTGTTGGCCAGCTCGATCCGGTGCTGTTGGTCGGCCTGCTCGACCCGGGCCAGGGTCAGCAGGTCTTCGACCAAAGCGTGGAGGCGGTCGGCTTGGCGGGCGATCATTTTCAGGAACTGGCCGGCTTCGGCCGAAGGCCCACCCGTGCCATCGAGGAGCGTCTCGACTGCGGCCTTGATCGCCGTGACCGGGGTCTTGATCTCGTGCGACGCGTTGGCGACGAAGTCGCGGCGGATGGTTTCGAGCCGGCGCAGATCGGTCACGTCGTGGAGCACGATCAGCGTCCCGATCCGATGCCGGTGGTCGTCCCGCAAGCTGGTCCCCTGGACCTCCAGTACGCGCAGCGGCACGCTCATCCCCAGCGCCCGATCGTGGGCCGCCAATCGTAAGGTAACTTCCCCGAGGACGGGCTTGCCGCTTTGGAGGGCCTGGGCGATCGTCTGCTGCAACGCGGTGTTGCGGACGGTCTCTTGGATACTGCGGTGCATCGCCCAACTCGGATCAATGTCCAGGAGCCTCGCGGCCGCCGGATTGATCTTGATCACCCGTTCGTCCAGGTCCACCGCCAGCACCCCCTCGGCCATACTGCCCAGCACCGCTTCGAGCTCGTTGCGTTGCTGGAGCACGGTCTGGAGACGGTTCTTGAGCTGAGCCGACATGCTGTTCATCGATTCGGCCAAACCGGCCAACCGGCTGGGGCCGGCCGTGGGCAAGGGCTGGCTTAAGTCACCGTTGGCTAGCCGTTGAGCGCCACGCCGAAGCAACGATAGGTATTGGTTGCTCCTCAGCGCCACCACCATGCACACACACCCCGTTACGATCGAGGTGATCAACGCCACACTGGACGCTTCCAAAATCGATAGGGCCGCATGCGTGGTCATCGTTCTTGGTCCCGGAGATAGACCGGCGATTTGATCGGTGCACAGCAGATCCGAGCTTCGGCTCAAAACCTTGCTGCGCCGGCGGGTCTTTCGTCATCACATCATAGGCGCCGTCGGTCCGGGCCCGCCGCGGTCATCGGATGACGCATGCCGGCACCCCCGATTGGGGGCGCCGAGGCCGTTCATCCCTTGAACCGGTACCCTACGCCGCGCACCGTTTGGACACAGGCGCCGTGTTCACCCAGCTTGCGGCGTAGCCCGACGATCAGCACGTCGATCGACCGGTCGGTGACCGCAACCAGCTGACCGTGGATCGCGTCGACGATCTGCTGACGGCCGTACACCCGGCCGGGGTGCCTGGCCAGCAGGCAAAAGAGCCGGAACTCCGTCGCGGTGAGTTCGACCGGGTCGCCCTGGATCAGGACCTCGTGCCGATCGATGTGGATGGTAAAGTCACCGGCGCGGATGACCGTGCGTTGATCGTCGTCTTGAGAAGCGGTCTCGGGAGCGGGCTTGCGCCGCTTGACCGCGCGTAGCCGCGCCAGCAGGACGCGCGGGCTAAATGGCTTGACGATGTAGTCATCGGCGCCCAGCTCTAGGCCGGTGACGATGTCCGCCTCCTCACCCTTAGCGGTGAGCATGATGATGGGAATGGAAGCGGTGTCTGGGTTGGCCTTGATCCGGCGGCAGATCTCCAGCCCGTCGATGCCCGGCAGCATCAGGTCGAGCAGGACCAGGTCCGGCTTCTGGTTTTTGACCACTTTCAAGGCCAGCTCCCCACTGGAGACGCACGCGGCGTCGAACCCGTCCCGCTCGAGGTTGTAGCACAGCAGCTCCTGAAGATCCTGCTCGTCTTCGACCACGAGCACCCGGGGCCGAGACGGGTCTGTAAACTCAACCGGGGGTTTTGGAGACGATCGGGATCGTGCTGGCATTTCAGTCAACATCACATGGGCTCCATCCCGTGATTATAGATCAGCCCGGTCACGTTCCACGGTATTGTGAGCTGCCGACAGTTGTTCATTTCCGGGCGTGACCAGGCGCTAAAACAACAGCTGGAACTGCGAACGCACAACCACCTGCCCGTCTTCACCCGGGGCGTCCCTTAGGACACCCAGCCCGGTGTGCCGGTCTCTGACGTTGTCGAAGGCGATCATGACGTCGACGGTCAATTTCGCGTTGTGCTTGTCAAAGTAGTAATTGGCCCCGAACGTGAAGATCCGCAGGATATCGTCGCGACCGACCCCGTTGGTCCCGTTGGTGCCGTCGAAATCCATCCATTCAAACCGGCCGAATGGCTCTAGGCTCCCGTCGCCCAAGGGGATGTTGTACCCCCCCTGGATCAAGAACCCGATCCGATCGAACTCATCGGCCGATACGACCTGGTCAAAATCGCTGTGCTGGCCCGCGATCGCCGCGAACACGTTCACGCCGGCCACCTCGATGGAGCCGTCCACGGTCCAGGCCCAGAAGTTGTTGTTGTTGAACCCGTCGCCGGTCTCACCGATCTCGTAGTGCAATGCCGCCCCGAAAAACGCCGCCAGGTCTTCCCCGGACCACGCGGTAAAATCTTTCATCTGCTTCCAGCTGCCGGCTATTTTTACGTCGATCCGCCCGGTCAAGGCGATGTCCACCGCGTCCTCGAAAAACCGCTTGGACGTGTCTCGGTCGTCGCCTTCTTCTTCGTTGAAATCCTCTTCTTGGGTAAAGAAAATGTCCGTCGAGCCGCTACCGGATTTAAAACCATCGTGGATCATACCGTGGATCTGGACAGCCTCGCCCACGTCGGCGATCACGCCAAACCCCTGGACCTTATCGACCGTGAACTGTTCGTTGAAGACCGACCGCTCGACCGCCAGCTGCCGTTTCGAGCTAGTCAGCTCCTCACGCATGAACGGGGCCTTGTCCTCCCCCACCCAGAGCGTGACCGCGTCGGTGAGCTTGTAATCGATCACGATCTTGTCCGCTTCAACGGTGTTGTCCTCCCGATCGACCTCGATCTGGATCTCATAGCCGATCTTCGGGCTGGCCACGTGACCGCTGAACGCAATTTTGGCGCGGCGGATCTCGAACCCTGACTTGAAGTCATCGACGGGGTTGGCTTCTTCGCCACCATCTTCAAACCCGGTGTTCTCCCTGAAATTCGCGACGTAGCGGACCTGGATCCGCCCGTCGATCTCCATCAGGAATAGCCCCCCCGGCGAACGCAAGAAGAAATGCTTGCCGTTGTGGCCAGCGGTAAGGCCGTCATCGAGTAGGCTCGCCCGTGAGTCAGCATCGGCCAGGACGTCTTCGATCAGGCCCCGGATCTGCATCTCTCGCTGCTCGTTGAGCCAGTCCTCTTCTTGACCGGCCTTGAGCTGGGCGACCTCCATTTTCAGGTTATGAAGTTCCGCGTTCGAACGGCGAAGCTGGGCCACCTCTTCTTGCAATGCCCGCAGCTGCGCCGCTTCGTCTCCCGTTACTCCCGCGTGAACCAAACCACTGCAAGACAGAGCCCCAGCTACGAAACCTATGGTACTCATCAGTCGCATCGTGTTGTCTCCTTAATCATGTCCCCGGATCGTTACTCTCAGGGGAACCGCCCTGGATTATCTGTGCAGAACTCTAAGTCGTTACGGTTAGTCGTTTGTAAGAATATGATTAGAGAATCACTAGCATTCTTTCTCATCCGGATTAAAACCCTAACTTAGTGAGCGGCCATCTCGTCGTCAATGGCGCACCGCCGGATCGTTCGGTGGGGTAATCTGCCGCAGATACCGCCAGCTATAGATCCCGGTGTCGTGGCCGTCGGAGAAGGTGATCCGCACCGCGTAGTTGCCGATCATTTCGGCCCCGGTAGCGGTTAGTGGCTGGTCGCTGGCCGCGTCCGACGTGAGAGGCAAGACGGTCAACGGGTTTTTAGCCATCTGCTCACGAAGCTGTCGAGCTTCGGCCGATGGGGACATGCGACGCAGATAAAGCAAGGGGTAGAACACTTTGGAACCGTCCGCCCAATGAACCGTCAAACCCTTGGCTCGATCGAGTTCTAGGTGCTGGGGCCGGTCGGCTGAGCCGGGTGAAGGTAGGGGCGGGTCGCTCATTGTCGATCCAGCTCTATCCGGGACGCATCTCTAAGAGAGGCGGACATGATCGTTTACTGTTCTTTACCCACAAGTTTGTAGATCCGCCCGTCAAACGATGCGACATAGATCTCCCCATCACGGTCTTCCCCGAAGCTCGCCGGCGAAGGGACCCGGCACAGGTAACGGTGCTCCGTGACACGTTGCCCATCGTAACGCAGCAACCAGACCAAACCGGTCTCGAAATCGCCGTAGATATACGCCCCCACTAACCACGGGATTTGCTTACCACGGTAGACGTATCCACCGGTGATCGACCGCGCCTCGCCGCGGGGGTGGTCGACGACGGGCATCTCGAACGGCCCCAGCCGGTCACGGCGGTTGAAGGGGTGGTTGCCTTCCCACTCGTTCCACCCGTAGTTGCCGCCCTTCTTGATCAGATCGATCTCTTCCCATTTGACCTGGCCCACATCCCCCGCCCATAAATCCCCGGTCACTCGATCGAAGGAAAACCGCCACACGTTGCGCAGCCCATACGCCCAAATCTCGCCCCGAGCGCCCTTAACACCCACAAACGGGTTATCCGCAGGGATCGCGTACCCAAGCCCGGGGTCCTGTGGGTTGACATCAATCCTCAGAATCGTGGCTAAAAGCGTCCCTACGTTTTGTCCCTGATCACGCGGGTCGTCCGCCGCCCCACCGTCGCCCAAGGCGACGTAGAGGTACCCGTCGGGCCCAAACTCGATCATCCCCCCGTTATGGTTGCTCCACGGCTGATCGACCTCAAGGATCACAGACTCACTGCCCGGATCGATCGTCTGGCCCGTCTGATCCATCGTGAACGAAGATAAAACGTTCCGCCGTCGGCCCTGCGCCGCGGTGTAGTGGAGATAGATCCTCCGGCTGGTCTTAAACTCAGGGTCGAACGCCAGGCCCAGCAGGCCCTCCTCGTTGCCTTCACGCCGCACCTTCTTTTGAAGGTCAACCGCCAGATGGGTGGCCTGAACCCGTGGATCGTTCTCAAATACATGCACCCGCCCGGCCTGCTCGACCACGAACAACCGGTCGGTGCCATCGTTGGGGGCTGTAACATATAAAGGTCGGTGGAATTTTAGGTCAGCGAAGGCGACCTCGAAGTGCGCGGCGTCCTGGGCCCAAACGGGAACGCTTAATAACACCACAATCGCGCCGAAAAGACGACGAAGCATGAACGTATCTTAACGAATGAACCGGACCGTTACCGGCTCAAACCCTCAAAACATCTGATCGGCACAGGATCGTATGGGAGTCGGCCGCGAGGCCGGCAGCAGATATTTTTAACCCCAGATGGTTTCGCTGCGGGTGTCGACGACGAGATCTTCTCTACGCATCCAGATTAGTCCGTGCGTTCTCGCAGCGAGCCGCGTCCGTGAGGAAGCGGGTTCTTCGTTGCATCGGACACCACCGCGGGACCTACACCAACCCCAATAAAGCCGCAGCGATTCATCCGTCGCTTAACGGGCTTCGCGCTAGCCGGACCGGCAATGGCTGCTGGGTCGGCTCGACCCCTAGGTAGGCCAGAGACTGTTCGATCACCCGCATGGCCGACGGGGCCGAGACCGTGCCGCCGTAGTAGCCGATCGACGGGTCGGGCCGGTGGATCACCGCGACCACCACAAGGCGGGGCCGATCCAGCGGGGCGCAGCCCACGAACGACGCCACGTATTGCTTGGGCAGGTATCCCCCGTTTACCCTGTCGGGCACCTGCGCGGTCCCGGTCTTGCCAAAGATCTCGTAGTACGGGCTGTTGGCCTTTCGCCCGGTGCCCTCGGTAACAACCCGTCGCAACACCCGGCGCGTGTGGGCCGCGGCCGCGGGGTGGAGCACCAATTCATAGATCGGCTGGTCGTGGGCCGCTTGAGGGTCTGCACCGTCGGCCAAGATGGTGGGCGTCACGAGCACCCCGCCGTTGGCGATCGTGCAGTACGCCCGGGCCAGCTGAAGGGCGGTGACCGCAACCTCTTGGCCCATCGGGACGCTCGTTTCCGAATAATGGTTCCACCGCCGCAGCGGGTTGACGATCCCACGCACCTCTCCCGGCAGCCCACTGCCGGTTTTGGCCCCGAACCCGAACAGCTTGACCGTCTTGTGCAGGCGTTCGATCCCCATCCGTTGGCCGACGATCGCCATCCCGATATTGCTGGACTTGACCAGCACATCGTCCCAGGTGATCCGCCCGTGGGCGTGGGCATCGCGCAGGACCCGGCCCTTGGGAGACACGTAGTACCCTCCCTTCGTGCAATCGATCATCTCATCGGGTTTCGCGAACCCTGCTTCGGAGGCTTTGGCCCAGATCAGCGCCTTGAACGTCGATCCAGGCTCGAAAACATCGGTGACACAACGGTTGCGACGGTCCTGGGGTTTCGTTTGTGAAAACCGGCCCGGGTCGAAGTGCGGGTAGTTGGCCATCGCCAGGACCTGACCGGTCTGTGGGTCCATGACCACCATCTGACCGCTGTGGGCCGCATATCGGTCACACGTCTGTGCCAGTTGCGTCTCGGCGATCGATTGGATGGTCGCGTCGAGGCTGAGCCGGATCGGCTGGCCGTCGGCCGGTGCACGGTAGGTGCGGCGCTCAACCCACAGGGGCTTCCTGGCCGCGTCACGGAGGTAGCTGAGCGTCCCCGGCTCGCCCGCCAGCCGGGTATTGAACGACCGTTCGAGGCCTTCGAGACCGTCGCCGTCAAACCCGACGAAGCCGATGACCTGCCCGGCCAACGGGCCATAGGGGTAGTCCCGCACCAGGCGGGGTTCGGTCGCTAGCCCCGGAAGGTGGAACCCCTTGAGGATCCGCAGACGCGCCTCGCTCAATCGGTGGTCGATCGGGACGTACCGGCGGTCGTCACGGTCGCTGATCTTTCTTTCGATCGAAGCCGGGTCGTACCCCAGCGTGTACCCGACGTGCTCGGCGAAGGTCGCGGGGTCTTCGATCAATTTCGGGTCGACAAACAGGCGTCGTGACAAGCGGGTCGCGGCCAGGACGCGCCCGCGCCGGTCGAGGAGGTTGCCGCGCCTGGCGTGGAGCGTGGTCCGGCTGCGTTGCGAGTCGATCAGACCCGCTAGACGTGCCGGCGGGAACGCCTGGAGCTGAATGACACGACCCAGCAAGACGACCCACGCCAACCCCATAAGCCCAAGCATCCACCGGCCGGTGCGGAGGACTCGTCGCTGAGGATCTTGATGACGACCACCCGATTGAGGGTGACGGGCCCAGCCCCAGCCGCCGGTGACCCGACGATCGTGGGTAGACGACATCTCCTGCCCTGGGGTCAAGACCGGAGACCGGGCGTCGCGATTCTCTTCATGGGTTTCAAGGCTGGTCATGAGGCCACCGCGTCACCATCAAGGCCGAAGGGTCATGGTTCGACGATTGCAGCTGCAAACCGCAGCGGTCGATCGCTTCATGAAGCGTCGTGGGGTTAATATCAGCCGCGACCCGGACCTGAAGATCCCAGACCCGTTGTTGGCAAAGGGTTCTGTGGCGATGAAGGGCGGTGATCTGGTTCATCTGCTCAAGCCGATCCTGTCGCAGGCACAGCAACGACAGGCTGATCACCGTCAACGAGCCCACAACAAACCATAGCTTGGTGTGCATGACGAATGGCCCCTGTCCCGCGGTTGACGTCCACCTCAGCGGCGACCTGCTCGGGCGGAGAACCCATACCTTGTAAGACAGCGCAGGGTCGACGTTACCCGCCACGCTTGGGCAACACGAGCTGTTGACCGACGTAGATATCGTCGGGTCGGTCCAACACCCGGCGATTGGCCTCATAGATCTCCCGCCAGCGGTTTTCGTCGCCCAGGTGTTTGCCGGCGATGGATGAAAGGGTGTCGCTGGGCTGGACGGTGTAGGTCTTCTGCGACGGTTTGGACGGGGTCGAGCCGGCTTGCCGGGCGGTGGTCGGCTTCTGATCCGCGGCGCGTTGTTCAGGCATCCGCAGCTTGGTGCCCGCGATCAGATGATCCGGGGAGTCGAGTCGATCGCGGTTGGCTTCGTAGAGGTCGTACCAACGCTTGGCAGACCCGAGGTGCTCCTGGGCCAACGTGCTGAGGCTATCGCCGGAACCAACCACGATCGTTCGGTTGCCGCTGGGGCTACCCTGGCTGCGGGCTTGGTCGCCCTTGCGATCGAACCGCTCGACCGGGGTCTGCTTGGAAGAAGAACCTGTCGCAAGAACCTCTGCCGATGGACCGGCCTTGTTGGGGATTACCAGCCGAACCCCGTTGCGGATGGCCCCGTCGGCGCCTACGGATTGAGGGTTGGCTTCGGCGATGACTCTCCACCGCTCTCCATCGTCGTAGTACTGTTGAGCGATCTGCCACAGCGTCTGGCCCGAACGCACATAGTGGACGACGGGTTGGGCGGTGACCTGGGTCGAAGCCGCATCGACTCGACGCGGACGAGATGACACGGGTTTACTCGTTCGCCGCTGCGATTGATCGGCGGGGGAAGCCGCGAGCGACGCGGCTTGATCGGGGTCTAGCTGGGTTTTGCGTAACGACGGAACCGTCGGTGCTGGGTTACGATTGGCGGCCATGCGTGGCTGGGCCACCGGGTCGTGCCTCGGTCTCGGGGCCGGGGGCGGCCAATCGGTAGCTGGGGGCGAGGGCCGAAGTTGTGGGGGGACGGTGGTTGGGTTTTCGGTTGCGGGGCGTGGATCGGATGAACCGGCGAAGGGTAGAACCGGTGGCGGCAGCGGTTGCTGAGCTTTGGCCTTGCGGGCTGGCGGGGCGACCCGGGCGGCTTGCGGTTGTCGGTCCCTCGTGATAGCCCCCGGACGGGTGGGCTGCTCGGGGGTGGTGCGTGTGAGGCTCTCGGAGAGCATCGCGGGCTCCTGCTGCTGCACGACCGAGAGGTGGTCGCTGACAATGATCCCGATCAAGAGGATCACGCCCATGCCTACGATCAGCCCGACTTTTGTTTCTCGTGTCATGACCCGGCCGTCCTTGGTGGGTGAAGAATTACCATCCTTGCATCACGGACTCAAACCCGTGTTGATTATATCTACATTCTCGTCGTTTTCATCTGCTGCATCTACGGTCCGCTGGATCACCCGCAGCTTCGCCGATCGGCTTTTCGGGTTGGCACGGCGTTCGTCACGGCCGGCGACCCGGGGCTTGGTCGTGATCCGCTGGGCCCTGCCCTGACGGTGCATCGCGGCGAACGCTCGCTTGACGCGTCGGTCTTCCAGCGAATGGAAGCTGATCACCGCGGCCCGGCCCCCCGGTCGAAGTAGATTCTCGACCTGACCTAGCAGCCGGTCCAGTGATTCGAGCTCCTCGTTGACCGCGATCCGCAACGCCATGAATGTCCGTGTTGCTGGATCGATCTGCGTGACCGCTGGGGCACACGATTTGGCATGCCGCCGCCCGCCCCGAGGCCGAACGGCGCGCCGCACGACTTGGGCCAGTTCCTTAGTGGTCTTGATCGGCGATTGTTGGCGGTATTCGACAATCTTTCTGGCGATCCGCCGGCTGCGCCGCTCACCGCTGTGGTGATAGATCAGATCCGCCAGTTCGTTTTCCTTTAGACGGTTGACCAGCTGTTGGGCACTGGTAGGCAGACCCGGGTCGAGGCGCATATCTAGCGGCCCGTCAAGAAGGAACGACAAGCCCCGCCCCGGGTTGAACATCTGGTTCGAAGAAAACCCCAGATCCGCCAGCAGCAGGTCGACCCGGTCGATCCCTAAACGATCCAACACCTCGGTGGCGTGACGGAAATTCGCGTGGACGAGATCGAGCATGACCCCGCGTGCGCCCGGTTCGCTGGCCAGCCGCTGGCTGGCGAAGGCGACGTTGGCGGGGTCCATGTCCAGCCCGACGTATCGCCCGTTTGGCGATAATCGAGCCGCGATCAGGCTTGCGTGCCCACCGCGACCGACGGTGCAGTCGAGGCACACCATCCCCGGCTGAGGATCGAGCAGCTCGACCACCTCCGGGGCCAAGACGGGGCAATGACCGGCGACATCGTCCGTTCCGAGGCTACCGTTTAAAGGGCGCGAAGCGGTGTGGTCCTGTGGTAAATCGTCCATGAACAAGACGGATCCGTGGCCCGTGGTTTCGATATCCTTGATCAAAGATGACCTCCGTTACAAGTGAATAAGCCACGGTGCCTTTCTACCCGATAAGTATACCCATCGGGGATGGCGTACCGTGTCGCGGATGGGCTCTGTCCCAAAGCTTTCCCAGCCATACACATGAGCGGCTTTGTGTCTTTCCAACCGGGATCGGTATATACAGCACCGCGTCGGTGATACGATTGGCCCTGGGAATTATCGTGTCGCGTACAAGATCCGCGGCGGGGTTTCATCTGCGATGGGCGTATAAACACGGATGCCTCAATCACCGGTTGTCATCGCTCACGTCTTGCACCGGCTCTACCTAGCCGGGG
Organism: Phycisphaeraceae bacterium; assembly: GCA_965224205.1. Lineage (GTDB taxonomy): Bacteria > Planctomycetota > Phycisphaerae > Phycisphaerales > Phycisphaeraceae > CBDCYN01. The sequence goes on from CBDCYN010000038.1 coordinate 119,383, forward strand.
CGGAGGTCCTGGCCGCGGATCTATCGCGCAAGCTCACCTGTGAAGCACCCGGTCGCTACCGCTTCGCTTTCGTGTGCCTCGACGAGACCGGGCCGCTGGGCCGACAACTGGCTGACGAGGGGTTCATGGTGGTCGGCCTCCAACGCCGGCCGGGCGTGGATTGGTCGGTGGCGCGGAAGATTAAACAGTTGATCCAGGATCACGGGATCGATCTGCTTCACGCCCACCAATATACCCCATTCTTCTACGCCGCCGCTTCCCGTGGATGGCGGTCCTCACCGGCGGTGTTGTTCACGGAGCACGGCCGCCATTACCCCGACTATCGCCGGCCTAAACGTGTGTTAGTCAATAAGTTCCTGCTCAAGAGATACGACCGGGTCAACGCCGTGGGCCACTTCGTCCGACGCGCGTTGATCGACCACGAAGGGATCGCCGCCGACCGGGTTGAGGTGATCCACAATGGGATCGACCCCAACGGGTTCATCACAGATCCACACGAAGCCCGTCACACCCGGTCTACGGTTCGCCAAGAGCTGGGGATCAATGACCAACAGGTGTTGATCCTCCAGGTCGCTCGGTTCCACCCGGTCAAGGACCACGCCACGTCGATCCGTGCGTTCGAAAGCATCTGCAAACAGTCCCCCAATGTGGTGCTATGCCTCGTCGGGGATGGAGACGAACGCGCCGCGTGCCAGCAGCTGGCCCAAGACCTGAAAATCCATGACCGTGTGATATTCTTAGGGGTCCGAGAAGACGTCGCGCGCCTGATGGCCGCTAGCGATATCTTCACACTTAGCAGCTTAAGCGAAGGGATCTCCGTGACGCTGCTTGAAGCGATGGCTAGCGGGTTGCCGATCGCGACCACGGACGTCGGCGGTAACAGCGAGATCGTGGTGGACGGTCAAACCGGGCTGCTGTCCCCTCGGCGTGACGCGCAGGCCCTAGGCCACAATCTTGCCCAACTCATCGGCAGCGTTGATCTGCGGCGCCGCATGGGAAGCGCAGGACGCCAACGCCTCGTTGATCGGTTCACTCAGGCACAGATGCACAATCGGTACATCGAGATCTACGAGAAAATGCTCCGTTAACACCCGTGCCCGCGGGCTGATGTGGAAGATGGGCTGAAAGATAATCCGTTGATCATGTTCCGTGGAACCATGGGATCTGCCTCAGGAATACCCCGTCGATCACCCGATGGATAAACAGACCATGCGCCAACAACAGGCCATCGCGATGACCGATCACCCGCACTTCGGCCCCGCCCCGAATACGGGAGGGCGTCCTCGATCCGTCCGGTCCGTGGCCCGGCCTGCTCACCATGTCGCGTGGTTAGCGGTTCTTGTGATTGCTTGGATAACCGCCAGCCCCGCCCTGGGCAACCCCGAGGGCAAGATCCGAGAGGTGCTCCACGCCGCGGACCTGCGCCAGACCCTGGTGGGGGTGCTGGCCGTAGACTTATCTACCCATCAGGTGTTGGCCTCGATCAACGCGGACGTGCCGATGATCCCGGCCAGTAACATGAAACTCGTCACCACGGCGGGGGCGTTGCACGTCCTGGGCCCGCAGTTCGTCTTCCGCACGGAGCTGAGGCTGCTAGATCCCGATGACTGGGCATCGATCACCGACCAACAGATGCTCCAGCGCGGCGTCCCGGTCGATTCGGGCCCGGTGTTGGTGGTCGGGGGCGATGGGGACCCGGGGTTCTGCGACCCGCAACTGCTGCGCGAGCACGACTGGGACGTCGATCAAGTCCTCCAGCTCTGGGCCGAGGCGGTCCGTGACGCGGGCGTCACCGAGGTCGCCAGCCTGGTCATCGATGACCGCGTCTTCGACCGGCAGTTTGTTCACCCCTCCTGGCCCCGGGAACAGCTTCAGATGTGGTACTGCGCCCAGGTCGCGGGGATCAATTTCTACGGCAACTGCCTGGATATCTACCCCCTGCCCACCCAAGCGGGCCAGAGCCCCAAGACCGTGGTGTTCCCGTCGGACGTGTTCGTGACCCTCACCAACAACGCGGTCACCGCCAAGACCGATTCGATGTGGCTGTCTCGGCAGCCCAATACCAACAAGATCACGCTGGGCGGCACGATCAAACACCGCCGCACCACGCCCCTGCTCGTGACCGTCCACGACCCAGCGATGGTGTTGGCCCAAGTCCTAAGCGAACGACTGGCTCAGGTAGGCGTGACGGTCGGCCGCATCGACCGACCCCACCCTGAAGACCGGATGCCGCCCGGCAAGACCCTGCACGTGGTCCAGACCACTTTGCCCGCGGTGCTGCGCCGGAGCAATAAAGATTCCCAAAACCTCTTCGCAGAGGCTTTGCTCAAACGGATGGGCCGGGCATTCACCGGCACGCCCGGCAGCTGGGACAACGCCGCGGCCGCGGTGCGGCTTTTCCTCCAGGAGCGGATCGGCCCGATCGGCGCCGCAGTCACGGTCGCCGACGGCAGCGGCCTTAGCCGTGACAACCGCGTCACCGCCCGGGTCATGGTCGAGATCCTCCGCAAGATGTACCACGACCCGGATCTGGGCCCGCCCTTCATCGAAAGCTTGGCCATCGGGGGCGTTGACGGGACCCTCAAGAAGAGATTTAAGAAACCCACCCATGGCCTTGTCTATGGCAAAAGCGGGTATATCAACGGCGTGAGCACGCTGAGCGGTTACCTCGTCAAGCAGGGTCCCGCTGGCCCCGATGGCCACGCTGCCATCGCGTTTAGCCTTCTGTTCAATGACTTTAAACCCCCCGTTCACGTTTACAAGATCAAACAAACCCAAGAAAACCTGGTTCGGATTTTGGATGAGTACCTCACCCGTGCCCCGGTGCCGCCGGCGTTAACCCCAGCGTCGCAGCCGGTCGAATCGAAGCCGTAACCCTCTCTCGATGCGGTGTGGCCCGCGTACCCCCCCCAAAAAACACACTAAGGACGCGGAGCCGGCCCCGGGACGTCCTCTTCGGGCGCGGTGACTCGACCGCCCCTCGGCGCCGGCCCAAGGTTCGACCGGTTGTCTTCATCAGCCTGCGAGATCAGCACCATGGCGTTATCGAGCACCACCCGGTCCATCACGGGCCCGTTGGCCCCTTCTTCAACCACAACGATCAACACCCCGCCGTGGATTGCCACGTTGATCTCCGCCTCGAGACGGTCTGCGTTTAACCGGACAGCAGCCACCTCTTCTTGATCCACGTAGAACGTCACCGGGCAATCTGCCCAGCCCCACGGTTCGCTCAAGGCCCCATCACCGGCCGCCAACCGGACGGTGCACCCAAAACGGGTCGCCGCTTCGGGCAGCTCTAGCTCGACCCGCACCGGCGCGTGCAGGCGCAGTGTGGTCGACGCCAACTGCGGGGGGCTCTCGACGCCAAAGACATCACCGCCGTCAAGCACCCGCATCGGCAGATCCCCCAACGGGACCGTCACCGATCCCGCACCCGAAGGCACCACCCGTTTGAGACGATCGATCGGGACCGGCTCCGAGCCGGTCCCTGTGGTGAGCCCTGGGCTGATAAACCATCGGTCCGAATCGAGTCGCACCCACCGCGCTTGCACCACGCTGCCGTCCATGAACTCGATCTCGTACCCCGACCCAGACCCCGGCTCAGAAGGGTTGGACAGCCGCACCGCAGCCAGCCGGTCCAGCGGAAGCCGGATGGGTTCGCGGTGGCCCTCGGCCCGCAGCTCGATCCCGTCGGCTTCGATCGCGGTGACGAAACCTTCGATCTGGTCCCCGTTCTTAAACCGCAGCGTGTCCCGGGGCGTGGGCGGATCCCCGATAACGCCTACAGGGTCACCGACCAGCGTTATCGAGCGGATCCGCGTTAACGGGATCGACACCCGCCCCAAGCTCTCGTTGTCCCAGTAGAGGGTTTGGCCGTCCTGAGAACCACCCACCCACCGGCCCGAGAGTCTTTGGCGGTCCACCAACTCCACCCAACCGTTCTCGGGACCGCCCCTCGACCCACCGCCTCCGTTGAGATCTTCAACCAAGGGATAAATCTGTACATACTGATCTAACGGGTCCACCCGCAGCTCACGGGCGTGATCAAAGAAACTCATCATGCCCTCATCAATGCTTTGGATCTTGACGGTGTGTTTCTGCAGTTGCCGATCGATCAGCAGCGCGGGCGTGACCGCCAGCGCCTCGTGGGGGGCCATCCACAGGTGCAAAGCAGCAGCCACGAACGCTACGAATAAGGGGGCCAACGGGCACGCTCCCCCGTGCACCCGTTTCTCGTTAAGCGCTGAGCCCCTGTCACCCAACTTCTTCATGGCGACGCTCATCTTTGAAAAATCGGCAACAGCCGGTTAGGGATCTGAAGGATGAGCAGCGCCATCGCCGTGGCGTACGGGTCCCCGTGGCTCGAGTGCCAGTTGCCGCCCGGTTTCTGGGTATTGAGCAGTTCCTGGCGGATCGTGGGGAACCACTTCCGCCAATAATCCCCGCCCGCTAGATACATCGCCTGCACCGCGTAGTAGTGACCGTAAAAATAGTGGCCGAACTGCCGCCCGCCCATCTGAGCGAACTGGTCGATCAAGTAGTTGAGCCCCTGGGTCAGCGCCTGGTCTTCATACACCCCCGCGTAGTACAGGCTCGCCACGCCCGCCGCGGACCGGGGGAACGCCGACCCACCCGCGTTAAGCATGTACCGGAACCCGCCGTCGGTAGGGTTCTGGCACTGCTTGACGTACGTGATCGCCCGCTCGATGGTCTCCTTGGGCACGCTGATCCCCCCATTGCGAGCCGCGCGCAGAGCCATGACCTGACAGATCGTCACCGAGACATCCGCGTCGAACGGGCGCGGGTGGTACCGCCAGCCGCCCTCAACGTTCTGCGTGGTCACGATCAATCGTACCGCCTTGATCAATGCCTCGCGCGCCCGCGGATCGGGCGACTGGCCGTAGATCTCACCCAAAAACAACGTCGCGAACCCGTGGCCATACATCGGCCCGTGCGACGTATCGGCCGCGATCAGGCCGGTCTCCTGGGCGTTATGGAGCACAAAATTAAGACCGTTTTCGACTTGATTGCCGTACACGCCGCGATGTGGGAGGCTGCCGTCAGCCATGAACGCCAGGCACGCTAACGCGGTCACCCCAACGTGACGGCTATACCGCTCGGTCCCGAAGCTGCCGTCGGCCTGCTGCGTCGAAGCCAGGTAGATCAGCCCACGGTCGATGGCTTGACGCATCTCGGGGGTGATTTCAATGAAGTCGGCCCCGTCGTTAGCGCCACAGACATGGCCGATCGGACCCCACACGATCATACCGATCAATACCAGATAAAGGGATTGACCCGATCGTCGCCGCATGGGATTAAAACCTTCCACAAGGAGTTTGGCCGACCCGTCACCTTCGACGTCCCGAGGGGTCTCTCGGCGAGCCGCAGCCGTGAAGCAGCGGACCGGGGACCGATCGGCATTCAAATCCACTCTCATATGGGCTCGCTATAGGGCCCTTACCCCTAGACCGGACAGGATGACCAGACCGCCGTTTATTCTAGATCGTCTTGCTGACCTTCCTGCGCCAGCCGCCGGTAATACTGCTGCGTCAAGGAACGGTACAACGGGGTGAACGGCTCGGACAGCCCTTCCTGTAGCTCATCACGCAGGCGAGCGGGCAGGTTCCCCCATTGCGACCGCCCCTCGTTCAGTGCCCCGTCCTCTTGCTGGGCGTTGGCCCCGCTACCCCGTGAAGCCGCCCCTGATGATGCGTTGGAGCCCTGAGCGCCCGGTTGCCCCGCTGCGGCAGCGGCCGCGGCGCTCGATGGGCTGGCGTTCTGGGCGCTGCCGGTGTCTTGACGCTGGGCCTGACCCGATGAGCTCGACGATGACGAACCCGCCCCTGACGAAGACGCCCCCCCCTGCTGCTTCGCTGAGGCGATGATCTGATCCAGTTTCGACAACACCGCCTCTTGGAGCCGCTGGGTCTTCACCCCCGCGTCGAGATGATCGCCCAGCCGAGCCGACACGGCCTGCATGTCACCGACCGCCTCATTGAATAAGTCCAACACTGGCTGACCGGTCTGCGCGTCCTGTGGATCCTCTTGCGTGTTGGGCAGCGCCGGGTCAGGCTCGGGGTCGGCCGGTGGCTCAGACTTCGAGCCGGTCGACGGCAAGCCCAACAGTTCATCGAGTGTCGGCTGATCGGCAGGGCATAAGTCAACCCGCCACATCACCGCCGAGGCGAGACCCAAGATAATCATTTTAGATAGCGACCATCGGAACATAAACCTTCTCCAGGATCGGCGGGTGGACACCTCTAGCTTAGGGTGGCAGCTCTCCGTTGGGCGGCCGCGGCCCTGGCGGCAGCTGGCGTGTCATCTGCTCAATCATATGTCGACCGAGCCGGGCCAGTTCACGCTGCTGGTCCGAAAGCCGGTTAAGGGCCTGCTTCTGGGCATCGGTGGGCGGGGCGGATTGGAAATGAGGGTCGATCCCGCGGGTCTGCTGGTAGACCGACTGTTGAAGCTGACGCAACAGCTTAAGCTCGGCCAGGGGTGGGACCAGAACCGGCTCGCCGCCCGAACCACTGCCGCCCCCGCCGCCCCCGGATCCCCCGGCGAAGGCCCCATCGTCGCTGCTGCCACTTTCTAGCGCCTGGGCCATGCTCCGCAGCATCTCGGTGATGCGGAGCTGATCGGTAGCGAGTTCACCGGTGGGCCGAGCCGACCGAAGCGAAGAAACCACCGACGTGGCCGTCTGATCGATCTGGCGGTGTAGGTGGGTGAACACCAAGCTGGGCCCCGCTTGGGCCTGAAGCTTGTTCGTTTCGATCCTGATATCTTCCTGAAGGTGCCCAAGATCGATCATCCCCATTCGCCACTGCCTCGAGCGGTCCTCCGCGGCCAGTTGTACGGTGGTCTGTTTCCGTAGATCTTCCTGTTTTTTGGCCAGTTTTTCGTATTTTTCTCGTAATTTCTGCCGCTTCTGGGCCATTTGTTGCGCCTCGGCCTGCCGCCTTTTCTCGATGACGCGTTCCAGCGCTGATTCGAGATGGCTCACCGCTTGTCTCTCGGCTTCAACCGCCCGGTCGCGGTCTGTTTGACGCAGCGACTCGATCGCCTGGGCCTGCGACGATCCGGCCTGCTCTAACGGCTCAGCGACGCCCTGGGTTTGCTCATCTTCGGCCGCTTCCTGCGCGACCGCCAACGTATTGCCACGCAACGGCCCCAGCGCGTCTGCGAGCGCGTCTAATCGCACCGCGTCCAATAACCGCTCCAGATGAGCCTGCTGCTGAGTCAGCAGCGCCCGGATCGCCTGCTCGAGCTGCATCAACCGTCGGCGCAGCACGGCCTGGCGATGATGCTCTAGATTATTCATCTCGTTGAGCATGCGCTGCATCACCTCCAGCGCCGCTTGCTGATCCCCACCCGCTGAAGAAAGCTTGTTTTCATCGATCTTTTCAGCACCCAGCTGCATGTTGAGCGCCAGTCCTTGCTGGCGCCCGATCGCGGCGGCCTGGGACAACGCCGAAGCCATCGCCTGATCGTTGGGGTTCTGATCCTGTTTCGAGAGGGCATCGGCCACTTGTTTCATGGTCTCAACCAGCTCATTGGCCTGTTTGGCCAGTTGGGTCTGACGCTTGGCGAGTTCGTCCAACGCTTGACGGGTCTGGGGATCGAGTTGATCAAGCGGCCGGCCTACGGTCTGGGGCAGTAACCGCCGCACGTCGTCGGCCAGGGCCTGCTGTTGGGCTTGCATCTGCCCTAACCGCGATTGCAGCGCTAACGCGTGGCGGCCCTGGTCCAGGAGCTTCATCAGCTGGGTTAACGCGTCGCGCACCTGTTCCTGTTCGTGACGGATCGTCGCCTCGTGGGCCTCTTTCTTCTGCGGCTGGGTTTCCGGGGTCTGTGACAGCAGCTGGTGGGCGCGCCGCGACGCCGATGACGCCGCTTCCAATGCCTCAGACGCCCGTTGGGTCAATTGTTCCAGGGCGGGGTCGTCGTAGCGGTTACGGGCCACGCGGTCTTGGAGCTGCGCCAGCCGGTCGGATTGGGCCGCCAGCCCACGGGTTAGCCGCTGCTGCCCGGGGCGGGCTTGACCGACCGGTTGATCCTGCACCTTCCGCTGCTGGTCATCAAGGCCCGAAGCCCGCCGGTGGATATCCACCATGGCGCCGCGGATCTCGCGCAAAAACGCGGCTTCATCGATCACCCGTAGCACCCGCGGCTTAGACACGACCCGGTCGTGGCGGGCCCCGTTGAGTTCGTAAACGTCCTGCCCCACCGCAGTCAGGTACACCTCCTGCCCGAGGCGCAGCGCCAGGGGCTCGAGGTCGAGCTCGTGCCTAAGATTCAGGCGTGACTGGCGACCGGTCACCTGGTTGAGGGTCACCCTGTCCGGGTCATCGCCCGGGCCGGGCTGACGATCACTGCCGCGGCGTATCTCGGCGTCCAGCGCCAGGGACTCGACGGCGATATCGTCCTGACCCACCGCGTCTAAAAGGACCACCGCACGGGGAAGAACGGTCTGATCGTGTTGAGGCTCAACCAGTGACACCACCGGAGGGTGATCCTCCAGGGCCTCGAGACGGTACCGCCGGTCGGAGACGTTGACCAGACCGCGTCCGTCGGTGACCTGGATCCGCGTCTCGACGGTGCGGTCGAGCACGAAGGCCGCCACCATCCCGCCCATCGCGTGTCCCTCGGTGAAGGCCGGCTCAATCACCACGGCTTCGTGCCCTTGAAATCCTGGCAGGAAAGGGCCCAAGCCGCCCGCGGGTACCGGCACCGAGCGGTTGAACCGTATGCTCATTTCGACCCGCGACCCTCGCAGACCCGATGCCGCGACCGCAGCGCCCGAGGGCGCCTCGAGCCGGGTGTGCTGAGGGCTCACCAGCCCACGGGCGTACGCGGGAGGATCGATCGTTAGCTCCACTTCGTCGACCCGGGGCCGGGTCACGAGATCTAGGGATTGGACCGGGGTGCGGTCATCTCCCGCTTCAAAATAAAACTCAATAAGGCCCTGCGCCCCATCTGTTTGCCCCGTATCGAGCTCTTGGGGCTCGATGAGGATCTCGAATATCCCCGTATCTCCGCTGCCGTTAGGGCCGGGCCGGTCTCGGATATGGGCAGCACCGTTTCGGGCCTCAGGGTCCGGGCCCCCGGTCTGCTGCTCGCTCATGAGGACCGAGTTCCAGGCGGACGCTTCGCCATCGGGTGCGGTGACCCGGTAAGTCGCCCATGCGCGCATCCCCGGCTCGTAACCCCGCTCGATGCCGGCAGTCAGGGGCAAGGGTGTGTCGACCGGCCAGAAGCTCTGCGGGACCATGCTCCGGACCTGGGTGTGTCGCGGCCAACGCGCCTGCCCTAACGGCAGAACCCATCGCCGTGCGGCCAGCGCACTGGCCTGTGGCACCGTCGCCACCACCGCCGCGACGATCCCCGCTACGATCACGACCACCCCCAAGCTACGCGCCGCAGCCCGCGTGCTGATCAGCCGCCGCAACGCGATCCCATCGAGCAGGTGCCCGCTGTTTCTCACACTCAAGGCGGCTAAGGCAGAGGCAGCCGCCGAATCAGGCCGATGGGCGTGGTCGGTAGCTAGCTCCACCCCGCATGCCAGTTTGCCCGCCATCTCCGGGAACTGCTTTTCAACCCGCAGGGCCAACACCCCCAACCCGGGGCGGAACCACACCGCCCTCGACATCCTCGTCGCCAACCAGACCGAAGAGGCCACCACGACAAATACCCCCACCACCAACCGGATCATCCCGGGCAGCCTCAGAACATAGTCCATCGCTCCGCAAAGCAAGAACGCGGCCAAGATCCCCGCCAACCACTGAAACAAACGCTGGGCCACCAGCAACCCTCGCCCCGCTCTCCGCAGCCACGCTAGTTTTCGGATGACCGTTTTCATCGTGTTCTAACGAGCTCTAAGCGGCCGAACCAACCGCCTCTGTAATGCACCCGCATCAGCGGATCGGGACTCGTCTATGTCAATCGTATGACTTTTCGACCCACCCACTCTACCGTCAACAACGAAACCACAACGATCAGGGCCAGCGGGGAGTTCCATAGCGGCTCGCTGATGTCATCGGGCACCCGGCGTGCCCGGTTGGGGATCATCGCGGGAAGCTCGTGAAGCCGAGATAGCGGCACGACCCGGCCCGACGTCTGTTCTGATAGTGCCCGCAGCCGATCGTGATCCGGCATGGGGTGGCGCAGCTCGTCATCAGGGTGGATCACGTCCACCCCAGCCGTCAGGTCCAACGCGTCGAGGCTAGGCTCCGTCACCCGCAGGTCCAGCCGCCCCGCCGCGGTCGGCTTCCACACCGCGCGGTAGAGGGTCCGGACATGGTCCTGGGCCCCGGGATCGGACGGCGCCGCGTCGATCTGTTGATCGGCCGGCGAGCCTGCTTGTCGCCGGTCGGGCACCCGGATCAGCTCGATCCGCGAGAACGCCTCGGTTCTTGATCGATCCGGTGACCCGTCATCGGCTTTGGTGACCGTGACCAAGACTGTCGGCAGGTCCGGATCGATCAGCGTCGCCTCATCGGCTTGAAGCTCCACCACCACCGACTGGCCCAGCTCGATCCTCGTGTTGGAGACATGCAAAGACGCGGATTGCGTGTCCTGGGCGATCCGGTGGCGACCCAGCATCCGGATCAGCTGAAGCCAGAACCGCTGTAGATAAAGATCCCCCCGGCCGTAGCGCCACCGCCAGATCTCGTCAGTTGCTACGTAAAGGCTCTGTCCCGCTCCATACCGCATCCGCAAGACCACGGGCATGCCTGGCCCCTGCTCACCCTGGGTCGCCTCGGCAAGCACCTCCGCTGAAGGCTTAAGACCGCCGACGTCTTGCACCCACGTCAACGGCGCCAGCCCCGACGGCCAAGACGACCGGCCCGAGTCACCACCGGATGGATCTTCTTCCCCTGAACCGAGCCGCATCACATTTAATGCTTCCGCCAACACGGTCGGCACGACGGTTAACGCCCCCGCCCCGGGGTCGACGCGGCGGACCCGTGACAGGCTCCGCATCGGCAGCAGCTCAGCCAGCGGGGTGTTCTCGTAGCTAACCGGGGTGTGGTCCGACCCGCCGATCCACATCAGCCCGGCGCCGTGGCCGGCGACATGGCCGCGTAACAGCTGAAGCTGACGAGGGCTAAAGTAATCGGCGTCCACATCGCCGATGATCACCACGTCGTACGAACGTAGCTCCTGGGCATCACGTGGCAACCGGGCGATCGGAGTATCGCCTTCCTGGGCGAACCCGCGGTCGGCGCTGGTGAGCATGATGCTGCAATCCACGCTCTTCTCGCGCACCAAGATGGTTTTGAGGTACCGATAGTCCCATCGCGGGTACCCTTCGATATAAAGCACCCGGATCGGGCGATCGATCATCTCCACCACCAGCTGCCGCTGGTTGTTTTCCGTCACAAGCTCGGTTTCGACGGAGGTCACCGCGTCGAGCAACCCGCCCCCCGTGTCGGGGTCGTAGATAAGTTCGACGGCCCAGCCCGCGGGCCCCACGGTGCCCGACCGCCCCATCAGCCGGATCGGGCGGTGCAGGCCGGCCGGATCGGCACGGGATTCATCGATCGTCTGCCCCGTGGCCGTGTCGATCAGACGCACACGCACACGCCGCGGATCGACCGACGCGTCGACGGGGTAGTGCTCGACCCAAACCGTGACCGGAACGGTATCGTTGATAAACGCCTTTTCGGGGGCGTCGACCCGAGCCAGACTCAGATCCGGTGGGGCGTTGGCTGCCCCTAACGGGACGCTAAACACCCCAACCGCCAGCTGCTGGAGCCGGCGGATCAGATCGGCGCCGGTCCCCTGGGGGGTGCGGCCATCGGAAAATAGCACCAGCCCGCTGATCGGCTTGCCTCTGGCGCGTTGCAGCGCTTGCTCGATCGCGGTCAGCAGCGCCGTCGATGAGCCGTCAGCCTGCCCCCACGCCGCGGTGTTGAGCGCGGGGGCCTCGATCTCGTACGCATCGGCGTCAAACCCCAGCCACAACAGACGCCGCTCGTGGCCGATCACCTCGGGGCTAAACACGTGCGCGTCGCGGGTGATCGCCTGGCGTAAGGCCGCGTCACGGCTGACCCTGGTCGGGTCGGACGCCTCAGCGGCAACCGGCTTCTCGTCTTGGATCGCCATGGACGCGCTTCGGTCGATCAGCAGCAGCAGCCAATCGGGCTCGACGCGTTCCCGAGGCAGGACCAACAAAGGACCAACCAAGAGGACCGCCACGAACATCACCAGTGCCCACCGGAAGGCCCCCAGCCCCGCCCGCGCCACGCGCCCGCCAGGCAAACGCCGGTAGCACCATACCGCCAGCCCCACCGCCGCCATGGCGATCAATACCCACGCCCACGCCGCCACCTCCCACCGCCAGCCGATGACCACGCCAGCGTCCCACACGCTCAACCGCTTGAGACCCAACACCTGGTCCACGATCGAAACCGCCAAAAACAAGGATCCTTGAGCGTCGCCCATCATGCCGCCCCTCTCGTGCCGATGCCGATCGGTGCACCGGATCCCCCGGTGTCTTGCCCCGTCGCGGTGGATACAACCAACGGGGCGTGACTGAACCATCGTGATAATGCCGTTTCCGTCACGATCAGCGCTAACACGGCCCACAGCAGCGGCCAGCTCAGGTCCGTGCGTGATGGCTCGACCGACAGCGCCGTCGACGGATCGGCCGGGTCGAGCCAACTCCAGTCACCCACCGCGGTCAGCCACTTTTCGAGTTGCTGCCGGGGCATCTGGCGCGTGTCCCCGCCCGCGGCGTCGGGGTTGACCGCTAACAGCCTGGAAATCTGTGAAGACCCGGCGGCGCCGTAGATCCCGGGCACTTCCATCGCGGATATGGGCTGGAGGCTGCCTTCTTTAGGGCGAAGATCGATTTGGACCGGCCGAGGGTGTTGATCCGTTAATACCAATCGATCCGCACCCTGCCAGGCCCGACCCAGCACCGGCTGATCCCCACAGATCGCCACAACCGGCCCACCCCCGTCGCCCGTTTCGCCCAACACCCCCCGCAGTGTTTCATGGATCAGTGGCACAAACAAGGGCTTAGCAGGAAGGTTGGTCCAGGATGGATCGATCGCCGTCGCCAGCAGCAGCACCCGCCCCCCCTGGCGTTTCTGGGTCACCAAAAGCGGCTGACCGTCTTCGGCACGCAGCCACACCGCGTCTTGGGCCCCACCTGCCTCGAGATAAAGCCTTTTATAGACGCGTACCGGCCGCAGCAACATCGGCCAATCCGCTGCCAACAGTTGAAGTATCTGCGGGGCAGGAAACTGGGTCCCCAGTGACCAACCGGCCTGCGTGTCATCGACGGGTTCTTGCAGCTCCAGCCCCAACTGCCAGTCGACCCCAAAAGCCTCCGTCAAAGCCTTGCCCCATAGATGCGGGGTGTCCAGGGCCGGGGGGGGTGACCCAGGCCGTGGCCCCGCGATCAACGAACTGCCGCAGTGTTTCCCAACCCCGACCCGAGACCAGGTCTGGCCGGATGACCCACACCGCATCTAGGCCCTCTAATTCTTGGTCGGTGAAGCTCGAGGCTTCGATCTCTTCGACCCCGATCGCCCTCGGACGGCCTTGAGCAGGCCCGCGTAAGTTGGTCTTGACCGCCCACGGCGTGATCGCCAGCTCTAACCAACGCCGCGCGGGGATCGCCGCGTTCGCGTCGACGCCCCCCGTGACGTACGAATCGATCAACCCCACCGTTAAGCGGTCCTTTAACCGGATCACGGCACCGCGGGCGTCGTCGACCGAGATCGCGTCAGACAAGTCTTGGTCGGCCTCCACGATCGCGGCGCGGACCACGACCAACCCAGGATCGACCGGTCCAGGATCGACCGGTCCAGGATCGACCGGTCCAGGATCGACCGGTCTCCGCAGCGGGCCCGCCTCACCCTCGGCGGGGTTATGGAGGATCAGGGGCAGCTCGACCTGCATCTTTGAAACTGCCTGCCCCCGTGACCAGCTCACCTCTCGCCTCAACGTGGCGATCACGTCGAGGGTCGCTCCCCGAACCGCCGTCAGCTCGACCTGGGTCGGTAGGGTCGACTCCAGATCAACGAAACGGCGAAGCGTCAGATCCAGCGACGCGGTGGGCCGGTGGCCCGGAGTCTGTTCGGCCAGGATCGTCTTCCGCACCACGGCCAGGCCCTGGATCTGGGTATTGGCCACTGCGGGCTTGGGCCGAAGCACCACAAACCGGCATCGCTGGCCTAGCTGTGTGACCTCCTTAGGCACCGCTCGGTCCACCGATAGTGTCGAGGCCGAAAAGTCGCTTAGCAGCACCACGAACACCTGATCGGCCGGCCACGCTTGGCCGCGGACCCGCTCATACACCTGCGTCAAGGTATCGAGGAGATCGGACCGGCTGGCCCCGGGTCGCAGCGAGCCGATCACGTCACGGACCCGCTGAACCTCGTTCGTGGCCGCCAAAACCTCCGATCCCGGCCGGCCCGACCGCCACACGGCCACCCGATCCGCCGCCCCGAGTTGATCGACGATGGCTAGGGCCTGATCCTTAAGGGAATCCAAGCGGGTCTGGTCGCCCCAATCGCGGGCTTGGGTGCTTAACGAATCATCGATCACGAGGTAGACGTACCGTTGACCGTCTGGCAGCCCCGCCAACCACCCGCCGCCGGCAATCATCGGCCCGGCCAGCGACAATCCCAGCAACAAGAGCATCAGGCACCGGGTCGCCAGCAGCAACCAGCGTTCGAGCCGCAACCGGCTGCGGTGGCGGCGGTATGCTTCGAGTACAAAACGCATCGCCCCCCAGGCCTGTGGTTGGCGACGCCACAGCGTGAGCAGGTGGATCGCGATCGGCACCACCACCGCCGCGGCCCCAGCCATCGCTAACGATACGTTTGTGAAGGTCAACATTCGCACCCGTCTCGGCGACGCTTATTGAGACGACGGTTCGTCCTCCAGGTTCCCGACCCCGCAACCGCTGGGGGTTCGCCCAAGATCAGGCATGGCCCAGCCCGGATTCCCTCAATTCTTGACAAGCGGGACCCTCAGCCGTCACCCGGGCTTGCGTGTCGCGGACGCCCGCCTCGCCAGGTAATGACTCAAGGGCGCGCCCATCGACTGTTGAGAATCTAACAGGACGTGGTCAAAATGAAACCGTCGGGTCACCTGTACGATGCGCCGCAGGTGGTCTTCGAACGCTTCGAGATAAGCCTTGCGCAGCGCCGACGGCTCGATCCCCAGCCGCCCCTCAGCCTCAAGCCCGATAAACTCTACCCCCGACCGGAACGGGAAGTCACGCTCCGCAGGGTCGAGGACCTGGAGCACCATCACGTCATGGCCGCGGTGGCAGGCCCGCGCCAAACCGCCCTCAAGGGTTTCGGGGTCTTCGAAAAGATCGCTGATCAGCACAATCAGGCTCCGCTGGGTGAGCTTGGCGAGGACCTGCTCGAACAGCCGGGCCAGGTCGGTCGCCCGGCCGTGGTCTTGGGCCGCGGAGCCCGGGCCGGGGTCCACACGCCGCGCGGCCATCGCGCCGATAATCGCCCGCCAATGGTCGCGTGAGCTCGCGACCCGTGACGCCGAAAGGACCGTATCCGCAAACACCACCAGCCCGACGCGGTCTTGCTGACGCAGCGCCAAGTAGGACAGGGCCGACGCCAGCGTCGCCGCGTAGTCGTACTTTCGCCACCGCGGTGTCCGAGGCGATGACGTGTAGGCCATCGAACCTGACGCATCAATCAAAAGAATCAAATCGAGGTTGGTTTCCTGCTGATACTGCTTAAGGTACAGCTTGTCTGTGCGGCCGTACACCTTCCAATCGAGGTGGCGGATGTCGTCGCCCGGGGCGTACTGACGGTGCTGGGCGAACTCGACGCTAAAACCGTGGTACGGGGACCGGTGCATCCCGGTCATGACCCCCTCAACGATCATTTTCGCGCGGACCTCCAACGACCCGATCTCTGCCAATGCCGCCGGGTCGAGGTATGCGAGGGTCGATTCGTGCATCGTTGTGGGCTGCGGTGGTTTCACGGGCGCCAAACGCGGGGGGTATCACAACGCGGTATTCAGAACTGCATGACCGCGTGGATGTCGTCATGCGGGGCCAGGCTCCCGCGGCCGTTAAGAAAGGATAGCTCGATCAGCACCGTGATCCCGATGATCCGCCCACCGAGCTTCTCGATCAGGCGACAACACGCGCCCATGGTCCCCCCGGTGGCCAGCAGGTCGTCGACCATCAACACGCGTTGGCCGGTCGTGATCGCGTCGGTGTGCACCTCCAGCGTGTCTGTGCCGTATTCGAGGCCGTACTCGACCGCGTGGGTGTCGTGCGGCAGCTTGTTGGGCTTGCGGATAGGAATGAACCCGGCCGACAGCGCCTGAGCCACGGCCGTGCCGAAAATAAACCCGCGGCTCTCGGCCCCGGCTACGACGTCGACCTGCCCGCCGCGGAACGGGTTGGCCATCATCTCCACGGCCATCGCCAAGCCCGCCGGATCGCGTAGCAGGGGTGTGATGTCCTTGAACACGATCCCCGGCTTGGGCCAGTCGGGCACGTCGCGGATCAGGGATTGAAGCTGGTGCATCGCCTGGCTCCTGGGTGAGGGCGGATCATGTTTAGAGGAATCGGTAGCGGGTGGTGGCGCGTTGAGGGCTTGGGCGCTAGGGTTCATCGTTGGGTTGCTCCTGATTTTGGAATTGTTCGACCACGCGTTTGGCAGCCTCGACGTCGCTGGGCAGGACCCGGACGATCTTCATCTGCTCCGCAGCGGTCAGGCCGTCGAAAGGGCTATCGGTGTTGTCGATAAAGCAGCGGATCCCTTCGGCTTCGAGCTGATCGCTTAGTAACTGGGCCAGCATCAGAGTATCGGCCGCGTATACCTCCACCAGGTCGTCTTGCATCAAGAGCTCCTGTATTCAGTCTGGTCACCTAAGATTCTACAGCACCGCTGCTGCGGGGCGGTCTGTAACGATTCTACCGCAGATGGACCGGCCTTTTTGGCTTTTAACGCTAGCGACGCTCTATTCTCGTGATATGCTTAGGATGAGGGAGGATGCCCCGGCTCGAGGCTGGCTTTATCCACCAAGCCTGCCCGCCAAGAAGCGAAACGGCCCAGACACACCGAGGGAAACGACAGACGCATGAACCCCGACCGGACCCAGCCCAACGCGACCCCTGGTTGGCCCACCCGAAAGGCCACGGGGCCTGCCCTCAGGCGATGGGTTTCTCGCGTGCGCCAGGGGCCGCCGCACCCCCACCTCAACCCTCGGCACTCAGCGATCCGAAGCCACAGCCTGAAGCTGACGGGCGAACCCCTGCCCGAACCATCCTCTGATCGCGCCGCGAAGCAGATCGGCGCCCCAATCACCGGCCCAAAGGACCCCCGTTGGATCCTGGCGCTACGCACTTCGGATCTGCTCCAAGGCGACATCTTGGCCCCCCAAGACCGCGACCGGTTACTGAAACTCGGCAAAGTCCTGGGCCTCACCCCATTCGATGCCAACATGATCATTGCCATTATCCAAGATCAAGCCCGCCGAGGGTACGAACCCCGGTACTGCGCCGCCGCTGGCGAGCCGCAACTGCGGATGATCCCCCTGCCGACCACCGAGAAGCTCGACACCCGCCCGCTCTATGTCGCCGGGATTATCGGGCTGTTCATCCTTGCCGAGCTGCTTTGTGTTCATTGGCTATTGGGCTAGAAACCCCCCTTAACTCACTTCCATCAACCCATTAATTGCTCAATCGTCAATCATCTCGATTACGATGACCCCTCAAGCCAAATTGCCGTGAACCGTGGCGATTACGTCCAAATCCTCTAGCCGACGAGCTGGGGTTTGTTTGAAACCCCTAGTGTAGCACTGGGTGCTCGCCAACCCGTGACCCTGTAAGGGTTAATCACGCTGGCGGGCCAGCCGTCAGATGTACTGCATCTCGCGCACGTTCTGAACGCTCGCTCCCCTCAAAAATCCCCTGAAAGGTTCGGCGACCCTACCGGTATTGATTCATATACGGTCGCTGAAAGGTTCAGCGCCACTAAAACAACACTCGCCGGCACTAACTCAGTCGGCACCACAGAGGAAGTGGAAAGGAAGCTTAATCATGAAACGACGAACCCTCCATCACACGAAGAACGCCGCGATCATAGCAGCGGCCGTGACCACCACAGTCGGTCTATCTCCCCGAGCACATGCATTGACCATTAACCTCACCGACACCACCCTTGCCGGCAATTACCCGGCCTCCGACCCCACCGGCTCGGCTATGATGCAGGTCGCCCGCGACGCGGCCAACCTGTGGGAAGACATCATCGAAGACGCCTGGACCGTGGACATCGACGTGCGGTATCTCACCCCGCCGTCGGGCGGCCTGGCCGGGGCGACCATGACGTCCACCACGACGGTCGGCGGCAAGGAACGCCCCGACGCCGGCTTCATCAACGTCGGCCCGACGGTGAACTGGTATACCGACTCCTCGTCAGCATCGTATGACTATTTCGACCTCGGTCGGTCGTTCTTTAGCACTTCTGGGGTAGCCGGATCGTTCTCGGGCACGGTGCCGGGGGTCCTGGAAGTCGCCTACAGCGGTGACACCAACGCCAGCGCCCCGTCGGGCGCGGTCACCGGGTTCGACCTGTTGACCACGATGCAGCACGAGATCGGCCACGTGCTGGCGTTAAGTGGCCAAGTCGCCACGGACGAGGCGGGCGTGGACCAGGACGTGGACATCGACCCTGATTTTGTCAACGGGACCGTTTTCGCGGTCAACACCAACAACACCGGCGGGCACCTGCTCGATACGGCTCAGATCGGCACGGTGGGCCTGAATCTCATGGCCGGCAGCGCCGCTACGGCAGGTCGACGCAGGATGATCAGCGCCGTGGACGCGCTGGCGATCGCCTCGGCCTCGGGGTTTGAGGACCTGGACCTATCACGGAAAGACTTCATGGCCGGCAGCGCCTCGTTCAATACGCCCGAGCACTGGATCGGCGGGGCCGTGCCCGATTCGAGCGACGTCGCCTATGTACGCGATAACCAGACCGCTCGGCTCAAACAGACCAGCGTGACCGTCAAGAGGCTGATCGTGAACCTGGATGGCAAGGTGGAGATCGGCGAGACCGCCCCATCGACGCTGACCGCGGTGGATAACGTCCAGGTTCTGGGCGGGTCGAGCATGCTGATCTACAGCCAGGGCGCCCTGGAGGCTGAAGAGGTTTTGATCGGTACGCGCAACGGGGCACGAGGGGATGACATCGTGACCCTCACCGGCGGGGATATCAATGCCGAAGAGATCGATATCGAGTACACGGGCACCCTGCGGCGGTACGGGTCGGTCGATGTGGAAAGGATTTACAACAACGGCAAGATCCGTGCTTACGACGGGACGCTGACGATCACGACCAGCAACTGGGCCGACCTTGATGGGCTCAACGCCTTGGGCATCGTCGAGGCCGGGCTGGGCGGCAGCTCTAGCGGCGAGCTGGTCGTCAACGGGTCGGTCAACTTATTCGCGGGTCAGATGTGGGTGCGGGAAGACAGCAAGGCGACGTTCGACCACGGCTGGACCTTGACCGACCTAACGCACCTGGGCGGGCCACGCGGGGTGATCTACCTCGACGACGGCGGCGACATCCGTGGCGGGGGCACCAACACCACGTTGACGGTTA
>CBDCYN010000039.1:0-20188 GCA_965224205.1 Phycisphaeraceae bacterium
GTCGGTTGCGGTGCGTTGGGGACGGTGATCGCCAATATGCTCGCTCGCGCCGGGGTGGGGCACCTGGTCATCGTCGACCGCGACTACATCGAGCTGACCAACCTCCAGCGGCAGGTGCTGTTCGATGAAGACGACGTGACCGACGCGATCCCCAAAGCCGAGGCCGCCAAGCGCAAGATCGCCAAGATCAACAGCCAGGTGACCGTCACCGCGATCGTCGATGACATCAACCACACCAACGCTGAAAAGTTCGCTCAAGGCTGCGACGTGATCGTCGACGGGGTCGACAACTTCGAGACGCGGTTCCTGGTCAACGATGTGGCCGTGAAGCTGGGGATCCCTTACGTGTATGGCGGGGCGGTCGGGACGGTGGGGATGACGTACCCGATCTTGCCGCACACCATGGAGGGGGCGTCGACGTGGGAGAAGGCCAGCAAGGCCACGCCGTGCCTGCGGTGCATCTTCGAGCAGGCCCCGCCGCCCGGGATGAACCCGACGTGTGATACCGCCGGGGTGCTGGGGCCGGTGGTCTCGATCGTCGCTAACTACGAGGTCAACGAGGTCCTCAAGATCCTTACCGAGAATTGGGACGTGATCAGCCCGACCCTTCTGCACGTCGACACCTGGCTCAACGTGGTCAAGCAGTTCAAGGTCGCCCGGGCGTACGACGTCGGGGAATGCGTGTGCTGCAAGAAGCGGGATTTCGAGTTCCTGGCTGGGAAGTTCTCCAGCGCCACGACCACGCTGTGCGGGCGGAACGCGGTGCAGCTGACGCAGAAGCTCGCCCCGGGCCAGAAGCTTGACTTTGACGAGATCGCCGGTCGGTTACGGCCCCACGGGTCGGTGAAGGTCAATAAGTTCATGATCCGCGCCGATCTGCGCGACAACGGCGACGAGTACGAGCTGACCGTGTTCACCGATGGCCGGGCGATCGTCAAGGGCACCCAGGAGGCCAATACCGCCAAGAGTATCTACGCGCGGTACGTGGGGGGCTAGCCCAGTAGGAATCGCGACCGACCCGCACCCCCGCCGCGAGCGTGAGGGAGCGGGTTCCCGGCGAGGTTCTTCCGGCGATGTTCCGGGTCGATGGGTGTTCAGACCGCTCTCTGACGGTCGCAGCTCGCTGCGTCTGTCAATCTGACATCTGACCATGCCTCCGAAAGTCATACGCGCAATCCGCAAAAGATGGTTGACCACGACCCGCATCCTGCGTGGCGACGGCGTGTGGGCGGTGTGCTTAGAAGGTGTGACGTGGGCGGCCACGCCGTGGCGTCGGTGGCGCGAGGCCCGGCAGTGGCAGCGGATCAAGCGGTCCTGTACCAACGGGCAGTTCGTGTTCGACGTCGCAGGGCACCAGATGGCGCTCAACCCCGACGACCCGGGGATCTCCAAGGAGCTGGCGATCTACGGTTCGCACGAACCCCAAGCCACCAAGATGGCGATGGAGCTGCTGAGCGAGGGGATGGTCGTGATCGATATCGGGGCCAACCTCGGGTACTACGCGTTGCAGGAGGCCCGGGCGGTCGGGGCTAGCGGAAAGGTGCTGGCGATCGAGCCGGCGCCGGAGAACTTTCAGCTGCTCGAAGCCAACGTCCGGTCGAACGGGTATACCCACGTCACCCTGATTCAGGCCGCCATCGGCGACCGCCGCGGGACCGCGTACCTGCGGCTGGCGACGAAATCGAACTGGCACTCCCTGGCCAACGCGCCGGGCTATAGCGGGCGGGACGTCGAGGTGCCGCTTTACAGCCTCGATGACCTGGCCGACGAGCACGGCCTTGACACCATCGACCTGGTACGGATGGACATCGAGGGGTACGAGACCGTCGCGTTCAACGGCATGACCCGGGTGTTGGCCCGCGACCGACCGTATTTGTTGATGGAACTCCACCCGCACCTGGCGGGGCCCGAAGCAATCGGTCGTTTGTTGGATCGGTTTCACGAGTTGGGGTATCGGCCGCGTTGTGTGATCGACCAGAATCGAGACGTCCCGTGGCACCCTTATAAGGTGCGCCGGGAGGTGTTCGACATGGCCGAGTTGAAGCGCGACGCACGGCTGGGCGCCGAGAACCGAGCGTTGACGGTGCTGCTCGGGGCGAGGTAATGCGTCGAAGACGCATGTATACCTATCCCGGATGAAAATGCGGCATGGTGCATGTACGCGGCAAGGGAATTTAGGGTGTCCAATACATCCCCGACGCGGTATTTTGATGCGATGCGTATATTGTCAGATCGGGTTACAGATCTAGCCGCGGGCGGTGTGGGTTAGATCGCTCGGGGGCCCCACCCACTTACGCGGAGGATTACCGGCGTAGGTATGCCCCCGAGTGGCTCTTGGCGTAACGCCAGGCTTCACGCAGACCCCCGCCGCAGCGGAGTGTTTCACAAAAAACCCCGGCGAAATAGTACACGGCCCGCATCGGCATGGCCCTGTAACCGACCCGGGCTCGCTTGTAGTAGAGCAGGCGCCGTGCGAGGTCTTCCGGGCTTTCGTTGTGGCTGTGGCGGACGGTCAGGTCCGGGAAGTAGTAGACCCGCCCACCCCGCGCCAGGTGATCGTGGGCCCAAGCCTGGTCTTCGCACGCGGCCATGTCGGGGAACGGCAGGCGCTGCCACGCGCCTCGGGTCACGATCGACGCGGCGTTCGAGAAAGCGCAGCCCCACCCGGCGGGCACCGGGCTGGACGCGTGGCCCGGAAACCGACGGCTTAGGAATGCCCGCTCGTAGGCGGTGCACCCCCGGGCCGCGTCGGGTACCTGCCGCAGGAAGCCGGCGGCGTTGGGCTTATCGGAGAAGAATCGAGACAAGATCTCAAAGGTGTCGGTGCGTTCGAGCAGCACGTGACCCGACAGGAACGCCACGAGGTCGGTGTCGGCCAGCTCCATCATCAGGTTGCACGTCGACCCGAAAGAAAATTCCCCGCTGGCGATCGTGTAGACCGTGCAGTCCCACGACCGCAGGTACGCGAGGGTGTTATCGGTGCTGCCGCTATCGAGGAACACGAACCGGCACCGATCCGAGATAGTCTGGGCTTGGAGCCCCTCCCATAGCCGGGGCAGCCATCTCGCCTCGTCCTTGACGCGCACCGCGACGGTCAGGCGGGCGCCGTCACCAGGCGCCTGGTCTTGGATAAGCGAGAGGGAAGGAAATGCTCGGGCGTAACAACACATCGGTAGGCGGCTCGATTAAATAATAGGTAGATCCACACGACCTGGAAGATGACCGGCAGGTTGAACATCGCGTGGTAAAAAACACTGAGCACCAGGCACGCCGCCAAGACGCAATAGACCAGGGTACCGGTGATGTTGCGTTTAAGCCAGAAGTAGTGGCACAGCAGCGAGGTCATGACGCTGTAGAGGATGATCCCGCGGTAGCCCATGTCCTGGTACGGGCCCACGTACGCGGTCGAGACGTTGAACGCTTCGGTAAACAACACCCCCCGTGCCGCGGTGTCGGGATCAACCACCGACAGACGCAACACGCTGGGGAACAGGCTCGCGAAGGTGTTGGAAAACGCGGGGTCGTGGACCGGGGGCAGGAGCTGGATCGTGTGGATCAGGTTGTTGAGCGGGCTGGTGAGGTAGAGGTAAACCCACAAAAACCCCGAAGGCAGCCAGTGCGGGTAGGCCTGAGACGGCACGGCCAGGCGATAGAAATGGTCCGCGCCCGATCTTAGATCACCGATCACGCCAAAAGCACAGATCACCACCACCGCCGAGACGCCCAGCACCAGCCAGACGGCGGGCCGCAAGGGACGCAGCAGCACGAACAGCACCGCCAGCTCCAGGAGGTTGACGATCATCATGTGCCGGGTCACCAGCAGCACCGACCAGACCAGCAGGAAAGTAGGATACCCCAGGTACCCCCGCCGCCCGGTGAGTAGGAAGAGGCAGAACCCGACCAGGGAGATCGCCTGGAGCATGGAGTTAAGGAACCCATGGGCCGAGGGGATGCCGAAATCAAAGTAAGTCTGAGACCCGCCGGTCAACTCCCAGACGATGGGCAGCCCCCGGCTGTAAGCGATCTCTATGAGGGTCAGTGCCGACCATATCAGGAAGCATAGGTTCAGGCGTCGTGACACCTTGGCGACGTCTACCTGTCTGTGGATCTGGGGTGGCACCGCCGGGGTGTTCGTCGAAGACAGCAGCAGCTTGCGCACGCAAAGCACCACCACCCCAGTGAGCACGAACGGGGTGACAATCATCCCCACCGCCTGCCGGGCAAACGCGTTGGGGTAGACCAGCAGACCGCTGAGCTTTGCCTGATAGAGCAGAAGAACGGCCAGCCATACTGAAGTGAACACCACAATCGGCTGTGATACCGACCGGCCTTGAGTGATACGGAACGGGTACCAAAAAGTTGTCGACGGAGATCGAAGCACCGGGGGGTTCCCTCTACCCATGAAGACCCACGGTACCCTTAGCAAGGGGCAGCAGGTCGATCATCGAGTCAAACCGGTACATATCTAAGAAGATCGGCATGGGGTCCAACGACGCCCCATCACGGACAGAGACGGTGATACGCTCGTTCGATGGGCCAACCGTCACGGCACACCCCGGTCTGAGCCTCGCCTCATCCCGATCGTTTGGACCACTGAACCCGATCCATGAAAGTTCCACGCCCCGGCTTCTGGGTGCTGTAACCCCACCCCTCGGTAGTCTAGGGTCACTCTAGACCGAGACGCAACCGGGGGACAACCTGTCCTTGCAGCCCCCTCGCATGCTAGTATAACATGAGTCAGACCGATCCCGTGTCTGTGATCGTTCGCCCGAGTGATGTTTGAAAGCCAACACTAGTCGGGGCTAGTGTTCCGCCGAGCCCCGGATGACACAAGCCTTTATTGACAATACCTGCACTGATCAGACCCCGGCATGGACGGCCCCCGCGTTCACGGGCGATCCGTGCAGCCGGCGACGGGGCACGGACATCACCCCCCAGACGCATCGCAAGGCCCGGGTCCCGGTTTCCGTGATCATCCCGACGCTTGACGCCGGTCGCTGCTTGGCGTCGTTGCTGGAGTCCTTATGGGGCCAGTCCCGATACGTCGATCAGATCGTCGTGGTGGACTCGACCTCTAGCGATCACACGATCCGGATCGCCCGCGAGGCGGGGTGCACCGTCAAAGTCATACCCCGCTGTTCTTTTGATCACGGGGGAAGCCGCAACCTCGGAGCCCGGATCGCCACCGGCGACATCCTGGTCTTCCTTTCCCAGGACGTCATGCCCACCAACGACCGGTTCCTGGAGGAGCTGCTGGACCCGATCGTCAACCACCGGGCGTCGGCCACCTACGCCCGGCAGATCGCGGGTGCCGAGGCGTCGGCCATCGAACGGTTTACCAGGGATTTCAATTACCCCAGCCGATCTTATCTAAGGAGCGCCCCGGATATCCAACACGCGAATCTCCGCTCGTATTTCTTCTCCAACGCGGCCTCGGCGATCGAGAAATCCAAGTTCTGGGACGTGGGGGGGTTCCCGGTGCGTACGATCCACGCCGAGGACATGTTCCTGTGCGCCCGATTGATCCGCGCGGGGCACACGATCGGGTATCAGGCCAACGCTCAGATCTACCACACCCATGCGTACTCACCGATCGAGCAGTTCAAGCGGTACTTCGATAAAGGCGTGGCGGTGGCCCGGGCCGCGGAGATGTTCAAAGATTGCAGCGCCCGCAGCGAGGGGGTCCGCTTCGCGTGGGGACAGATCCGTTATCTCATCCAACAAAGGCAATGGCACACCGTGCCCCGCAGTGTCTTGGAGTCCCTCCTAAAGGCCCTGGCGTACCGACTGGGTCAGACCGAACGACGACTGCCCCACGCCCTCAAGCAGCGGCTGAGCCTGCACAAGACGTTTTGGCGGTAACCCTCCCGGGCACAAACCGACTCGATCACCGACCTACGTCAAGCTGTCCACCGCGTGGAGCACCTGGGTCGGGGTCAGCTCGGTGAGGCACCTCTGCCCCGCCACGCACCGCCCCCCATCGCAGCCGGGGTCGCACCTCGCCCCACGGAGGGTCACCATTTTAGACCGGCGGATCGGCCGCCAGTTAGCTTCCTGGGTGGGCCCGAAGATGGTCACGATCGGGATCTCGGTCGTGGCCGCAAGGTGCGTAGGCCCGCTTTCGACCGAGACCAGGACCGATCCCAACTCGAACAAAGCTAGCAGATCCACCAGAGGCAGGGTCATGTAACAAGCCTGGTCGCCCTGTGGGATACGACCCACGAGCCGGCGGCCGCGATCCCGTTCCGCCTCGGTCCCCACGACCACCACCCGCATCCCCCGCTGCTGGATCAGGCTGTTGGCCACCGCGATGAACCGTTCCAGCGGCCAGCAGCGTATCGCCTTTCCGCTAAAGGGGTGGATCACCGCGATCGGTCGTTGCCGGCTCGGCAACGCGGCATCGATCCGGGCGCGGACACGCTGCAAAGCCGCTGCCGGGGTGACCAACCGCAGAGGTGCCGGCGGGCCCTGCTGCCCGATACGCCCAAGCACGTGGGCGTACTGCTCAAAGACGTGCTCCCGCGGCGGGTAGAACACCTTGTCGGTGTACACCCAGCGGCGAGGCGACCGGTACGGCCCGATCCGGGTGGGCGCGAAGCTGCCGATCGTGAGCATGGTGGCGTGTTTGCCGCCGATGACATCGATCACCGCCTTATAACGTTTGGTCCATAACCTCGCGGCATAAAATAAGCCGGCCAACCCCCTCGAGATTTTTCGGCTCGACCGCGCCTGAGAAGGGTACGTTAACACCCGCCCGATCGAGGGTACCAGGCGTGCCAGCCCCGCGTAGCGCTCGTCGACCAGCACGTCGACCGGGTGTCGAAAATAAGCCGCAAACGCCGCGACGATCGGCAAACCGACCACGGTGTTCCCGAGATGGTGATCGATCAAGATCACCAGGACGCGTGGCTGGTCTGCGGGCAGCAACGCGTATCCACGGTCACGCGGGTCGACCGCCGCCGTCGCCACACAGACGCGTTCGGCTTGCATCAAACGCACGGGGTCGTGATTCGCCATCGTATTTCCGGTTCCCGGTCCCGACCCACGGGGCGCCCATCGATCGACCGACCGATCCCGAATGAGTCATCAGCACGACCCGTGTCCGCGGCCAAAAAAAATCCCCAGGCCCAGATTCGGTCTTCGACATGGCGCGTTCATACCCGATGGATTCATCGATGTTTGAACCGTTCACTTCATCCTTGTCGCACCATGCATAACCTAAGGCTTTTTGAGCACCGTCCGTTGAGCCCCCCGTCACGGGTCGAGATCTAACTGCTAGTCTAGAGCCTGATATTTATTCGTTCCATCCATTTTTCAATCCTCAACGGATGACGGGTTTCTCCATATGTCCAGTCGCCCCCCCAAACCTCAGAACAACACCCGCCTGTTACCCATAAGCCCCCAAGTTCTTCAGGGTTGCGGGGCATTATATCGATCCATACCCCGATAAACACGAAGCAATACGCCCCTCGTGTCGAAATACCGCATCGGGGATGCACGGGACCTCGAAATTTCCCTTCCCGTGAACGCGGATCATGCCGCTATTTTATCCGGGATGGACGTCTCTTGAACCGCCATAAGGCTCTCCTTCGACGCCATCAAACCTGTCGGTCGCTTCAGGAGGTCCATGCGTGATTCATGCTGGGAACCCGGCATCGGATCCGATCAACCACGGCGAAGTCTGGTCCGATCTAAAATAGGTAGCCCTGCGCAGGTAAGGACAGATTGTTCCCGAAGAGGCTTTAGCTGTGGGCTGGCAGCCCGCAGCGGAGGATTTCGAGGGGGAGATACCCTCCTCATTCTTACCTCTACGGGTACAGGAGTACCCTAAAATGAATGTACGCACCGGGTATCAAACGGCCGCGTCGGAAGGGTCTCGACTCCGCGAGGATCGAGACCGACCCTGATCGAGTTGACGGGGCAGCTCGGGTACGCGGCAAGGGCAATCCAAGGGTCAGACTCATCTTCGACGCGGTAAGATAGCCCCCGATGGTATAAGTCGCCTACAGGATCCGTCACCCATGGCCACGGGAAAAAACACGATCCGGATTCGGGTTTTACAAGTCGTGTTGCTGCTCATGGCGGCTGTGTTGGGCTTATCGGCCGCAACAGCCACCGAACCGCCGGTCTCGCTAACGCCACCCCCCCCAGCGACCCAACCCGCGGCCAAGGGCACGTCCGTGCTACCGACCGGGGCGAACGTGGCGATCATCAAGCTTGAAGGCCTGATCTACGGTTACCACTTTGAAAGCCTCAAGCAGCGAGTCGACCAGGCCCTAAGCCACGGAGCGTCGTTGATCGTCGTCGAGCTCGACACGCCCGGAGGGCTACTCGAAAGTGGGCTGAAGATCAGCAAGTACCTGAGGTCGATTTCCGTGCCCACCGTGGCGTGGATCAACCCCGACGCGTACTCGGCGGGTATCCTTATCGCCTCGGCGTGTCAGCGGATCGTCATGGCCCCGATCTCCGCCACCGGCGACTGCGCCCCGATCGTGCCGGGGATGAATCTTTCCCCCACCGAGCGGGCCAAGGCGCTTTCGCCTCTGCTGCTGGAGTTCAGTGAATCCGCCGCTCAGAACGGTCATGAATACGTCCTGTTCCACGCGATGTGCGTGCTGGGGATCGAGGTCTACCAGATCAAGAACCCTCAGACGGGGCAGGTGCGGCTGGTCAACCAAGCAGACTACGCGGTGATGGTCGACGGGGACTCACCCGACGGGGGATTCCTCAACAAGGTGCTGCCCGATCTGAGCGGCCAAGACGACGTGGCGTCCGCTTCGGTCACCGTCGCCACCGACGCCGATCGGGGCCAGTGGGAACTGGTCAAGAAGATCCACGACGGCAAGACCCTGCTGACGCTGAGCCAGAAAAAAGCGATCGAGGTCGGGTTGGCCGACGGGCTGGCCAAAGACACCACCGAGCTTGGCCAGTTCCTCGGCGCGGTACAGGTCAAAACCTGGCCGCCCAGCACGGTGGCCCTGACCGCGTATTGGCTCAACCAGCCGTGGATGCGGGCGATCTTGATCATTTTGCTCTTGATCGGCGGGTTTATCGAGATGCAATCCCCTGGGCTGGGGGTCGGCGGGTTGATCGCCCTTTCCGCGTTGGTCGTGCTGCTGGTCGCCCCGTTCTTGGTGGGGCTGGCGCAGATGTGGCACGTGGTGCTGTTCTTTATCGGGCTGGTGCTGCTGATGGCGGAGTTGTTTGTCATCCCCGGGTTCGGGATCGCCGGGGCCAGCGGGATCGTGTGTATGTTCGCGGGGTTGGTGCTGATGGTGGTGCCCACCACGGGCCAGGGGTGGATGCCGATGCCGGCCCCGGAAGTCGCCCGGGTGCTGCGGGAATCGGTGCTTTATACGATCCTGAGCATCGTCGTCAGCTGTATCGCGTTCTACTTCATGGCCAAGCATTTCGGCAGCATCCCGGTGCTTAACCGCATGATCCTCCACACCACCGCCCCCGGATCCCCCGGAACAGGGGCATCGAACGTAGCGGGCGGTTCTGGATCCTTTTTGGGTATCACCCAAGGGGCTTTGGGGCAGGCGGTCACGGATCTGCGACCTAGCGGGACCGTGGAGATCAACAACCAGATCGTCGATGTCGTCACCCTCGGCGATTGGATCGAGACCGGGGCTAAGGTCCGCGTCGTCGACATCCAGGGCAACCGGGTGGTGGTGGACATCGCCTAGTAACGGACCCCAATCAAGACCGATAAGCCCAGATGCTTAATTAGCATGAATTTGTATTGATCACGGCGCTGATCGGACGATAGAATACTTCTGTTGGGCCGGGAGGTGGACCGCAGCGAAGATACCTGTTGAACAAAGCGTGGAGACGCTGACTTTCTAGATGCTGTCGCTTTTGCCGCTCCACCACCCGGCCTTTCTCTTTTCTCTTGCTTGATTCCTTCCGATCTGACCACCACAGCGGCAAAGGTGCCCGCGCCCCGCGAGGTGTACCTCGACAACGCGGGGAAGGTCGATCCCCCCTCCTGGTCCCGGCGGGTCTGCTGGCTATAACGGGACCCAGACAATACCCTCGAACCCACAAGCAAATCGCCTTTTTTCTGTGTCCGCTTGGAGCCCGTGGCAAGACACCATGAGCGATGCTTTTTATACCTTCGGGACGACGGTCTGCCGTATTATCCATCATCAGTGCGTGCGGTCCGTCATCTTGCACCCCGAACGCGCGGACCAGCCGGACGGCTGCCTGTTAGCGTGCACCCATGTCAGCCACTTAGAGCCGTTTATTATCAGCGCCGTGGTCCGCCGGAAGGTCAATTGGATGGCGAGGGTCGAGTTCTACCGAAACCGCCTGTTCGCTTGGGTGCTCGACGCGGTCGACGCGTTCTCCGTTAACCGCCAAGGGGTGCCGGTCGAGGCGATACGCACCGCCATCCAGCGGGTGAAGGAGGGGGCCGTTGTGGGGATCTTCCCAGAAGGTGGGGTTAGGCAGGGCCAAGAATCGGTGATGCGGGGCGGGGTGATCAAGCTCGGCGCTTGTGTGATCGCATACCGTGCAGATACCCCGGTCATCCCGGTCGTGGTGCTGGGCACCGAGAAGCTCAACCGTGTTAGGCCTTGGCTGCCGTGGCGACGGGCGCGGCTGTGGATCGCGTTCGGCCGGCCGATCTACCCAAATCGCCACGAAAAAAACCGCCGCGCCGCCCGGTTCCGCATGGGCCGCCAGCTCCAAGCCGAGTTCATGACGACGTATCAAGAATTGCTCATGACCTGCAACCTCGACGATACCATCGCGCCGTAACTGTGAGCGATCTGTTTTATAACGTGCTGTGGCACATCGGCAGATCGGCGTTCTGGGTGTCGTCGTCACCCGTCGTCGTCAACGCCCACCACACCGATCGGCTCGGGGCTTTCATCATTGCGGCCAACCACCAGTGCCCTTACGACATCCCCCTGCTGATGTGCCACAGCGCCAGGAACCTGGATTTCGTGAGCATTGTGGAGGTCTTCCGCAACCCGTTCGTGGCGTGGCTATATGGCTCGATGAATGCGTTCCCGCTCGACCGTTCCAAGCCCGATAGCCCGACCGTGAGGATCATCCTTGATCGGCTGCGTCGCGGCAGGGTGATCGCGATGTTCCCTGAGGGCGGGTTCCGTCGCGGGAAGGACTCGGTGGTGCACGGGGGCAGGATCCTGCCTGGGATCGGGCGGATCGCAGCCCGGGCCGGCGTGCCGGTGGTCCCGTGCGTATTGATCAACCCGCAGGCTTACTCCCGGGTCACGAGCTGGCTGCCCCTGCGTCGGACGCGATACGGCGTGATGTTCGGCCCGCCGATGAGCGTGGCCAAAGACGGCGGCAGCGATGCCCCAAAAAGATTCGAAGATCAGCTTAAACAGGCTTTTATCACAATACACGAAGAGCTTGAATCACGTATGGGCATTAAGGCCTAACGACCCCATGTGTGATGTGCATTTCGTGGCCGGTGGGTGGTGGTATCAAAAATTAACTTACGATATAATCTCTTTTTCGGTTGGTCCGGTCGTGATCGGATATATTAAGGCGCATGAAGCTTGTCACCCGTTGTCACGTATCACGGCTGGTGTTTCGGATGGACGCTCGGACAAGCTATAGGATGAACCAACGAGGATGAGTCAATCCCCCCCTGCGAACAAGTTTGCCCAATTCGGCGCCGCTCCACGCGTGAAGCTTACGGCCAAGAGCAGCACCGGCACTGTGTATGTCGACTACCGCAACGTCTCGGAGCTACGGCGCGTGCTGACCCCGAACGGGAAGATCCAGAGCCGCAAACGCACCGGCCTTTCGGCACGTGATCAGCGGATGGTCGCTGAGGCGGTGAGGCGGGCGCGGTATATGGCGCTGCTGCCGTATACGTCGGCGACGCTGTAAGCAGCGTTAGAGAATGCTTCCTCTGGCGACAGCGGTACAAGACCGGAGATCGAATGCTAGATGTGTGACTTCTCAAGAGAGAAGACCGGCGGTGTCTGTGGGCTATCGAATGAACTGACTCTGCCTCGAGCACGAGATGCCGTTCCCCAGAAAGTTCAAACATCTCATCGAGATCAAACCGGGGGAAATACCCTTCCCCGACACCGTTTGGTGCACCTACGCGGTTTGTGCAGTAGAACACGATTCATGCACCTGGGGTGGTTGGGTCCTTGAGAGCGTCATGGCATCGGAAAAGGAACTGCCCGCAGCCACGGACCCGCGGTGCCCCGAATGTGGGAAGCCCCTTTTCCGTACCGAATCGATCAAGCTCGTACCGGCGGCGGACCACACACCTCATCTCGTTCAAGGCCGTGACTATACGGTAGCCCCGATCGAGTATGAATAACCTGCAATGTACATTTTTATCGTTCCGTTGATGGGCGGTTACGGTGTTCGGTGCGCTTGTACTTCCGGTGTGATAAATTGAGATCGATCAATGGCCTTCAAATCTATCTCCATCCGTGGCGCCCGGGAGCACAACCTCCGGGGGATCGATATCGATATCCCCCGCGACCGGCTGGTGGTGATCACCGGTCTTTCAGGCAGCGGCAAGAGCTCCCTCGCCTTTGACACCATCTACGCCGAGGGCCAACGCAAGTACATGGAGAGCCTGTCGGCCTACGCCCGGCAGTTCCTGGATCAGCTGCGCAAGCCCAGTGTCGAGTCGATCGAGGGCCTGCCCCCGACGATCGCCATCGAGCAGCGGTCCGCCTCGCACAACCCCCGCTCCACCGTCGCCACCACGACCGAGATCTACGATTACCTGCGTCTGCTCTTCGCCCGCGCCGGTCAGCCCCGCTGCTGGCACCGCGATAAAAACGGCAAGGCCTGCGGGCAACCGATCACCAGCCAATCCGCCAGCCAGATCGTGGAAAAGGTCTGGTCATTGCCGGATGGGTCAAGGCTGATGATCCTCGCGCCATTAGTACGCGGCAAGAAAGGCCACCACCGTGAGGTGTTCGAGTCGATGACGCGACAGGGACTGGTGCGGGCACGCGTTAATGGTGACGTGGTTTCGCTCCAAAACAACAAGCCGCCGAAGCTGGGGCGGTACCAGGCGCATACGATCGAAGCGGTCGTCGACCGGATCGTGATCAAACGCGACCCGCAAGGCAATACCCGCTCTCGCCTGGCCGACTCGATCGAGCTGAGCCTTAAACTCTCCGGCGGGCTGATCGTCGTGGCGGTCGCGGACGCCGGTGACCCCGATGCGTGGCGTGATCTGGTCTTCAGCGAGCATTTCTCGTGTGCTTTACACCCCCAGTGCAGCCTCGAGGACCTCGAGCCACGGTTATTTAGCTTCAACAGCCCGTACGGCGCCTGCCCGCAGTGCGACGGGTTAGGGATCGTGATGGACTTCGACCCCCAGCTCGTGGTCAGCGACGAGTCGCTTAGCCTCTCCGGGGGCGCGGTCGAGGCGTGGCGGCGGCACGGCAAGCGGATGAACATCTACTACAACCGGCTGATCCGCCGGTTCTGCCGCGAATTCGAGATCGACCCCGACGCCCCGTTCAAAACCCTGCCCAAGCCGATCCGCCGCATCCTGATCCACGGGACGAATGCCCGTGACGAATCGCGATACGGGGTCGCCTTTGACGGCGTCGTCCCCAACCTCCAGAAGCGTTGGCAGACCACCGACAGCGAGTATGTCAAAGCCCGGCTGCACCACTACCTGTCCGAAGCCCCGTGCGAGACCTGTGATGGGGCGCGACTGCGGCCCGAAGCCCTGAACGTGGTCATTGAAAATGAGTCAGGCGAACCGGTCAACATCGCCGACGTGACCGCGATGACCATCGAGCAGGCGGTCGGTTTTTTCAAGAAGCTCAAACTCAACCGCGAGCAGAAGCAGATCGCCGCCCCGATCCTCAAGGAGGTCACCGCCCGGCTTGGCTTCATGCAGAGCGTCGGGCTGGGGTATCTATCCCTCGACCGCACCACGGGCACCCTTTCCGGGGGTGAGAGCCAGCGGATCCGCCTGGCCACGCAGGTCGGTTCGGGCCTGGTCGGGTGTTGTTATGTGCTCGACGAGCCGACGATCGGGCTGCATCAACGGGACAACGACCGGTTGATCGCGACCCTGCGGCACCTGACCGACATCGGCAACACCGTGCTGGTCGTCGAGCACGACGAGGACACGATCCGGGCAGCGGACTGGATCGTCGACATCGGCCCGGGGCCCGGTCGCCACGGCGGTCGGGTCGTCACTCAAGGCACGCTCGACGCGATCAGCGTCTGCGACGATTCTCTGACGGTTCAATATCTGTCAGGTCAACGCGAGGTCCCGGTCCCTGACAAGCGGCGGCAGCTCGATCACCGCCGCCCGATCCAGGTCATCGGGGCACGACACAACAACCTCCAATCGATCGATGCGGCGTTCCCGCTGGGGGGGATCGTCTGTGTCACCGGCGTATCGGGCTCGGGCAAGAGCACGCTGATCAACCAGATCCTGCTCCGCGCCGTGCGGCGCCACCTGCACGGGTCGCGGGACAAACCCGGGGCCCACGACCGCGTGACCGGCTTGGGGCAGATCGACCGGGTGATCGAGGTCGACCAGTCCCCGATCGGGCGCACCCCGCGCTCGAACCCGGCGACGTACACCGGGGCGTTCGACCTGATCCGCCAGCTGTTTACCAAGACCAAAGAGGCGAAGATCCGCGGGTACAAGCCGGGGCGGTTCAGCTTCAACGTCAAGGGCGGGCGGTGCGAAGATTGCCAGGGCCAGGGGACCAAGAAGATCGAGATGCACTTCCTGCCCGATGTTTACGTGCGGTGCGATACGTGCAAGGGGCGTCGCTACAACCGCGAGACCCTAGAGGTGCTTTACCGAGGCAAATCGATCGCGGACGTGTTGGAGATGACCATCGAGGACGCATCCGCGTTCTTCGAGAACCACCCGAACATCCACCGCCTGCTCGAAGCGCTGCACGACGTGGGTTTGAGTTACGTTCAACTGGGCCAGAGCTCGACCACACTCTCCGGCGGCGAGGCCCAGCGCGTGAAGCTGGCGACCGAGCTGGGCAAGCGGGCCACGGGTCGGACGCTCTATATCCTCGACGAGCCGACCACCGGGCTGCACTTCGCGGATGTGGACAAGCTCATCAAGGTCCTGGCTCGCCTGGCAGACGCGGGCAACACCGTTATCGTGATCGAGCACAACATGGACGTGATCAAGTGTGCTGACTGGATCATCGATCTGGGGCCCGAGGGCGGCGACCGTGGCGGGACCATCGTCGCGGCGGGGACGCCCGAACAGATCGTCGATACCCCCGGCTCATATACCGGTGATCATCTGCGGCAACACCTGCCCCAATCTACAGCTGTGGCTGCGGCTTTGGCATAGATCGCCCCCGAGCCGCTGGAACCCCACCTCCAACCCGCCGACATTTCCTTTCCGGGGCACTAGTTGCAATTTTATTTCGACTTATCAGAATAGATGATCTTGCCGTAACGTCGAGAATGTTGCCTTAGGATGATTCATAGCGTAAGCACGGATGCGTGAAAGGATTATAAAAATGTCGTTCGTTGTTCGTGGAGGTGGTCTGTGACGCAGCCGGCGTTAAGTCGTTCCGTTGCCCAGCGAGAGAAGATCCCGCTGCGGGTGTACCCTGATTCGAAGCAGGTCAGCAAGGCGGTCGCCCAGGAGATCGCCGACCTCATCCGCCAGCGGGCCAGTGAGGGGCGGCGCTGCGTCCTGGGGTTGGCCACCGGGTCGACCCCGGTCAGTGTGTACGCGGAGCTGGTGCGCATGCACCGCGAGGAGGGCTTGTCGTTCAAGAACGTGGTTACGTTCAACCTCGATGAGTACTACCCGATGCAGCCTAATGAGCTGCAGAGCTACCACCGGTTCATGCGCGAGCATCTGTTCGATCATATCGACGCCGAGCCGAAGAACGTGCACATCCCCGACGGGACCCTGCCGATCGAGCGGGTCCACGACCACTGTGACGCCTATGAGCAGGCGATCCACGACGCGGGCGGGATCGATATCCAGCTGCTGGGCATCGGCCGCACGGGGCACATCGGGTTCAACGAACCGGGATCGGGCCAGGACAGCCGAACGCGCCTGATCACGCTCGACCGAACTACCCGGCTCGACGCGGCCGGTGATTTCTTCGGGGAAGAACACGTGCCCCGCCGGGCGATCACGATGGGGGTGGGCACGATCCTCGAAGCCCGTCGAGTCATCCTCATGGCATTCGGGGAGGGCAAAGCCCCGATCGTCGCCCAGGCGGTCGAGGGGTCGATCAACTCGATCGTCGCGGCCAGCTTCCTTCAAGAGCACCCCAACGCTCAGGTCTTGCTCGATGAAGCCGCCGCGGCCAGCCTCACCCGTTATCAGCGTCCCTGGCTGGCTGGCCAGGCCCAGTGGAACCCCAAGCTCGTGCGTAAAGCGGTGATTAGCCTGGCCAAGGAGCTGGATAAACCGATCCTCAAACTCACCGAGGAAGATTACAACGAGGGCGGGTTGCAGGACCTGCTGGCCTCCGAGGGATCCGCGTATGACATCAACATCCGGGTCTTCAAGGAGCTATCGAACACCATCACCGGCTGGCCGGGCGGCAAGCCAGCGAAGGTCGACCGCGGCGGTGAGCGTCGCCGCAAGGACGACGAGATCTTTCCGAAACGGGTGATCATCTTCTCCCCGCACCCCGACGACGACGTGATCTCCATGGGCGGCACGCTGATCCGCCTCGTCGATCAGGAACACGAGGTGCACGTCGCCTATCAAGTTTCCGGTAACATCGCGGTATTCGACGACGACGCGGTCCACTTCGCCGACTTCGCCGCCGAGTTCAACCGGATGTTCGGGATCGACCAGGAACAATCCGACAAGATCGAGCAACACATCGAGGAGTTCCTCAAAAACAAGCAGCCGGGGCAGGTCGACTCCGAGGCGATCCAAAAGATCAAGGGGCTGATCCGACGCGGTGAGGCGCGGGCCGCGGGGCGGTACTGCGGGATCCCGGTGGACAGGCTCCACTTCCTGGACATGCCGTTCTACGAGACCGGGGTGGTGACCAAGAAGCCGCTGGGTGAGGAGGATATCCAGATCATTGTCGACCTGCTTGAGCGGGTGAAGCCTCATCAGATTTATGCCGCCGGAGACCTATCCGACCCGCACGGCACCCACCGGGTATGCCTAGAAGCGATCTTCCAGGCCGTCGACCGGGTCCGCGACCAGGGCTGGTTCAAGGACTGCGAGATCTGGCTCTACCGCGGGGCGTGGCAGGAATGGGGCGTTGAAGAAATCGACATGGCCGTGCCGCTGGCCCCCCGCGAGTTGATGCGGAAAAGGATCGCGATCTTCAAGCACGAATCGCAGAAGGACCAGGCGTTGTTCCCCGGGTCGGATTCACGCGAGTTCTGGCAGCGGGCTGAGGACCGCAACCGCCAGACGGCGCGGATCTACGACGACCTGGGCCTGGCGGAATATGAAGCGATCGAAGGTTTTGTCCGGTGGGTGCCTCAGGATAAACCTGTCTCCGCGGATCAATCCTCAAACGCCGCTGGGCAACCCGTGGGTGTTGCCACAGGAGGGGGGGCTTGACCGCCGGGACACCGGCCGCGACCGCCGGGACGTTCGAGGACCAGGTCGAGTGTTTGGCCGCCGAGGCGTTGGCGGTGCTCGATCACCCCGACGGCGCCACCGATCGCGCCATGCCCGGCAACGCCTTTTTCTTGGATCAGCACCAGGTCCTGGCCCTGCCCCGCAACAACGGGGACAGCCGCTACCCCTACGGACAAGATGGCTTCAATTTTTGGGTCTATGCCTCCGGCTACATGCATTCGAACGAGGGGTTGTTCTCACACTTCCTGCGTGCCGCCGAGGGCCAGGAGCCCAACATCGCGTTCTTCGCGGGGCTACGAGGCCACTCGCAACCATCTTCGACCAAATTCCGGAAGCTGTCGCTTCTGCCCACACCCAAGATCGAAGAAACGGGCCTGCCGGGCCTTCAGCGGTTCACCGTCCTGTCGAGCACCGCGGCGTTCTTTTTCACCTTCGTCGATGGCCTGCGGTTCGTGGTGCGGGTGTTTGTCACGCCTGAGAATGAGGTCTGCTTTTCATTGCGGATCAGCAACGAAACCGACGTGGCGCGGCAGGCTTACTATTCGTCCTATTTTAACCCCTTCCTGCGGAACCAGATCTTCGAGACCGGTGAAGACCGGTGGTTCAAGGAGGTGCGTTGCCTACCATCGCCAAGGCGTGGCCAGGGGCAGCTGGGCAGTTATCTGGTCCAGGTCAATGAAGACAAGAGCCGCACGGAGTCGATCAGTCACTACGGGGTGCTGCGTCGGCATCTCACCCTGACCCCGCCGGGGCAATTGATACGTGAGCAGCGGACCGCCTCGCGTTACCAGTACGTCGGGGGTAGCCGCAGCAGCCTGCACACCGCCTCGTCGCTGGACGAGGGCCGGTTCGGGTCCGATCAAGACGTGTGCGCCTTTACCGAGACCGCGATCGCCGGTGACCTGCTGCACCTCGAGCTGGCCCCGAAGCAAGCGACCCGGGCCGATTGGGTGTTCCACCACACCATGGACGGCGACCAAGCCGAGGCGCTATGCGGTCAACCGATCGACCCCGCCGCGGTCGACGCCCAACTCGTAGCCCTGGGCCAGACCGACGCCCAGCGTCACGATCGCATGACCATGACGCTAAGCGACATGTGCAACGTCGGCTCGACCCCGATGAAGCCACAGGTCTTCAACGCCTTCGTCGAGCACCTCAAGCGGCAGGTCGAGTTCTGTGCGCTGATCAAGGGGTACGTGCAACTATCGCCCAACTCGCTGATCGGGATCCGCGACGTGTTCCAGGCGATCGAGGCGCTGATGTTCTGGCGGCCCAACGCGGCGCGGGAGAAGATGCTCGAGGCGCTCGACTACACCGACGTCACCGGCCGGTGCTACCGCCAGTATTCGCTGCCGACCAGCACCGGGGCGACCGGGCGGATGGATTTGCGCCCGTTCATCGACCAGGGGGTGTGGGTGATCTCGACCGTGGCGACGTACCTGAAGATCACCGGCGACTGGGCGTTCCTCAATGAGCAGTGCGGGTACCACCGGATCATCGACGAAACGGCGCGGCTCGTCGAGCCGGTCGACACTCGTGACAGCGTCCTGGCCCACCTGCTCAAGATCATGGACTACCTGCTCGAACACCGCGACCAAGACCTCACCGGCTGTGTGCGGGCGATGTACGGCGATTGGAACGACGCCCTAGACGGCCTGGGAGTCTCGCAAGACCCGACCAAGCCGTACGGCAGCGGGGTGAGCGTGATGGCGACGCTCCAGGTGTACCAGAACTGTCATGAGCTAATCGAGATCTTAGAGGTCGTCGACCCCGACAGCAGCCAGTACCCGGCGCGGAAGCGGTCGCTGCGTGACGCGGCCAAGGAGATCGCCGCGGGCCTGCACCGCCACGCGATCGAGCCGTCGCCCGATGGGGACGGGCGGCGGATCTTGCACGGGTGGGGGGACCGGCGGTCTTATTTGGTGGGCGGGTACAACGACCCCGACGGCCAGGCCCGCGACGGGCTGACGTCCAACGCGTTCTGGGTGTTGTCCGGGTTGTACCAGCAGCAGTTGGAACAGAAGGGGGCGATCGAGGCAAAGACGATCCTTGCGGCGTTCGACCGGCTCGACAGCAAGTATGGGCTCAAAACGTTCGAACCGGCGTTCCCGGAGAACGTCAAGGGCGTGGGCCGGATCGGGAAGCTGCCCCCCGGCACGGCCGAGAATGGGGCGTCGTACGTGCACGCCACCACGTTCGCGATCATGGCCTTGTTCCAGATGGGCCAGGCCCACCGGGCGTGGGACCAGCTGGTCAAGATCATGCCGTTTACCGCGATCCATGAGAACCTCTCGCACAGCCCGTTCGTGATGCCCAACTCGTACGGCTACAACCCGGAGAAATTCATCGACGGCCAGAATATGAACGACTGGCAGACCGGCAGCTCCAACGTGGTGCTGAAGATGCTGATTCGGTTCGTGTTCGGGTTCGAGCCGGGGTTTGGGGGTGTGTGGATCCAGCCGGCAGCGTGGGCGCCATACAAAAGCTCAGACTTCGTCATCCGGTGTCTGGACCGGTGGCTTCATATCCTTTACCGGGATGAGGGCGGCGGCCAGCGGCGGTTTTTTGTTAACGGCTCACCCCCGCGAGGGCACGGCCGACGAGATCATGGGCACCACCAAGCTGTGGCTGAGCCACGACGACCTCAAG
>CBDCYN010000040.1:0-6732 GCA_965224205.1 Phycisphaeraceae bacterium
ATCTGATTGTCCTTATCCTGGGCAAGGATCTCTTGGATGATCGCCTGCCGTTGCGGGTCGTCCGGGGGCAGGCTCGCCGCTTCACCCATGCGTTTTCTTAGTTCGTCCATCACTCAATATCCAAACCGCTCGATACCCATCGCCGATGAAACCCCCGCACGCCCCGCGTCCGTGGCGGGTCGGGGGTGGTCGCGGTCGCCGGCCACTTCGACGCGGTGTTTGGATACACGTCGCGTCGACCCATTGCTAACCCCTCAACCGCAGGGTGCGGTCCTGACCGTCGGGGAGGTTGACCTGCGTCTGCGGCGGGGGCTTGCCCCCCCGTAGCCGGCCGGTCGGTTTCAGATCCCGCAGCTTCGCTCGCAGGGCCTGCCGGGCGCGGTGGACCCGCGACAGCACCGTGCCCAGGGGCAAATCCAGTTGC
Source organism: Phycisphaeraceae bacterium (assembly GCA_965224205.1). Lineage (GTDB taxonomy): Bacteria > Planctomycetota > Phycisphaerae > Phycisphaerales > Phycisphaeraceae > CBDCYN01. The sequence goes on from CBDCYN010000040.1 coordinate 425, forward strand.
TGGGCGGTCTCCTTGCAGGTCAACCCTTGCAGCGACACCATCAAGAACGGGACCTTGAACGCATCGTCCAACGCCTCAAGTGCGTCGCCTAAAAGTTCCTGGTTGATCATCACGTCCAGTGGCGATCGCCACGAGCCGTCGGCGGGGTGGTCGCCGGCCAGATCGGCTAGGGGCCGGGTGCGGGGCTGGCGGGCGCGGCTGCGCACCCAATGGGCGTAGCGGAAACGCAAAATCTGAAACAGCCACGCCCGTGCTTTGGCGGGGTCCTTGAGCGAGCCCATCGACTTCCACGCGTGATAAAAAGTTTCTTGAACTAAATCTTCGGCATGGGCCGAGGCGTTGGTTAGGCGGTAAGCCATCCGATAGAGATCCGTTGCATGGTCGGCGATCCAGGATTCATAGAGTTGTTTCTTGCGTTCGGATCGCATCGTGTCGTCTGGTTGCCCCCGGCCCTCGTTGACCTCCTCGTTCACCATCGTAGTGCCCTCTTATCAACAGATTATTCCTCGAGCTGATGCCCGAAAGCCAAAAGCGGCCTACGCCAGGGCCCTACACGCCCACTCCTAGTCACAGAGCCGCGTTGGCCACGCCGAGGTCCGACTCATTGGTGAACCGCAATCGGGGTATCGCCCGCGCACCCGATTGAGAAAATCGACAGCCGCGACGATCCCGAGAAATAATTCTAGGCTCGGCCGTCACTAGCACAATGGCCGGGGGGAGCTGGGAGAATAGCCCCGGGGGGAACAACCCGGGGCGACCAGCCTCGCTACCGGATCGAAGGGCAGTCGGTGTCGAGTCCAAGGGGCTTGGCTAGCAATGTCGATTGCCCGATCGAAGGTCCGGTCCGCTGAGAGGACGACTCGAAATTTCAAACGTGACAAGGCGTGAAAAAGGCGTGAAACATGATCCACCCCGACCACCACATGTGGGCCCGTTGGCCGGTGCCGCGGCTGATGTGGGCGGCGTCGGTGTTGAGCCTGATTTTTCTTCCGGTCGTCGCGGCAGAACCAAACCAAGCAGCCGACGCCCAGCCCGGATTAAACGCGTTCAATACCGAACGGCTGTCGGTGGCGTTAGATCAGATCGTCTGCGGTGGGCCACCCAAGGACGGCATCCCGTCGCTGACGTCGCCGCCGACGGTCCCGTCGCTCGACGCGGGGTTCATGGGCCCTCGTGACCGGGTGGTAGGCGTGACCGTCGCCGGCCAATCGCGGGCTTACCCGATCAAGATCCTCAACTGGCACGAGGTGATCAACGACGAATTGGCCAACACCCCCATTGCGGTGATCTACTGCCCGCTGTGTGATTCGGTGAGCGTGGTCGACCGTCGCCTGGGCTCGCGGGTGCTCGAGTTCGGGGTCAGCGGCCTGTTGCACAACTCGAACGTCCTGCTCTTCGACCGCTCGGACCACGCCCTGTGGTCCCAGGTGGGGTTGACCGCGATCAGCGGCCCGCACGCCGGCCGGTCGTTGAACCACCTGCCGTTTGAGATCGTCCGGTTCGAGACCTGGACCACCCGCCACCCTCGGTCGACGGTCGTCAGCTCAGAAACCGGCTACCGCCGCCGCTACGCGGAAAACCCGTATACCAACTACTTCAATGATCACCGGCTGCGGTTCCCGGTTCACCACACCGATCGGCGCCTACGACCCAAGACCCCGGTGATCGGGGTCAAGGTCGCCGATACCACCCGTGCGTACCCGGTTTCAGCGATCCAACGCGCTGCCAACGGCCGTCTCGAAGACACCATCGGGGGCCAGACGATCGTCTTGATCCGCGACGCGCCTTCGGGGCGGGTCGCGATCGAAACCAGTCCGCAAGCCCCTGAGGGCCAAGCCCCGGAACCCGCGATGTTCGTGCACAGCTTCTGGTTCGCCTGGTCGGCGTTTCACCCGAACACGGAGGTCTACTCACCGGACTGATTTTTTCTAGCTAACAACCCTCCCGCGGTGCCGTCCATCCAAGGGCGGCGCCGCCGGCGGGTGATCATGAGCGGACGGTTGCGCAAATAGCGGCGGGTTACGCTGAAGGCGGGGAGGGCGGGCCCGTCCGCAGTTACGAGGGGCGGAGGGGGGCAAGCGGAGCGGCGGGTTACACCCAAAGCGGCAGGTGGTAGGATCATCCGGATGTGAACCGGTTCAAGTATCAGATCCATCTGGTTTCCCTGACCGTCACGATGGCCTCGGGGGTGGTGTTGGTTCGTTGCCTGCCAGTGGATCAAGCCGTGACGGCGTTCTCGTATCGGGTCCGGCAGCTGGTCAGCGAGCCGAAGGAGCCAACCATGGGCCAATGGGTGATCTTGTTCGTGGCTGTGGCGGCGACCGCGGGGGCGGGGGTCTACGCCTCGACCTTAGCGAAAAGGAAACGCGCCGATCAGCGGTCGATCGGTCCGGGCTCGAACGCCGATCCAGGCGGTGGGTCGTGGTCGGTGTTCGTGACGCCCGTGATCGCGGCGGGGGCGGTGGGGTTGGCGGCGTGCGCCCGGTTGGAGCCGGGTTGGTTTACCGCGCTATTTGGGCCGCCACGGGTCGCGTTGGCTGAGGCGTACCGCGACAACCCTAACGGCCCGAGGTTCGATCATTCCCTGCTGGATCAGCTGCTGCAGGCACACGTCGACGCCGACGGATGGGTTGGACTACGCCGGTCTGCAAACGGACGCGGGGCGGCTGGATCGTTACCTGCAATCCGTGGCCCGGGCCCCGTTTGATCAGCTGGGTCGCAACGAAAAGCTGGCGCTGCTGATCAACGCGTACAACGCGTTTACCCTCCGGTTGATCCTCGACCACGCCCCGGTCGACTCGATCAAAGCCATCGCCGAGGATCAGCGGTGGGACGCGGCGCGGTGGCAGGTGGGCGGGCACACGTGGAGCCTCAACCAGATCGAGCACGAGCAGATCCGCCCCAACTTCCGCGAGCCGAGGATCCACTTCGCCCTCGTCTGCGCCGCGGTGGGGTGCCCGCCGCTTCGGGCGGGGGCGTTTACGGGCGATCGGCTCGACGAGCAGCTCGAAGAACAGACCCGGTACGTCCACCGCCACGGGACGTGGTACCGCTACGACCCCGCCGCCAACACGCTTAACCTCACCCGCCTCTACGACTGGTACGGGGGCGACTTCGAGCAGGTCGCCGGGTCGGTCGCGGCGTTCCCCGCCCGCTACGACCCACCGCTGCGGGTGGCGATCGACCGGGGTCAGCAGCCGAGGATCCAGTGGCTACCCTATAACTGGGACCTCAACAGCCAGAAGAACCGTCGGCCACGCTAACGCGGGCGGAGTCTCGTTGCAGAGTCTTGTTGTGGACCCGATCCCTGACCCGATCCCCAGCCTCCCCGGACACCGCCTCGCCCCGGTGGTCTCGGTGGTAATCCCGACGCTCAATGAGCAGGGCCACCTCGGTTCGGCGTTGGAATCGACGCGGCGAGACCGGTGGGGCCTGACTGAAACGATCGTCGTGGACGCGGCCAGCACTGACGGCACGGTGGAGGTGGCCCGGGGGTTCGGCGCGCGGGTGGTCGTCTCGCCGCCGGGCCGGGCGCGGCAGATGAACGCCGGCGCGGCCGCGGCGCAGGGCCGGGTATTGGTGTTCCTGCACGCCGATACGCAGCTGCCTCAAGATTACGACCAGCTGGCGTGGGATACCTTGACCCGGCGTGGCGTGGCCGGGGGCGCGTTCCGGTTGCGGATCGACGCCGGTTCGGTGGGGCTGCGGATTATCGAATGGTCGGCGAATCAGCGCTCGCGGTGGCTGGGCCTGCCGTACGGGGACCAGGGGCTGTTCGTGGGGCGCCACGCGTTCCGAAAGATCGGAGGGTTCGCGGATCAGCCGGTGATGGAAGACGTTGATCTGGTGTGCCGGCTGCGCCGCCTGGGGCGGGTAGCGTTAGCTGATGGGCGGGTGGTGACCTCGGCGCGTCGGTGGCAGCGTCACGGGCTGTGGCGGACGACGGTGTTGCATCAGTGGATGATCATCGCGTACGGGTTGGGGGTTTCACTCGATCGTATTGCGGCCTGGCGGGGTGGGGGCGTCCACGGTGTGGCAGTCCACGATAAGACAGCGCACGGTGGGCAGCGCACGGCGAGAGCGATGCCGGGGCTGGGGCGGAGCCGGTGGACGCGTTTATGCGGCGCGGGCTGCCGGTCGGCGGGCGGGGCGGTCCAGAACCGCAGAGGTGTGACACTCCGCCGGTCGCGCACCGTCCAACGCGGGCTTGCGCAGGACGGTGATGATGTTGCTGCGCAGCGCGCGTAGCGCCTCGTGGCGGCAGAGGCGCGTGAAGAACATCTCGAAGACCATCAGCGGGCCGAGCATCACGGTCTGGGGCGAGGACTCGACCAGGTCGTACCGATCGACCCCGAGCCCCGCTTGGGCGGCGAGCCGGCGGACCGCGGCTTCGGTATTGAACCGGTAGTGCGTCGGGAAGACGTCCTCCTGAGAGCGGTTCTCGAAGAACCCCGCTAGCTGGTTTTTCACCCCCTGGGGCAGCCACCGGGAGGTGTAGGTAAGGGGGTGGGTAAGGTTGGGGGTGTGGACCAGGAACAGGCCCCCTGGCTTGAGGACGCGGGCGATTTCCTTCAAGGTCGCGATCGGGTCGCGGAGGTGTTCAGCGACCATGTTAGCGGTGATGAGGTCGAAGCAGCAGTCGCGGAACGGCAGGCGGTCGCTCGACCCCAGGGTCCGGGCGGGTATGACCTTGTTGTCGACCAGGGACCCGTGGTCGAGGTCGAGCCCGACGGCGACCTTGGCTTGAGCGACCAGCTGTCGCTGTTTGTCTTGAGCGTTGGGGATCCACGCCGGCAGGAGGGTTCGGCCGCAGCCGAGGTCCAGCCACGTCGTTTGAGGATCGAGGTGGTACGGCAACAGGTCCAGGTAGCGGCGTTGGGCGTTGACCAGCTTCGGGGTGATCCAGCGGGCTAGCCACCAATACCAGGCATCGAATTGCTCACGGAGTTGCTTCATCGAGACACGAGCCGTTGCCCACGGGCTGTTCACCACGCATCGCGGTAGCGTGATCATCGGTCATCGTGGGTGGGCCGTAACTGTCTTGCTGAGCGTGGCTTGTTATCGGGTTAGAGGGTTTAAGGCCCCTTGGGACGGCGTTAAACCCATTGTCACGGCCGCCTTAGAACGGTACAATAAGGAGACTCGTAACTGTTGAACGACACCCGAGCTGCCGGTTGGGCCGGGTTGGACTTTAGAAAGGAGTATGACGATGAGTCGGATCAATTTTAATCTCAAAGCCGGATCAACCCTCGCCCTGGGCTTGGTGCTGACGCTGGTGATGACGTGCTTGGTGACCGCTGAGCCAGCGGCCAAGAAAGCAGACGATTGTGCAGCCAAGAAGGCAGATGAGTGCGCCGCGGCCGAGTGTGCGGCCAAGAAAAAAGCAGACGATTGCGCAGCGACCAAGTGCGCCGCCAAGAAGGCGTCGAGCAATGCGGATTTTGAGCGGATCAAGAGTTTAGCCGGCACGTGGGAGGGGACCATGATCTCGACGCACGAGGGCGACGGGCCCAAGACGATGACGGTGACGTATGCAGTCACCGCTGGGGGCAGCGCCGTGGTCGAGACGATGGCGGTAGGCAGCCCCCACGAAATGGTCTCGGTGTATCACTTAGACGGCGACCAGCTGGTGATGACCCACTACTGCATGCTCGGTAACCAGCCGAAGATGTCTGCGGTCGACGCCGGCGGCGACCCGGCCGTGATCGCGATGACCTGTAGCGGCGGCACGAATATCCCCGACGAGAACCTGCCCCACATGCACGCGATGAGCATGACGTTCAAAAGCCCCGATCACGTGATCGCCGACTGGGTCATGCACCAAGACGGGCAGGTCGGCGCCGAGGCTCACCTAGACCTGCGACGAAAAGGGACCGGCAGTTAGGATCGGGTCCAATCTTATTTTTCGATCATGTAACAAGGCGAGCCGCGATTGTGAGGGAGCGGGTTCTTTATCAGTATCAGTCCATGGTGTGAAGGTATACGCACCGTGTGTAAGTCTATCGCGTCGGGCGTGATGTAAGCTATTGATACACATGCTCTCGCGTCGTTAGGGATCGGACAAACTTAGCCGACCAAGGTATATACCGGTCCCGGATGAAATACGGCGTGACTCATGTACGCGGCAGGGAAATTTTAGGTGTCCAACGCATGCTCAACGCGGTACTTTGATACGCGATGCGTATCTATGCAGGAGTCTGCGAAGAAACCTTTTTTCCCGATCTTGAAGGACTAGCGAGAGATATCGCATTTGAAGCGAATGAAAGATCTCTAAGTTGATGACTGAATTGAGCAGAAATGACACGGTG
>CBDCYN010000041.1:0-7324 GCA_965224205.1 Phycisphaeraceae bacterium
GCCACCCTCGCCAAGTACCTCGCCGAAGCTGAGGGTATCCGCAAGGTCCTCGAATCCAAAGCCGCGGGTTACGAGAACCTCATCAAGGTCTGCGGCGACCGCAAAGACCTCGCCCCCGCCCTGCTGATCATCGAGCGCCTGCCCGACCTCGTCGCCGAGCAGGTCAAGGCGATCTCGAACCTCAAGATCGACAAGATCACCGTGTGGGATTCCCCCACCCCCGGAAATGGGATCCCCGGCGGCGAAGGCGGCGGTGGATCCACGGCGAATTTTCTACGCAGCCTGATCGGGTCGCTGCCACCGATGCACGAATTAGCCCAGCAGGCGGGGATCGACCTGCCCCAGGTGTTGGGCAAAGTATCGTCGACGACGACCGAAGATAAATTCGATGATCATGACGCCAGAGATGCTGACAAAAATTTAGATCATGATGAGCCGGACCAACCCTAATCACAACATCTACGCCTCCGGTTTTTAGTCAGCGAGTCAAGCGAGTATCCTTGGCCTACCATGCCGCCTTCACTGATGGATACAACGCAGACCCTCACCACCCTAGACCACCGTCACGTATGGCACCCGTTTACGCCCATGAAGCAGTGGCGGGATCAGCCGCCGTTGGTCATCGACCGCGCTGAGGGCGAGTTCTTGATCGACACCCAAGGCCGGCGCTACATCGACGGGGTGTCGAGCCTGTGGTGCAACGTGCACGGCCACCGGGTCGAGAAGATCGATCAGGCGGTCCGCGACCAGCTCGATAAGGTCGCTCATACCACTCTGCTGGGATTAGCCAGCGGACCGAGCATCGAGCTGGCCGCGATGCTCGCCGACCGCGCCCCGGGCGGGCTCAATAAAGTCTTCTATAGCGATGCCGGGGCCACGGCGGTCGAGGTCGCGTTCAAGATGGCGGTCGGGTACTGGTACCACAGCGGCCAGCCGCAAAAGAACCGGTTTATTGGGTTCCAAGGGGCGTACCACGGGGACACCACCGGCTCGATGTCCGTCGGGTTCATCGACCTGTTCCACCGCCCGTTTACCTCGATGGTGTTCCCCACCCACTTCGCCCCCGCGCCGGACGCTACTGCACCGCCCCCGGACGTAGAGATACCAGACCAGGCAAGCGGAGGCACAGCCGACACGACATGGCCCAGTAAAAACCCCCGGATCACCGAGCCGCTCAAGCGATACTGCCTCGCCCAGCTCGAAGCCTTACTCCAGGAACACCGGCACGAGATCGCCGCGATCGTGATCGAACCGATCATGCAGGGCGCGGCGGGGATGATCTGCCAGCCGCCGGGTTTCCTGCGTGGCGTTGCGGACTTAGCCAAGCGGTATGACGCCCTGCTTATCGCCGACGAGGTCGCCACCGGGTTTGGCCGTACCGGGGAGATGTTCGCCTGTGAGCATGAACAGGTCGAGCCGGACATCATGTGCCTGGCCAAGGGCATCACCGGCGGTTACCTGCCCCTGGCAGTGACCCTGGCGACCGACCGTATCGAGCAGGCGTTTTGCGGAGAACTGGCCGACCGACGCACGCTCTACCACGGGCATACCTACACCGGCAACGCCCTGGGATGCGCCGCGGCGATCGCGTCGCTGCAGCTGTTCGATGAAACAAGCCTGCTCGAACACATCAACGCCAGCGCTGCGATCATCACCGACCGGCTCAACAACGCCCTGCGCGGCTGCCCGGGTGTTGTGGATATCCGCCAACGGGGGATCATGGTCGGGATCGATCTGGGACAAAGCCAAGCGAGTGATCACAACCATACCCCAGACGCAAAAGCAGACCGGTTATCAGACCCAAACACGCCCGGCACCGCCGCGCTGTGTTTGGCCATGCGTGACAAGGGGTTGATCATCCGCCCCCTGGGCGATGTGATCGTCTTGATGCCCGTCCCTGCGATGGGGCACGACACCCTTCATCGGATGCTCGATATCGTCGTTGAGGCTCTACTGGAAAAGTGAAAAGACCCGCCAAGGCCGATCGCAAGCCGGGAAGCACCCCCGTGTCATCAACTCGGTCCAAGTATGCACGCGGCGATCAATCTTGATAGTCTAATAGCCGATACGGATCGGGGGGCGGTGATCGGCCACTGCCTGGATATTAATTCGAGTCACCATACTGATTCGCATCCCCGAAACACAACGGAGCGGTGTAAGCGGACGGATTGGACGGTCCAAGGCAAAGATCTTGGCTTGTTCGCGGTCGGTGCACCCGGCGAAGCGGTCGGTCCATCGTGGATGAGGTTTCGTCCCGATCCGGATCGGGTTTGCGGGGTAGCTTGTAAGAGGTCCGTTAAGAGGTCAATCAATTGTCAGGATCGAGCCCGCCCTGGTTGCGGTATAATGATCCCTTGATGGGTATTAGAGGAGTGCCTCCATGCGAGTGCTAATGCTGGGCTGGGAGTTCCCCCCGTTCATCAGCGGTGGGCTGGGGACAGCCTGCTACGGGCTGACCAAGGCGCTGGGGCGTCGCGGGGTTAACGTGACCTTTATCCTGCCCAAAGCAGTCGGCACCGAGTATTCGTCGCATGTACGGCTGCTGTCTCCGCAAGCGCCGCAAGCCGCGGTGGGCGACCGATCCCCCGCTAGTGTCGCCAGCACATACCAAACGCAGCTCCACGAGGGGGGGCAAGCCTTTAAACACGTGACGTTCAAAGCTGTTCCCTCGCGGATCACCAGCCCATACCCGTCTGGCAGGCAGTCGATGGCCTCTACCCAGCAAGGTCTACGCCCCGAGGACCGGCCGATCGGGGTGCTGGGCTATGGTCCCGGTGATGCCGCTGGGCCCGGGGGTGGGGGCGGAGAGGGGCGGGGGTATAGCGGGGACCTGATCACCGAATCGCAACGGTACGCCAACCTGTGCGTCGACCTGGTCAAGGGCGAGCCGTTCGACGTGATCCACGCCCACGATTGGCTGACCTTCCCCGCGGGCCTGGCGATCGCGTCGGTGACCGGCAAGCCCCTGGTCGTGCACGTGCACTCGACCGAGTTCGACCGGGCTGGGGAGAGCATCAACCAGCAGATCTACGATATCGAACGCCGCGGCATGCACGGGGCGATGCGGGTCGTGGCGGTCAGCTACCTCACCCGCTCGATGGTCCTGCACCGCTACGGGGTCGACCCCTCCAAGGTCGACGTGGTGTACAACGGCATCGACAACGGCCAGGCACCCCAGGAGGTCAGCCTGCGCACCGCGATCCGCAAGGGCGACAAGATCGTTCTCTACCTGGGCCGGGTGACCATGCAGAAGGGCCCCGAGTACTTCATCAACGCCGCGTGCAAGGTGCTCGAGAAGTTCGAGAGGGTGAAGTTCGTCGTCGCCGGATCGGGCGACAAGATAGAAGAGATCATCGACCTGGCCGCGGCCAAGGGGATCGGGCACAAGGTGCTGTTCACCGGGTTCCTGCGTGGCCCGGACGTCGAGCGGATCTTTAAGATGGCTGACGTGTACGTCATGCCCTCGGTCAGTGAGCCGTTCGGGATCGCCCCGCTCGAGGCCATCAGCCACGACGTGCCGGTGATCATCTCCAAGACCTCGGGCGTCTCCGAGGTGCTCACCCACGCGTTGAAAGTCGATTTCTGGGACGTCGACGAGATCGCCAACAAGATCATCGCCGTGCTCAAGCACCCGCCGCTTAGCTCCACGTTACGCGAACACGCCGACATGGAGGTCCGCAAACTCACCTGGGACGACGCGGCCCGCAAGTGCCATGATGTCTACGAACACACCTCGGCGCTGATGCCGGTGTAATCCCCTTACGATCTGATGAGCCATCATAGGTAGGTCCGGCCCTGGCCGGACATGACCGACGTATGGGGCGATCGATTTGTCCGGGCAGGCCCGGATCTACGGAACTTACTTTGCCGGTGGGATTGACATAACGTACCCAACACCATACACACTAAAATGCCTGCTGTCCCAGGTTCGGGGATAGGGCTTGCGATAAATATCCTCGTCTCCAAAAAACCGGTTGCCGGGTCTGCGATGAAGGCATCGAAGACGACGTCGCCGTTGTCGTTCAACGATGGATTGAGAGGAAGATCAACGACAAAACCGCCAAGAAAGTCTCCATCCCGGACCAATAATTGGTTATCGACCAATATTCCACCCGGAGAAAAACCACCTGTTTCCGGGTCCTGTAAAGAAGCTGTAAATGCCAGGTCGCCGTTGGTATTCAACGATGGACTTTCGGGAGAAGTGATGACTACGCTGTCAATCATTTCACCATCCTTTACCCGCAATTGGCCGTTAACAAATATGCCCCGTTCAGAAAAAAACCTAGTCGTTGGGTCCTGTAATAAAGCTTCAAAAGCCAGATCACCGTTGGCGTTTAACGACGGGCGGGCGGGCGACTTGATGACCCAACCGTCGACGGTATCGCCGCTCTGTACCTGCAATTGATCGTTGATAAATATTCCTTGAGACGAGCCAGTCATCGGGTCTTGGAACAAAGCTGTAAATGCCAGATCACCGTTGGCATTCAACGACGGGCTGGTGGGCGACTTGATGACCAAACCGTCGATCGTATCACCGCTCTGTACCCGCAATTGATCGTTGATAAATATTCCTTTGTTAAAAGAACCGGTCACCGAGTCCTCAAACGAACTCGTGAATGCCACATCGCCATTATCATTCAACGAAAGTGGGATGCTGAAAGGCTCTTGGACGACCAAGTTCCCGAGCGTATCTCCTCCCTGGACCCATAATTGGTCATTGACGAATACTCCTATAGACAAGCCAGGCATCAGGTCTTGAAATGAAGCTATAAATGCGAGGCCGCCGTTATTGTTCAACGACGAAGCTAAAGGGAAGCGAATGTCAACGCCGCCAACCGTGTCGCCATCTCGAACCAGTGGTTCAAACTCGTAAGTCTGCGCAAATGAAGAGCAGGTTCCCACAGAAAATGCCGCGGCAACTGCCAAACTCAAAGCGATATGGCTGTTGCCTGTACGTGTGCCTATTACTTTTGGCATTGATTTCTCCACCTAGTTTAGGTGGTATTTTCCACCTAACCTCCGCCAACAACAGCAAAGATTTGCTGCTGACCATTGTATTGTAGGCAGCCGTCTGCGGCGGGGTGCCACTGACGGCTTGTCCGCCAGTGCAAACCACCGTGACGACCGAACACTGGCAGCAAGCTGCCAGTGGCACACCCCGGGATTAAAACACCCCAACTGACTACAACACGCCCTTGGTGCTGGGCACCTGATCGCCGGTGATCGCCACCGCCTGACGCAGCGCCCGGCCGAAGGCTTTGAAGATCGCTTCGGCGATGTGGTGGTGGTTGGTCCCGTGGGGGACTTCGATGTGACAATTCAACCGGCCGTGGTTGACCACCGCGGCGAAAAACTCTTCGACGAGTTGGGTGTCGAAGCGGCCGATCTTCGCGGCCCCATCAACAAAACCGGGGCAGTCCACGGCGTACACGAGACATGGCCGGCCTGATAGGTCGACGCTGATCCTCGCCAGGGCGTCTTCCATGGGCACGGACGCGAACCCGTACCGCTCGATCCCTGTTTTATCTGCTAATGCCCGGTCGAGAGCCTGGCCCAGAACAATGCCGACATCCTCGACCGTGTGGTGGTCGTCGACGTGGGTATCGCCCTGGGCGGTGACCGTCAGCCCCAGCCGGCCGTGGCGGGCGACGTGGTCGAGCATGTGGTCGAAGAACCCCACGCCGGTTTGATTCGCGTATGGCCCACCGTCGAGGCCCAGCGATAGTGAGATCGCGGTCTCGTTGGTCTTGCGTTCGATCGTGGCGGTGCGTGGGGGCATGGGGTCGTTCTCGGTATCGAGTGGTGACTATCGTTGGCCGTCACCAAGGTCATCCAGCTCAGTCAGGGCAGCCAGCAGGTGGTCGTTCTGCTGGGGGGTGCCGACGGTGATCCTCAGCTTATCGGCTAGCCGGGGCTGATCAAAATATCGAACGAAGATCTTCTTTTCCTTCAGTGAAGGATAGATCTCCTTGGCTTTCGCAGGACCGGACGGGGTGACCAACAGGAAATTCGTCTCGCTGGGATAGACGTGGTACCCGCGCGTGGTTAGTTCGTGGGTGAGTCGGTTCCGCTCATCAATGACTGCTTGCCAATGCCGGGTTGTTTCGTGGCGATGCTGTAGCGCAGCGACTGCGGCGGCCTGGGACAGGGCGTCGGTGTTGTAGCTATCGCGGGCTTTATGAAGGGCCGCGATCAGGTCCCGGTGCCCTAAGCCGTAACCAAACCGCAGACCTGCTAGGGAATAACCCTTGCTCAAAGACCGCAGGATTAGGACATTGTCGAGCCCAGAATCCGGAGCCAGTAGAGGCAGGGCGTCATTCGAGGCGAAATCCACATAGGCCTCGTCGATCAACAAGACCCCGTGGAATTCTTTAGCGATCGCTTCGAGTTGCCTCAGGGGCCGCAGCCTGCCCGACGGGGCGTGCGGGTTGACGATCAGGGCCAGCCGACACCCCGCATCGTTGAGCTGGCTGGTCAAGTGATCGGGTAAGGCGAAGTCCTCGGTCAGCGGCACCCTCGTGACCGGGGTGTCCTGGATCTGGGCGAGAACCGGGTAGAGCGAATAGGTCGGATCGGTGAACCCCACCCCGCCTGATCGCCCGGCGACCTCGCCCGATCCCGTGGGTTCACAAAACACCGTCAAGGCCAGCCGTAATAGCTCGTCTCCCCCGTTGGTGGCGATCACCTGTTCGGGGTCGAGGCCATGCACCCCTGCGGCGGCTTCTCGGAACGCCCGTGCGTCCGGGGGGGGGTAGCGTCGCAACGATTCAGCCGTGACCGATTGGATCGCTTCGAGGACCGCTTGGCAAGGCGGGTAGGGGTTCTCATTGGTATTGAGCTTGATCACCCCCGTATCCGAAGCGGCGTTGGGCTGCTCGCCCGGTGCGTAGGCGGTCAACCGCTCTATACATGTACGTTCGTAGGTCATCCGACGCGGTATCGTCCCCGGGCAGTGCCAGCGGGTCAAGGGACGTTACAGAATATCCATATTAATACGTAGATAAGATGCTAAGGCTATCGTTATAGGGTCGAGAGCTTGTGTGATCGCTTACGACCACGACCACCCCAGCCCCCCCGGACCCCGCACACCCCGCACACCCCGGATACCCCGGATACCCGACTCGTGCCGATGGATGAACTTATCAACCAATGCCTCAACAACGACCAAGACGCTTGGCGGCAATTCGTCGAGCGTTACGCACGGGTGATCTACGCGGCGGTTGATCACGTCATCACCGGCCGGGCGGCGGTTCGCCCTGCGGATCTCATCGAAGATATAGCCCAGGACGTGTTCCTGCGGCTGATGCGCAACGACATGCGGTTG
>CBDCYN010000042.1:0-91045 GCA_965224205.1 Phycisphaeraceae bacterium
CTTGATCGTCGGAAGCCCACCGTTCTTAATTAGTCGCACGATGGCGTTAGGTCCGACACCTAATGCGGCACCCGTTTCACGGATGCTCAACAGGCATCTTGATGAGCAATCGTCCATCTTTCGCTTGTCTATAGCGATATATGTTCGTATTATTGTCATGCTTACGTATCCCAAGAGCCCCGATGTCAGCCGGGGTTTCTTCATTTCTAGTCTTGCTTTTTCTTGTTCACGAATGTGCGGAGATCGCCAGCGAAGGTCCATCGCCTCCGGCCAATTCGAATTGTTTTTAGTTCTTTTGATCGAACCAGATCGTCGAGCTTCGATCGCCCAACACCCAAGTAGCCCATGGTGTCGGGCATGCTGATCCGAAATTCGTCTGGAAGATCGTTGAGCGGATGAAGCTGCTCTTGTGGCGTCGCCTTGGTCAGCGTGTGACCAATGGTAAATGACGGCTGCGAATTGCTATTGATGGATTTTTGAGTTGTGGCTTGAGTTGCTTCGTTGGTCATTGGTCGGCCCTTTTGGGGCGACCCATATCAACCATACTCGGCGCCGGCTGGTTCCACGGTGGAGACCAAACAAACCGCGCCCGCATGATTAATCGGGTCACTGGTTTTGTTGGATCTCGACCAGCCACAGGAAGGTCGAGCCGCGGATTAACCGGTGGAGTGACCGGTGTTGTCTTACGATCTTGCTCCGATCATGGGCCTTCATCAGAAGGTTGACAATCGGGCGACAATCGCACCGCTGCTCTATTTCGCCGCGTCAATCCAAAGCCAAGCACAGCAAGGTGACAATCGACGCTGCGTGCCCACTAATCACAGAGAAGTGGGCGACCGTTATTCCGTCCTGGCGAGTAGCGCAGGCGGCGGTCAGCGTTAAGGCGAGGCATTTCTCGTGCCACGGGCACGTACCAAACCCTACGCATAAAGAGTATCTTTACTCGTTTTGTACCACCTGTCAAGACGCCCCGCGAAATACCGGGTTTCGTCGCTAGACCAAGCTAAATCCGACAATGAGCGAGTTAAGACATGTTTGCAGCACACTTCCCCCTGCAAAGATGTGAGTATTTCGCCGAAAGCAATTGATGAGTTCAAGTTCAAAAACCTATCCAATAACTGGCGGTAGTTGGCATTCATCGTCGGCACAACAGGCTATAGTAGGCGTTAAGATTGGTGTTGAATTGCACCCAATCGAGATCATTCCAATCATGGATATACAAGAACGACGACGTCGCAGTGGGTTCTTCCAGCCGGGGAACAAATGGGGTATAGCCACTCGTTTCAAACCCGGTCAGCCCAGCCCAAATCCCAAAGGTCGGCCTTGGGGCGTCAACAGATGGATGCGGGTCCTGCGTAGCCGTGGCTATGACCGTACTCAATTGGAAGACGTGCTGATTGATGATCACGCACCAGCGAATCAGCGAGAGGCTGCTGTACTGTTGTTGTTACCCTTTGTTGAGCGAGACCCGCCATTCTCAATGTTTGGTGAACCCTGGCAGGAATTTCGAGAAACCATGGAGGCGATGCCCACCGCAGACCTGCGGCAGATCGTGGTAGACCCTCGTCTTAATAGCGACAGGGATATCCGGGGTGCTGCGTATTGGGTCTTAGTCGATCGAGGTATTTTGAAGCCGAAACTAAAAAAGGGCGATTTGACGTAACTTCAATGATTTATTGATGTTACTTGAAAAGTGTGGCGCAGATGCTTCGGGAACCATCCGTTGAACAGATTGGGGTCGTTTCATGATTTTGCCGGCCGTTACATCGGATCGTCTAAGCGAAAAACAACTCAGATCCGTCCAAGAATTGCGCGATCGGTTTGTTCGTCGGAGGATCAATAAACCCGATCGCCGAAGCGAAGAACAAGTCAGGCGTATAAAAAAGTTACGCGATCAGATTGCTGATCTGAGAGCCGATAAACCCAGTGGCCCTACGAAGAAACCAACTGTCTATACCCAGGAGTTGGGTGAACGGATTGTTGATCACATGCTCGATTTAAAGTCGATTCGTGCGATCGGGAACCTAGCTGACATGCCGCCTGCTCAGATGATTTACGGGTGGATTATTGATCAAGACCATCCTTTTTATGAGCTCCATCGTACCGCCCGCGAGATGCAATCTTGGGTTTGGGTTGATGTGCTACAGGATCTTGTCCCCGCGATTTTGAATCGTTCTGTCTGCCCACGGCGAGTCAGGCTTGCATTCAAAGTCATTATCTGGTTGTGCGAACGATTCAACCCCGCGGTGTTTAAACGCAAGGCCGGTGCGACGAATAACGCCGACAATAGACAGTCGGGAATAACCCTTTCGGAGGAGTCCAATTATCTGAAAAAGTAAACGCATCACACCCTCCAAGTTTTGCTTACAGGCGATGCTGGCTAACTACTGATTCGCCTAGCGTGCTCCGATGCATTAAGGGCTGAGCCCACAGAATCGCGACAGGGCTTTACCGTCCACAAACCGATCAAAGCGGTCTACGGAAGTCGTCGGTGTTTTTGGTCGGCGGGATTCGCGGTGCATTGGCATCTAAAGCGTTCCTGATCCAACCGTAGCGTGTTGTAAGGCCGTTTCTGACGTACGGTGATCTAATAACGCATCATGTCGGATAAGCCCCAATAGCCATCTCATCTCCCCACGACACACTATTGGCCAAACGATGGTCGGATGCGTTACGCTCGCCCACCCTCCCTTGCTTGGTGTAACATTTTACCCCATGCCATTGTCTTGGAATGAGATCCGCCAGCGGGCAATCCAGTTCTCTCGTGCTTGGGCCGACGCAACACGAGAGCGATCCGAGGCCCAGACATTCTGGAACGAATTCTTTGAAGTCTTCGGGATTCATAGACGTACTGTTGCCAGCTTCGAGGAGCCGGTTCGTAACCTCAAGGGCGACTACGAGTTTATCGACCTGTTCTGGCAAGGACGGCTAATCGCGGAGCACAAATCGCGGGGCAAGGACCTATCCAAAGCCACCTCCCAGGCGTTCCGGTACGCCCAGCAGCTAGCCACCGATGGGCGGGCAGACGAATGCCCTCGTTACATTTTGGTTTCCGACTTCGCCCGATTCGCCCTTCACGACCTTGAGGCCGATAGCTCAGAAAGCCAAACGATCCAATTCACACTGGATCAGCTTCACCAGAACATCCGTGCCTTTGGTTTTATCGCGGGGTATCAATCCCGCAGGATCGACCCCGAAGACCCCGCCAACTTCAAGGCCGTCGATTTGCTGGGGAACCTCCACGATCGGCTCGAAGACAGCGGCTACACCGGACACGACCTACAGCGGTTCATGGTCCGGGTGCTTTTCTGTCTCTTCGCCGAGGATACCGAGATTTTCGAGCCACATGCGTTCAAGAATTTCATCCAGCACCGCACCCTCCCGGATGGGATTGATTTGGGCCCTCAGCTTTCGAGGCTGTTTGATGTACTCAATACCCCGGAAGATCAACGGCAAAAACACCTTGACGAAGATCTCGCTGCTTTGCCCTGGGTCAACGGCGACTTATTCGCCGAGCGGCTAGCCTTTCCCGATTTCAATTCATCGATGCACACCGCTCTGCTGACCTGCTGTGACTTCAATTGGGGCAAGATTTCTCCGGCAGTATTCGGATCCCTTTTTCAGAGCATCATGGACGCCAAGGCCCGTCGGCAGATCGGCGCTCATTACACCTCAGAACGCGACATCCTCAAGGTCGTCAGGTCGCTGTTCCTTGACCGGTTGCGTGCCGAGTTCGAGTCTCTCCGTCAGCACAAGAAAAAGCTAGCAGGCTTGAACCGTCGGTTGGGGACGCTCACATTCCTCGACCCTGCTTGCGGGTGTGGAAATTTTCTTGTGCTGGCCTACCGAGAACTACGTCGTTTGGAAATGGATATTCTTCAGGCGCGGTTCGGGGATCAACCCGACGAAGGCGACATCCGCGCCAACTGCCACCTGACCGTCAGCCAGTTCTACGGGATCGAGATCGAAGAGTGGCCAGTACGCATCGCAGAAGTAGCCCTGTGGCTCATGGACCACCAGATGAACGCCGAGTTGTTCGAACGGTTCGGGCAGATCAAAGCCACGGTCCCGCTGTGCAGTTCTCCGACCATCCGTCAAGCCAACGCCCTTCGCTTCGACTGGCGCAATCTCTTACCCTCGGACCGGTGCTCCTACATCCTCGGGAATCCCCCATTTGTGGGTGCCAAATATCAAACCGCTGATCAGCGTCAAGACATGAACTCGGTCACGGCAGGCGTTAAGAACGCGGGGCTGTTGGATTATGTCACGGGGTGGTATTTCAAGGCCGTTGATTACATCCGTGGGACCTCGATCGTCGGTATCTGTTTAGCGTCTAGCCAGGCACGGGAGGGCGTTGGATTTTGAAATTCTGATCTGCTGATCGCGGTCTATAATCGGCCATCGATATAAAGGGATAAGATGGCGTTCGAAGGGCTGGGGTGCCCGCTTCACCATCGGTCAGGACGACACGACAGGAACAGCCAGGATGGCTCGACCCACCTACGATCAACTGCTTGAAATCATCGCCGAGAAAGACCGGCAGATCCTGCGACTCGAGAAGCGTGTGGCTCAACTCGAAGCTCGGGCCGGCCAACTCGAACAACGCCTCGAACAAGCCACGCGTTCGACCCAACGCCAAGCCGCGCCGTTCTCCAAGGGATCGCCCAAAACCCAGCCCAAGAAGCCCGGCCGCAAGGCGGGCAAGGCGTACGGCCCCAAAGCCCATCGGCCCCCACCCCCGCAACCCCCCGACGAGGTCATCGACGTGCCGTTGACCCCGCGGTGTCCCGGCTGCGGCGGCGAGGCCCAAGAAGATCACGTGACCCATCAGTTCCAGGTCGAGATCCCCCGCCGGCCGGTGGTGCGACGTTTCGACCTGCACGTGGGTTCATGCACGCGGTGTGGTCGACGCCTTCACCCCCGCCACCCGTTGCAGACCTCAGATGCCACGGGGGCGGCGGCCTCCCAGCTGGGGCCGGACCTTCAAGCCATGATCGTCCTGATGAAGGACAAGTACGGGCTGAGTTATGGCGACATCCAAGGCTTGCTCAAGCAGGTCTTCGGGATCTCGATCACCCGTGGCGGTGCGACGCACGTCGTGCTACGTACGGCCCGACGCGGTCAATCTGTTTACGACGGCCTGCGTGACGTGGTGCGTCACAGCGACACGGTTTACCCCGATGAAACCGGCTGGAAAGTCGGCGGATGGCTGCAGTGGATGTGGGTGTTCGTGACGAAGAAAGTCACGCTGTATGTCATCCGCCCCAGCCGCGGCGGCGAGGTGGTGCGGGACGTGTTGGGCAAGGACTATGCCGGGCGGATGATCCACGACGGCTGGTCGCCTTACGATTCTTTGGAACAGGCCACGCATCAGCAATGCTTGGCGCATCTGCTTCGGCGGACGGGCATGTTGCTGGAGCAAGCCACGCGTGGGGCGGTGCGTTTCCCGCGGAAGGTCAAGGCGTTGTTGCTCGATGCGCTGCGTCTTCGTGATCGACGCGACGCGGGAACGATCAGCGAGCATGGCTTGGCCTGTGCCCGCGGGCGATTGCGTAAGCGGTTGGACCGCTTGCTGGCTTGGCGTCTATCGCATCGTGGCAACCGAACGTTTCGCAATCACCTGGCTCGCCACGCCGATGAGATCCTCACGTTTCTGTATGAACCGGGGATCGAAGCGACCAACTGGCCCGCCGAGCAGGCGATCCGCCCGGCGGTGGTCAACCGCAAGGTCTTCGGCGGCAACCGTACGGCTGCGGGTGCTCGTGCTCAGGAAATTCTGGGCAGCGTCCTGACGACTTGTGATCAACACGCCCACGACGCGTTGGCTTTTCTGTCCCACCTCCTGCGTGCTGCCTCCGATCAGCACCCCGATCACCTGAGACGACTCATCTCAACCGCCCAGATTCAACCGGCTAACCGCTAAACAGATACGATCGTCGTTGGGTTCGTGTCCACCAATTCCATTAGCCAGGGCGAACAGGTCGGTGTCCTATGGAAGGAATTATTTTCGCGAGGGGTGAAGATCCACTTCGGGCATCGTACGTTTATTTGGGAAAGCGAAGCCCGGGGCAAGGCCCACGTCCACGTCGTCATCATCGGCCTTGGTGCCTTCGAGTCCAAGACCAAACGCATTTATGACTATGAAGCATCCCAACACCACGCGACCATGACCGAGGTGGCGAACATCAGCCCTTACCTGACCGAAGGCCCCGATCGCGCGGTCGTTAATCGTAGTAAGCCACTTTGCGACGTACCGCCGATCGGGATCGGCAACAAGCCAATTGACGATGGGAACTACCTATTCACCACGGAAGAACGAGACGAATTTCTTGCACTCGAACCGACTGCAGAAACCTATTTCAGACCTTGGTTGGGATCACACGAATTTCTCAATGGTTATCAACGTTGGTGCTTGTGGCTTGGGGATTGCTCTCCCGCCGAGTTGAGGCGGATGCCCAAGGCTCTCCAACGTGTTGATGCTGTCCGTCGATTTCGACAGTCACGAAGCAGCAAGCCGACCCGAAAGCTTGCTTCCACCCCTACCCGCTTCCACGTTGAGAACATGCCTCAGGGTGAATTTCTGGTGATTCCAAAGGTCTCCTCTGAGCGCCGTTCATACATTCCGATTGGTTACATGCACCCACCCACTCTCGTTAGCGATCTGGTGTTTATCGTCAACAACGCCACTCTGTATCACTTCGGGGTCCTGACCAGCGCCATGCACATGGCGTGGGTGCGGCAGGTCTGCGGGCGGTTAAAGTCGGACTACCGATATTCCAACAAGCTGGTCTATAACAACTTTCCCTGGCCGGCTGGAGAAATAGGTCAAAAGAAGATGCAAAAGGTAGAAGCCACGGCGCAGGGTGTGCTCGACGCACGAGCCGCGTATCCCGGCTCAACGCTGGCGGACTTGTATGACCCGCTGACCATACCCTCTACGCTAGTAAACGCCCATCAGGCCCTAAACCGGGCTGTCGACCGTTGCTACCGTTCCCACCCCTTCACGAACGATCGTCAACGGTTTGAGTATCTCTTTGACCTCTATGAAAAACTCACCGCACCCCTGACGGCGACAACCGCTCGATCCAGCCCCAAACGACGCAGTAGACGTGATAAGTCGGTATGAACTGATGGTGTGACGTAGCCCAGATCAGGCCAAACGCGTTGTCTTTTTGCTCAACTTCAGACCGTTCCCAAGCTCGATGGCAAGTAGTTGCTATCTCAATAGCTGACGTGGTTACTATGAACTATCTTTAAGCGGGGACAACCGCCGGCTGAGGCGATTGTTTCCCAAAGATCTCACGGAAAGCCAACAGATTTTGGATTCCCCATTCTTTGATCTGTTTCAGTTCATCCGGGCTGTCGTCGATACTCCCGGCTCGGTAGACCGCTATCCGGGAAGCTCGTTTATCTTCCAATCGCTCCCATTCCAGAGGCTGTCCAAACGCTGTTTCGAGCTGTTGTCTTCGGTCATATAGCTGATCAAAATAGTGCTGATTCTGCTGCGGGTCGCCGCTATCGATATAGATTTCTGTGCGTACTCGGTTGCCCTGAGCGAAACTATGGCCGTATTTGAAGAGATTGTTCCCTGAAGAAAGGTGGCACCAATTCTTGGGCTGCGCTTTATTGGAATTGGTAAAGCGATGAACTTCCCGCAGTTCATCATAAAACCCCTGGAAATAGGCCCGGTATTTTTCGCCCCTCTCCGACGAGGCGGTACTGGACTTGTTCTTGTTGGACTTCTGCCACGCGTTGGGCGACGCAACTACCTTGAACTGAAGCGCCGGGTTTGACGATCCGATCCGGATCACCTCAAGGACCACGCCGAAGAAGTAGGTATTGGTATCCGTTCTTTGGTTCAGCCAATCCAGAGCCTGTCGATGCTCTTCCCGCATCTGCAACGACACCCAGATAATCAGATCGGCATTGTACCCACTGGCATAGGTCAGCAATTTGCCCAGATGATCGTGATCGGTCGAACTCAGTTGATTCTCGACAACAACGATCGCGTTGCGCTGTAGGTCTTTAGCCAAAATATCTAACGAGAAGTCACCAACGTCCGCCTCTTTCTGGACGGCCTCCAACTCGATATCTCCGATCGCTTCTCCCAGCTGGGCGATATGCTCGGCAAGCCAGGGCGTGAAATCGAGCGCTTCGTGCTTCCAGATACTGCGTGGGTCGACTTTGATAATCGGATCAAATGAGGTCATAAAAACCCTATGGATTCGTTATCGGATAACCGGTAGATAGGCATGAGTCGAGCGAGCACGGCGTATAGCAAGAAAGAGGAGGCGATCACATGTCCGCTTAAAACCTGTGTTACAACACGGGTTGGAAAGCATCGATCATCGATCGTCCGTTATCGAGACATATTCATCCAAGCTCTGTGCCAGCCCAGAGGCAACCGCCGCGTCGACGGCTTGCGAGACCGAGTCGACGACCCGAGAAGTCGATCGCTGGATCCCGAAGAGCTTGGCCACTTCACGCAGTAGTTCCTGTCTGGGAAGCCCGAATTGCTCTGTCAAGATGTATACCACCGCGTTCACTCGTTCGGGAAGTGGGATATGCTCGATATCTCGCAGCGACTCGGGATCGTCACCGGGGATGCGGAAGCCGGTGTAGTCGTTGGGCGTTGTGTTGGCTACCCAGAAAATCTCTGACTCGGATCGGATCGGTTTTGACGCGAGGCAGGCGGTTCTTATTTCGTCGAAGCGGCGACGGAAACGATCGGTGATGCGCTGAACACCGAACCACGAGGCTAACCGACGCAGGGCGAGTTCCTCCACAATAGGGCCTTCGGTTTTGACGATCGCTGCAAGGGCGTTGACAGCGGGTCGCTTCGCGTCACGCTTGTAGATATCCGTATCGGCCAAGGCGAAATTTGGCGCTTTGGCAACGGTGTATTGAGCCAGGGTCGTTCGTGTTGCATTTTGTGTCGGGGGTAATTCGGCGTGACGGATCAGTTTGGTCGTGTGATGCGGTGACTGTTTGGCGGCTGTTTCTATATTGGGTTCTATTGTCGCCGCGGGCCGATCCGCGACTTCGTCGGTGGCCGAAAGTTTCGTGCCTTTCTCGGCAATCGGTGCATCGGGATGGGATGCTCGTTCTCGCCGAGTGAGTTTCGCTTGTTCCAAAGCGTGTTCGATTTTCGCGACGCACCGATCCGGGTTAATACGCCAGTCAGTGGACCAGACGCGTTCCAGTTCCCAGCCCAACCCTTCGAGCACGGATTGTCGGAGTCGGTCTCGATCGCGGGCGGTTTTCGCGCTGTGGTATGCGGCCCCATCGCACTCAATCCCTAATAGGTATCGTCCTGGATGATCCGAGTCGCGTACCGCCAAATCGATGCGGTAACCGGCGCACCCGACTTGTGTGTCAACGTCCCAACCACGGTCTGTTAGCGATCCCCAAACAGCCCGCTCAAATTCTGAATCGAATTCGACGACCCCGTGGGTCTCGATCGCCTCGGCGATTGCCCGGGGCCCGCGGTCCGCGTAGTCGAGGAAGGTTTTGAAGTGTTGGACCCCCACCGCGCGGGTGCGTCGCAGGTCGATCTGATCGCTGCGCAGGGATGAAAAGGCCAGCAGCTGGTAACGGGCGCGGGTGACCGCCACATTGAGGCGACGCTCGCCCCCATCCTTGTTCAGCGGGCCGAAATTCATGGAGTGCTTGCCTGTTTGGTCCGGCCCGTACCCGACTGAAAAGATGATGGCATCCCGTTCATCGCCCTGAACGTTCTCAAGGTTTTTGACGAAGACGGGCTCGTCGACTTCGTTTGTGAAATAAGGCTCGATCTGCGGCAATTGTCGCCTTTGGTCATCGAGCAGATCTTCGATGAGTGATTGCTGGGCCTGGTTAAACGTGACGATCCCAATGGAACGGGCACAATCCGGGTCTGTGAGCATCCGGACCACCTCTTCAACGACCTGGTCCGCTTCGACTCGATTGGTGCGTGACACGCCGCGGTCATAGACGCCGTTCGGGACATATCGCAGGGTCACTCCGATCTGCTCGCAGCGGTCTTCGGGAGAAGGGAAGGTGTGAAGCCCGTTATCGTAGTAGTGATGATTGGAGAACGCGATCAGGCTTTCGTGCCGGCTGCGGTAGTGCCAACGCAGCCGCATGCTGGGGACCCCAGACGCGTTGCATTCCTTCAAGATCGACTCCATGTCGTCCGGGATGTGGTCGTCCAGGTCGGCGTCATTATCTTGATCGAGGGTGTTGAAGAAGCTGGTCGGGGGAAGCTGTTTTGAATCCCCGACCACCATGACCTCTGTTCCCCGGGCGATGGCACCGATCGCATCCCAGACCGGGATCTGCGAGGCTTCGTCGAAAATGACCAGGTCGAAAGGCGGCAATTTCGCGTCGAGGTACTGAGCGATGGAAAGCGGGCTCATCAGGAAACATGGCTTTAGGCGCGGCAGCAGATTAGGCATAGCTTCGACCAACCGACGCGTGGGCAGGTGGCGACGCTTCTTTTGAAGCTCCCGTCTAAGAATCCCCAACTCGGACTGATCCGACGCATGAGAAGAGGCCGACGGGGCGTTTCGATAGAGCTTGGCGGCCACGACGGCTCGGGTCTTGTCAATGATCGCTTGGTCGGTGGCCTGGAACCGATCGATCGTTTTGCTGTGGGTGTCGGGATTAAAGCCGCGGATCGCGGGGACCGCGTTGGCGATGGCGTTGAACCATCGTTCCCCGAAAGATCGTTCAAACACGTCCTCGAGTTGGTCGCGTGTTAAGTCGCCTTGCTCGAAGCGGCGGACCAGGTCACCCAAGCCTGTATCCGCCGCGTGGTCTCGTGCATGACGCCAAGAGCACCAATGATTGAGCTCGGATAGTGCTCCAGACCACCGTTCAAGCATCGCGTGGACAGCCGGCAGCCACCCGGAAGGTGTTTCGTCGGGTGTCGGTTCGTTTGAGGTCGCCAACACCCGGCTGACCTCGCCCCACGCCGCCTGCCAGGTTTCCCATGCATGGGTGACGGATCGGGCGGCGGGTTGGATGGCTTGTGATCGTTCGAGATCGCTCGTGAGCTCCACAAACGGCTTTGACAGACCGTGGCCTGCGGGATCGCTTTCCAAAGTGGTCAACGCCGTCGTGAACTGATCGCACCAGTCGAGTAGGCCTTCGATCGCGTCCCAGTCTGCATGACCGGCTGTGGGTTGTTCTTGTGAGAAGCTCCAATGGCGTCCGACCAGGCTCGCGATCTGATCGTTCCCCGCGAGCTTCGACGACAGTCTTTTCACCTCACGGGCCGTTTCGAGATCCTGGATAAGCTGCTGTAAGCCGGGTGCTGTCGAGGCCACGAACTTCCGCAGCTTCCGTTTCACTAGGAATCCGAAGATCATCCGCAGTGGCCCCGGCATGCCCGCAGCCCGTTTTGCGCTGTCGATGTGGGCCAGATGATCGATCTCTAAAAATTCCTCGCGATACCGTGACAACAGGTCGGCTCGCTGCTTGTCACGGTCCCGGCCTATCGCGATGACACCTCGGACGTCTTGCCTATTTGATTTGGCGTCAGACCCCCATAACAGACGCGCATCGGGCCCCGGGCTGCGTAACAAGAGGTCCACGGCGGCAACCATCGCGCGAATCCCTTCGACAGACAACCGATCCACTGGGATCTGAACACTCGAGGCGGATATAAACTCGTTGAGGCTATCCAGCAGTGTGCCGTGCGCGGTATCGGCTTCTGCAATCACGGCTTGGGCTTCCGCGGGCAGATCGAAGTTCCATTGAGAGCAACCTATACCTCGCAGTGGATGCCGATGCGGAGGATCGATCGATTCGCTGCGATCGTGCAACGCATGGATGGCCGCTCGCCAGGTATCGAGTTGGTCTTTGTGGACGGCTACGGGGTCTTGGATTGGCAGCTCAACCTTGGGTCCGTCTCCAAGCCGGCTCAGCCGCCCCAGCAACTGATACAACGTCTCACCGGTGCTGCGAGGTAGGTGTAGCTGGCGGACATAGGTATTGAGATGAACCCGCGTGTCGCTGAGTTGATCACACTTGGCTTCCCAGTCGTCCGGGTGGGCCACCCCCGGAGCATGGAACGCGGTTTCAAGCTGGGCGAGGACTTCTTTCTTGGATGCCCGTGCCGAGTGCAACTCCAGACAGAACGGCCCCAGCCCGTCCTCCTCGAGTCGTCGACGCACCACCGATAGTGCCGCCATCTTTTCGGCTACGAACAAGACGCGTTTTCCCCGCCCCAAGGAGTCGGCAATGATGTTCGCGATTGTCTGACTCTTCCCGGTGCCCGGAGGGCCTTCGAGCACGAACGTCCGTTGATCGGCCGCGGCTCGAACCGCGGCTAGCTGTGTGGAGTCGGCGTCGCGGGTGCACAACAGCTCGCCGGGACGGACCTGGTCGTCGTGATCGTCGGGCTGCGGAAACGGGTGCGGGTCAAAGACCTCGTGGGGGCGGCTGACCAGGTGATCGACCAATCTGTTCTGCTTCAGGCGATCCAGGTTCTCTTGCAGGTCTTTCCACATCAAGAATTTGTTGAACGAGAATAGCCCGAGATAAACCGATTCCTCGACCTCCCATCGCGATGAATCCTTGATCGCATCGCGGAATTTGCGCAGGATCAAGGGCACATCAAGCCCGCTTTCATCCTCGGGCAGGTCCTCCAGCCCCGCGGTCTGGATCCCAAAATCGGTTTGCAATTTTTCTAGGAGGGTCACATTGGGTCGCAGCGGTTCTTCGCTTAACCCCAGTTCGTAGCGGTAGCCTGAGCCCGTGGCGTGTCGATAGAGGCGGGCCGGCAGCAGGATCAAGGGTGCGGATCGTGCTTTCTCCGAGGCTTCTGCTTCGTACCACTTGAGCATCCCGATGGCGACATGCAGCAAGTTGGCCCCGGTTTCCTCGATGCTAGTCTTCGCCAAACGGTAAAGGTTGAGCAATACCTTCTGCATCTCGGCCGGAGGATGCGCGGTGTATACCCGATGAGCATCAAGTTCTTGTACAAGAAATGATTCATCGCCATCTGTCTTCGGGTTCACCGAAACCCGATCCATGCCTGCAAACATGTCTTCGAGTTTGGCCGCGTCTGGGACGGTGAATCGGATGGTCCGTCCGGTTTCGCGGAAGTTGATCAGACGGTTTCGCAGGGAGAGGTCCAGCAGCCGTTTCTGCCAACGTGTGACACGATCTTCCTCGGAGGGCTGCGGGTCAACCGATCCGTCCATGGTCGCCAGCCCATCGGCTCGGTCGGCCAGGGCAATTCGGTCGAGAATTGTATTCCCAACCAATGGCGTGCCCGATGTGGACACGGCGTCGAGGTCCACCGAGGTGGCAGAGCCATCATCACGAAGTGGGAGGGGGCGTACTCCACGTTTGCGACACGCTCGGATGCCAATGGCGCAGAAGACGCTGCCGGGGTTTGACATCCTCTGCCTCGCCGCGTTGACCGCTTCGATGAACGTCGCGCCCCGCCCGGTAACGAGCGTTGATTCGACCGGGACGACCTCACCGAGCTCGATGAGGTTGCGGATCCGGGCGGGTTCATCGATCGCGGGCTCAGGTAGGTGAGTCTCATGCGTCCAAAACCCCGGGATGGCGTGGCCTTCAGGTAACAATAACAGCGGGTGTAGCCCGCATTGCTCCCACAGCCCCGCAAGCAGCAACGCTAGGTCGAGGCAGGTACCCAGTTTTTCGTGGTGGATACGGTCGACGAGCCGAACCCTCTGGCCCTCGAGCTCAAAACTCGCCGGGGGGTTGATGTAGCCGATCCCAAGGGTCGTGACCGCGTGGAAACATGCCTCGGCAATCTGGGTCACCCGTTGCCGGCTACCGGATTGATACCCATCAAGCGCGTCTTGGTCGCTTCGAGACCGAAGTGATTCCCGAGCCACCCTAAGCAATTCAGCCATCCGAGGATGGTTCGGGGTGACAAACGCCGCCGTGAGCTCCGGGTAGTGCCCAATCCCCGGCCACTGGTCAAACGCTAATAGATCCACGGGGAATGTTTTATCTAGCGAAAGATCGCCCGTGGCCAGCTTGACATGAAACGTGGTCCTCTCCGCTTCGGTTCGCGTCGCCAGCCGTTTAGCGTTGAGATACAACCCTTCGGGTTTTAAACGGTACGTCGCGTCGGGCCCGATACGCGCCACCCGTCCCGTCCATGATTCGCACTCCCCGTTCTCGAGCACGACTTCGATTGATAGGTCTTCGATCAACCGGTCCGAGGAATTGGTGATCAACACAGCATCGATCAGAGGCACGCCGTTCTGCTGCATGGCGAAGTTGATACGATTCGAATACTCCAGAGCAATCTGGAAGATGTCTTCATTGCATGCGGCATCAGCCCCGGATTCCAATGACATCGCAACCTCTATAAGTGCCTTTTTAATAGAACAATAACTATGGTTTAATATCGAAAGCCCTGATCAGCGGGTTTAATTCAAAGCGTTAATCCGCTCTGTGGATCAATGATGGCAAAGGCCCTCTGACAGACAACCGCGCGTAAGGTGGCGGTCCATTCAGTTCTGGTTCATCGACGGCCGATATCGCTTCGTGGCCGGTCGCACGCACTCATCCTAAATCCTACTTCCTTCCCTCTCAACGACTTCGGTCAGTGGCGATAACAGAAATGTTAGTGAAAGATGTCATCCAGGGATCTAGATTGTGCACATCGACGATACAATCAGACGCCTTTGTCCTCGGCGATAGCCACCATGGCCAAGATTCCTGCCCTTATCATCGCTGGTAGGCTCGGCCACACGTCGATAATTCGTTCCAAATCCGGGTCGAATTGCTCGCTACTGGTGGGGATGTTGGTGGTGGACAACTTTTTTTTGACATAAATCTCTTTTGAAACGCCTGTTATGCCGATCTGGGCCGGTCTCGAAAACCGGTGTGGCGCTTGCGTCACCGTGGGTTCGAATCCCACCCTCTCCGTTTGCACAGATTGATCTTCGGTGCCAGCAGAGACGTTGTGCCGAAAAGCGTCGAAATCCCCGTAATCACCGGGGATTTTCGCGTTTTGGAGAGTGTCTCTGTTGCAAGAGGGATACGAATTTGACGGCGGACTTGGGCTGAATGTGCGAAACGTCTCTTTCGCGTTTTTCGGCGGTGCGCTTTCGGTGGATCCATTCCGTGCACGAGACGATTTTAGCTTGACTTTGCCGGGGAATGACGGCTTGAATCGATATGTGCCAGCCCGAGGAAGTGGGCTTGGTGTTGCCAGTCCAGGTTTCTTACCGCGGCGAGCAGATTCAACATTGTGACGGATGGTGGTAGATGGCCGGTTAAAGCCCGTCTGAGGATGTCTGGGGCGAGGTTGATTAGAGGCAGGTACTTACGGATCTGACTTTCGGAACGTCCGATCTGACTCGCCAGTTGAGCCATGGTTAGATTGCCTTGCGTGAGCAACTCGCGCCAACGGTACGCGTTGCCGATTGCCAGGACGATATGGTCCTTGGGTTCTGGATTGGCGGGCATAAATAGGTCTTGGCCGTCGGGGGATAGGAGCAAACGTTTGCCGTCAAGGCGTTTGATTTGAAGGGCGAGGGTCAGGGTGACCTTTCTTCGGTGGTGTTGGATCTCGGGTTGATAGAGGCAGGTTGAGGTGTTGTCGGGTTGGGCTGGCTCTTGATCCGTGGCGTCAGGTTTGGGCCAGTCGTGATCTTGGTAGGCTTGGATCTGATCCTTGCTGAGTTCGATGGTGAGTTGGTCGGGGGCGAGTATGACTCGGTCGATGATCTCGCGTAGCCAGTGGGCTTGGGTTTGAGGATCGCGGGATCGCAGGTGTTCGAGTGAATCACCTTTGAGATAGTCGAGCACCAAGGCTCGGATGAGGTCGTCAAGATGGTGGGCGTTGATCGTTTTGATCGGGCAATGCTTGTAGCCCAGCTGCAGCGCCTTTTGGCTTACGTAGTAGCGGACGAGTCGTTTTTCACCTTTCCTGGAAGCGGGTCGGTGGACGGCACCTGGGCTCATGGCGAAGTCTTCGTAGGTTCGGAGTTTGCCTTTGAGCAGATGGGGGTGGGTCCAGCGGTGACGCGTCTGGCGTTGTTGCTTGTCGATGGTCTGCTGAACTTGACTCCATAACTTCCGGGTGATGATCGGTGCGTGTTGGCCTTTCCAGGTTGTGTCTTTGTGGACGATCCTGCCGATGTAGAGCGGGTTGGTGAGGATGCGGTGGAGGTACTTGGGCGTGAGTCTACGACCGCCGTGATCATTACCCTTGCGGCTTTGCCATCGCTTGGTCGTGTGGCCTTGTTCGTTGAGTTCTTCAGTGAGTTCGATCAGTGAGGGGTTGTGTAGGTAACCTTCGTAGATTTTCCATATCAGGTTGGCTTCGTCGGGGATGATGTGCAACTGGCGGTCTTCGAGTCGGTATCCCAGTGGCGGTTGGCCGCCGACCCACAGGCCCTTCTTCTTTGTGGCGGCGAGTTTGTCTCGGATGCGTTCGCCGGTGACCTCGCGTTCGAACTGGGCGAAGCTCAGCAGCATGTTCAGCGTCAGCCGGCCCATGGAGGTGGTGGTGTTGAACTGCTGGGTGACGGAGACGAACGAGACCTTATATTCGTCGAAGATCTGCATCATATGGGCGAAGTCGTGCAGTGATCGCGATAGGCGATCAACTTTGTAGACCACCACGACGTCCACCCCCCCGGAATGGCCGTGCTCGATATCGGTCAGTAGCTGCTTGAGTGCCGGGCGGTCCATGTTGCCGCCGGTGAAGCCGCCGTCGTCGTATTGTTTGTCGATGACCTGCCAACCCTCGTGTTTCTGGCTCTTGATGTAGTCGATGCCGGCTTGGCGTTGGGCGTCGAGCGAGTTGAACGCTTGCTCCAATCCTTCTTCATTGGACTTACGGGTGTAGATCGCACAGAGCTTGACATCGGAGTGTTTCCGGGGGTTCCGGGAATTGCGAGGCTTCCGGGGGGTCATCGGATCGACCTCACGCGGTGTAGCCCGAAGAACCGTGGGCCGGACCAGTGGGTGCCGGTGATCTGTTGAGCGATCTGGGTCAGGCTGCGGTATTCCTGGTCACCCAACCGGTACCGCT
This sequence comes from Phycisphaeraceae bacterium, assembly GCA_965224205.1. Lineage (GTDB taxonomy): Bacteria > Planctomycetota > Phycisphaerae > Phycisphaerales > Phycisphaeraceae > CBDCYN01. The sequence continues at coordinate 17,018 of CBDCYN010000042.1, forward strand.
TACGCCCGTTTCGGTCCTGTACCACCTGAACCTCGTAGGTTTTGCCCCGCCAGGTGCGTACAAGCTTGGTGCCGGTGCGCAGCTGTGGTTTGGCCCAACGACTCTTCTTGCGAGAGCGGGGTTTGCTTGGATCACTCGACGTGGCCAAGCTTTGGGGGCGGGGTTTCCGGGGTGTTGGGTTGTTTTGGGCTTGCTTGATCGCGGTGCGGAGCAGCGACTGGGTCTGGGCGTCGAGCCCGCCGTGGGTTTGTTGCTGGATGTGCCAGGCCAGATCGCGAACCAACAGACTTTTGATTTCCGGGGGTTCCTGTCCACGGGCCTTGCGGCCCGGGTGTTGGCGCCACATCTGCTGTAACTGGGCGATTGGCAGCCCTTTCAGAGCGGCCAGGTCGTGGATATCCAAGGGATCGGCCATCCCTTGTATACACGCATCATTTCGCCGGAAGATCAAGTCGGATTCCGGCAAAATCGGCAGATTTTTATAGGGATTTCAAGAGTTGGCGGCGCGGCTCATGCGTCGGCTCAATCCGAGGCGCGCTCCAATTGGTTACGGCCGTTGATAAGGACGTCGGATCCCGTCTATCCGACACAAGTGTCACCCCCATGACGGTGGTTTGGCGCAGCCCATTGGATAATTGTCTTGCCGCATCTGCTCGTTAAACGTTGACGATGGTATCCGTCCTTCGAGTTTCCATCGGTGATACGCTTCCCGCATACTCTGACCGACCTTGAGCTCTCCAAGAAGAGGAAGGAATCTGTCATCCATGGGCGGCGGTGGGCCCGGCACGATCCCGAGATACTCCCCGAAGACCTTCTCGAGCACGAAGTCTTCTTCACGCATTCGCCCGAAAAAGTAGTCGGCAAAGCTCATGTCGTCATAGGTGGGTTTGTCGTTGGGCAGGATCGTGAAGCAACCGCTTCGTTCCTTAAGCTGGCCCGGTGGATAAGGTTCTTGCTGGTACTGGGCCATAAACTGGACCGCGCCCATGCGGCGCATGGCGTCTCGGAGTTGCTGGCAGTTCTCACGGTGAAGTTGAAGCGGCTGGCCTTTGTGGCGGATGATCCGATTGCCGTAGAGCGGCGGGTATCGCTCGTCTTCCATAGCGATTGCCGGGAGGTTGAGGTGTTCCCATCCGTCTTGCTTCAATAGATGGCCCGTGAGGTCTTCGACGTGGAGCCGCTGCATCACCACGATGATCGAGCCCTTGGCCTTGTCGTTGAGACGCTGATAGACGTTTTGGTCGTACCACTTGTTGACTCGCTCTCGCTGTTGGTCGTTGTCGGCATCGCTGGCGGACAGCGGGTCGTCGATGATGATCAGGTCGGCTCCTCGGCCGGTGATCCCTCCGCCGGCAGAAGCCGTGTACCCACTGCGATACCCGCCATGGGGCAGCCGCAGGTCACGGCCGCTCTCGATGACACGAACATGAGGGAACACCGCCCGATACCGGCGGTGGGTCATCAGCGACCTGCACAGCACGTGGTGGTCCTCAGCCAATCCGCGGTGGCCGCTGACGCACATGATCTTTGTTTCGGGAGCGTTGCCCAGCACCCATGCGGGGAAGGCGATCGAGGCACACAGCGACTTCAAATACCTTGGCGGCATGTTGATGATCAACCTTTTGATCTCACCTCGCTGGCACCGTATCAGGGTATCGCCGAATACCTCGAGGTATCGCCCATGCCGATACGTTTCATTCGGGTATAGCGCACCAAACGCCATCCGGATAAAGCTGGTGAAATGGCTGCGGTACATCTGCTTAATCGCCTGTACGGTCGCGTCCATGTGAGTCGACTCCTTGTGAATGCTTCCTCTGATCCAAAAACGCCTCAAGGGCTTCAAGGTCGCTGGACTCGACTTCGAGGTCATCGAACCCGCCGTCGCTCATGAACCCGATCGCCAGCTTCTGGGCGCGGTGATCGCCCTTCATCGCTGCGTTGATCACACCCTTGACGATCACCTCGCGTTTGGTGAGGGTGCGGAGCTGACCGTCTTCTTGGATACGCAGCGTCCGGTTCAACTCCTGATCGAACAGCTTGTCGATGTCCTTGGTCTTCTTGGGTCTGCCCCGAGGGTTGCCCGACTGGCCGGGCTTGAACCGGGTGTGCTTGGGCGGCTTGCCGTACCCGATGTCGTAGTCCTTGTCCTCCAATTGCTCATCCCTAAATTCTTCAGCCATGATCTTGCTCCCTATTCCTTTGTTCTGCGACCCGGGCATACGTCTGTCCCGTGGACTGATGAATCACCTCCTGCCCGGTCCACGCCTGCCAACGTTGGACCGCCACGTCCACGTAACGCGGTGATAATTCGATCCCGTAACAAACCCGATGCGTCTTCTCACAGGCGATCAGCGTCGACCCGCTACCCAGGAAAGGATCGAGCATGATCTGTCGACGTTGTGAACAATCCAGGATCGCCTCTTCGATCAGCTTCACCGGCTTGATCGTCGGATGAAGGTTCAAGACCTCATCGCGATCAGGGTCCCCACCGTCCGATCTCATGCTCCGTGCGGATGGATAGCACCAGACGTTGCTTCGCGTTCGCCCGTGTTGACCCAGGTCGAAGTTGTTCTGGTGCGGCCTATCTTGGTTCTTAAACACGAAGATCAGTTCGTGCTGGCTGCGGTAGAACGCCCCCATGCCCGGCCGGTCCTTGACCCACACGCACAGGTTCTTCAATTCCGTGTAATGCTTGGACCCCGCGTCAAGGATCTCCCGGGCGTGCCGCCAATCCATGAACAGGTAATGGATCGACCCCGGAACAGTGACCCGACACAGCTGCTCCATCACCGAATCCAGGAACCCGGTAAATGCTTCCGGGGTCATCTCACCAGCTGCCATGGCGAAATCGCCGTGCTCAGCGCTACAAACCCGACCGATCTGCCGGGCCGAGAGGTTGTACGGCGGGTCGCTGAACACCATCGCGGCCTGGCGATCACCCATCAGCTGCTCATACGAACCCGGCTGTGTGCAATCTCCACAAAGCAACCGATGATCCCCGAGGACCCAAAGATCGCCCTCTTGCGACACAGCCGGAACCTGATCCGGATCGGGCACGTCGTCGGCTTCATCCTCACACCCGTCGTCGCCTTCCAACCCGATGATCCGCTGCTCGATCTCCCCGTAGTCGAACCCGATGCACTCAAGATCAAAGTCCAGGTCCAAGTCCGAGAGGATCTTGAGGTTCTCGCCCAGCAGCCGGTCGTCCCAGTGCGAGGTCTCGCTCAACCGGTTATCCGCGATCATCAACGCCCGGACCTGAGCCTCCGAAAGGTCCGTCACCCGCAACGCCGGGATCCTGTTGATCCCCAACTCCCGACATGCCGCCACGCGCCCGTGCCCGCAGATCAACCGGGATTGCTCATCGATCAACACCGGCACCCGAAATCCAAACGCCTCGATGCTTCGAGCGATCTGCCTCACCTGTTTCTTCGGATGCATACGCGGGTTATCCGGGTGCGGCTTGAGCTCATCCACCCCCGCGTAAACCAATTGATCCACCACCCGCGCTTCCAGACCACGACTATTTCTCTTGAGAAACCTCCAAAAGGAAAGAAAATAACTTACTCCATCACGAGTCTATTTAATGATCAAAAAAATAGCCCTCACAACCCCGCCCGACGTTGATCCTTTTTACGGACCTTGTGTCCAGACCCGGGGCGAGCCACCTTGAACATCCGCTTCGTCCGTCGCTTCGACCCACCCACGGGCCTGCCCTTACCGATCGCTGGGGCCTGTCTGAGGTAACCAGGCAGCGTCAACGCTGCGTCGGCCAGCTCGACCATGATCACATGTCGGTACTGGTTGAGATGGTCGAAGATCTCTTCCTTAACCGCTTCGAGCCCAAAGAAAAACCTCGGCTCCATGAATAGCGGAAGTTTCAAGTCCTTGGCCTTCGCTTCGGTTCCGGATGATCCCGGGGTGGGACTTCCGGGGGGGTGGATCTCCTTGGTTTCAAACCGCTGGACCAGCATCCACGCCGTGAAGTCAGCCAATGGCGCGTTGTCGGGTTCGACCCAAAGCGAAGCCGCGTCTGGGTAATGCTTGGCCAAATGCTTCTGCCTGCCGCTGCCTGAAACAGGTGCTATGCCCGCACGACGCCGATGGATCTGATCGAACGCATTCTGTAAAGCCGGTCGAGTGTGCTTCAAGAAGAAGACGATCTCCGACTGCTTGAGCCCGATGTTCATCAGGTCCAACGCCACACCCATCAGGAACACGTGCAGCGTGCTAAATCGGTCCTCACTGCCCGTACCCTCACCCGCCTGATCAAAGAAGATCCATCCCCCCGGATTCCCCGGAACCCCCACCCCCGGCCTCGGAAGCCTCGGACTACCTTCTGGCAAGCCCCTCGGATTGTCTCCCGGCTTATTCCCCCACGGCGTGATCGCCGGGATCCGATCCATATTGAGCATCTTCTTAACCCGCGACCGAAACACCATCGGTACCTTCTCTATATCTAGCCCCCCATCCGCACCCCACTCCCGCGACGTCACCGCATACCGCCACAACGCCAGCTCCATCTGGTTCCGCCGCCAACACCGTTCGTGATGATTCGCCATCGATCAACTCCTACTTTAAGACTCTAAAATGAGTCTATATATAGCTTTAAAAATAAGCGGGTGCAAGAACCGCCACGAGAGACTCCGCCACAATTGGGCAGACTCTCTCTATCAACCCCACATGATAGGCGCGATATTCCCAAAAGTCAAGCTTGAGTCCTCATTTTTGTATCAAATTCATTCGCTCTTCACACACTTGGCGCCTAAGGAAGGACCGGAGGAAAGCTATGCAAATGGATGCCATCTAGCTATTTCACATGATATTGCGTGATTATGCCCAATCGCCCCGACTCACACCCTCTGCCCGCAATAGCGCAACTAATTACAACTTAATCTTTGTCGGGGTTGATCTGGGGATCGTTCCCCGGCCCATCACCGATTGGACGTACGTCATCCGACGGTGATGGCTTCCGGGATGGCTTGCGGGGGTTGGCGTGATTCATGGCGTTGCCACATCTTCAGCAGGGCCGATTCGAGGTGGCGCACCAAGCGGGCGGTGTCAAACAACGGGGACTTGTTGCGCGCGCCGCGGAGTTTTGTACGCAGCTGTTGGAGTCGGTCGGGGTGATTGGCTAGCTCGATGGCGATCTGCTCATATTCCTCTAGGTCACGAGCGATGAGTTCGGTCAGCCCGGATGTCTTGAGCAGGCTTGCGGATACGCGTGAGGTGAACGTTTCCCCGGGGCAGGCTAATAACGGGACGCCGGCCCAGAGGGCGTCGACCGCCGTCCCGTGTCCGCCGTGGGTGAGGGTGTCTAGGAATAGGTCGGCGTGGCAATGGCGGGCGAGGTGGTCGGCGGTATCGGGTAGAGCCGGGGCGAAGACGAGGCGACTCGGGTCGATGGTGCGTGCTTGGGCTTCTTTGCGCAGGTTCTGCTGAACGAGAGGGTCGTCGCTTCGTTGCCACAGGATACTTCCTGGGATTGCGTGGAGGATGCGCATCCAGGCGTCGAACAGTTCAGGCTCGATCTTGTCGGCGTTGTTGAATGAGCAGAAGACGAAACCTTCTTCGGGCAAGCCGCACTCGGTCCGAGAGGGGCCGTGTTCGGCGATCGGCTGGTCGCGGTTGGTCGGCAGGTAGGCGTCTGGAAATCGGCATCGAAACGGGGACCACTTGGGGGGATAGATCGGCGTTGAAAAGGGACCCACCGCAGCGACCTCTGGAGACTGAGGGTTTTCGTGAACCCCTAGTCGAAAGAGGCAAGGATGCTGACGGTGGACGATTTTGCCCGAATCCGATGTGCGGCCCGAGATGGGATGTCGATCCGTGAGATGGCCCGGCGGTTTGGCCACTCCCGCAAGTCGATCCGCAAGGCGTTGGCGACCGCGGAGCCGAAGCCGTACACACTCACCCAACCCCGTGAAGCCCCGGTCTTGGGGCGTTATTACGGGATCATCGATCAGATCTTGGTCGACGATCAACAGGCTCCACCTAAGCAACGGCACACGGCAGCTCAGATCTATCGCCGCCTGTGTGACGCCCCTCACCACTACCCAGGCAGCTACGATCAGATCCGCCGTTATGTGGGCAAGCAACGCAAGCTCAAGCGGGCCACGTTCATCCCCCTGGCTCATGAGCCAGGTCAACGTCTTGAAGCCGACTTCGGTCACATCTACGTCGATTATCCCGAGGGTCGTCACCAGGTTTCGGTATTCATCGCCACCTGGTCGTATTCGCATGCCCGGTTCGCGATGGCATTACCCACCGAACGCACCGAGGCGGTGCTCGAAGGGTTAACCCAGGCGTTGGCGTTCTTTGACGGCGTCCCCAAGGAGCTGTGGTGGGACAACCCCAAGACGATCGCCACACAGATCCTGCGGGGGCGACAGCGTCAACTCAACGAGCGTTACGCGGCGTTCGTGAGTCACTACGCGATCGATCCGTGTGCGTGTATGCCCGCAGCCGGCTGGGAGAAGCCCGATGTCGAGCATTCGGTCTACGACCTTCAGCGACGTTGGGCCACGCCGGTGCCGCGGGTACAGAACGACGATGAACTCAACGCCTATCTGCGTCAATGCTGCCTGGCGGAGATGGGCCGCACCGTGGCGGGGCAGACTGAAACGATCGGCCAACGGTTCGCCCGCGACCAGGCCGCCGCCGGGGCGTTGCCCAAACAACCGTTTGACCCGTGTGTTTACCAGACCGTCAAGGTCGACAAGTATCAGACCGCCGCGTTCGACACCAACCGCTACAGCGTCCCGCGTCGCCACGCGTTCGAGACGGTCACGGTCAAAGCTTACGTTAGCCGGGTTGAGTTCGTCGCCCGCGATACCGTCATCGCCCGTCACGAACGCAGCTACCAACGCCACGAGTGGGTCCTGGACCCGATCCACTACCTGGTGACGCTGGGTCGTCGGCCTGCGGCGTTGGATCACGCCCCGGTCTATCGCGATTGGAAGCTCCCAGCGGTCTTTGGCCAACTCCGCCAACAACTCGAAGACCGTCACGGGGCGACCCGCGGGGCGCGTCAGTTCATCCGCGTCTTGCAGTTGTTGGTCGAACACCCGGTGGGTCGGGTCCAGCAGGCCCTCGGGCAGACTCACGACGTCGTCGACGTCGATCGGATCATCCAACGCGTCGAACGCCTCGCCCAACGCGGCGGCGACCACGAAGCCGCCGACCTCAATCAGTTCAACCATCAACACGACGTGATCAATCCCCAGGTCCCCGTGCCGGACCTGAGTCAGTTCAATCAACTTCTTACCCCAAGGAGCCCAACCCATGGCCACTGCCAACCCCCGGAAGAATCCCCAGAACGAGCACCTCTTGCTCAAGGCCAACCTCAAGCAGCTACGCCTGCCAAGGATCAGCGCCGAGTTTGCCAAGCTGTCTCGCGAAGCCGCATCCGCCAAGCAGACTTACGAGCAATACCTGCTGGGCTTGACCGAATTGGAGGTCACAGCCCGATCGGCCAATGCCATCCAATCGCGGATCAAGCAGGCGGGATTCCCGGTGCTCAAGGAGTTGGATAGCTTCGACTTCACCGCCGTCGCTTCGCTCAACAAGCAGAAGGTGTTGGAACTCACACGCGGGGCCTGGATCGACCAACACGAGAACGTCTGCTGGATCGGCAACGCCGGGACCGGGAAAACGCATCTAGCCACGGCGGTTGGCTTGGCGATCTGTCGATTGGGTAAGCGGGTGCGGTTCTACTCGGCGGCCAGCCTGGTCAATCAACTCGAGGAAGCCCAGAAGCACTACCAACTCGAACGGTTCCTCACCCGGCTCGACAAGACCGACCTGCTAATCTGCGACGAGTTGGGCTACCTGTCGTTTAGCCGACCCGGGGCTGAGCTGCTGTTCCAGGTCATCGCCGAGCGATACGAGCGGTCCAGCACCATGATCACCACGAACCTACCCTTTGGAGAATGGGGCCAGGTCTTCCAAGGTGAACGCATGACCGCGGCGCTGCTCGACCGGCTCACCCACCGGTGCTCTATCTTCGAGATGAACGCCACCAGCTATCGCTTCAAAGAATCCGTGCGGAAAAACAAAGCCACACGCAAGGAGAAATGACCCCCTGGCCACCTCCATACAGGTGGCCTATCCTAGAGCATCTGGCATCAATGTTCTCCATAGCCACAGGCTTGAAAGTAGTTGGGGCATTCTGTGGGGTGAACGGCTCGCAGGGCATCGGCGATGGCGTCGTTCAAGGCGTCGAACGTCTTGGCGCTGACCCGACGTAGCCACGCTTTGACTTTGCTCCACAGCTTTTCGATCGGGTTGAGGTCGGGCGAGTAAGGCGGCAAGTACCAAAGGTCCGCGCCGGCCGCTTCGATCGCCTCACGGATCCCCGCGCCTTTGTGCGACGAGAGATTGTCCATCACCACGACATCCCCGGGCCGCAGCGACGGGGCCAAGAACTGCTGTGTATAAGCCAGGAACGTTGCCGCGTCCATCGGACCGTCGACCACCACCGTCGCGCCTTGGCTCACGCCGTCGAGCCGGATGGCACTGAGCATCGTCATGGTTTTCCAGTGGCCGTCCGGGGTGTGATCCACGCAGCGCTCGCCGATCGGCGACCGGCCGTACAGCCGGGTCATGTTGGTCTTGGCCCCGGATTCATCGAGGAAAACAAACGAACCCGGGTCCACGAACCGCCGGGCGATCATGAAGCTTCGCCGACGTCGAGCCACGTCCGGACGTTCTTGTTCGGCGGCGATCAGCGACTTCTTTTTAAGGATAGCCCCAGACGCTTCAACGCCCGGCACACCGTCGATTCGACCACCCGCACGCTCAGCAGAGGCATCAGCTGCTTGGCCGTGATCCCCGGCTGGGCCGCGACCCTCTCACGCAAGATCTGCTCATCAGCCGCCGTGAGCTTCACCGGCCCCTTGGGCCCCGGCACGCCCGGCGACAACTCCCCTCGTCGATGTCGACCCAGCCAGTCGCGCACCGTCGGCCGCGCCACGGAAAACCGCTTTGCCACCGAAGCGATCGGTTCACCCGACCCCGCCGCCACGACCACCCGCTGCCGCAAGTCCATCGAATAGGTCATGACCTTGGCCTCCATGCCAGAAATCACACTTATCGGTCAAAGAAGATTATTTACGCCAATGGCTATAGGACCCAGGTGGGCCCCAATTCGACGCCCAAGTGGTCCCCATTTCAATGCCGATTTCCAGTACAGCGACAGATATTCTCTCAGTTGTTCCATGTCGCACACTCGGCAAGCAGGATTTCACCGGTTATTGCCAAACGTCTCACGGAGGAACGTGGCCGCGTTCGCTGGGCCGTCCCACTTCTCGAGCTGCTTTCGGAATGTCACCACGTTGTCTTTCGCGGATTCGCCTTCGAGTTGCTTATCGATTGCCTCGAACACATCCGCCGCCGTATCCCTCCACTTGTTCAAGCGAACAGCAAAACCCTTTCTGACACACGCTTCCAAGTTGGCCTCCTGCTCAGGATGCATTCCCATGCCTACAATAGGCGTCCCCGAGAGACAAGCATTCATGACCGTGTTCTGGCCCCCATGGATGACCGACACCTCCGCCATAGGATTGACCTTGTGCGCGGGCAAGAAGCCGGTCGCGATCACGTTGGAAGGAACCGTGACGTCCAAGGCCTCGACCAACTCTTTTACTGGAGCGATGACGCGGTAGGGCTTGCCGGCAAACCCCTCGAGAATATCCGCAATGAGCTTGGGTTTCCCCGAACTGCCCATGGCGAAATAGACGATTGGTTTGTCTCTGGGAATCTCGGCGACTTCCTTGGGGACATCGACGTCGATCTTCGCGACGAGAGGACCGACGTAACACTTATTGGCTGCAACTCTGGGAAGACCTACCCACTCCGGGATGTCCGCCAGGAGCGTGTAGTCGCCTTCCAGCAGCTCAATGAAGTTCTTGAAGGGTTTGAGACCGTAGTGTTTGCCGATCCTATGATAGGGTCGCAGTGGAAACGTGATCGTGAGAATCCGGCGGTTGAAGCGTCGATTCAGTCTCTCGTCAGAAAAGAACCGCCGCAGCCAATAGAGCCGGTCAGGATATGTCTGGAGGTCGGCCTCGTAATACTCGGTGATGCTGGTGGAATGGAGGACATTCACGAAAGGAACCTTTGCCACTCTCGTCGAAAGCGTGACACTTAAGCACCAACCGGTCAAGACAGCCGCAGGTTTGACCTCCTCGAACAGAGCTATTTCGCTCTTGACTCGGGGCGCCAACTCGTCGGCAGTGAAATACCCAACCGTGTTCCAAGTCTCGCCGCTCAGCACAATCCGGAGTTGCGCCAGCTTCTGCGGCGTCAGTCGCGGCTCCATCTTCTTCAGAGTGAAGCCCGCTTCTTCGATCAGTCTTTCGAAGCGGCCGCCATAGCTCATGAACAGAACGTCAAAGGAATCCTTCACCGCCTTGGCGATCTCGAGCATCCTTCCCGTCTCGGCCAGATTGTAACCAGCCACGGCAAAGATTAGGGTCGGCCGGTTGTCTTGCTTCTGCGCAGATGCACTCATTGTTGGATTCCTTAAGCCACGTGGAGTGGTCCAACTACCATACGCCGGGTATCAGGCGGAAACGAACCCGCGCCGCGTACTCGGGGTAGCCGGGGAGCTCCGCATGGAGCGTGCGATCCTCGAGCGCCGTGCGGATCATGATCCCGACCACCGCGAGCATGGCCGGAACGAAGGCCCAGACCGACGCGAGCAGGAGCGGAGTCGAGAGCATCCAGCCCACGAAACCGAGGTAGCCGGGGTGGCGCACGTAGGCGTAGGGTCCTGTGTCGATCACGCGATGCCCGTGGTCCGTCTGGATGCGCACCGTCTTCTCGAAGAACGGGTTCACGACCATCGACCACGTGAGCATGGCCGACCCGGGGATGAAGATCGCTAGGCCAGCCAGCCACGCTGCGTCCGGCAGGCTTGAGATGCCGTCGCGCGCCTCGAGTCCGGCGACGACGTAGACCGCGATCATCACGGGGGCGGACAGCACGGCCCCCACCTTGTCCCAGGTCTTCGTCCACTTGCCGAAGCGTACGCGCCGCTCGATCAGCTCAGGGTTCCAACGCAGCAGACACGCCCAAGTGATGGCCACATTGACGAAGACGAGGCCCACGTAGATCCAACCGAGTGTCCAGTCCAGCCGGCCCGCGGGCATGAAGACGAGCGCTGCGAAGACAAGAACCATGGCCACCGAGGCTAGGCCCCCGAGGGCCGTTGGCATCGGTGCCTGGGAGTCGGTGCGCGTCTCGACGTCGGCCATTTCGGGTCTCTCATTGCCTCTCATCGCTCGACTGCTGCAACCGTGAGTCGATCAATCACACTACAGCGCGACGCTCTTCGTCGCCCAACCTGGGGCGGATGCTCGATCCGCGGGGACTCGTTCGCCTCGATCGTAGGTCGAGACGAACTATTGATTAAACGGTTCAGTTAAGCAGGGTGCTGCTGCTGCAAAGCAAACGCAATCTGATCATACAAACATTACTTCTTCGTTCCAGATTCCTCTCCCTTTAAAAACCGGTTTTAACCGTTTTCTAAGCCTACAAACAGTCCAGTTTCCAGGGAGGAGGTCACTGCAAAGAGTGGGGGCGGATATGGCCAGAAAAGTGTTGCAAGACAGGTTGGGATTATCACACTCACAACAACCAGATACCCGTGCATTGACAATAGGAGTTTGTGCCCTGACAAAGCGAAGTTCACACGAATTCACGAAGAGCGGCTTTCGCTGCCCACCCTCCTGAACCCATGGCACCGGTAAATCCACCCATGCCCCCGTAGGAAGAAGCCAGCCACAGCCCTTTGATCGACGTCTTGGGGGTTCTCGGTGGCCCTGACAACAGCGACCGCTCCGGTACATTGGGGGCGAATCCATAGACGGCACCTCCCGGCGTATTCAGAAAATCGCGCATCGTCCGTGCAGTGGCGAACTCTCGCTGCACCACAGCGTCGGCAAATCCCGGCCACTCCTCATCCAAGCGCTCGATCACCGCGTCGAGCCAGGCATTTTTCTTAGCGTGATAATCTGCGTCGCTAAGCCCATCCCAGTTCGTGAGCCGGTCGGCACCCGCCATGCTCACCGGAAAGACCTCACCATCGATCAGGCCGCTATCGATATGACTGTAGTCGCAAACTCCCAATACGGGCAATCGGCCGCTGGGCATATCGGCGAAAAGCCCTGCGCAATGCTTAAAATCGCTCAGTCGCTCCATCCATTCTGGAACGATCATGGTCGAATAAGCGGATAGGCCCAGTTCTGAGGGGCGCCGGTTCAGGCCCAGGCTGATCGAGAACAGTGAGGTCGACAATGGTTTGCTGCGATAAGGCGCCATAAAGCTGTCCCGCTCCACCGCTGGCAGCATGTCCTCAACCGCATGCGGCGATGCGTTGGCGAACACCACTGTCGCGTGGGTAACCGTATCCTCTCCACCCGCTCGTGGCCGATACCGAACCCCTGACACATCACCCTGCTCGCCAAGCAGTATCTCGATAGCGGTCTGACCTGCAAGCGCCTCTCCGCCACCCTCACGGATGCGGTCCACAAGCTGATCACTGAGCACCTGTGAGCCGCCTTTGATATAAATGCCGCCGCCTTGAAGAAACCCGCCTTGAGCAACTGCATACATAAGCCACCACATCTGATCGGGATCGTCCGACCAATAGTTAAGGTTTGCCGCTAGGGCGATCTTGATGGCTTCATTGTCACCAAAATATCGCTCCAGCACTTTGGAAACACTCGAACGCATGTCACGAAATATAGGCCACAGTCGAAACGGCAACTCGGCGCCATGAGCAAGCCACCACAAACCATCGTGCTTTTCCATGAGGATCTGTATGGCCGTTTGAATCGAGCCAATCCGCTTCAGGAAGTGACGGATGGAATCCGCTTCATGCGGAAAACGCTCGGTCAGGCGATCGCGCAAAGCTTCGATACCATGGGGAATGACCAGCGGCGCGCCTATAAGCGGGCAGCGGACCTCTTGGAAATCTCCCACCGGAACCAACTCGATATCCTGATACAGACCGAGCGCTTCGAAGATCTCTCCTTTGGGGTCGGCTGTTTTTCGCGGATCCGCCGTCTCGTGAAGCGAGGCCTCTATCGTCATGGCTCCCCGGTGATAGGTCGTCGCCGCTCCACCGAAGGTGTCGTTTTGTTCGAGGACCAAGACCCTGTGTCCGGCGTGCGCGAACAGCGCGCCGGCTGTCAGCCCCCCGAGGCCGGACCCAATAACGATTGCGTCGTAGTCATTAGACATGGCGATGCTCCCATCATCACAAATGGACTACATCATTATAGTATGACCTCGTCCCATAATACTGATGCAAGTAACAGGGGCAGGTCAGGGGGGTCAGGTGTGACCTGCAACCCAGAAACTGATCCAGTTGAACGAGAAAAACCGGGTCACTCATACGCTCGTCTAACGTACTTTTTGGGACAGGAAACCATGCCTTCCATTCTTGACCCCCTTCTAGAAATTTGATCCAGTTGATGTCAGAGAATCTAGGCGGCTAACGCGACCCACGCTATTCTACTATCCAGCATTCCCCTCAAATTGCCCTAAAAACACCTCGCGAGAAAGTAAGAAACCGTGAAGGTAAAGGACCTCAACGAGACGGGCCAAATCACGCCCATCTCACGATTTGGATCTTCACCAAACCTCTCTAAGAAGCTTGGAAAAACGAGCCCGATCCAGTCCCACCCTCTCCGTCCCCCGTTGCCCTCAAGAACAGGGATATGGTAGGGATCTAGTGGGAGTCGAACTCAGGGGTGGGATCGTGTTTCTTGCTTGCAATCAGCGTTCGGCAGCCCATCGGATCTCACGATAGAACCCAATACTCTCCGCCACCGCGATGTAGGAATACTTGGGCGGCATCGTCCTTCCTGATCGCAATCCGCGTCACAAGCTCGTGCGCGGGTAACCGCTTGCGGGATCACTCGTGTAGCTAGCCCCGTCTAAGCAAACGCCTTCATCAAGGTGCGGGCGGTCGCCGGACACGCTTGATGAAGACGCTGCTTCGACCGAAAGCTACGGGTCGGCCGCAGTAGTGATATGGCAGCCGGCCCTATCTTGCCGGATCAGGCGATGGCCAAGGCCTGCTCTGCTTCTGTTGCGGTCCTCGCGGCGCAGGCGTTGAGCTGCTGCATGATGTGATCCGACAGACGCCGAGAGGCGGAAACCGCGGCGAACGAGAGGATGCGGATCAGGCGCGGCTCATCGATCTTGTCGCCCATCACCGCCTTGATCAGCGAGTCATCGTACTGGTACGACGCCTTGCTGACGATCAGGATGAGCTTGGCCAGGTGGTAGGATTCACCGGTCAGGCCCTGTACTTCATCCTCTACCCAGGCGCGGCTCAGTGGCATCGTCTCGCCGGCCCAGTTGCTCAGGTTCTCGGTGACCAGGTCGCGGACATCTTGGGGGATCGCCTGCTCGGCCTCACGCTCGACCGCCGCGATCCACCTTGCCAGCGCGTCGGCGACGCGTGGGTTGGGGCGCGCCCAATGCAGATCGTCGGGGATCGGTGCCTCGGGCAGCAGGGCCAGGCCCCGGCCGGGCATGATGGCACGCTCCGTGGTCTCGCGCAGCTCGTAGCCGAACAGGCGCAGCGCGGTGTTTTTGAACGTCGATCCGACCGGCGAGCCGTCCATCACCACGTGGCTGAAGCGGTTGACATAATTGAGCACGAACAGCACGCCCAGCGCCTCGGGCAGTTGCTCGTCCGTGAAAGGCAGGTCGGCGCACCGCACCTCTCCCCCGCCATGGATCTTGCGGACCCACTGTAGACGTTCGCGCAGGGTGTCGTCGGTGATCTCGGCCTCGGTCTGGTCGAGGATGTTGCTCGCGGCTCGGTGGTGCCCGCCGCCGTGGACCAGGCTCACAAGCATGTCCGCACAGTAGGGGCAATCGTTGAGGTAGGACAGCGTGGCACCCATCGCCTCCTTGGTGGTGCGGTCGAGCTGGTCGGTGACCAGGATCACCTCACGCCCGCCGAGCCAGGTGCCGGCGAAAAGGTCGGGGACCTGGCTGTGGCTGCTGAGCGAGCCGTTGACGAAGAAGTCCTCGGCGATCATGTCGAAGATCTCTTTGGTCTTCCCGGTAGCCGACTTGATCGGCACGGCCTTGACGTAGCGCATCGTCTTGACCGATGCTTTTTCGAACAGTGATTCTCTAAGTGTTTTGGGCAGCATGACTGTATTCCTTGTTTAGATTGATTGGATCAATAGGGTAAAAGTGACCGATCGGTGGTTGACGCTCAGCCCTTACGCCGGCCGATGACGACCAGGTACGGGCGGGTGTAGAGGATGCCCAGCTCGGTGCGGTACCGGTTGTGGAGTTGCTCGAAGTCTTCGCGCAGGTTCTCGGCGGCCTGCTCATCAAGTTGTTCGAGCAGCGATTTCACCGGGCCGAAGCCCTGGCTGAAGGTCGCCCATGCGTTCGCGGCCGTCGTCTCACGGTACTGCGAGACGCCAGCCTCGACGGTCAGGTCGAAGCGATCGCCCAGCCACTGCTCAAGCTGGCTGCGGTCGGCCCACTTAAAAGGGCTGGGCTGGTTCGGGTCGGGGCTGGGCTTGTGGCTGTGTATCAGCTTGAAGAACTCGAAGACACCGCCCTGGTCCTGCCAGACCGTTAGCGCAATCCGCCCGCCGGGCCGGGTGACGCGAGCGAGTTCGGCGGCGGCGAGATCGGGGTTAGCACTGAACATGACGCCGAAGGTCGAGACGACAGCATCGAACGAGGCGTCGGGGTAAGCCAGCGCATCGGCGTCGCCGACCTGGAAGTCGATGCTGCCTGTGGTGTCGTATTGTCGTGCGGCCTGGATCAGTTCTTCGCCGAGGTCAACACCCGTGACGTTCGCGCCGCGTGCGGCGACGAGACGGGCGGTCAGGCCGGTGCCGCTCGCGACATCGAGGATCGACTCTCCGGGTTGCGGGTCGAGGCGATCAACACAATGGTCGATGGCGTCGGCGATCTGGAGGCTGATCCGCTCATAGGCCTGACCGCCCGCGTCCCAGGTCTCAGCGACGACCTGGTTGCGGTAGAGGATTGTTCCGGGCTCTTGGATCGTGGAAGTGTCTTGCGTTGCAGCGGTCATGGGTTGTTCCTTTCTTCAACAGGGTTTCTGGTTTGGCCGGGGAACAGCCCGGCCGTACAGATAGGCGAGAAAGGAACGCCGATAGGCTCATCGCTTTGTGTATTTTTTTATGGTCTTCTCCTGGATCTGCACTTACGTCTCGGTTTTGGGTGCCTCAAAATTTAGGCGAGCCGGGCCTGGAGTGCGGACCGCATGCGGCGGGCTGACTCGCTGTCACGGAACGGGAACGACCGGAAATAGTCGGCCGGGCCATAGTCCGGCTGCTTCTGCCGGATCAGGCCTGCCAATTCAGTTGCCCGCTGGTTATTACCCGCCAGGTGGTTGGCGATCGTCGCGGTCGCGAACGCGTGAACGTGCGCCGTCAGATGACGGATGGCCTGGTCAGCGCAGGCGGCGGCGACCTTAAAATCTTCACGCAGCATGTTAGACATCGCTTGTGTCGCTTGCATCGCGTAGCTCATCGGGTCGATCGGGCTTAGGCGGATCGCGTGTTCGATGTTGCGTTCGGAAGCCTCGGCGTCAGAGAGCATGACATCGATCAGGGCACGGTTGTAGCGCGCGAATGCGTAGCTGGGGTTGAGCTGCAGCGACTGGTTGAGCCAGGCACCTGCGGTGTCGAGGTCGCCTTGCAACCAGCCGACCCGGCCGAGGGTGAGGTTGACGAACGGGTCGAGCGGATCGATCTCGGCGGCGCACTCCGCGGTCTGTTTCGCAAGTGCGCACTGCTGGTCGAAGTCACCGGTGAGATTAAGGAACGCGTTCTGGAAATAAGTGAATGACAAGCCCGCGTGCGCCCGGGCGAACGCGGGGGATTGCTTTAGCGCATACCGGAACAGTTGTGCGGCCTGTGCGTTGTCGTCGGCTTTGAAGCGGAACATATGGTCCAGCCCACGGTGGTAGGCCGACCAGGCGCCTAGGTTGTCGATGGCTTGGTCAGCTGCCTTAGCTGCCTCAGCCCGCTGAACCCCGACCTCGATTGAGCGCAGAATATGCAGGGGGACATCAAATCGGTACTGCATGATGTCTTGTAACGCCTGCTCAAAGCGGTCCGCCCAGACCACGCGCCCCTCAGCGGCGTTGGTTAGCTCAACAGACAGCACAGACCTTCGCGCGTCGATTTCCAACGAGCCGGTCACCAGGTAATCCGCGCCAAGGGTTTTAGCCGCCTGCCCCAAGTCTACCCCAGCCGATCGAAAACAAAACGATGATCCGCGAGCGATGACCGGCAGCCATCGCATGCGCGAGAGCCCGACGATAAGATCTTGCGCCACCGCGTCGCCGAAGTACTGGCAAGCCGGATCCGCGGTCATCGTCGTAAAGGGAAGGACCGCGATCCTTGGCGGGCCGTCTTGTGACGCGACCCGCTCAACACGGCTTGTCTCACCGGACCCCGATGGGCCAGCGGTAATCACCTGGGGCCGCCAGCCAAGCAGTGATTTCAAACGCTCGACTACCTGTGACATAGAGGGCCTGGAACCCGGGTCCTTGCCGAGCATCGACTCGATCAATCGGACCAATTCATCCGGGGCTTTGCCAGAGAGGCCCGCAGCGACATCGACTGGCGCTTCAACGATATTGCGCATGGTCTGCAACGCGCTGTCTGCACGGAACGGATGAATGCCGAGCAACGCTTCATAGAGCACGACACCTAACGAAAACACGTCAGTCGCAACGGTCAACGCCTGGCGGTTGACCTGCTCAGGGGACATATAGGGGACCGTCCCGATGGCCTGCCCACCCTCGCCCGTGACCGTGGGGTCGGTCTCGGGTGCAGCGGGTCGCGCGATACCGAAGTCAAGCACCTTAGCCAGGCCTGCCTCGGTGAGCATGATGTTTTCGGGCTTGATATCACGGTGCAGGATGCCCGATGTGTGCGCAGCGCTGAGACCCGAAGCCACGCCGTAGGCGATCCGGGCCACATCGGCCCAACCCAGCTCACCAGACATCCGTTGTCGCAGCGTCTGGCCCGCAACGAATTCCATCACCGCGAACCGGCTTGTTTTATCGTCAGCCACGTCGTAGAGCGTCACCACGTTGGGGTGCGACAGCAACGCGACCGACTTGAGCTCACGATCAAAACGTTCAGCAAGGCGAGGGGCATCCGAGTCCGGTGACCGGATCACCTTGATCGCGACGTCCCGCCCCAGCACCTGATCGATCGCATGGTACACCTCGCCCATCCCGCCGACGCCGATGATGCGCTGCACCTGATAACGCTCGACGAGTTGCTGACCCACTGCGAGACTCAGACTGATAATCTTCGCATCGGCTGGACCTGATGGTGGGCTCGTCGTCTGGGTGGCCGGGCTGGGCGCGATTTCGGGAGGCTCGGGCAGCAAACCAATCCCCGATGCTTCCTCGACGGCCCGCAGCAATGAGTCCACCGCGGCGTGCAGACCTGGCGAACCCGCGCATGCCCGATCTAGGAAGGCACATCGCTCCTCGGCCGGCAGCTCGAACGCCCGCTCAACCAACTCAACGGCTTTCCGGTCGTCACCCATGTCCGGCCCTCGCATCGGGCACGTCGTCGGCCCGGCCGACATCTTCCTGCGTCAGCTCCCGCAACAGGTAACCCTGCGCAATCGCCCAATCACGCTTGACCGTTGCGATCGAGATGTCTAACGCATCAGCAACCTGCTCGTTCGTCAGCCCACCGAAGTAGCGCATCTCGACGACCTGCGCCTTGCGTGGATCGACCTTAGCGAGCCGCTGAAGCGCCTCGTCGAGCGCGAGCAGGTCGTCCGATTGTTGATCACTCGCCACAACCGCTTCATCAAACACCACACGCTTGCCCGCCCCGCCACGCTTCTTGCTGGCGCGCTTACGGGCATGGTCGATCAGCAGGTGCCGCATCGCCGTCGACGCGTACTGATAGAACTGCGTACTGTTCTTGCCGGGCAAATCAGTCTGGGCAAGTAGGTTCAGAACCGCCTCATGCACCAGCGCCGTGGACGAGAGCGTGTGGTCCATCCGCTCGCCACGCATCTTGCTTTGAGCCAACCGCTTGAGGTCGTTGTACACTGACGCGATCAGGTCCTGACGCGCTTGGGCATCGCCCGCCTGAGCGGCTTGCAGGATCTGCGTCACGTCCATTACTGGGTCTCCATGGGCACGATATCTAAATTATAAGCTCGCTCCTGCCTGCCTACGCACCGAGCCATACCAACTTGCCTACTGAATACATGGTCTCAAGGGATTAGCCGGTAGAGCCGGAAGAACAGATTCTCGATCGGCAACACATCGATATCCGAGAACCCGGCTTCTTGGGCGTATCGTCGTACGGTGGACGGCCTCATCACCGTCCCCGTCCCCCCGCAACAGTGCTCGGCGCCGTCGGCCATCCCGGCGGGGAGGCAATGTAGGATCGACCACCCGTACATCATCCACTCCACATCGTTGCCCTTGGCGGTGAATTCATCCGCGACGCGTTCATCAACGATCAACACCGCCCCGTCATCCGCAAGCAAGCGTCTGGCATTACGCAGCGAACCGACGGGATCACCCATATCGTGGATCGTTTCGCAACAGAGGATCAGGTCGTATCCCTGTTCCACCTCCAGTTTGCTGACATCTTTACAGTGGAACATGACACGGCCCGACACCCCATATTCAGCCGCGTGTTGGCGGGCTTCATCAATGGATGCCGGGTCCATGTCATATCCGACTACCGTGATATCGGGGTAGGTTTTTGCAATCCCGATAGCAGACCAACCGCACCCACACCCGAAATCGGCGACCCGTGAAGTATCGCTGGATCGCAGCTTGGCATGGACATCCGGCATGGCTGGGATCCATTCGTTACCCAACACCTGGAGGAAGGTCGCTCGATTGATCGCGGCTATACCCTGGCGCGCCTCTGGCCCGTATTCACGAAACGGGACACCGCCCCCGTGTCGGAAAGCGTCCACGATCTGCGGCAGCGGCCGCAAGACACCGGCGAACAATTGGGTTAACGGGGCCAAATAGTTCAGGCTGTCCTGGTCTGTGAGCACCTCGCCGTGAGCAGCAGGCAGGTGGTAACGACGATCAAACGGGCCGGCCGTCTCGTCCTGCACCTCCAAGATCCCCGCGACGGTCTGTTGTTCCAACCATTCTCGGGCGTATCGCTCGTGGGTCCGCGTCACCTCGCTGAGTTCCGTCGAAGTGACGGGAGCATTCCCCGCCAGCGATTCGTAATAGCCCAGTTTGTGACCCAAGTACATCGAGAATATCTTGAACACGCCGGCGCTTGCTGACAGCATGTCATCGATAAAGGCATCTACTGCAGCCGAGTGATCAGCTTCGGGTTCGGCTAACGTTGTGCTTTGAGTCATCTTCTGGTCTCCTATGCTTGTGGTTCATAAAATCTGGTGAAACGTTGTGTCTGCTAAACGTGAAACGCCACCAATATTATCGACTCTAAAATCATGTTGTGAACACACTTGAAGTAAAGGCGACCTTGACTTGTGGTTAATCTAAACTTGACCGCTGGTCAAGCTGGCGGGCTGAATAAGCATGACGTGCGACCCCAACGACAAAACGGCTGTCGACCTCTTCGGAGGCGGGGTATCCCCGCGAGATACCCGTGAGAAGCTGATCCACACCGCGATGAATTTGTTCTATGCGTACGGGTTTCACGGCGTGGGAATCGATCAGATCATTACCGAAGTGGGTGTGACCAAGACAACCTTCTACAACCATTTCGAGAGCAAAGACGATCTGATGGTAGCGGTCATCAAGCAGCGGGACGAGTGGGAGATGCAGGCATTCACCAAGTACGTGCAAGCCAAGGCCGGGTACGACCCACGAGCGATGCTGTTGGCGATGTTCGACGTCCTGCACGACTGGTTCAACCACCCGGATTATCAGGGGTGTTTGTTCATCACCGCCTGCTCGGAGTTCCCATCGAGGACTGACCCGGTGCACCAAGCCGCGTCGCGTCATTACGCCGCGGCATTTAAGACCGTCTGCGACATGGCCAAAGCCGTCGGTATTGATGACGTAGAGAGTTTCGCCGAGGAGTGGATCACCTTGCTTGAGGGGGCGGTGACCTACCGCCTGGTTAACGGCGATGACAACGCGGCATCGATCTCGAAACGTATCGCCGAGAAGAGGCTCGAGGATTACTCGACACGAAAAGAATAATCCCGCCCTTGCGGCGGGATTATTCTTTGAAAATCCGTGCCTGGCCGACTGTCAAGAAATCGATATGGTGACTCAATGCTGCCGGCTACGCGTTCCTGGCCCGAACTTGTTACCTCACGGGTCAAACCCATTGACGTTTCCGACGACCCATGAGAGCAATGGTGCTCAAGGCCAGCAGTCCGAGAGAACTCG
Organism: Phycisphaeraceae bacterium; assembly: GCA_965224205.1. GTDB lineage: Bacteria > Planctomycetota > Phycisphaerae > Phycisphaerales > Phycisphaeraceae > CBDCYN01. The sequence goes on from CBDCYN010000042.1 coordinate 38,421, forward strand.
GCTCCGGAACAGCATGAAATACCATGAACGCGCGGTTGCGTCTGGCAGCGGTTTCATCTTTCCCGAAGCTCACTCCGCCACCCGACGGCGCGATACGCCATGTGCCGAAGAGTTGGTTTTCCAGTCCGAAGAACTGGTCCCCACCCGCCGCATCGTCGCTAGAAACGATCATCCCGCGAGCTGCTTCAAAACTCGTATCGACACCAAACAACCGCAATGCCGGGGTTTCGTTTAATAAGGCGTTGATGTCGCCCAAGACGTCCGAAACCGTAGCGGCTTCATTCCCGATGAATGGGAACGGATCACTGAGGCTCAAGTCGCCCGCGATGGCCTCGAATGATCGTGAGTCAAATGTCACATTATAGATCCTTCCATCGAACTTGAAATCCCGGATCGCTGTGGCTTGGGTACCCGTCCACTCGACGATGGGTGCCGCGATGGCAGGGGAACTAGTCCACGCGGTGATCACAGCCAAGCATATCCATGCATGCAACCATTTTGTCTTGTCATATTTCCATCTCGCAGACCGTGGCGGGGACTGCTGGGACACGTCATCATTAGAGCCCCTGTCGATAAGCAGCCCCTTATCAACTTCCGACGCCATTATGTTGGTGATCATTTTCTTTTTTCCCTTTAGCTAGAGATTTCAATCGATCGTTCGTTACCACTCGCCTGTCCGGATCAGGCACAACCAACGATATCGCCTACAAACCCCATTTGTGAATAGACTTGCAGTGCAGGAAACTTTGACTTGTGGTCAATCCAAACTTGACGTCAGGTCAAGCTGGAAAGCAGATTGGAGCCCGCAACGGCTATTAGCATTATCCCGGCAGATGAGACGTGGTACACGGGTTGTTGAATGGATGGGCAATTCCCTGCTCGTTCCCTGTTAAGGGCTGTAGGGAATTGACAAGCGGGCCGTCGTAAGACGAAATCAATCAGACACTAACGTTGGACAGCTTTCGATCCTTTGCCCAATCATCCCTGTAATACGCTTCCAGAATAATTCTGAGTCGATTTAGTAAGATGCGGCAGATGGCCTGACTAGGGACGGTCGGGCTTGAGTGATCGAGCGATGATGGCATGGAGGCCGACGATGAAGATCTCTTTACGACACCCCGAAGACCTTGATGAACTCAAGCGGCGGATCGGCCGTGAACGCAACGCCAAGCAGCGTGATCGATATCGGGCGGTGAGGTGGGCGTTGGAAGGTAAGAGTTCTTACTGGATCGCCGACACGCTCGATCGCGGCCGGGCTTCCGTGCAGCGTTGGGCCTACGCGTACCGCGACGGCGGGATCGACGCGCTCGTCATCAGGCCCCAGCCAGGCCGCCCCACCAAGCTAGGTCGAGATCAAGAAGACGCGTTCATACAACGACTCGACACCGGGCCCACCGACGCCGACCAGGGCGTGTGCACCTTGCGAGGCAAAGATGTCGTGCGGATCCTCGATCAAGAATTCGGCGTGCCCTACAGTCTCCAAGGCGCCTACGACCTGCTGCACCGGTTGGGGTATTCATGCCTGACGCCGCGGCCGAAGCATCGCAAGAACGATCCCGAAGCGATGGCGACGTGGCGGCAAGACACCCCCCTTTGATCCAAGAGATTCAAGACGAACATCCCGATCAGCGGGTCGAGGTGTGGTTCCAGGACGAAGCCCGTTTCGGCCAGCAAGGCACGCTCACGAAAGTCTGGGCCCCCAAGGGATCGCGTCCCACCGCCGTGAAGCAGACCGAGTATGAATGGGTCTACCTGTTCGCGGCGGTCAATCCGGGCACCGGTCGATCCTCGGCTCTGTTGGCCCCGACGGTGAACACCGACTACATGAACGAACACCTGCGGTTCATCTCCCAGGAAGCCGGCCCCGGTAAGCACGTGGTGTTGGTGTTGGATCAAGCCGGGTGGCACATGGCCAAAGCGTTGGTGGTACCCGACAACATCACGCTATTGCACCTGCCGCCGTACTCACCTGAGCTCAATCCCATCGAACGGGTGTGGGCCTATCTCAAGAGCCACTATCTATCCAACCGCGTGTTCCATGACTACGACGACCTGTTCGATGCATGTCGACAAGCGTGGAATAGATTCACCCAGGACGACCTATGCTCCATCTGCCACACATCATGGATAATGATCTTCCCCAGGGAAAGTGGACGGTCGGTTTCGTGAGTTATGCGGTCTGCAGCTCGTAGGCCAGGGGGCTGTTGTACCCCAAAGACGAGTGCAGCCGCACACGATTGTAAAACACCTCGATGTAATCAAACAACGCCGTGGCCACCTCATCGAGGTCGACCCAATCCGATCCGTGAACCAGCTCGATCTTCAACGTGCCCATAAAACTCTCCATCATCGCGTTGTCGTAACAGTTGCCCTTGCCGCTCATCGAGCAGGAGACCCCATAAAACCCCAGCAGATCCTGGTACACCCCGCTGGCGTATTGGACCCCACGATCGCTGTGATGAATCACCCCCGTCAGAGGATTTCTTTTCCCTGCCGCCCGACGCAACGCCTCGCACACCAGGTCGGCCCGCAGGTGATCGGCGACCGACCAGCCCACCACCATGCGCGAGAACACATCCAACACCACCGCCAGATACACCCAGCCCATCCGCGTGGGCAGATACGTGATATCGGCCACCCATTTCTGGTTGGGACCCGTGGCCGTGAAGTCACGTTGCAAGAGATTCTCGGCGATCGGCTGATCGTGTTTCGAATCGGTCGTCACCGGCTTGAACCGTTTAGGCCCTTTGGCTTGCAAGCCTTCTTCTTGCATGATCTTGGCCACCGTGTTCACGCTGCAACGCTCACCGTCGGCTTGGAGTTGTTCATGAACCCGTGGGCTGCCGTAGACCCGACGATGATCTTCAAAAACCCGGTGGACCTTCTCCGCCAGTTGCCCGCGACGGGTCGCCTGCTCGCACACGGGACGGGCTCGCCAGGCGTAGAACCCGCTGGGGCTCACGCACAGGACCCGGCACATCACGCGGACCGGCCAGTGGTCGCGGTGCTCGTCGATGAAGCGGTACCTCATCGGCTTTCGCTCGCGAAGAAGGTCGCGGCTTTTTTTAGGATTTCCCGTTCCATCTTCAGCCGACGGTTCTCTTGTTCCAACTCCCGCAGCTTGATCCGAATCTCTTGATCAGTGAGCCGACCGTTAGGGGCTAACTGCCGAACCCAAGCACACACCGTCGTGCCCGCGACCCCTAAGCGCCGGGCGACCTCGGACTGGGACAACCCTTCCTCGGTGACCATCCGCACCGCCCCGGCCTTGAACTGATCGTCATACCGCTTGCTCGATTTCCCGTTGCCCATCGACTTTGACATCTGGTGGACTCCTTTCGCCAGGCATCCTACCTAGCAGTTAGGACCGTCCACTTTCTCTGGGGAAGGTCATGTTCCGTAATGTCGGCGCGCTATAGATCCCGGGCAACGGATTTCGATTTCCATCCAACTTATCAGTCGGATAGCCGTCCGACAAGGTCGACATGGCGACGTTCAACTCCAACTAATGCGTCGCCCCTGAATAACCCTCGAGAGGCTGGTTTTGACGGGGTTTTCGGTGTGGATGTGGTGTGTTAGATTGCAAGGATTGGCGATTGGATCAGCCGAAACCTTGCAATTTGAGGAGCACCGATGACGCCCCAGCCCAGCCCGCGTGACGCCTTTGAGTTGTTCCAGGCCCACTTCGATCAGCTGCTCAACCCCAAGCATCCGCTGGTCCAACTCGCTGGGCAGATCGATTGGGATGCATTCGATGCGGCGTTTCGGGATTGCTCCAGCCCCGACCAGGGCGTCCCAGCCAAGGCCACCCGGCTGATGGTGGGGCTGCACTATCTCAAGCACGCGTTCAATGAGTCGGACGAGTCGGTCGTGGCCCGGTGGGTCGAGAACCCGTATTGGCAATATTTCTGCGGCTACACGCATCTCCAGCACAAGTGCCCGATCCACCCCACGAGCATGACCAAGTGGCGTCAGCGTGTGGGTCAAGAGAAGCTACAGGTGTTGCTCCAACAGACGGTGTCGGTGGCGGTCGAACAAAAGCACCTGCCCGAACGCGAGATGAAGCAGGTGAACGTGGACACGACGGTGCAGGAGAAAAACATCACGCATCCGACGGACTCGAAGCTGCTGTACAAAGCGATCGTGAAGCTGGGCCGGGCGGCGAAAGCAAGCGGCATCGCGCTGCGTCAGTCGTACGTGCGTGTGGCCAAGCGGGCGTCGGTCAAGGCTAGTCGTTACGCCCACGCTCGACAGTTCAAGCGGATGCGGCGAGAGCTGCGCAAGATGCGGACATGGGTGGGCCGATTGATCCGCGACGTGCGGCGGAAAGCCGGGACATTAACCGAACCACTCAAGGCGTTGCTGGCCCAGTGTCAACGTTTACGGGACCAGCGTCAGGGTGATTCCAACAAGCTGTATTCGTTGCACGAGCCGGAGGTGCGGTGCATCAGCAAGGGCAAAGCGCACAAGCGATATGAGTTTGGCCAGAAGGTCTCGCTGGCGACAACGAATCGCCATGATTGGTTTGTCGGGGCGATGCTGTGCGAAGCAAACCCTTACGACGGGCACACATTGAGCCGGGCCTTGGATCAGGTCGAATCGATCACGGGCGTGACGCTGAGCGACGCGTACGTGGACCGGGGTTACCGCGGCCATGATTATGGCGGACCAACCACGGTCCACCTGGCAGGCAGTCGCTCAAAGAGCCTGACCTCGACGCAACGCAAACGCCGAAAGCGTCGAAGCGCCATTGAGCCGAAGATCGGTCACGCCAAACATGACCACCGCATGGGCCGCTGCTATCTCAAGGGGTTGGTAGGAGACGCGATGAACGTGATCCTCGCCGCCGCCGGGGCCAACTTCCGCAAACTCCTGCGGCTGTTGCCATGCGCCTGGCGACGTTGGTTGCTCGAAATGATCCGCACCGCCCTCAACCCGATCCCACCCACCACCCAACGCCTCGCCGCCGCATAAAAAAGGGCTTTTTCAGGGACGACTAATGCATCTATTCGGATTACAATAACAGCATGATCACTCCTGCTATATGCAGGTTATTCTTTGACAATCGCATAGCTCGTTTCTTTGGGGCTTAGGCTGCTGTGCGGTAGTAGTGTTTGAGCAAGCCACCCAGTTGGGATTGGCAACCGACCTTGCCAATCGGTTCAGTGTGAGATTCCGGATCCGGATGTGGTTTACTTTGGAATCTCAACACGCGATTGCCCATACGCTGATGCGGGCGATGATCGTTATAGAAACGTGTATAAGTTCGAGTGATGTAATCGAGATGACGCAGACTGAAGCATGCAAGGTCATTCAGGCACTCCCGACGAACTGATGCGATCCAGGCCTCAGCAAAGGCATTCGCGTTCGGAGCTTGGATCGGCGACTTCACAATCTGGATATTGGCAGTTTCCATCAGTTGATCTGTATTAGTTAAGACTTCATCTGACGCTTCCGTTAATCTTTGTTTCTCACAGAAGGAGACCGTCAGATGACCACCGACCAGAAGATCATTGCCAACAAAGTGGGGTTGCTCAAGCTGGCCCAGGCGCTGGGCAGCGTGTCGCGGGCGTGCAAGGTGATGGGGTATTCTCGAGACAGTTTCTACCGGTTCAAGCAGCTCTACGACCAGGGCGGGGAGTTGGCCCTTCAAGAGATCAGCCGCAAGAAGCCGATCCTGGCCAACCGCGTCGACCCCGAGATCGAGCAAGCCGTGGTCGCGTTCGCGATCGAGCAGCCCGCTTACGGGCAGGTGCGGGTGTCGAACGAACTCAAGAAGCAAGGCAAGCTCATCTCACCGGGCGGGGTGCGAAGCGTGTGGCTGCGGCATGATCTTGAGACGTTCAAGAAGCGACTCAAGGCACTCGAAGCCAAGATGGCTCAGGACCCCGACCACACCGTGCTGACCGAAGCCCAGGTCGTGGCGTTGGAAAAAGCCAAGCAAGACAAGCAGGCCCACGGTGAAATTGAAACCGAACACCCCGGCTACCTCGGGGCTCAAGACACGTATTACGTGGGCACGATCAAGGGCGTGGGCCGGATCTATCAGCAGACGTTTATCGATACGTATACGCGGGTGGCGCACGCAAAGCTCTATGATCGCAAGAACGCCCTCGTGGCCGCGGATCTGCTCAACGACCGGGTGATCCCGTGGTACGAACAGCACGACGTGGACCTGCTACGCATCCTCACCGACCGCGGCACGGAGTACTGCGGGAATCGTGAGCACCACGAATATCAGCTGTACCTGGCGATCGAGGACATCGATCACACCAAGACCAAAGCCCGAAGCCCGCAGACCAACGGGATCTGCGAACGGCTGCACAAGACGATGCAGGACGAGTTTTATAGCATCGCGTTCCGCAAGAAGATCTACACGAGCCTCGAAGAACTCCAAGCCGACTTGGATGCGTGGCTGGTGACGTACAATGAACAGCGACCCCACAGCGGCCGCTACTGTTACGGCAAGACCCCGATGGCGACGTTCAAGGATTCGATCCCGTTAGCCCACGCCAAGCGGCTCGATGGCTCTTCTCTAGAAGGGGTTCGGGTGAGCGAAGCGAACGAGAGCCGAGCCGAGGATCTGGGCGTCACCCAAGGCGCGATCGAGGCGCGGACGAAAGACACTCGAAGCGGCAGTCTTGCTGTTGCCAGATAACTCTCGCGTGTCAGATGAAGTGGTGGCTAGTACAGTTGATCGAATGCTCTTGTGAACTTCGTGTCTCGGTCGTGGATTAGGTGTGTGGCTTCCGCATCATGGTCTTCTAGCCACATCACCGCGTTACGCCCCTGCTGTTGAACCCACGCGCCGTCGGGATGATACGTTGCCGATGATACCCAGACCTTGCGGCTTCCGACATGTAGAAACAGCATCAGATACGCCTGACGCTTGCCGATCGGTGTCCAGATTGTCTTGCAGAAAAAGTCGCACGCGACCAGCGTATTCATGTGCAGTTTGAGGAATCGGGCCCAGGGCCGATCGTCGCCTATCCTTGAGTAGGGCTTACCCGGTTCGGGATAGATCTCTGCTTCGCGCAGGATCCGTCGGACGCTTGTCTTGCCAACCTTACAGCGCAGCTTGAGCAGTTCACCGACGATCCGTCGGTATCCTCAACCCGAATTCTCCTTGGCGAATCGGACGATGGCCTCCCGGATATCCCTGCCAATGGTCCGGGGACGACCGACCCGGCCAACCTTATGCCCTTCCCGCTGCTGCTTCACCCAACGTTGGTAGGTGCGGAATTGGACAACGCTGATCAGAGCTTTAACGTGGTGATTGAGTTCACGGCCGATGGTCAGAAGCCGGGATCGCTCCTCGGGCGACAGGATCAATCGCTGCTTTTTGATCCGGGATCGTAGGATGCTGTTCTCCTCCTTCAAGAACCGGATCTGGGCATCGCGGCGGGCTGAAAAGGAGTCGATCAGGAGATACAGCAACGCGTAGAGACGATGATTCATGGCGATTCAATACAGCCTGTAACTTCAACATTAGCAAGGTGCCGACAATATGGAACGCCCCTAGGGCAGCTCTGATGATAGCGTACAGTGATCGATGAATGGCTCAGTATCCGAAACGCTCCATGCGTTGTTGAATTTGTCGATTCCCTGTAGCTCGCTACAGGGTTTCTGCTGAGGGAAGAGTATGAGAAACCGTAGGTGTCTCATCGCTAATCAGGGATCCTTTTCCGATACCCCGCAGCTTGCTGCGGGGAGGATCATTGGATGGGCAATTCCCTGCTCGTTCCCTGTTAAGGGCTGTAGGGAATTGACAAGCGGGCCGTCGTAAGACGAAATCAATCAGACACTAACGTTGGGCAGCTTTCGATCCTTTGCCCAATCATCCCTGTAATCTGCAGAACATCCCTGTAAACAGCTCAAAAACAGGGAATTGCTACAGAGACTGATTGTCGTATCCCAGAGAATACTCCGGTCTGCTGATACAGACGTACCCACGCCAATCGCTGCTTGATCTGATTGTCCATAGCCACCCAATCTAGTGAAAGGATGTCTATGAATCACACAAAGACCCTCTTGAAGCTCTCGCCTTGTAGGCGAGGGCTGTTCACTTTCCTTGGGAAGATCGTCTCTCCGCCGCTACTTCCCCAAAGGCACCGACTTCGCCCACCTCACCGACGCCCAGGTGGCACGCGTCGAGAAGATCATCAACAATACCCCCATGAAGGTCCTCGGATGGTGCACCCCCACCGAGACTCGGAAACAAGCCCTCTCCGGTGTTGCACTTCAACCCTGAGACCGCCGAACCATATGGGATAGATGCCCATGACAGATGCCCTACCGATCTTGGCTGCCTCGCCGCTGGGGGTGTGGAATGTCCTGTGGGATATTCTCGTCTTGCTTGCGATGGCTCTTGTGCTGGGAACCGTTGCTGAACGGCTGCACCAGAGCGTCATTGTGGGCTATCTAATCGCTGGCGCCTTGGTTGGCCCAAATGTCCTGGGCTGGATTTCCACTCAACAAGAGCTGTTCCACATCGCTGAACTGGGCGTTGCGCTGCTGCTGTTCGCCATTGGCCTGGAGTTTTCGCCGAGACGTCTCTTGTCGCTGGGAACCGTCGTCTTGAAAGCCGGGCCGCTCCAGGTTTTGACCACGGCGGCAATCGGTTTCGCGGGTGCGGCGATTTTCGGCCTGCACGCCCGCGAATCACTCGTCGTTGGCATGATGGTTTCCGTCAGCAGCACGGCCTGTGTGCTGCGGTTGCTGGCCGACCGGGCCGAACTCGACAGTGAACACGGGCGAATGGCGCTTGGTATCCTGCTGGTTCAGGATGCATCGGTGATCCCGATGATCCTGCTGGTGAGCGTGATGGCAGCCGGAGGCACATGGGGGCCGATGATCGGTGAGCTGACACTAGCCCTGATTCTGACTGTCGTACTCATCGGTCTGTTCTACGTATTTTTCAATATCGTGGTGCCACGCCTGCTTCTACTGCCTGCCTGGCGTAAGAACCGTGACCTGCCTATCTTGCTTGCGGTGATCATGGCCACCGGATCGGCGTGGATGACCCACGCCGTGGGCCTGAGTCCTGCCTTGGGGTCTTTCGCGGCCGGCGTTCTGCTGGCGGTATCGCCATTTGCCACACAGATCCGCGCCGACACGAGACCTCTGACAATCCTGATGGTCACCCTGTTCTTTGCGGCCATCGGGATGTTTGGCGATCCGGCTTGGCTCTTGGGTCACTGGACGATCGTTGCCGGAATCGTGCTAGCGATCGTCGTGGGAAAGGCTCTGATCGTCGTCCTGCTGGCACGCATCTTCGGCCGACCCTGGCGTTATGCCGTCGCGGCGGCGCTGTGTTTGGCGCAAGTGGGAGAGTTCTCTTTCGTTTTGGCCACCATCGCTCAAAGAACCATCGATGGTACGGCACTTATGGCGCCAGTGACTTTTCGCGTGATGGTGTCGGCGACCATTGTGACCCTTTTGCTGACGCCCTACCTCGTTGCCGCCGCTCCCTGGGCCGGGGCTCGTTGTGAAGGGATGCTGCTTCGCCTGCGGGGGGCTGGGCGGTTACCGCCGGACCAGCGCGCCGCTACGGTCGCTCCCGAAGGGGCAGATAAGGCGCTTGGTCCCGCCTCCGATCTGATCATGATCATCGGTTTCGGTCCGGCCGGACAACGGGTTGCCGAAGGACTCGTGGATTCACACCAGCATGACATGGTGGTGATCGATCTGAACACCAAGAATATCGATATCGCAAGACGTTACGGCTTGATCGCCCACACTGGGGATGCCACGCAACGGGATATCCTAGAGGAAGCGGGCATCTACAGGGCACGTGTCATCGTGGTCACCGTGCCGGATCACGCCATCACGCGCCACTTGATTGACTTGATCCGTGACCTGGCCCCGGACGCCTTTATTGTGGTTCGCTGCCGTTACCACATCCTGCGTTGGGAACTTTTACTTGCGGGCGCCCATGAAGTCGTTGATGAAGAGGACCAACTCGGTCGCTGCCTGGCCGCGCAGGTTCGTAAGCTTGTCCGTACCCCGACGGCATGAGGGATGGATGGATGGCTAGCTTTTAGAATTACCGGGGGCGGTCTCAGGGTTGAAGTGCAACAGCAGAGGCCGTGAAAAGTAAGGCATCGGCGTTAAGTTTGGGGTGCAGAACCTCAACTTAAAGGAGCGCTGATGCCCTACAGTCAGCTTACCGCATCCTGCCGTGAAAAGATCGCCCGCCTTCGTCGCCAGGGCCTGGGCAACAACCAGATCGCCCGACAACTGGGCCGGCCGCCCTCGACCGTTAGCCGCGAGCTTCGTCGCAACGCCAAGGCCGACGGTCGCTACGAAGCCTGCCACGCTCAAAACAAAACCCAAGCCCGCCGCCCATCAGCCACCCGATCCCGACGCAAACTCACACAGGGTCCACACCTGCGACGAAAAGTCGAGCACCGCCTCGGGAACCTCAAGCGTTCACCCGAACCCATCGCCCACGAGTTGGGTTCAATCAGTCACGAGACGATCTATCAACACGGCTACCGATCCACCCGCGAACACGGCTCGAAACTCTGGCGATGCCTCGACAGCCCCCGCCGCCGCCGCAGGCCACGACGACGACGCGAAGTCGAAAAACGCGGCAGAATTCAGCACGCCACACCTCTGGCTCAACGACCCCAAGAAGCCGACCTCCGCCAACGACCCGGCGTCTACGACCACCGGCAGCCGCCCCAAGGCCCACCCCCGCCTCACTCGTGACCTGCAACGACCGCACCACCCGTCATACCCGCCTGCGTCGCGTCGACGATCGCCAAAGCCCCACCGTCACCGATGCCATGGTCGCCATGATCAAGCCCGAACCTCGGTCCGATCACCATAGCCTCACCGTCGACAACGGCAAGGAGTTCGCTATGCATTTGAACCTCACCGCCCAAACCGGCCTGCCCGTGTTCTTCTGCGACCCGCATTCCCCCCGGCAACACGCCGCCAACGAGCAACGCAACCGCCTCGTCCGCCGCTACTTCCCCAAGGGCACCGACTTCGCCAGGGTGACCGATGTCCAGGTGGCACGCGTCGAGAAGATCATCAACAATATGCCCATGAAAGTCTTCGGCTGACGCACCCCCGTCGAGGCTCGGAGACAAGCCCTCTCCGGTGTTGCACTTCAACCCTGAGACCGCCCCCCGTTAACCCAGTTGTTCGCCGGTATCTTGCGGCCGCTACCGCAGGTCGTGGACGCTTTCCGACACGGGGGCGGTGTCCCGTTTCGTGAATACGGGCCAGAGGTGCGCCAGGGTATAGCCGCGATCAATCGAGCGACCTTCCTCCAGGTGTTGGGTAACGAATGGATCCCAGCCATGCCGTATGTCCATGCCAAGCTGCGATCCAGTGAAACTTCGCGGGTAGCCGATTTCGGGTGCGGGTGCGGGTGGTCCGCCATCGGAATGGCCAAAACCTACCCCGATATCATGGTGATCGGATATGACATCGACCCGGCATCCATTGATGAAGCCCGCCAACACGCCGCTGATTACGGGGTGTCGGATCGTGTCACGTTCCACTGCAAGGATGTCAGCAAGCTAGAGGTGGAACACGGATACGACCTGATCCTCTGTTGTGAGACGATCCACGATATGGGTGATCCCGTCAGTTCGCTGCGTAATGCCAGACGCTTGCTTGCTGATGACGGGGCGGTGCTGATCGGAAGTTCTCCACAGCCCGTCCGTAGGCATGCTTCCGAGGGGGCAGAACCGGGTGTCGAACAGGTCGTGACACCGCAGGTGCTTGAACCGCTCGTTGAGCGTGCGGTCTTTGCCCGCTCCCACGTGGGTGACCGCCGACTTGAGGTTGTCGTAAGCGATCCGCTTGGGCACACCCCCGAAGTAGGCCAACGCACGCACGTGACCATCGAGGAACGCCTCCAACGTCGCCCGCTCATACGGCCACGTGAACGACGCCTTCGAGTGGCACAGACGCATGCAGAACACCTGAACCTTGCGTTCGACCCCGTTGATCTTGGCTACCCCCTCGTGCCAGTCGACCTGAGCCTCTTCGCCCGGCTCGAACGCCAACGGTTTGACACCCGTCAACTCAGCGTTGAGCCACAACAAGACCAACGCCATCATGATCGCGTAAGACACACTGTTGATTCGCCATATAAGGGCAATAATTTTTGATCGCGGCTGCTCCTTCCAGATCAAGGCAAAAATCCACCACTCCAGCCACACCGACGCCAAAAAGCTCGGGATCAGCAGCACCGCCAACGCCGCAGGGATCATCCAGTGTAGATGCGGCTCACTGGGCGGCAGCCACGCCGAACCCAACACAAACAACACCATGGTTTCGACCCAACTCAAATCCGCTTCAGCCGGCGTACGCCACAAATACCCTTGGGATTCATGCGCCGCCATCTCCATCGCGAACATCACCCCCCAAGCGATCGGGACGCCCACGGCCGTCGAAACGACATTCGCCAGGGCCACGCCGCCGTATGTTCGTGGGATCCCCACCGTCGGTGCCCACCAGCGCACCAGCAAGCTCTCGAGGATGACCACCGGCACGAGCGCTGCGATCATCGCCGGCCAGTGCAAGACGATCATCGGCAGACCCATGTTGGCGAGAAACGGGTTCATTTCAATTGACCAAGACAAACTGTTATATAGGGCAAGGCTTGTCCTGTCTTCAAAATATCCTACTCCTTATCTCCTTCGTCATTGGGCTGCTCGTCGTAGGTTTGAAATGAGGTGTAGGTCCGGGCCCGCCCGGACCTACGAAACTGGGGCACGCTCCGCTTAGCCCCAGCCACCCGTCCGGCTTTAGTCCACCCAACGCCATGCCGATCAGGAGAAGGGAGCGACAGAACTCTGTTGCAAAAGAAACCTGGGGACCATAAACATGACAATCGAGGAAGATCGGCTCGAACCACTTCACAACTACGTCGACCCCGATCAGAAGCCGCTATATCCCGAATCCGAGGATGACGCTAAACGTCTTCAGGACATGGAACGCGTCGTAGATGAGGTTCGACAAGGGACGGCTGATAGAGCAGAGGTTGAATCGCTGGTGAAAGTTATAGATAAATACCCTAAGCACTTTCGGGGCATGCCTGCAGCCAGCAAACTTAGGCACTACCTTAAAAAGACCTTCTAATGGAGATATGTGATTATGAACAACTGCAAGGTCAAACTCCAATTGAGCGGGCCTGAATACGAATATGGACGTACACTCAACAAGGATGTATACCTCACGCGGCTAAGATTGTCCGATTGTTGAAGTGTTGGAAGTTGCGGGTGATGAGGGTTTGGACGTTGGGTTTGTCGTCGGTGGCCAGCTTGGCGATGCCGTCGTGGATGGCTTGCTGAAATCGATCGAACGTTTCGTAGTACCGGCCGTTGAGGCAGCGTTTCTTGAGCAGGCCCCAGATCCGTTCGATCAGGTTCAGGTGCGGCGAGTAGGACGGCAGGAACATCAACTCGATGCCCAACCCCACGGCCCGATCTTGGACCAACCGGCAGCGTTGATACCGCGCGTTGTCCAGCACCAGGGTGATCGCTTGGCCGGGGTAACGCCCCGCGAGCGTCTCGAGTAATTCGCAGACCGTTTGGGCCGTGATGTACGTCGTGTTCGTGACGGTCACCAACTCTCGGGTCACGAAATCCAACGCCCCCAACACGTTCAGCCGGCGGCGGCCGGTGGGCGTGCGGATGAACAGCCTCACCACGCACCACACGTAGCACAGAAACGCGCCATGGACGAAGTGGCAGGCGTCTACAAAAAAACCCTGCGATCACCCCGTTCGGCTTCGTCCAAAGCCGGATCGAGGGTCTGTTCAAGGAATTCACGCTGCTGTTGATGCTTGGCCTGATCAAGCTTGCCCGGCACACCCCCGAGCTTGCGACGACGCAGACCCAGCCGTTTCAAAAAAGCTCGCACTTGCGTCGGGCCGCGACGCAGACCGGTGAGTTGCGTGATCTGATGGCTCGCCTCGTGGATCGTCGACGGCGGGTGTTGTTCCAAAGACGCCTTGACCTTCGGGCCGTGCGCGTTCAATTGACTGGGCTGACCCCGGTAGCCGTTTTGCCTCAACGCCTCGATCCCACCGTCGAGGTACGTATTCAAATAACGCTGCACCGTCCGGCTGCTGACCCCTGCCAAGGCCGCGATCTGCCGATGTGCCAACCCATGGCTCTTGAGCCAAACCACCTGCAACTTCCGCCGCACCCGCGGATCTGGATCGCTAAAACGCCCCCGATCCAACGCCGCCACCGCATCGTCCGTCAATGTGATCTGAAGCATCCATGCCTCCTGTGTCCAGTGACTTCGTAGTAAAATCAAACCGCTAACGTCAGCCTATTCTACCGATCAGACAAACTCACCCGAGGAAGGTATAACCGATTACCCACCTGAACGATTAGTCCCAGGGGAAGTGATTACATTTGGATCTGCGGGAACAGTCAAAGTGATAAAAGTCGGCTACGAATCCATGGGCGTCTCCGGACGAGTGCTATGGGCTCTGCTCGAAAGTGAAAATCGAATTGACGATGACAAATTGGCCGAGCTTAGGGAAGAAGGATGGAGACATGAGCCTTAAACCTCCCTACTACTTTTGGCTCAACTCTACCTCACGCCCGATCGCTTGACCTACTATACGGTTGAGTCACAGATAATCAGTTGCCCATTTGTCGATCGTCTCGACGGAATCCGGATCCCGCAGCTCCACGACCAGCAGCTCAATCGCACGCATCATCTGTATTAGTTAAGACTTCATCTGACGCTTCCGTTAATCTTTGTTTCTCACAGAAGGAGACCGTCAGATGACCACCGACCAGAAGATCATTGCCAACAAAGTGGGGTTGCTCAAGCTGGCCCAGGCGCTGGGCAGCGTGTCGCAGGCGTGCAAGGTGATGGGGTATTCTCGAGACAGTTTCTACCGGTTCAAGCAGCTCTACGACCAGGGCGGGGAGTTGGCCCTTCAAGAGATCAGCCGCAAGAAGCCGATCCTGGCCAACCGCGTCGACCCCGAGATCGAGCAAGCCGTGGTCGCGTTCGCGATCGAGCAGCCCGCTTACGGGCAGGTGCGGGTGTCGAACGAACTCAAGAAGCAAGGCAAGCTCATCTCACCGGGCGGGGTGCGAAGCGTGTGGCTGCGGCATGATCTTGAGACGTTCAAGAAGCGACTCAAGGCACTCGAAGCCAAGATGGCTCAGGACCCCGACCACACCGTGCTGACCGAAGCCCAGGTCGTGGCGTTGGAAAAAGCCAAGCAAGACAAGCAGGCCCACGGTGAAATTGAAACCGAACACCCCGGCTACCTCGGGGCTCAAGACACGTATTACGTGGGCACGATCAAGGGCGTGGGCCGGATCTATCAGCAGACGTTTATCGATACGTATACGCGGGTGGCGCACGCAAAGCTCTATGATCGCAAGAACGCCCTCGTGGCCGCGGATCTGCTCAACGACCGGGTGATCCCGTGGTACGAACAGCACGACGTGGACCTGCTACGCATCCTCACCGACCGCGGCACGGAGTACTGCGGGAATCGTGAGCACCACGAATATCAGCTGTACCTGGCGATCGAGGACATCGATCACACCAAGACCAAAGCCCGAAGCCCGCAGACCAACGGGATCTGCGAACGGCTGCACAAGACGATGCAGGACGAGTTTTATAGCATCGCGTTCCGCAAGAAGATCTACACGAGCCTCGAAGAACTCCAAGCCGACTTGGATGCGTGGCTGGTGACGTACAATGAACAGCGACCCCACAGCGGCCGCTACTGTTACGGCAAGACCCCGATGGCGACGTTCAAGGATTCGATCCCGTTAGCCCACGCCAAGCGGCTCGATGGCTCTTCTCTAGAAGGGGTTCGGGTGAGCGAAGCGAACGAGAGCCGAGCCGAGGATCTGGGCGTCACCCAAGGCGCGATCGAGGCGCGGACGAAAGACACTCGAAGCGGCAGTCTTGCTGTTGCCAGATAACTCTCGCGTGTCAGATGAAGTGGTGGCTAGTACACATCAACGCGTCAGTCAGTGCTCGAGGTACTTTCCTGCCTCCGCCGGAGTGCCACACAGCATGGTCCTGAAAGGTTTTGCTGCGTGCGGTCAACGTATTGGTGATGGAAAACGTAGATTACCTGGGCATTGCACACAGTATCCTTCGGGCTGCTGTGTGGAACCTTCGTTAATAAATCGAGACAAACTCAATTCCAATAAAAAACCCGCCGGGTGGCGGGTTAGTCATTTGAACTGTTATATCGATTTCAACGCTTCCGTAGACGGATCGTTGACAAGTAAACAGTTGGGGTTTGCCTTTTTCGCCACGTCGCCGTGGCGGTATCCGCGAATTGCGGACGAGGTTGCGCTGACTTAAATATGGCGTAGATCGCTCTAGCACCACACCTAAGGATATCCCTTAGAAAGGAGGTGATCCAGCCGCAGGTTCCCCTACGGCTACCTTGTTACGACTTAGTCCCAGTCACCGATCTTACCGTCGACACCCCTGAGGCGAGGCGGCTTCGGGTACTACCGGCTTCCATGACTTGACGGGCGGTGTGTACAAGGCTCAGGAACGTATTCACCGCGTCGTAGCTGATACGCGATTACTAGCGATTCCGGCTTCACGTGGTCGAGTTGCAGACCACGATCCGAACTGGGGCGCGTTTTTTGCGATTTGCTCCACCTTACGGTCTCGCGTCGCTCTGTACGCGCCATTGTAGCACGTGTGCAGCCCTGGGCATAAAGGCCATGAGGACTTGACGTCATCCCCACCTTCCTCCGGTTTGACACCGGCAGTCTCGTTAGAGTCCCCGTCACCCGAAGGCACGCTGGCAACTAACGATAGGGGTTTCGCTCGTTAAGGGACTTAACCCGACACTTCACAGCACGAGCTGACGACAGCCATGCAGCACCTGTGTATGTTCCACCCGAGGGTGTGGCCACTGTTTCCAGCGGTTAATCCATACATGTCAAACCCAGGATAAGGTTCTTCGCGTTGCTTCGAATTAAGCCACATGCTCCACCGCTTGTGTGAGCCCCCGTCAATTCCTTTGAGTTTTAGTCTTGCGACCGTACTCCCCAGGCGGTGCACTTAACACTTTTGCTTCGACTGCCACGGTGTCAGAACCGCCACAATCTAGTGCACATCGTTTACGGCGTGGACTACCGGGGTATCTAATCCCGTTCGCTACCCACGCTTTCGTGCCTGAGCGTCAGGTTCGGCCCAGCTGCCTGCCTTCGCCATGGGCGTTCCTCTAGATATCTACGCATTTCACCGCTCCACCTAGAGTTCCGACAGCCTCTACCGACCTCAAGACCCGCAGTCTACCAAGCAGTTCCACGGTTGAGCCGTGGGATTTCACAAGATACTTGCGGGTCCGCCTACGCACGCTTTAAGCCCAGTGATTCCGATTAACGCTCGGGCCCTCTGTATTACCGCGGCTGCTGGCACAGAGTTAGCCGGCCCTTCCTCTGGGTCTGCTCATTGTGTTGCTAAACCCTGACAGTGGTTTACACCCCAAGAGGCTTCATCCCACACGCGGCATTGCTCCGTCACGCTTTCGCGCATTGCGGAATATTCGTTACTGCAGCCTCCCGTAGGAGTCCGGGCAGTGTCTCAGTCCCGATGCGGCGGGTCGTGCTCTCACACCCGCTAGCCGTCTTAGGCTTGGTGAGCCGTTACCTCACCAACAACCTGATAGCACGTTCCCCGATCCCAGGGCAGCAAGCCTTTGCTCAGCACGCCATGCGACGCACTGAGGTCATCGGGTATTAATTCAAGTTTCCCTGAGCTATCCCCGACCCTGGGGTACGTTAGGAACGCATTACTCGCCCGTTCGCCACTTTATACACCCCCGAAGGGGCTTTAATCGTTCGACTTGCATGTTTTAGCCATGCCGCCAGCGTTCAATCTGAGCCAGGATCAAACTCTTCAATTGTTTATCGTTGCCACACTTAAAACCCACTTAACGCGAGCCTCAAGTGGTTTGGCTTCGATGAGAAGGTCGACCTGGTTACCCCCGAGCAGTTTACCGAAGTAAACTTCCGGGGGCCGGCCGTTCGTAGGTCTCAAAGCGACCCACGATTCTCTCAAGCCCACCTAAGCGGGCCCAAGATACAGCTCAAAATCCAATCCTCAAATCAGAATTTAAGGGTCACAAGGATGTTGAGTTGCCCCGCACACCTGCGGGGCAGGATTCTCCGCACCAAAAGCAGCTGTGACACTACCTCTGCTGCGGACACATCCTCGCGGCATTCCCAACTGTTCACTTGTCAAAGATCCGCTCAAAAGATTGACCTACTATCGCTGGAGCGCATTAGTACGCCCCCAAAGTCAACCTCCAAGGCAAAGTACTATTGTGTAATCTAGTCCCTCGCTTGTCAAGGCCTCCTCCTGAAACGTCGCTTCTATTGTGGACAGCTTGTCAATTAGTCGGTGAAATCCCGCAGTGGCTTGCCGTATACAAGGCATGTATCTATGAGGGATTCAGGGTAGCAGCGACGCAATAGTCTGCCCCGTCGAGCCTATCGGTTTGCACCGCGGCGGTTTCACGCGATAGATTACGATCAACATCCACACTGCGTGATCCACGCATCCGATGTGCGTCGAGATTTAAGTCGAGGTTTAGACAGAACCACCCCTTCGATTTAGAAAGGCCCCTAACGATGAAAGCCGTTGATGTCATGAAAGCCGCCTGGGACGTTAGCCACGCGATGGTCCTGCCGCTCATCGAAGACATGAAAGACCACGCCATGACCGCGCCGACCCCCAATGGCGGCAACCACCCCATGTGGGTGCTGGGGCACCTGGCCTTCGACGAGGGCGCGATCCGGTACATGATGCTCGACGAACCCAACGCAGTCGAGGCGTGGAAGCCGCTGTTCAGCGCCGGCACCCAGCCCGTCGCCGATGCGAGCCACTACCCCCCGTTCGACGAGGTGCTTGCTAAGTATAAAGAACTCAGTGCCGCCAACCGCGCGTTCTTGGAATCACTTTCCGACGAAGACCTCGATAAGCCCAGCGCCAACGCCCCCGAAGGGTACGAAGATTTTTTCGGCACCTACGGCAAGTGCTTGATGATCGTGGCCCTGGACCACATGCACCACCGTGGCCAACTCGCCGACGCCCGCCGCGCCGCCAACCGTGGATCGCTGATGATCTAAACGGGCAGTTCCGGCCCTACCTAGTCGCCCCTGAATAACCCTCGAGAGGCTGGTTTTGACGGGGTTTTCGGTGTGGATGTGGTGTGTTAGAGCGTTTTGCGTCAATAATCGCCATATCCGCAAGAGGTGAAGTAGTTTTGGCACTCGGTGGGCGTGACGTCTGTCAGGGCATCGGCGATGGCGTCTTGGAGCGTGCCGAAGGTCTTGGCGGCGACGCGGCGTAGCCACGCCTTGACCTTGCTCCACAGCTTCTCGATCGGGTTCAGGTCCGGGCTGTACGGGGGCAGGTACCCCAGGTCGGCGTCGACGGCCTCGATCGCTTCGCGCACCGCGGCGGCTTGGTGACTCGAGAGATTGTCCATCACGACCACGTCACCCGGGCGCAACGACGGGGCCAAGAACTGCTGGGTGTAGGCCAGGAACGTCGCCGAGTTCATCGGGCCATCGACCACGACCGTCGCACCTTGGATCACCCCGTCGAGCCGGATCGCGCTGAGCATCGTGAGCGTCTTCCAGCGGCCGTGCGGGGTGCGGTCCACGCAACGCTGCCCGATCGGCGACCAGCCATACAGCCGGGTCATATCCGTCTTGGCCCCAGATTCGTCGAGGAAAACCAGATGGGCCGGGTCCACGAACCGCCGGGCGATCGTGAAGTTGTGGCGGCGTTGGGCCACGTCGGGGCGATCTTGCTCGGCGGCGATCAGCGACTTCTTTTGAGCGACAGCCCCAGCCGCTTCAACGCCCGGCACACCGTCGATTCCACGACGCCCAGGTTCAGCATCGCCCTCAACTGCTTGGCCGTGATCCCCGGCTTGGCCGCCACCGCCTCACGCATCCGTTGCTCATCGGCCGCCGTAAGCTTGACCGACCCCTTGGGCCCCGGCACCCCCGGCGTCAACACGCCCCGGCGGTGCCGATCACACCAGTCGCGAACCGTCGACCTCGCCACCCGAAACTGTCGTGATACCCCCGTGATCGTCTGACCCGACTCGGCGGCCCATACCACCCGCTTACGTAGATCCATCGAATACGCCATGACCTTGGCCTCCTTGCCAGAAATCTCTCTTATCGGCCAGCGGCGATTAATTACGCCAAGCGCTCTAGATTGCAAGGATTGGCGATTGGATCAGCCGAAACCTTGCAATTTGAGGAGCACCGATGACGCCCCAGCCCAGCCCGCGTGACGCCTTTGAGTTGTTCCAGGCCCACTTCGATCAGCTGCTCAACCCCAAGCATCCGCTGGTCCAACTCGCTGGGCAGATCGATTGGGATGCATTCGATGCGGCGTTTCGGGATTGCTCCAGCCCCGACCAGGGCGTCCCAGCCAAGGCCACCCGGCTGATGGTGGGGCTGCACTATCTCAAGCACGCGTTCAATGAGTCGGACGAGTCGGTCGTGGCCCGGTGGGTCGAGAACCCGTATTGGCAATATTTCTGCGGCTACACGCATCTCCAGCACAAGTGCCCGATCCACCCCACGAGCATGACCAAGTGGCGTCAGCGTGTGGGTCAAGAGAAGCTACAGGTGTTGCTCCAACAGACGGTGTCGGTGGCGGTCGAACAAAAGCACCTGCCCGAACGCGAGATGAAGCAGGTGAACGTGGACACGACGGTGCAGGAGAAAAACATCACGCATCCGACGGACTCGAAGCTGCTGTACAAAGCGATCGTGAAGCTGGGCCGGGCGGCGAAAGCAAGCGGCATCGCGCTGCGTCAGTCGTACGTGCGTGTGGCCAAGCGGGCGTCGGTCAAGGCTAGTCGTTACGCCCACGCTCGACAGTTCAAGCGGATGCGGCGAGAGCTGCGCAAGATGCGGACATGGGTGGGCCGATTGATCCGCGACGTGCGGCGGAAAGCCGGGACATTAACCGAACCACTCAAGGCGTTGCTGGCCCAGTGTCAACGTTTACGGGACCAGCGTCAGGGTGATTCCAACAAGCTGTATTCGTTGCACGAGCCGGAGGTGCGGTGCATCAGCAAGGGCAAAGCGCACAAGCGATATGAGTTTGGCCAGAAGGTCTCGCTGGCGACAACGAATCGCCATGATTGGTTTGTCGGGGCGATGCTGTGCGAAGCAAACCCTCACGACGGGCACACATTGAGCCGGGCCTTGGATCAGGTCGAATCGATCACGGGCGTGACGCTGAGCGACGCATACGTGGACCGGGGTTACCGCGGCCATGATTATGGCGGACCAACCACGGTCCACCTGGCAGGCAGTCGCTCAAAGAGCCTGACCTCGACGCAACGCAAACGCCGAAAGCGTCGAAGCGCCATTGAGCCGAAGATCGGTCACGCCAAACATGACCACCGCATGGGCCGCTGCTATCTCAAGGGGTTGGTAGGAGACGCGATGAACGTGATCCTCGCCGCCGCCGGGGCCAACTTCCGCAAACTCCTGCGGCTGTTGCCATGCGCCTGGCGACGTTGGTTGCTCGAAATGATCCGCACCGCCCTCAACCCGATCCCACCCACCACCCAACGCCTCGCCGCCGCATAAAAAAGGGCTTTTTCAGGGACGACTAATTAATCTTGAATAGTCGATAAGCATGATTTATGGCAAGGAGGCCTCGTCATGGCGTATTCGATGGACTTGCGGCAGCGTGTGGTGGCGGCGGTGGAATCGGGGGACTCGATCGCATCGGTGGCACGGCGGTTTTCCGTCACGTGGCCGACGGTGCGTGATTGGCCAGATCGGGCCCGTGGCGGCGAGTTGATGGCGGGCACACCGGGGCCCAAGGGATCGGTGAAGCTCACGGCGGACGATGAGCAGCGGATGCGTCAAGCGGTCGCGGCGCAGCCGGGCATCACCGCCAAACAATTGATGGCGAGGCTGAGTGTCCCCGTGGTGGAGTCCACCGTCTGTCGGGCGTTGAAGCGGTTGGGGCTGTCGCTCAAAAGAAGTCGCTGATCGCCGCCGAGCAAGATCGACCCGACGTGGTCGATCGTCGCCGAAACTTCACGATCGCCCGTCGGTTCATCGATCCGGGGAGTCGGGTGTTTCTCGATGAATCCGGAGCCAAGACGAACATGACGCGTCGGTATGGCTGGTCGTCGATGGGTCAACGTTGCGTCGATCACACGCCCCACGGCCATTGGAAAACGGTGACGATGCTTAGCGTCATCCGACTCGACGGGGTGATCCAAGGTGCGACGGTCGTGGTCGATGGCCCGATGAACTCGGCGACGTTCCTGGCCTACACCCAGCAGTTCTTGGCCCCGTCGTTGCGCCCGGGTGACGTGGTCGTGATGGACAATCTCTCGAGTCACCAAGCCGCCGCGGTGCGCGAAGCGATCGAGGCCGTCGACGCCGACCTGGGGTACCTGCCCCCGTACAGCCCGGACCTGAACCCGATCGAGAAGCTGTGGAGCAAGGTCAAGGCGTGGCTACGCCGCGTCGCCGCCAAGACCTTCGGCACGCTCCAAGACGCCATCGCCGATGCCCTGACAGACGTCACGCCCACCGAGTGCCAAAACTACTTCACCTCTTGCGGATATGGCGATTATTGACGCAAAACGCTCTAAGTAGGTCTGTCGCCCCCCAGCCTGGCGATCACTACCTTTTTTTTCCATCCAGCGCAAGATCAGAGGCCGATGCGGTTCACTATGAATGAGGCCTTCGTTTGGATAGGCCTTTGACCAGCAGGGCCGGGATGGGCAGCCATCGAACCTCGTTATATACCGGTCCCGGGTGAAAATACGGCGTGACTCATGTACGCGGCAGGGAAATTTTCGGTGTCCAACGCATACTCGACGCTACGCTTTGATACGCGATGCGTATCCCTTGTGAGACAAGGATTTTTTATTTTCCGCCATTTGCGTGTAACTGCGTGCAACTATTGATCTTTGAATTGTTGACTTAATTCCGAGGCTTGCCAGCAGATGGGTTTTTCAGGACCGAGCTAACTCCAGAGCAGTTAAGTCAACAATTCAAAGATCAATAATTTTATGAAATGAGGTTACGAAAATGTATAGGGGCCGTCATGTTCTTTCATCGGATCGCCTCGACCCCGAGGCGTCGGGACCGACCTCTTCGGGGATGGATACGCGCAGCGCCTCAGAGCCGATCGGCGCGGCTTGGCGGCAAGCTCCGTGGAACGGTGCACGAGCACGATGGAATCAGGATCGGTTAGCGGGACGGTTCCCGCTGGGCTTAGATGCCGGCGTGGCGTCGCCGCCTGTGGTAGCGCAGCAGCAAGCCGTTAAAACGGTCACCCTGACTTTTCTGGGGGATTTCCCCAACCCCTGGAAGAACAACCCCGCTCTGGAACGGCAACGGCTCCAACAGGGCAGATGGGCCCCGAGCACAGACGACCTGACCGCGGTCGCCAACGCCGACCAAGCCGCAGCAGGAACGATCCACACGACCCCTTGTTTCGAAGACCTATTGAAGGTCATCGAGGGGTCACAAGACAAATCAATCGCCCGGGTCAATATCATTTCACATGGATCTCCTAACGGTTTAGGGCTATTGGGGACGATCAACGCTAGCAACGGGCAGGTGACCTTCCGCAATAAACCCTCTTGCACCGGATATGTCGATGTCGAAGCGATCAAGGACAACAAATCCAGGATCTTGAAGCTACGTGTTAAATTCGCGCCCAAGGCGAGGATGTTTCTTTACCTGTGCAATTCCGGGGCGAACTTGACACTTCTCCAACGCCTCGCGGATGCTTTTGACCTCCGAATCCGCGGGTTTCTGCACCAGATCTATTACTGTGTCACCCACAGGGGCAACCAACTCGACCGTGGGTGGACCAGGTACAACAGGGACGGGGCCCGTCCACCAAGGGCCAGTACCTGCCAGGCCGGCGGCTATGAAAAAGGGTTTGACCATTTGCAAACTGATACAAGTTTCCCCATAACGTACGATGACATCCAGCTGCCGCGGCCCTGATCTGCTCGGCAAGCGTCGGCCAATCCAGGGTCGCTGACGACGTCGGGGGCGGTACGCTTGTTTCACGTCTCTGAGTCGCCCATCCGCCTGCGGCGTCGGGTCAGGCCCACACCGGCCAGCGACCATCCTACGATGACGGCATTTTGAGGAATCGGGTGGATCGTGGTGGTATTTTTGTCGGCTGCGGTAGGAGATCACATTACGGTTAGCCCAATGAAATCAGAGCATTGGGTTTCACGACATGTTCAGCATTTATACCTTCCTCGGGTGAGTTTGTCTGATCGGTAGAATAGGCTGACGTTAGCGGTTTGATTTTACTACGAAGTCACTGGACACAGGAGGCATGGATGCTTCAGATCACATTGACGGACGATGCGGTGGCGGCGTTGGATCGGGGGCGTTTTAGCGATCCAGATCCGCGGGTGCGGCGGAAGTTGCAGGTGGTTTGGCTCAAGAGCCATGGGTTGGCACATCGGCAGATCGCGGCCTTGGCAGGGGTCAGCAGCCGGACGGTGCAGCGTTATTTGAATACGTACCTCGACGGTGGGATCGAGGCGTTGAGGCAAAACGGCTACCGGGGTCAGCCCAGTCAATTGAACGCGCACGGCCCGAAGGTCAAGGCGTCTTTGGAACAACACCCGCCGTCGACGATCCACGAGGCGAGCCATCAGATCACGCAACTCACCGGTCTGCGTCGCGGCCCGACGCAAGTGCGAGCTTTTTTGAAACGGCTGGGTCTGCGTCGTCGCAAGCTCGGGGGTGTGCCGGGCAAGCTTGATCAGGCCAAGCATCAACAGCAGCGTGAATTCCTTGAACAGACCCTCGATCCGGCTTTGGACGAAGCCGAACGGGGTGATCGCAGGGTTTTTTTGTAGACGCCTGCCACTTCGTCCATGGCGCGTTTCTGTGCTACGTGTGGTGCGTGGTGAGGCTGTTCATCCGCACGCCCACCGGCCGCCGCCGGCTGAACGTGTTGGGGGCGTTGGATTTCGTGACCCGAGAGTTGGTGACCGTCACGAACACGACGTACATCACGGCCCAAACGGTCTGCGAATTACTCGAGACGCTCGCGGGGCGTTACCCCGGCCAAGCGATCACCCTGGTGCTGGACAACGCGCGGTATCAACGCTGCCGGTTGGTCCAAGATCGGGCCGTGGGGTTGGGCATCGAGTTGATGTTCCTGCCGTCCTACTCGCCGCACCTGAACCTGATCGAACGGATCTGGGGCCTGCTCAAGAAACGCTGCCTCAACGGCCGGTACTACGAAACGTTCGATCGATTTCAGCAAGCCATCCACGACGGCATCGCCAAGCTGGCCACCGACGACAAACCCAACGTCCAAACCCTCATCACCCGCAACTTCCAACACTTCAACAATCGGACAATCTTAGCCGCGTGAGGTATATACCCATCTGGGATGGAGCTCCGTCATATAGCACGGTGGGGTGACAACGATGATTCGTGATGGTTTACTTTTGTCGATCTCCTTCCATATATCTACCCATCTTGCGTAGACGCTTAGCGCGGTTCTTGAGCAGGTTGTGGGGCTTGAACCGTTTAAGTTCTCGAAGCGATTGGATGATCCATTTTTCGATGTTCTCGCCGGTGGCTTCGGGGTGGCGGTGGGCGGCGCCGAGGCGTTCTTCGATCACCTCGTGGATCGTGCCCAGCTTGAGATTGTCGGACGCGGTAAGTTTTAGGGCCTCGGCTGCTTTCTCGACCGCCTCGCCGGACTTCCAAAGGATCGCGGCGCAGCCCTCGGGGCTGATCACGCTGTACCATGCGTACTGGAGCATGGCCACGCGGTCGGCCACGGCGATCCCCAACGCCCCGCCCGAGCCGCCCTCTCCCACGACCACCGAGACGATCGGCACGCGCAGCCGCGACATTTCTAGAAGATTGACCGCGATCGCCTGGGCCTGGCCGCGTTCCTCGGCCCCAATGCCGGGGTAGGCGCCGGGGGTATCGACGAGGGTGATGACCGGCAGGGAGAATTTCTCAGCTAGCTTCATCTTCAACAGGGCTTTGCGATACCCTTCCGGGTGGGCGCAGCCGAAGTGGCAGGCGATACGCTCGGTCGTGTTTTTGCCCTTGTTGTTGGCTATAATCATACACTTGTGCGGCCCGATGCGGCCCAGGCCCGTGATGATGGCCGGGTCGTCGCCGAAGTGGCGGTCGCCGTGCAGCTCGCTGAAGTCCTTGACGAACATCCGTATATAATCGGTGGGCTGGGGGCGTGACGGGTGCCGGGCGACCTTGACGACGTTCCACGCCGCGAGCTTGGAGTAGATCTTCTTTAGTAGCGCGGTATGATTCTGCCGCAGTTTGCGGATCTCGGTGGCGATGTCGACACCGGCATCGGAGGCATGAGAGTCGAGATCGGCGATCTGCCGTTCGAGGGCTAGGAGGGGCCTTTCGAACTCGAGTTCGTAGGTCGCGGGGTATGCGTTGGTCGTGGTCATGTTTGCAAGTCTCGGGAGGGTGCATGACTGGGTGTTTACCGGTTCGCCTGGGCTTTATTTTAACGCGGGGAATCCGGTGGGTGGTGTGATCTCAAAAATCGAGCAGGTGACGGTCATCGGAACCGGGCTGCTGGGCGGTAGCCTGGGCTTGGCGATGCGCGACCGCGGGTTTACCGGCCGGATCGTGGGCGTGGGGCGAAGCGACCAAACGCTGCGACAGGCCCTGGAGCTGGGGTGCATCGATTCAACGAGCACTGATCTTGGGGCGAGCCTGCGGGACAGCCAGTTGGTCGTGGTGGCGACGCCTTTGAGTGTGTTTCCCCAGGTACTCGAACAGGTCGCCGAACACGACCACGCCGGGTTGATCGTCACCGATGTCGGCTCGACCAAGCAATGGGTAGGGCGGGAGGCGCGGCGGGTCTTGCCTGAGCCCCGGCGGTTTGTCGGCTCCCACCCCATGGCCGGCGGGGAGCGCCACGGCCCGCAGCACGCAAGGGCGGATCTTTTCCAAGGTAAACCCTGCGTGATTGTCGATGGGCACGAAAGCGACCCCGAAGCGGTGCAGACGGTTGAGAGCATGTGGACCGAACTGGGGATGCGCCTGGTCCGCATGACCGCTGATGAACACGACCGGGCGGTGGCGATGACCAGCCACCTGCCGCACCTGACCGCGGTTTTGCTGGTGGCCCTGGCCGAACACGCCGAAGGGCTGAAGGTCGCGTCGACCGGGTTCGCGGCCACGACGCGCGTGGCCAGCGGCGACCCGTCGATCTGGCTCGACATCTTCAAGACCAACCAACCGGCGGTGGTCGAGGCCATCCGTCAACTCGCCGACCAGCTATCACGGTTCGACCACGCCCTCACCAGCGGAGAGGATGACCAGGTCATGAACGTCCTTGAAAAAAGCAAAGCGATCCGCGACCAGTGGGCTCAAACGTTTACTGACCGCAGGCGATCAACGGGCAGCGATTGATGCGATACCCGCTTGGATTCTTGGGCGCCGGGAACATGGCCGAGGCGATCGCCCGAGCTGCGGTGCGCGAGGGGGTCTTGTCCCCTGATCAGCTCATTGTCTCTGACCCCTCCCCACCCAGGCAACAGGTATTTAACGAGATAGGGGTCACGGCGTGCGACGACAACCGCCGGGTGATTCGTGATTGCGATCAGGTGATGCTGGCGGTCAAGCCACAGGTCGTCCAGCAATTGGCCGGTGATCTGGCCGAGGCGCGGCCAGACCAGGTGATCATCTCGATTATGGCGGGTGTGACGACGGCGTCTCTGGAAGCGACGATCGGGCGGGCGGCGCGGGTGATCCGCGTGATGCCCAATACCCCGGTGCTCGTGGGCTGCGGGATGGCGGGCGTGGCGATGGGGGCGCACGCGGAACACGGCGACGAGGGCCTAACGATGCGGCTGTTCGGCGCGACGGGTAGGGTGATCCTGGTCGACGAAGCCGATCTCGACGCGGTCACGGCGGTGTCTGGGTCGGGCCCGGCGTATGTGTTTTACCTGGCCGAGGCGATGCAGGCCGCGGTCAAGGAGCTTGGGTTAGGGGATCACGCCCCGCTGTTGGTGGGCCAGACGATCCTTGGGGCGGCGAAGCTGCTGGCCGAGTCGGATGGCATGACAGCAGGACACGC
Source organism: Phycisphaeraceae bacterium (assembly GCA_965224205.1). Lineage (GTDB taxonomy): Bacteria > Planctomycetota > Phycisphaerae > Phycisphaerales > Phycisphaeraceae > CBDCYN01. The sequence goes on from CBDCYN010000042.1 coordinate 66,534, forward strand.
GGCCGCTGACCTGCGGCGGCGCGTCACGAGTCCCGGGGGCACGACCGAAGCGGCGATCGAGACGCTCGAACAAGGCAAGTTCATGACGCTGATGGCCGATGCTATGAAAGCGGCGTGCCAGCGGTCCCGAGAGCTGGGCGGGTAGACGATCTGCCGGACCATGTCGCGGATCTGAAAACCCATCTTGGGTGGGTTAAAGAATCTGATGATCGGATCTTCCTGTGGCGGCTATCCCGAACCATCATAAATTCACGTCGCTGGCAATCCTGCTCAATCGCTTGGCGTTGGGCTTGTATTTCACGCTCGCGGGGCTGCACAAGATCAACGGGGGGATCGAGCAGTTTGTTCATGGCCCGTTCGCGGCGTTTACGCCGGGCTGGGTCCCGGGTTGGGTTGCGACCCCGGTGGGCTACGCGTTGCCTTTCGTGGAGCTTTGCACCGGGGTGTTGATGATGGCAGGCCTGTACGCCGGGACCGTCGCGGTGGTGATGGCCGCGACACTGGCGTGTTTTACAGCAGCTCTGGTCATATCGGGCAAGTTCTTTTCCCTACCGGGGCCGATGCACCCCAATGTCTTGTTGATCACGATTGCGCTATTGCTAAGCGCCTTGGGCCCTGGGAAGCTGAGCCTCGACGCGTGGCTGAGGCGTGTCGGCTAAGCAACTGATCACCGGCCAGTCTGATATTGCTTATACCCATCCCGAATATTTTCTTGCCGCGTACCCGAGCCTTGCCGGATCTTCGTTCGGGATGGGGATAGAATGCGGTGATGTCGGATCGTGGCCCGCTTGTCTTGTTGATCCTCGGTACGGCGTGCGGGGTCCTGCTTAGCGGCGCGGTGCTAGGTTGGGCCAACCCGTCTTTGCATGATCGATGGTTCGTCGGGATCAAACCCGCCCAGCAGCGACTCGAACAATTCAATGATCAAACCACGCAGAGGCTTGAGCGTCTTGCCGCGACCGGGGTCACGGCCGCAGCGATCGAGGAGCACCGCCAGCGGTTGGAAGCCGAAGCGCAACGGCTAGAAGCGGTGGTTCAAGAAGCGAGGCAAGCCCACACCGCGAAGCTCGCGGCAAGAGCATGGGGCTTGCTCGTCGCGGCGGTAGCGCTATCGGCGATAGAAGCCGTGTCAGGGTTAGGCACGGCAGCATCTCAGCGCTGGTGCGGCGCGTTGGCGTTGGGACGGTACGGGTTGATCGCGGCTTGGCTGGCCATCGTCATCCCGGCCCCGGGGGTGCTGGGCGGGATCTCGTGGCTATTCGTGGCGATGGTGGCCGCCATCGGGACGGCAGCCGTCGTGCGGACACCGAATTCTAGTTATACCGGTCCCGGATGAAAATACGGCGTGACTCATGTACGCGGCAGGGAAATTTTAGGTGTCCAACGCATGCTCAACGCGGTACTTTGATACGCGATGCGTATAAGCCATCGCTTTTGGTGGGGCAACCTTAAGAGACTCTGTCGATTCGGCGGAGCTTTGATAGACGGCCGTCTTCGAGGAAGGCCCTGTCATGGCAGCACAAAAGTGACCAGGGTTTCTTTTTGGGGAATCCCTCATTTGCCGAGCTTTCTTGAGCGGCTCTGTAGAGGTGTAGATACTCAAGCTTCCGATAGAGTGCGGTGGTCTAGAAAGGTCGGCGACACACCGAAGGGTGGCTTGATACATCGAAGGTAAAAAGATGAAAAGATTGAAGGACGCATAGAACTGGACTATTGTAAATAAATAGTTATACCCATCTCGGATGAGAAAACGGGATGATTCGTGTACGCGACAAGAAAATTTTCGGTGTCCCATACACCCTAGACGCGGTATCCGGATACGCGGTGCGTATCTTTGCCCCAGGGAAAGGCACCTGACGGTTTATGATCCATGAAGGTATTATTTTGCTGGGATACGTTCGAAGGTTTTTTTATAGCTTGCTGGCGAAAACTTGCTGAGCGTTCAGGGATTCATGTCACCATTATTGGCAAGCAGCGCGATCCGCAATCCTTGGCGCCTTATAGCGAGGCGTTGCTCGATGGGTTGGACGCTGAGCTCCTAGAGCCCGAGGCGCTACGAGACGTTGGGGTTCTTGTCCGGGTGATGGAGCGTCACCGGCCTGATGTGGTGGTGTTCCCAGGGTGGGGGTGGCCTGCGTATAACCGTTTGGCTATGCACCGGGTCCTTAAGGGGGTGCCGGTCATGATGGTGATGGACACCCCGCTGCTGGGGACCTGGCGTCAGCGGCTGGGGCGGTTCCGGCACCCACGCTATTTTCGGCGGCTGGCCCGGGTGGTGCCGGCGGGGGAGCGTAGTTTTCAATTAGCGAAGGTCTTGGGATTCCCTGAAGAAAAGATCCGCCGCGGGATGCTCTCGATAGACGAAGAACTTTTTTCGATCGCCTATGAGCGCCGTCGCGAAATATCGGCTCAAGCCGGTTGGCCCAAGCGGTTCCTTTACGTGGGGCGGTACGTTGAGGTAAAGGGGATCGATGTGCTGCTGTCTGCTTATGAAGCGTATCGGCGACAGGTTGAGGACCCGTGGCCGCTGTCGTGCTGCGGACGGGGCCCGTTGGGAGATCGGGTGCGGGCTATCCAGGGAGTAGAGGACCACGGGTTTGTTCAGCCCACGCAGCTGCCGGAGTTTTTCGCGAAAGCAGGCACTCTGTTGCTGCCTAGCCGTTACGAGCCGTGGGGGTGTGTCCTGGCTGAGGGGGCCGCGAGTGGGTTGCCCCTAATCAGTAGCGAAGCGTGTGGGGCATCGGTCGATGTGGTCCGTGACGGGTGGAACGGGCGGCTGGTAGCGACCGGGAACCCGGAGAGGTTGGCCGAAGCGTTGGTGTGGACGCACCGAAACCATAGCCGCCTTGATCAGATTGGAGATCGCAGCCGAGAGATGGCCCGGCCTTACTCGGCTGCGGCATGGGCGGAGCGTTGGGAGTTGATCTTGTCAGAGTTATAGAGAAGATACGCGCCAGCTTGAGACGACCCGCGTCATATCGATCCGATCGAGGCTTGCTGAGGTCGCCAAGAGGTTTTTGTCACAAATCATGACCCTGTCACCATTTCGAGTATGTGTCGTGTATAATTTTATAGTGTGTTGTACCAGCCACAGCAAGCCAAAATTTTGAGGGGGGGGGAAACCAGATGGATCCAACGCTAACGGTGATGACCCCGATCTTTAATGGTGAACGGTTCATCCGTCGCTGTTACCACACCCTGTCTCTACAGACGTTTAAAGACTGGCAGTGGATCGCGGTCGATGACGGGTCGACAGATGCCACGGCTGAGTTACTCGAAGCCTACGCGCGGCAAGACGACCGGATCCAGGTCATCAGCTACAAACCGAATCGCGGACGCGGCTGGGCGCGGACTCAGGCTCTCCATGCGGCCAGGGGGCAGTGGGTAGTGGTTTGGGACGTCGATGATGTCTATTTTCCGGATCGGCTCGAGCGGATCGATGCGGCGAGACGGGAGGGGTATGACTTCGCCTGCGGGTACGCGATCGTCGTGGACAACACGATGCGGGTCAAGGGCGTTCGGGGGTTTTGGGAGCCCTTTGAGGGGATCCCGATGCGGTCGTTTGTTCACCCCACGCTGGCGTGCCGGCTCGATCTGAGCCGTCAAATCGGGTACGAGCCGCACCTCACGACCTTCGGCGGGATCGGGGAGGACTACCAGATGGTGATGGTGCTCGCGGCCCAGCACCGTGGCCGGTATATCGACGACGTGGTGATGATCTACCAGGAGGACGCCGAGATCACCCTGCGCAAGACCATCGATTCAAACAGAGTCCAGCTCCTGCGGCTCGGTGAACTCTACCGCAACGGGGTCATCCCTTTGTCCCCCGGTCAGTTCCGCCGCGCAATCCGTCGTTACCGGGTCAAGATGGTGGCCCTGAACCTGTTTCGCGTCGCGCCCCGCCTGTACAAACTCACGGTGCCGATGAGAACGTATGGCGAGCGAGCGTCCGACTGGAAGTTGGCTCAGGAGCGTCTCGATTTTCTTGAAGACATGCGTCGCCGGTTCCCGGAAGCATTGGCGGATGGGTCGTCCGTACGGGGTGACCTGATCCAGGAAGTCTCCGCCTCGTCGCCGGCTCCTGCCGATAGCGTATCTCCTTTACATGTAGAACACTAAGCCCGTCTCTTACCGATAGGCGCACGGTTCCGACCCCTACGCGGAGCACACGCCGCGGCTGCCCCTACTTACCCCGGACCGATGGGCAGTGAGAGTATAAAACCGCCACGGGGCCAAGCGTCTAACATGACACCCGGGCCCCGTAGCGGTTCTTGTGGGTTTTGTAGCCAGACAAGTCACTGGCTGACTTCTTGCCAGTAGGCGTCGGCCTTGGTGACGAGTTGGTCCTCGTGGCCTTTATTCCACAAAGTCAGGGCATCGACACCAGGATTCCTCAAAAAGAGCATCAGCCGGCCGTCGACGATTTTGAAATTCGTGGGATCGATCGGGAACTTATCGCTCACCGCCATCCCAAAGGCGCACCAACCGCCGTACGCCGGGAGGTACTTTTCAGGGTCCTTTTCAAACGCGTCCCGAGCGTCAGCAGAGACCAGGTGGTACGTGACGCCGTTGTGCTGCGAAGCGTATTCGGGCTTGCCCTTAACCGCTTTGCCGGCCGCGAAGTAGGCGACCGGGCAGTACCCTTCCAGCGCGATGCCGCTAGCCGGCAGGTTATAGCTGTGCAGGTACGCCCGTGATGCTTCTTCAGCGGCGTGCGCCGCGGGGGCGGTGGCCGCGGTGACGATAAGCCCAAGCAGGGCCAGGCCCACGGAACGATTTAATGCAGCATAGATCATGATACGACTCCTGTAATAGGTTGTGAATGAAACGTCAGGTATTCTTGGATGACGCGCGACACCAACACCCATAAGACGAGGCAAACCGAGGGATTCTTACCTATCGTTAAAAATCAATTGTGATCAACGAGCCAGGGCGTTGCGGCAGCCGGTTAAGATCGGGCGCACGGTCACGGTGCGGAGGGGCCGCTGCGGGGGCGAAGTAGAGGATCTCACGGTCGAAGAGCAGGTCCAAGAGCTGGCGGATCTGCTCGGCGGGCAGCTCGTTGTTGGGGAGGATGAAATATAGAAACGTCGCTAGCTCACTGGGCTCACCTGCAAACATCGTTTTGAAATGAAACAACAGGTCCTTAATGAATAGATGGTCGGACTCGTCCAGGCGTACGTCGGTGTTCCATACGCGGGCGGTGATTTTGTTTTGCTCCTTATCCCAGTCCATGCTACGAACGCCTGAATTGAATCTAAACGTCACCCGGATCCCGGTGAGGCCCTGATCTCGAACCGAACGGATGATTCCCTCGAGGATCGGCCATTGGGTGACGAAGATGGAAGGATCGATTTCCATATCGATCGCTCGATCGTTCTCGATTGAGATACCGTAGGAATAAATCCTACGGATACCAGACTCCGAAGTTTTCGTTTGGTGCTCGACTTGTGCCTCCTTGAGGTAGTCCGCGATCTGGCTCATCGCATCACGGCGTATAGCCTCGAACACCCCCCAGCTCTCTTTGGGGGGGCGGTTGGCAGGATCGATGAGGTAAACAAAGATCCTGTCCACCGCCGCCCCGTACTTCCCGAAAACCGCCTCGCTAGGCCCGCCTCCGGCGGCGATCACCTGCTGATACTCCGCATCGGTGAACCGCGAGGCGTGCTGGTGCCCGAATGCCTCATTGGTTAGCGCGACCAGGTTGTTGAGCCCATCGGCCCCTTGGATGTTGAACCCTTGCAACAACCCCAGCGGTGGGCCCAGCGACCCGAGGTCTACCCCCTCAAGCCCCACCGGCACCACGCGGATCCCTTTCGCGTACGCGAAGCCCGACTCGAAGAAGATCCAGTTCGATCCCAAAGAATGCGGGGTCACGAACACGACCATCAGCTTGGCCGACTCAAGCGCCTGCTGGATCCGGTGCACCCAATTGCGGCCCAGCGGGATGCTCTGCCCATCGCTGGAAAGGAACACCTCGACCGTCCCCCCGACCTTAGCCAGGAATAGGTCTTTGAGCTGGCGCAGGGGCTTCTCGTCGCGGGACGCGTGGCTGAAGAACATGACCGGTTTGTCCAAAGGGCACCCCCGTTTCGGGTCGACGGTTCATCAAGGCGGTAGGGCTATGATGAAAGATCGGGCACGCTGGGTCAATGGCAATGGGAGGGGGCTGCCATGAATGTTCGTATCGATTCACAACAGGAACCGTGAAGCATCTCCTGGCTTGAGAGCGGTTGACGCCGGGAACGGTGTGGATGGGGGCATCGATCGAAGTCCAGCAAGATGTAAAAATCATATCAAAATGCCGCGTCGGGCACGCGTAGGACACTGAGAATTTCCCTGCCGCGTACACGAGTGATGCCGCAATTTCATCCGGGATGGGTATAACTGCATCCGTCTCAGCGGCACAGGCCTTGTGCCGGGCCGGCACTCGCCCGGGGACCCACCCCACATCTTTATTATTCTTTCTGGCATCTCAAATTTTTTATGTAAAAACTGGCCAGCGGCAGATATCGAGTTATAATAAAAATATGTGGTCGCGAAAGCGGAGGGCAAGCTCTCCATGTCTTGCTGGACCGGGTCTATGATCAACGATTAGGCCTGATTTTCGAAAATTGATCAGCAATGTAATGGCGACCAGGAAAGTTAGGCTAGAGATGTCTATGGCTGCTGGGGCATTTAGCCATAGCCTCATATATGGAAAATAATTAGTATTTTGGCCTGGAGAAAGAAAACATATCTTATTTTTACCTTTTAGGGGAAGGAGCACATTTCATGAACAATCAATCAAGACTTGCAGTTGCCGTGTGCAGCGGGGCCCTGCTTTTTACGGGAGCAGCCCAGGCCGCTAGCATCACGATCGATGACTTCGACACCGGGCCCGGTGAGGTCACCAGTGCCACGCCTGGCCCGACTAACTTCATCGCCCCCGGCGCCATCGGCGGGTCGCGGACCCTAGAGATCCTCGGCTACCCGACCAACTCGGACCCGATCCCCGCTGGGATTACCCTCCGCGTAGCGGTCCCCCCGGGTCAGGAGGGCCACTCGCAGAACGCCTTCGCCCCCGGTGGCCGTTCACGGACAACCTGGGACGCTAACGGCGGCGGGCTGCTGAGCTTGGACCTCACCGACGGCGGCACCGAGGACGCGTTCTTGCTCGACATTGTTTCGATCGATCAGGGTCAGCTCGACATCACCCTCAACGTCACCTCGAACTCGCACGGCACCGCTAGCCTCACATCTTCGAGCCTCAGCGTCGGCGTGTTGAAGATCGATTACTCGACGTTCGCCGGGTTCTCGACCGACATCTTTGAGAACGTCGATTCGATCGACATGGTGATCGAGGCCGGCCAGGCGACCGACGTGACCATCGACTCGATCGTCACCACGGGCACCCCAGTCCCGGTCCCGGCCGCGGCCTGGATGGGCATGACGCTGCTGGGCGGCATGGGCGTAGTCCGCAAAGTTCGTTCGTAAATCCATGCAAGATTGATCCTAATATTATCTCTTGCTCTAAGGGGGGCCGGGTCTTCGATCCGTCCTCCTTTTTTTATGTTAGGTTCACCATCCAGCTGTCTCCCGCCTGTGAGGAAAGCCCGCGAGTACGGCATCATCATCGACCATATTCAGAATACGGCGGTGACGCATACGGATCCGCCAAAACACTTAATCGTCGTTAAAAGTAAGGCCCCCGGCTAGACATGCCGGGGGCCTTGAACTTCACCTTCTCTTCCAAGAATTTGAACAAGGGTTTATGCCCCGCGACGCCGCTTCGTGGTATGCAGCGCCACCACGGACATTAGGCCCAAGATCGCCGCAGAAGCCGGCTCAGGGACGACCGTCAGCTGGCGGATGATCCCGTCTTGCTTGTTGAGGATGAAGAGCTCACCCGGCGTGTTTAGGCCGAATCGTATATCGGCGCGGTTGGTTACGGCCAACCCACGATCAAGGCGGGCGACGTTGATCAACTCCAGCAGCCGGCTGGGATCCATCTCATCGTCGAGCGGGCGCAGCTCCAGGATCCCGTCTTGGCCGCCGTCGAGCGCATCGTTATCGACGTCGAGCGTGAAGAGCAACCCGGTGGGGAAATCACTGAAGATCAGGTTCCCATCGAGCCCGGGGATCCCGGTTCCACGGGCAACGTCTCCGGTCACGATCGCGGTGCGATCGATGTTCGAGGGCGGGTCGGAGACAATGTTGGTGTGGTCGTACTCGGCGACTGGGCCGATCCCGACGTCGTCGGTGCTCTCGAAGGGGAAGCTGCCCTCGCGGTCGTCCCAGCCGAAGTTGCCGCCGTTGACGCCGACGTTGATCTCCTCAACCGTATTCTGACCGATGTCGGAGATGTACATCGTGCCGGTTTCCGAGTCAAAGGTGTAGCGGTGCGGGTTACGCAGGCCGTAGGCGAAGATCTCGCCGAGGGTGTTGTCGTCCCCGTCGGAAGCCAGGGCGTTGTCCGAGACAATGCCGTACTTGCCGTTGGCGCTGTCAGAGCCCAGCGGGTTGATGCGCAGGATCGCGCCGTACGGGTTGGACGTGTCCTGGCCGGTCTCGAGCGGGTCGTCGGCGTCGCCGCCGTCACCGACGGGGATGTAAAGATTGCCGTAATCCGTGTCAGACGGCCCGGCCAGGGGGTTGAACGACAGGTGCTGGACGTTGTGGTTCACGAACGGCTGATCGAACCGCATGATCTCGCGGTACGGGGCCGCCGCGTCGGCCGGGGTGAAGGTCGAGGCGGTCGGGTCATTGGTTCGCCACTCGAGGACCACCGAATGGTGGGTTGTACCACCGCCGGGGTCGAAGTCCGGGGTGGGCGAGGTGTCGCTGGTGCTGTGAGCAGTGTAGAACCGCCCGAACCCGTCGGTGCCCGCATTGGCGAAGTCGGGGTGCATCGCGAATCCTTGGAAGCCCTGCTCGAAGCTCGCGACGATCGCCAACTCCGAGAAGTCGCGGAGGTCCAGGTACTCCGTGACGTTTGCCCCGTCGTTGCTGACCGTATAGAGCGGGCCGCGCTGGTCATTGACGAAGATCCGTCCTAGCGGGTCGCGTGTGAGCACGTTCATCCGGGCAGGGGTGTCCGGTGACGAGTCTGGGATGACCGCGAAGTCTTGGATCTTCACCTCTAGGTCGCTCGTGGGGATCGGATCGGGGAAATGGTCCTGAGCGGTCGCCGCTGCTGCAAACAAACCTACTGTGAGGGTGGGTACGATACCAACCGTGCGCATGATCATTCTCCTTCGTTAAGGCCTCTCAAAAAAGCCTTACGGATTAAAAGAAACACAGAAACACTAATTGTGTTGCTCAGCTTGGCAGTAGTGGATTGAACAGCCCAACAGGGAAAGTCAGTCGTTTAGGACCCTGACTTAGAAGGATGGCCTGATGCAACCACGAGTGGGCAGAGGAGTCTTGTACTCGATCTCTCTTGAGCCCCAAGCTCTCGAACCTGGAAGACCCACCAATAGTTCCAACAGTTCAGCCCGTATGATAACAGGTGCCGGGAATGAATTCAAGATCGATTCAAAAAAAAGATTTCAAAGATCAGCTCAACTCCTGACGATCGTTAAATCAAAGCCGGTGCGTCGTGATAGATTCAAGACATCTCGAGGTGTTTCTCGTGCGCTTCTGACGGATGAAGACTTACAACGACACCCGATGGGTTGGTCTTGGTTTGGCACTCAAAGCGATACATCACGGAATTGATCCTCGATTTCGAATCATGAGATGCAGTCCATCGTCTTACCAACCCCGTTTTTCCGGGAGAATTCAGTTGGAACCGTTGAATCTAGAGCCCGTTTGCTTTGCTACAAAAAGTGAATTAGGGTTCCCGATCCTTGGAGCGTTTACTGGAATACGAGATTTTTTATGTTTCAAACCGTGACACCCGCGCCACCGGACCCGATCCTGGGTTTGACCGAGGCGTTCAACGAAGATCCCAACCCTGAGAAGATCAACCTCGGCGTGGGGGTCTATAAAGATGAAGGCGGCTCCACCCCGGTGCTCCAGTGCGTCAAGGAAGCCCAGAGGCGGGTTCTCGATCAGGAAAAAACCAAGTCGTACAAGCCGATCCCAGGCGACCCGAAGTACGGATCGCTGGTCCGCGACCTGATCTTGGGCCCGGGCCACGAGGCGAACACCACCCAAAGAGCCGTCACCGCCCACACCCCAGGTGGCACGGGTGCCCTGCGCGTCGCCGGTGATTACCTCAAGCGTAACCACCCCGGGGCCAAGATCTGGCTTAGCGGCCCGACCTGGGCCAACCACCCGAAGATCTTCCAAGCCGCTGGCCTCGAGATCAAAACGTATCCTTATTTCGATCCCGCCACCAACAGCCTGGCGTTCGAGCAGATGTTGCACGGTTTGGAACAGGTCCCCGCTGGAGACGCGGTCCTGCTGCACGGCTGCTGCCACAACCCTACCGGCGTGGATCTAAGTACCCAACAGTGGAAAACCATAAGCGACCGCCTCCGCGCCCGCGGGGCCCTGCCGGTGATCGACTTCGCCTACCAGGGCTTCGCCGACGGGATCGACCAGGACGCCGCCGGACTGCTGAAGATGATCACCCCCGGCTGCGAGGCGCTCATCTGCTCGAGCTTCTCAAAAAATTTCGGGCTCTACAACGAACGCGTCGGGGCCCTGACCGTGGTCGCGGCCACGCCCCAGGCCGCCCAAGCCGTCATGAGCCAGGTCAAGGTCTGCATCCGCACCAACTATTCCAACCCACCAGCCCACGGCGGCGCGATTGTCATGACTGTGCTCAGCGACCCCAAGCTGCGCTCGCAATGGGAAGGCGAAGTCCAGGCGATGCGCGACCGGATCAACGGGATGCGCCGCCAGCTCGTCGATCAGCTCGCCGCTAAGGGTGTGTCCGGGGATTACTCGTTTATCACCGACCAGCGGGGGATGTTCTCGTTCTCAGGGCTCAAGAAAGACCAGATCGAGAAGCTGCGGCACGACCACTCGATCTACATCGTCGGGTCGGGGCGGATCAATGTCGCGGGCCTGACCCCGCAGAACCTCGACCGCTTCTGCGACGCGGTCGCGAGTGTGTCGTAGTGTTCGATCAGGCTTGACATTTCAGGTTTGTACGTCCGTACCTGTCCGGACATGAACAACGTGTTGATGCTGCGAGTGTCTAGAGCGTTTTGCGTCAATAATCGCCATATCCGCAAGAGGTGAAGTAGTTTTGGCACTCGGTGGGCGTGACGTCTGTCAGGGCATCGGCGATGGCGTCTTGGAGCGTGCCGAAGGTCTTGGCGGCGACGCGGCGTAGCCACGCCTTGACCTTGCTCCACAGCTTCTCGATCGGGTTCAGGTCCGGGCTGTACGGGGGCAGGTACCCCAGGTCGGCGTCGACGGCCTCGATCGCTTCGCGCACCGCGGCGGCTTGGTGACTCGAGAGATTGTCCATCACGACCACGTCACCCGGGCGCAACGACGGGGCCAAGAACTGCTGGGTGTAGGCCAGGAACGTCGCCGAGTTCATCGGGCCATCGACCACGACCGTCGCACCTTGGATCACCCCGTCGAGCCGGATCGCGCTGAGCATCGTGAGCGTCTTCCAGCGGCCGTGCAGGGTGCGGTCCACGCAACGCTGCCCGATCGGCGACCAGCCATACAGCCGGGTCATATCCGTCTTGGCCCCAGATTCGTCGAGGAAAACCAGATGGGCCGGGTCCACGAACCGCCGGGCGATCGTGAAGTTGTGGCGGCGTTGGGCCACGTCGGGGCGATCTTGCTCGGCGGCGATCAGCGACTTCTTTTGAGCGACAGCCCCAGCCGCTTCAACGCCCGGCACACCGTCGATTCCACGACGCCCAGGTTCAGCATCGCCCTCAACTGCTTGGCCGTGATCCCCGGCTTGGCCGCCACCGCCTCACGCATCCGTTGCTCATCGGCCGCCGTAAGCTTGACCGACCCCTTGGGCCCCGGCACCCCCGGCGTCAACACGCCCCGGCGGTGCCGATCACACCAGTCGCGAACCGTCGACCTCGCCACCCGAAACTGTCGTGATACCCCCGTGATCGTCTGACCCGACTCGGCGGCCCATACCACCCGCTTACGTAGATCCATCGAATACGCCATGACCTTGGCCTCCTTGCCAGAAATCTCTCTTATCGGCCAGCGGCGATTAATTACGCCAAGCGCTCTAGGTAGTCGTCCCTGAAAAAGCCCTTTTTTATGCGGCGGCGAGGCGTTGGGTGGTGGGTGGGATCGGGTTGAGGGCGGTGCGGATCATTTCGAGCAACCAACGTCGCCAGGCGCATGGCAACAGCCGCAGGAGTTTGCGGAAGTTGGCCCCGGCGGCGGCGAGGATCACGTTCATCGCGTCTCCTACCAACCCCTTGAGATAGCAGCGGCCCATGCGGTGGTCATGTTTGGCGTGACCGATCTTCGGCTCAATGGCGCTTCGACGCTTTCGGCGTTTGCGTTGCGTCGAGGTCAGGCTCTTTGAGCGACTGCCTGCCAGGTGGACCGTGGTTGGTCCGCCATAATCATGGCCGCGGTAACCCCGGTCCACGTACGCGTCGCTCAGCGTCACGCCCGTGATCGATTCGACCTGATCCAAGGCCCGGCTCAATGTGTGCCCGTCGTAAGGGTTTGCTTCGCACAGCATCGCCCCGACAAACCAATCATGGCGATTCGTTGTCGCCAGCGAGACCTTCTGGCCAAACTCATATCGCTTGTGCGCTTTGCCCTTGCTGATGCACCGCACCTCCGGCTCGTGCAACGAATACAGCTTGTTGGAATCACCCTGACGCTGGTCCCGTAAACGTTGACACTGGGCCAGCAACGCCTTGAGTGGTTCGGTTAATGTCCCGGCTTTCCGCCGCACGTCGCGGATCAATCGGCCCGCCCATGTCCGCATCTTGCGCAGCTCTCGCCGCATCCGCTTGAACTGTCGAGCGTGGGCGTAACGACTAGCCTTGACCGACGCCCGCTTGGCCACACGCACGTACGACTGACGCAGCGCGATGCCGCTTGCTTTCGCCGCCCGGCCCAGCTTCACGATCGCTTTGTACAGCAGCTTCGAGTCCGTCGGATGCGTGATGTTTTTCTCCTGCACCGTCGTGTCCACGTTCACCTGCTTCATCTCGCGTTCGGGCAGGTGCTTTTGTTCGACCGCCACCGACACCGTCTGTTGGAGCAACACCTGTAGCTTCTCTTGACCCACACGCTGACGCCACTTGGTCATGCTCGTGGGGTGGATCGGGCACTTGTGCTGGAGATGCGTGTAGCCGCAGAAATATTGCCAATACGGGTTCTCGACCCACCGGGCCACGACCGACTCGTCCGACTCATTGAACGCGTGTTTGAGATAGTGCAGCCCCACCATCAGCCGGGTGGCCTTGGCTGGGACGCCCTGGTCGGGGCTGGAGCAATCCCGAAACGCCGCATCGAATGCATCCCAATCGATCTGCCCAGCGAGTTGGACCAGCGGATGCTTGGGGTTGAGCAGCTGATCGAAGTGGGCCTGGAACAACTCAAAGGCGTCACGCGGGCTGGGCTGGGGCGTCATCGGTGCTCCTCAAATTGCAAGGTTTCGGCTGATCCAATCGCCAATCCTTGCAATCTAACACACCACATCCACACCGAAAACCCCGTCAAAACCAGCCTCTCGAGGGTTATTCAGGGGCGACTACTTGAGTTCGTAGGCGTTCCAACCCGGCAAGTCGGGCAACTCGATGGGGTGCACATCGGGGCCCACGAGGTCTTGGAACCATTGGGGCTTATATTGAAGCTGGTCTCCGGGGGGCAGGCAGATCACTTGGGCCTGTCCCAGACCGTCTTTCTTAAAATGACTGGCGGTGATCCCGAATCCGGCGTTGTACCGGTCCACGAGCCCGTACTCGTGATGGGTTAAGCGCCCCTCGACCATAAGGTGGGCCAACGGGTGCCAAGGGAAATAGACCTGCCCCGGGTGGGCTTTGAGGTACTCGTAACTGATCTGGTGCTGGTTATGATAGCCTTCCTCGGCGTATCGCAGGGATTGGACGATCGGCAAGAAACGGACCGCGGCCGTGGCAGCGACGAAACTCGTCACCAGAAGTAGTTTCAGATCGGGGCCCGCTGGGTCGGCGGTCTTTACACTTAGCTCTCGGATCACCAGTGTGCTTAAGGCTAGGTAGATTGGGTACAGGAAATAGGCGTAGTTATTGCGGGACCCGCCGACTTTCGTCGCTGCAGCCATCATGGTGGGGATCAAGAAGACCGCGATCACCAGCAGCAGGACCCACTTTTCGTCCTCTAGCCACCGGCGGATCTTCTGCCCGCTAGCCGTATCAGCTCGCCAGGTCCGCCAGCACAGCGCGACGATCGCGATCTGAAGAAAAGGTCCGGTATACCCGATCATCTCGTTGATCTTGCTGATAAAGTTAAGCGGGAACTGGCCCTGCATCGGGTGGCGCCGCGGGACCGTCACCGCGTTGAACCACATGTTCGGGTAATCGATCATAAACGCAAGCAGGATCGTCAAGACCACGGCCGTCGCGGCGCAGGCCAGGGTGTACCGCCACACCGCCCGTGGTCCGGTCAAAAGCGTCAGCCACACTGCGATCGCGGCCACGATCGGCACCGTCGTCTGCTTGCTCGCCACCGCCAGGACCGAAAAGATTCCCGCCAAGATGATGTTGCGTCCCCGCTTGGCCCCCGCGTCGCTCATCAGAGGCGCACACGCCAGGCCGGTGAAACCCAGGGCTTGGGCGTCGGCATGGACGCTGAACATCGAAAAGCTCAGCGCCGGAGACTGGGGCGCAATCAGCAGGAGCATCGCCACGCACAGCCCCAACCCTATCGCCCCACTCGCCGACCGCCGGTCGCTGCAGAAAAACCAGATCGCCCCCAGCGGCATGAGATAGAAAAACAGATTGACCGCCTCCCCAATCAGGATCGCGCTGATGGGGTCGACCGCCAGCAGAACCGGCGCCAAGGCCAACGCGGACAGCGGCGTGTAGATGTGAATCAACACCGGCCCGTCGTGGCTAGGCTGGTACAAAGGAAGCCCCTGATAGAACCCCAGCGCCGCCGCTAGCCGAGGGCTGCTCCAGAGGCTCATCGACCAATCCATCAGGGCTTCGCAGGCACTACCGATCGCGATGAAACCGGTCGGGATCAACACAATCAACCCAACCCATCGCGAGGTCAGGCTTCCACGACGCCACCAAGCCATGCCCAACGATAGGCAAGTAGCGACCAACGTCCCCACCAAAAATGCGATGCTCCACATCCCGTCAACTCCCGTATTCTCGTGTGTCTCCTGCAAGCGGGGCCGGTTTGATCAGGCACAGCGACCCGCGAAGCGCACAGGCCCGCCTCTTACCCCCAGGTCAGCGCCCCTCCCCCACCGACGGGCAGGCACGTGATCGCTAATTCTATACCCGTTATAGATTCCCGGAGATCCGAACATGGGCGGGCGACGGAAATTAAACGCGGGGAGGGCTGATAAACCCCTTTGAACCCGTCGCAAGCCCGCCGTGAGGAACAGGAAGCAGATGACCCCATCCATCTATCCCCGGTCGTCCTAAGCAGGTAAAGGTAGATTGCTTCCGAAGCGGCTCTAGCTGAGGACTGCCAGACCGCAACAGAGGTTTCGATGGGGAGATATCCTCTTCTTCCTTATCTCTACAGGGACTATTCAATCATTCATTGAAAAGAAGATTTTAGAAGCCAATCCACTCGTAAATTCTTATTTGGCTTCCTAAGAGCCATCGTTAAACCGCCACGAATGGCGCTGGGCGACGTGTTTATACGGAAAAATCCATCGCCTCGGCCCTGGCCTGGCTACCTGAACTTAGCTATCCCTGTGGCGTCGCAGCGTGTTGGTGATGCCCACCGCGCCAAGAAGAGACAGGCCCATCCACGATGCCGCCGGGATCGGCACGACGTTGGGCTCTTCGTCCGAGGTGATGATCTGATCCAGGATCATGTCGGTGCCTTGTCCGGCGGTGATCTCCATGTTGATCTCATCGACGTTCTCAAAAATGTCGGGGCTGAACCCGGTAAACGACGAGAACGGCACCGCTACAGAGCCCGTCCCGGGCAAGGACATGACCGTCGCTGTCCCAAAGATATCGGACACGATGTTGAACGTCACGGTCACCGTCCCTTGATCGATCGACAGGATCGTGAAGTTGAGTGTGTCTTCGACCCCACCATCGGTCAGGTCGATCGCGCCAAGGCCGCCCCCATTGGCGTTCCATCGGGTGCGGGACCGCCCCCCCTGCGATAACGCGTTCTGCGAGTGGCCCTCGGCCCCGGGCGGGGCTGCTACCCGAAGCACCGCTCCTTGGGAAATCGGATCGTCGTTCTCGGGGAACCCGAGGAGCTCGAGCGTACGCGAGCCTCCGATGGCACTGGGCGCAGCGAAATTGATCGGCCCTGGGTTAGCGCTACTGACCACCCCCGGACCGGTATTGAAATCGTCGATCAGAATACTCGCCGCCTGCAGACCATGAGCCATCAGCGTTAGACTGCCGCACCCAACAAGAACGATCCCGCCTTCTTTCTTACCCACAATGATGCTCCTTTCCTTTCTAGGACGACCATGTAGATCTCCCCTGTCGCGTTGAAACACATCGCTGCTGCACCATGACGCCGCAGCAATCATGAATCACCCACCCACTATTTGAGATCAGCGATCAGATAGGTCGTCATTCGTAAAGATTTTTTGCCTTGCCCTCTAATCCGGCTTCAAGCCTGAATTTATGTGTGAGAAGGGGTACGCACGACTAGTTGCAGTCATCCACTAGCCTCAACGGATGCCCCTCACACTGACACACCCTTTATCATGTCTGCATGCTTCTCACTCGTACTCTAAGAATGAATAGATCTCTGTCCAAAGTGCGGCAACAGAAATGTGTTGATCACAGCCCTTTTCCGGGTACGAGCTCGACGGGTCGCCCACACCCCTTCTAACTTTTTATTTTACGGTCGAGCGCCTTGGTGTCAACCATTTTTTGTGCTTCTATTGATGATTGGGTAGTCCTGAAGAGAAAAGGAAGCGTGACCAGCCCCGCTAAAACCCCAGCGGCAATCAACCCGACGACGCGTTGACGAAGCGCGGCCCGGTTGAAGCGTTGACGAACAGTTCGACGCGTTCTTGCCTGAGCAAAGCGACACCGCACGCCAGGCACCAACGCCGCCCACCACCCCGGACCACCGGGCCCCTTGCACCTGATCACCGCCTAGAGCAACTGGGGTGATTGTTTGCCGTTATCCGATAAGTCTGATTTATGGCAAGGAGGCCAAGGTCATGGCGTATTCGATGGATTTGCGTCAGCGGGTGGTCGCTGCGTTGGGGGCGGGCCAAACGCCCACGACCGTATCACGACGGTTCCAGGTTGCTGGGGCGACCGTTCGCAACTGGATGGGTCGACACCGCAGCGGCGAGTTGGAGCCGGGGACACCGGGTCCCAAGGGGCCGATCAAACTCACGGTGGCCGATGAGCAGCGGATACGTGAGGCGGTGGCATCGAAGCCGGGGATCACGGCCAAGCAGTTGATGGCGATGCTCAGTGTCGACGTTGTCGAATCGACGGTGTGCCGGGCGTTGAAGCGGCTGGGGTTATCCCTGAAAAGGAGTCGCTAATCGCCGCCGAGCAGAACCGCCCGGACGTGGCCGAACGTCGCCGCAACTTCGCGATCGCCCGGCGGTTCGTGGACCCGGGATCCTGATTTTTCTCGATGAAGCTGGGCTCAAGACGGACATGACCCGGCTCTACGGCAGGTCGCCGATCGGCCAACGTTGCGTGGATCACACGCCGCACGGCCGCTGGAAGACCCTGACGATGCTTAGCGCCATCCGGCTCGACGGGGTGATGCCCGACGCGACGGTCGTACTCGATGGCCCGATGAACGGCCCCGCGTTGGTCGCCTACACCCAGCAGTTCCTGGCCCCGGCGTTGCGGCCGGGTGACGTGGTCATTGTGGACAACCTCTCGTCGCCCAAAGCCGCCGCGGTGCGCGAAGTGATCGAGGCGGTCGGGGCCGACCTGTGGTATCTGCCCCCGTACAGTCCGGACTTGAACCCGATCGAGAAGCTGTGGTCGAAGGTCAAGGCCTGGCTGCGTCGGGTCTGCGCCGAGGCATTCGACACCCTCACCGCCACGATCGTCGACGCCCTACGAGACGTCTCGCCCAACGAGTGCGCCAACTATTTCACTTCCTGCGGCTACGGCAATTATTGATGCAAGGTGCTCTAGATCATATACTCCGGCCCTGATGGGGGACGTTCCTGTCCGGCGAAAATGGAAATGTAAACAGGCCTTACTTATCATAATAATATAGCCATCGGAGGAAGGGGCCCTGGGAAACATTCCTTTCACATGCACGGATGCCCGCCGCTCGCCGGACGGTAAGAGATGGAGGTTAGAAGATTGATGAAATATGAGATTTCAGGCGAAGGTCTGGCATGACCGCTGTTTCACGGGTCTACGCCCGCTGGTTGAGCCTATACGCTACGGCAGCGGTTATTTTGACCGCCAGCATTACGCTCAGCTGGGCCAGCGGTGAACCGCTCAAGAACTTCCTGCGGGATCCCCGGTCTGTGCTCGAAGGTCATGCGCTGATCGGTTTTCAATCGAATATCGGCGTTTTGGCGTGGTGCTGCGGCGCGGTAACGTGCCTTTTCACAGCCGCGGTTCTGTCCCGAAAGCAGACGAGTTTGCCGCGGCGTGGGTTCCTCCTGGCCCTGGGTGTGATCACTTCGGTCTGGGCAATCGACGACCTGTTCCTGATCCACGAGGCGCTGGGCCCGCGTGTGTCGGGACTGGGTGAAGAGTTCTTTTATGTCGCGTATGGCTTAGCGATGGTGACCACGCTGCTGTGGTTTCGAGGCGTGGTGCTGAGTACCTATTACCTACCGCTGGTTCTGGCGTTGGTATTCTTCGGCGCCACCACGGTATTGGACTCGTCGTCGATCGTCCCTGGTTGGCGGGGGACATCGCGGGTCTGGGCCGAAGAAGGCACAAAACTGTTAGGGATCTTACATTGGAGCGGGTACCTGATCATCACCAGCTTATCCACTCTGGTCGATCATCTCGACACCTCAACACACGCGTGAACCGGCCCGCTTCTTTGACCATAACACCCCCGCTGTATCATCCAGCAGGGGTGAGTCGATCGAAAGAGGTGTGAGAAGCATCCCAATACCCATTCTGTAGTAGTCAGTATTCGACCCCTCGGGCGCTGTAAGGAGCTATCACAACTACCTCAGATTCGAGAGTCGGCCCGTTTAATCCGAATTGGGGTGACGACCGCGCTGCGTTATTTGGCTTTAACGGCCCGGTTGGCGAAGTACTTCTTCGCTTCGCCGGCGAGGTAGAAGCTGCCGGTGATGATGATCAGGTCATCGCGGCTGACCGCCCGCCACGCCACGCCCAGCGCCTCTTGGAGCCCGGGGACGGCTTGGGCCATCTTGGGCGACAGCTCGTGGAAGCGGCGCAGCAGGTCGTGCGGATCGCAGGCGCGCGGGTTAGTCTTGGAGTCGGTGAAGATCACCTTATCGGCACCCAGGGAGACCTCGCGGAGCATGCCCTTGACGTCCTTGTTTTGGCCGCAGCCGAAGATCATCACTAATGAGTCGTAGGCCACGTGGGCCCCGAGGGTGCGGATCAATGCGCGGATTGACGCGGCGTTGTGGGCCCCGTCGACATACACCCGCGGCGCCGGCCACACCCGCTCCATGCGCCCGGGGATGCGGGTGGTCGCCAAGCCGCTGATGACCTTTTCCTCGGGTAAAACAAAGCCGAAGGCCTTGAGCCGATCGAGGATTGACAACGCCAGCCCGCAGTTGTGGGCCTGGTGCTCGCCCGGCAGCGGGACCGGCAGGTGCTCCCACCGGCTGGTGGGGGTGGTGATGGAGACCCGGGTGTGGGGGCCTAGTTCCCGTGTGGCTTCAAACCGGTAGCTGAACTCGATCTGGTCGCCGGTGAACGCCAAAGGCGTGCCGCGTTGGGCGGCTTCTTCGATCAATACCTCGGTGACGACCGGGTCTTGGGCGACGCTGACCGCGGGGGTATCTTTCTTAAAAACACCCGCTTTCTCTTTGGCGATCATCTCCAGCTTATGGCCCAGCACATTCATATGGTCGAGGCTGATATGCGTCATCCCGCACGTGATCGGGTCGACCGCAGTGGTGGCGTCGAGCCGGCCGCCCAAACCGGTTTCGAGGATCGCGATGTCGACCGCTTGATCGGCAAAGTAACGCAGGGCTGCGGCGGTGAGGATCTCAAAAAAAGTCGGGATTCTTCCCTTAAAAGCTTTTTCTTTGGCTGCGATCTGCTTGATCAGGTCCGCCAGGTCGGCGTGGCTGATCATCACGTCATCGATCGTGATCCGCTCACGCAGGTCCACCAGGTGGGGGCTGGAGTAGAGGCCGACCGTGTAGCCGCAAGCCCGAAGCATGTGCGACAGCATCGCGCAGGTCGAGCCCTTGCCCTTGGTGCCGGCGATCTGGATGCACTTGATCTCGCGGTGAGGGTTGCCCAATGCCTTGAAGAGCTGCTCGGTACGTTCGAGGCCGTAGACGCGGGCGTCTTGGGGCACGATCCGCATGCGCTCAAAATCGGTATGCTCATAGAGCCATTTGATGGCGCTAGTGTAATTCGTTATTTTTGAGGCCGTTACAGGAGAATTTCCTGTTTTGGGCGAACGGGTTTGGCCCGCACGTGGAGTCGGCTTACGGCGCGTTTTCGAAGCATGCGACGTTTTGCGTTGGGTTTGGCGTGATTTCGGTTTGGCTGGAGAAGGCATATTGTTGGCTAAGGTATCAAGCTTAAAAAATACGTCAATCACAATATTTTAACTATTTTTTCGGCATATGCTGCAAAATTGCCTAAATTATATCGCAATCTGCAAGAACGCAATTGGTTTTTATTTAATATTTTACGCCTTGATAACCGAATCGCCCGGAGGTTCAGATCGATTCGCAGGCTGCCGGGTCCGGCTCGAGGCGATCAAGCCCGTGCATATAGGGTTGTAACGCTGTCGGAATGGTCATCGAACCGTCTTCATTTTGATATAATTCCATGATGGGTATTAGAATACGTGGACTTGCAACCACGGTGTTATTTAACGTATGACAGAATCGCTTCTGACCCTGTTCATCACGATATCTTAGCCCTAACCGTCTGGCTTGAAAATCATAGAAACGTGAAGCCGAATGGGTCTCGCCCCAGCTGCGGCGCGACGGCATCCAAGTCTCGATATCATATTTCGCCGCTTGGCCTTGTCCCAATTCGCCGCTGCATACCCGAACCGTTCGGAACGGTAATTCGAGCGTTTTGAGCATTTCTTGGGCGTTTTCCAGAATTTTTCGGTGCCAATGCTTCGATTCTTCCACATCATTGCCGCAGATCACCACCTGCTCGACCTTGTCAAACTGATGAATGCGATACAGGCCCGCGGTATCTTTTCCATACGTCCCCGCTTCTCTTCTAAAACAAGGACTCATCGCTACGTACAGACGCGGCAGTGTGTTCTCTTCGAGCACCTCCTCCATCCCATATGCGGTCAAGGAAACCTCTGCGGTCCCCACCAGGAACTTCTCGGGCTGCTCTTGAGCCAGGGCATATGTTTGTTCTCGACCCAAGGGGAAATACCCCGTGCCCACCATCGCCGGCTGCCGCACCATCACCGGCACGGACATCGGCGTAAATCCCTTTTTAATCATTAGATCCATCGCCAAACGCAACACCGCCTGATGCAACATCGCTCCGGCGCCGACCAGAAAGTAGCTCCTCGAACCCGATATCTTCACCCCCCGTTCGATATCGATCATCCCCAGCGACTGGCCCAAGGCGACGTGGTCGCGGGGTTCGAAAGAAAACTCTCGGATCTGCCCCCACCGATCGATCTCCACGTTCTGTGAGTCATCTTCGCCGACTGGCACCTCCTCGTCGGGTGGTTGAGGGACCCTCATCAGCAGATCCTGGTACTCGGGTTCAACTTGGCCGATTTGGAGGTCGAGAGCGTGTTCTTCTTCCTTGAGCTGCGCAGGTCGCCGCTGGAGTTTGGCCATCTGTTCTTGCAACCCTGGCTTTTCCGAGGCGGCTGCTTTTTTCATCCGGCCCGCCAGCTTGCCGATCTGCTTGCCGATCTGGTTCTTTTCCGCAGTCAGCTGCTGGCGATCCGTTAGAAGCCGGCGGTGCTGCTCATCGAGTTCAAGCAGGCGATCGATGTCCACGTCGATCCGCTTCTGGGCCGCGGCGGTGCGGTACCGTTCAGGGTGGCTACGCAGGTCTTTGGCGTCAATCATTCATGACAACTCGATGAGATCTAACCGTTCCGGATGAAAATACAGCATAACTTGTGTCGGAGGCAACAAAATTTTGACGGCCCGTAAATCGCCGATGCGGTGTCACGCGGCGCTTTTATATCCATCCCAGATGAAATTGCGGCATCAATCGTGTACGCGGCAGGGAAATTCTCGGTGTCCTACGCGTGTCCGACGCGGCGCTTGGATACGCGATGCGTAGAGATACCCCACGGGTATTTTCCTACCGGCCCATAATATACCGGTCCCGGATGAAAACACGGCATGACTCTTGGACGCGGTCGGGAAATCTTCACTGCCCAATGCCGACTCGACGCGGGGCTTTGGGACATCGAGCGTATATTCCGTTCCCGGATCGGTATACTGTGAGGCGATGGAGACCTTGGCTAGCCAGCATCCCCGCGGCAAGCACGCGGCCGACCATGGGCGCGCGTCCGGCGGCCGGCCCGATGACCCCGATGCACCCCGCGGGCCGCGACCGGCGGGCGGTGATCTTGTTCTTGTCAGCGGTGGTGGTGGTGCTCGCGGCGGACCTGGGGACGAAATGGCTAGCATTCAACCGGGTCGCTGGCGAACCGGTGACCCTAGAACCAGCAGCCGTCGATCCACGGCTGCTGATCCCTCGCCACGAGCAGGTCGTCGTGGTCCCCGGCGTCCTGAGCCTGAAGCTGACCGCCAATACGGGAGCGATCTTCGGTATCGGCAAGGGCGCGCAGTGGCTGTTTGTCGTGATGACCGGCTTGGCGGTGGGGGTGATCAGCTGGATGTTCTGGCGGTCGGACCGGCGAGATAGGTGGCTGCATGTCTCGCTGGGGATGATCTTGGCCGGCGCGTTGGGCAACCTTTACGACCGCCTCAAGTACCACGCGGTGCGCGATCTTTTGTACTTGTTCCCCGAAGTCAAGCTGCCTTTGGGGTTAAAATGGCCCAACGGCTCGGACGGGCTCTACCCGTGGATTTTTAACCTCGCAGACGCTGATATCTTCTTTACGGTGGGTAATCCGCCTCTGCGTTCGAATACGGTCACCATTACCATGGAGCCGGAGTACCGCAGCGAAACGCTGACGGTGGCGGGGGCAGAGTTCTCGCCTGAATTTGAAGAACTTACCGTTACGTTGAGTGATGTGCCCGATCGCGATGTGCTCATTCGCTACTTGCTACAGAAAAACACCGTTGCCAGTGATGAGGAATACGAGGGCGTCTTTTACCAGGGTAACATCGAAGGGACGGTCGACGGTTTCCGTGCGATTTTTGATGCCATGGGCGGGGCCGCACCCTACAAGATCTTGCTGGCAATTTGCTTAGAAGATACGGAGCTACCCATTACTGACGCGCGTGCTCACTGTGGTCGCGTATACGCTAAATCGGTAAATTATGAGCCAACCGATCTCCGCTCGTTGCGTCGGCCCAATTTGCAGTCGCGTGGGCACCCGTCCCGTCGAGCGCTGCGCGAGGCGATTCACCGCCAACAAGACGCCCGTACCGATAACCCGTACGATCGCGGAGGGCCAGTGGCGTTTCCTACCAATGCAGTCCACGCCGACGATCAAGTCCCGAGAGCGGCCTGCTTACCGATGCAGTGCGCTACCTAGCCCAACGTGAGATCATTGATTCCGATGACACGAGCCAGATCCGAGCGGCGCACTCGCTGAATCGAGCTGAAGCGTTAAAGATGCTCCTCTTCGCCCGCTACGGCGATACACCGGCCGATGAACGCGACGCGGGTTTTAGCGATGTGCGTGGTGACCAGTGGTTTGCCCCGTACGTCTCTACGCCGCTCGACAGGGGATTGTACAGGGCTACGGCGACCGCAGTTTCCGGCCCGCCCAAACCGTGAATACGGCGGAATACCTTACTATGCTCATGCGTGTGTTCGGGGAGCAGGGGAGTGATGGGTCGATGTATCGCGATGTTGAGCCAGATGCCTGGTACAAAAATCAGGCTGGTTTGGCCCTCGAATTAGATCTTTTCCCCAACCGTGGTTCGTACCTTAAACCCGGCGCACCACTCACTCGTGGTGATGCGTTCATAGCGCTGTACCAGTATTTGCGACAGTAGCTCTGCTTAGTCTGTTTTCGCTACAGCAAGCCCTGATCGCTATTGAATTATATTGAAAAATATAGTATAATAATACAAACAAATACTCATGACTTTTGCCCTGGTACAACACGGTTATTCGCGCATACACACGATGATATCCCGGCGTTTCACGTGTCGTATTTAGCGCTAACGCTCGCGGCGG
>CBDCYN010000043.1:0-190074 GCA_965224205.1 Phycisphaeraceae bacterium
TTTGATTCGTGCAACGTGGCCCGCGGTTGGCCCGGGATCAGCCGATACTGGCATTAAAGGTTCGATCGGTATGAATCTCCCTCCAGGTTACTCATCCCCGTATCATACCGATCAATGTTTAGTTTGGCGCCTCTAGCTTCTCCTTCGGCCGCTGCCGGGTTATCGGCGGCCTAGATGAGATTATCGGGTTTGACCGGGGTTGCCCGCGCGTGGCTGGCCGCGATTGATAGAAATAGAGACCGTGATGACCTCGAATCGATCCCAGCCCGTTGTTTCGGTGATTGTCCCGACGCGCAGCCGCCATCAGTGGATCAAGCGAACGCTCGACCATATCGCCGCCCAGACCCTCGACCGTTTCGAGGTGATCGTGGTCGACGACGGGGCTAACGAAGAAGCGTTACGGGCTTATGACCAGATCTTCGCCGGCCTCGACGACCGGTTCCGGTTCCACAAACGTCCGATCCCGGGTTTAGACGGCACCGGCCCGGCGGCGACGCGCAACCGCGGGATCGCCCTGGCCCGTGGGCGGTACCTAGCGTTCTGCGACGACGACGACTGGTGGCGCCTGCCCGATCACCTGCAAGTGGGGGTCGAGGCCCTCGAAAAGTCCAACCACGACTTCTACTTCACCGATATGCAGGCTGAGAACAACGGACAGGTCACCCTCCCCAGCTGGTTCCCGGATAGCCCCTTGCTCACCTCGGGCTCTAAGATCAACGACGACCCCCCGGTGCACGAGGTCAGCCTGCAGTCGCTGTTGACGACGATGCAGCACCACTACCCTTCCTTCAATACCTGCATCCTCCGGCGCAGCCTGCTCGACGATACCGGGTTGTTCCTCGAGAGGCTGCGGTGCGCCGAGGACATCAACCTGATCCTGCGTTACGTCGATCTGGCTAGCGGGATCCTGTACCGCCCGCAATGCGCGGTTACCTGCAACGTCACCCCGCGGGAATCCGCGTTCACCGGCACGCCCAAGATCGAGTTGGGGCTTTACGGGGTCGCCGCGGCCCAGCACGTGATGACCACCTGCCAGCACCGAGCGGTGCGTCGCTGCGCCCGTGGCCTCGAAGCGTGGAACCTCAGGCAGATCGCCAAGCACCTCACCGCGGCGGGCCATGACCGGTCCGCCTGCTCGATGCTGTGGCAGGCGTGGTGGACCTACCCCACGCTGGGGACCGCTGCCCAGCTGCTGCGGTCCGCAACGCGGGTAAGCGTTCATGCGCTGAGAAGTAGACCCGGGAAATAGTCGATTGGTAGAACCCATTAATTAATGGTCCGATAAGACAGACACCATGGCCCGAGAGCATGAAAACCCCGAGCCGAACCCCAACCAAGGCGGGTTCAACCCGATCTTCGTGGTCGGCTGCGGGCGCTCGGGCACAACGCTCCTGGCGGTACTGCTAGACCGCCACAGCCAGATCGCGATGACCCCGGAGACCCATTACCTCAACGGGTTCCACCGCCGCCACCGCGACACCGCTGCCGGCCTCGATAGCCATGAAAAACTCTGCGTCGCCCTCGAACGCGAGCCCCGTTTCATAGACATGAACCTCGACCCGGCTTCGGTGCTGGAAAAGTTCCGCACCTACCCGCCTGACTGCAAACATCTTTTCCGGGCGATGCTCGAGGCGTACCGTGACGAGCACGACAAGCCGCGCGTCGGGGAGAAAACCCCCGACCACCTGGAGTTCGTGCCCCAGATCATCGAGTGGTTCCCGCAAGCAAAGATCATCTGCATCGTCCGTGACGGGCGCGACGTGGCGAACTCCATGATGAAGGTCCACTGGACGCGTAAAGACAAGCGGCTGCAGTGCATGGTCTGGCGGTGGGCGGCTAAGACATGCTTGGAATACCTGGATCAATACCAAGATCACTTTATCCACGTGCGGCTAGAGGACCTGCTGCGGGACCCGCCAGCGACGATGACGCGCCTGTGCCGGTTCGTGGGCGTGGCGTTCGAGCCCCAGCAGCTTGAATCGCAGACGCAGACCTCCGTGGTCCTCGAGCACGAGACGCAGTGGATGGGCAAGGCCCGTCAGGAACTTGACCCAGATCGGATCGCCGCCTGGACCCGCAACACCACCCCGCAAGACAAATGGATGATGAACTCGATGATGGGACGGTACCTAGAGAGATTCGGCTACCCCGACCCGGGCATGGGCGGCTGCCCGCTGTGGCTTCGCCTGTGGCATCAGGGCTTCAACTTCTGGTGCCGGCTAAGCTGCTGGGGCCCGGTCAACCGGGTGTTGCGGGCTTTGCCATTAAACAAGAAAAAGGCGTAGATCACGACGACGACGCGATCCGCAACTGTCGCGGGAAAAAATCAAACCGCATCGCCTCCTTGGCTAACCAGAGGGTTTCCTCCGCGACCTCGTTGGCCCGCTGGGTCCCGTCCCGCAAGACGTCCATGACCCGATCCGGATCGGCTTCGAGTTCGGCTCGGCGTTGTCGCATCGGTTCTAGCAGCGTGTTGATCACCTCGCCCAGCCTTTTTTTGCAGTCGCCGTCACCGATTTTTCCCTCCCGGTAGCGTTGCTTCATGTCCTCAACTTCGGCGGTATCGGGGTTGAACGCGTCGTGGTAGATCCACAACGGGTTGCCCTCGATCACCCCGGGATCGGTGGCGCTCATCCGCCCGGTGAAGATCCGGTTGCACTTCTTTTGCACCTGCTTGGCGGTGTCGCTTAGGTAGATCGCGTTATCGAGCGACTTGCTCATCTTGTTCTTCCCATCCGTGCCCACGAGCCGGGCCACGCGCCCCACCGGTGCCTCGGGGACCGGGAACACGCCGTTGCGCCCATGTTCTTCATCCCCAGCCTGCGGATCGACCCCGCAGTAAAGCACATTAAACCGCCGGGCGATCTCGCGGGTCATCTCGATGTGGGGCACCTGGTCCTGACCCACCGGCACCAGCGCGGGGCGGAACGCGAGGATGTCGGCCATCTGCCCCACCGGGTACATCAGGAACCCAAACGAGTAATTCTCACCCAGGTCCTTGACGATGATTTCGTCCTTGACCGTCGGGTTGCGCATCAGCCGCCCGTACCCTAAAAGCATCGCGAAATACCACGTCAGCTCCGCGATCGCGGGGACCTCGCTCTGGATAAAGATCGTCGACCGGGCGGGGTCCAGGCCCGCGGCGAGGTAATCCATCGTGATCTCGAGGACATCCGCCGTCACGCCCGCGGGGTCCTCGGATCGGGTGGTCAGGGCGTGGGTGTTGGCGATGATAAAGAAGCACGCGTGGGTGTCTTGCAGGGCGAGCCTGTTTTCGATCGAGCCCACGTAGTGCCCCAGGTGCAGCCGCCCGGTGGGGGTATCACCGGTGAGCACGCGGGGTTGGGTGGCTGGTGAACGGTCAACGGTCATCCGCCATGTTGTAGTGGGCGAACCCGACTCGAGCAACGTGCAAAGCGGCCATGGATCCCCAGCTACCCAGCGGGACCTACCGCCTGATGGCCACGGCGCTAAGAGAAGCGATCGAGGATTGAATACTTGATTCCCGGCAGCCCTCGCGGGGTTGATCATCGCATCGCCGGGCGTCCTCCTGATCCTCACGCCTACTGGACCCCGTGGTTCTTACGTTCATTTTGAACCGATCTACCGTGGCACCGACGGTCCGTTCCACGGCTGACAGGGCCGTTTAATTCTCTGTTGGTGATCCTCGGATGAGTGCAAGGGCTTCGTGGGGTTGGGCGGCGTAGCGTCGCAAGGCGGCGGCTTTATTCTTCCAGCCGGCGTGGTTGAGAACCGTCACAGCCAAGTTGCGGATCGCCGCGAGGTTCTGCGGAGCCTGGCCGGTCCGCACACGGCAGGCGTCTTCCCCAAACGTCACGTCCCGGACGTAGTGCAAGCGGTTTTCGATCCCCCAGTGGCCGCGGGTGAGTTCAAGCAAGCGGGTGGCATCGGCTCGATCCCGCGAGAGGCTGGTGATCCCGTAGGCCACTTCCGTTGTGGTCTGATTTCGGACCGTGCGGGTGCGTTCGAGTCGAAAGACCTGCTTGACCCCCGGCCAGTCCAGGTAGCCGTTGAGGGCGGTGGTGCTGGTGAGCTTGCGGGCTTCGATCCGGCCGTGGCCCTTGTTGAGGCTTGAAGCGGTCTGCTGTTCTTGGCGGCTCAGCCGCTGCTCACGCTCAGAACTCGGGGCGTCGTCGTGGGGTTTGAACGCGTCGGCGATCGCTTCTTGGAGTTGAGCTTGGTTGGCCTTGACGGCCCAGAGATAATCCCCTTTTTCTTGAGGATTTTCCGCGATAGATCCTTCTGGCAAAACATCGCGTCGCCCGTGACCACCGCCCCTTGCACGTCGATCACATCCAACATCGCCAGGGCGGTCTTGTGCTCGTTGGTGGAAGCCGCCACCGCCATCTGACCGATCGCCGCTTGAGCTTCGTGTGCGTAAGCCGCCAGCAGGTGGATCCCCGGCAGTGGCTCGCCTTGTGTACCGCATAGCCGCTTGCCGTCGACCGCGATCGCCTTCCACCCGGCGATCCGACGACCCCCCAGCCAGCGGCGGATCGCCCGCTCGAACATCGTCGTGTCGAGCACTTTGAACACATTGTGGAACGTGGCTTTGCACGGCGAGCGATCCCGGGTAAACCCCAGCAGCCGCGTGAATGGCTCTCCGCGATCCCGGGCAAACTGGGCGATCGCCTCGAGGCTGCGTGCCCCCCCGAGCATCGCCACCGTGGTCAGCGTCAAGATCGCCGACAACGGGTGACGACGTCCCGACGGATTCCGTGGGTCCGGGATCTCGCTAAACACAACAGATAACGGTTGATCGGACATCGTCAGGTCCTCCATGACCTCAGGGGCTAACGCCAAACTCTACCTTAATCTCATCGGCTATCCCTACGACAGAGAATTAAACGGCCCTGCCACGGCTGACGGGGTACTAGACCGAGTAAGGTAAACCCCATAAACTGGCCGGACCGATCCGATTACCGCCAGACGGCCTCGTGGTGGAACTGGTATACACGCGGGTTTCAAAAACCCGTGGGCTCACGCCCATGTGGGTTCGAATCCCACCGAGGCCACTTGCCTGCTCCGGATGATGCAAGCGACGGTCTTGATGGTCGAGGGTTATGGCGGTCGGGGTCGCCGTGTCGGGTTGTTCTTGATCGTGGTGTTAAGGATGACCCGTAGTGACCGCGGGCCCGCGGCTGAGGCGGTCGTCTTGTTTCGCCGTTGGCCTCCAACCGTCGATATACGCATCGCGTATCAAAGTCCCGCGTCGGGCAGGCGCTGGATACTGAAAATTAACCTGCCGCGTACACGGATCGTGTCGTCATTTCATCCGGGATGGGTATCAAACGCTTAGATCAGGGGGGTTGCGACCTGTCTATCTTCGACCCCGTTTATGAAACATCAAACTGGACCGGTTCCAAGGGGACAGGTCACTCACGGCCGGGGGTGGAACTCGCGTACCACTTCTTTGAGCCGCGACGAATCGACGTGGGTATAGATCTGCGTGGTGTTGATGTTGGCGTGGCCCAGCAGCTCTTGAACCAGGCGTAGGTTGGCCCCGCCGGCTAGCAGGTGCGTGGCGAACGAATGCCGCAGGACGTGGGGGTGGACATGTCCCAACCCGGAGCGGCGGGCGTGGCGGGTGACGATCTGCCAGACCGTCACCCGGGTGATCGGCCGGCCGGTGCGCGATAGCAATAACCGCGACACCGCGTGCTTCTCGGTCTGCTTCTTGCCTTGGCCGCGCGTCACCAGCACGGGCCACAGCTCGTCGAGGTACCGTTTCGTCGCCGCGAGGGCGGGCTTGCCGATCGGCACGATCCGCTCCTTGTCGCCTTTGCCGATCACCCGCGCGACCCCGAGGTCCATGAACACCCGGTCGCGGTCGAGGTCCGCACACTCGCTGGCCCGCAGGCCGCCGGCGTAGAGCAGCTCCAGCAGGGCGACGTTACGCAGGGACAGCTCGTCGTCCGGGTCCGGGGAGGAGACCAGGGCCTGCATCTGCTGGGGGGTGAGCACGCCGGGCATGGTCTGCCAGACGGTGGGCTGGGTAATCAGCTCCGCGGGGTCGCGGTCGGTGCGGCCATTGGCGGCTAGGAACCGCCCGAAAACCCGGATCGTCGCCACGTGCCGGGCGATCGAGCTGACCGCTAACCCGCGGCTGTCCAGCTCGCGCATGTGCGCGACGATCAGGGTCAGGTCCAGCGACCGCCAATCGGTCACCGCCAGGTCTTCGAGCCACCGGGCCAGCTCCCGCAGGTCCGCGGCGTATGCCTCGAGCGTCGCGGGCGCAAACCCGCACTCGACCCGGCAGTAGCTTAAAAACTCTTGTATCGGCCCGTCGAGCACGCGCAGCCTTTCGTTGTGGCGATACCTGTCAAGCAACGATCTTCGGCGATCACGCCTGGGAACCAGTGTACCCACCACAGCCGGGGGTTATCCGTGAATCCTGTAGAACCGCGCCGAGCTGATGAGCCTGGGATGAAAGGGTCACCAGGCTCTATGTTTGGGGATGTGACCGTAGCCGACTAACAGCAGGCACGAGAGGCACCAGCAGCGAGAGGCACAGTAACGCTGACGGCTCGGGCACCACGGCCGCGAATTGAGCTAGCACCGCGGCCTCGTCCGATGAGCCTTCGAAGTTACCCTGGAGGATCAGGAAGTCGATAAAGCCCACCGTCCCGTCGCCGTTGAAATCTCCGTCGATCCACCCGCCGTCTTGGCCGAAGTGGCCCTGGAAGTGAATGAAGTCGACGAACCCCACCGTCCCGTCGAGGTTCGCGTCCCCGGGTAGGGGTTCGAAGAACGGCTCGAAGAATACAATGCCGCGGCTGACATCATCGAAGAAGTCGACGATCCCTTCGGCGATCGTGTCGGGGTTGATCGTGTTCCAGAACACGTTCGAGGCGTCGACGTTGCCGTCGTCCTCGGGGTTTTCGCCCAGATCGAAGGGGGCGTCGTTGAGGATCTGCACCCCCGCGTTGCTGAAAATCATGGTCGGGTTAAGCGGGTCATCGCTCAAGATCAGTTCGCCAAAATTGCGATTGACGCGCACCCCATTGCTTAGGTTGTCGACGATCCGATTACCCGAAAGGGTCATCCTATCACCGCCCGAGAAATCCAGCACCAACGCGCCATCAGACGAGCCGCCGCCGCTGGCGAAGTTGCCGGAGATCATGTTATCGTCAAAGCGTGAATTTCGAGAGCCACTGATAACAATCCCCTCACCTTCGTTGTCTAGGAACAGATTATTGGAGATCACCGAATTGACCGGATCTTCGAGAAACGCTCCTATACTGGTGTTTTCGGAAATCGTGTTAAAAGACACGGTCGCGTTGTTCAGTACATTGAAACCCGCCCCGGTGCGATTGGAAGTGATGGTGTTGTGGGTTACTCGTGCGTCATCGGCATCGTTGATTTCTAACCCGGTGGCGTTACGAGTCATCGTATTTTCTGTTACACGGATCCCGTGTGCAAGCGACGCGTTGATGCCGACGTTGCGGTTGTCGCGGATCCACGAACGGTTGATGAACGGCGCCGCTTCATTGATGCTCACAGCGGCGTCGCCTGTCGACCCAGCGTGCTCGACGATCGTGTGCTCGAGGATCGATCCGCCGATATATTCATCGGTGTTCGCATCGAACATCGCGTCGACCGCATCATCCGCGAACGCGATGAACCCCCAGCGATCGTCGTCGCTTATTTCACCATCGAAATCGGCATCGGCCCGGAAATGGATCTTGTCGGTCTCCGTGCCCCGCGCGATCAATTGCCCCGATGACACGACCAGCCCACGGTTCGGGGCAAACCGCACCTGCGTGCCGGGCTCGATGGCCAGAGTCGCGTTGTTGGTCACCAGGATGCTCTGATCGACGATGAACGGCCCGTCGGCCGCGGACCAGAGCGTGTCTGAATCGATGAACCCGCCGACGGTCGTCTGGGCCAAGGTGGGGGTAGCCACGACTGCCGCGGCCAGCGTGCACGAAACAATCTTCGCTAAAGTCAATCCGAACCATCTCATCGAGGTTTCCTCCAGGGGATTAAGGTTTCTCTCCAGACCCGAGGCATATCCACCCTTGCATGACATTTACTTATTATTGTATCGCACATCGACCCTGGTTACAACGCAGGAGCTCTTCGCGAAAACCTTCACTTATTTAGTCATTGTTATTCTTTAGTTGTTACTCATCAGGCCTGGAAGCTGTATAATGAGCCTTTCTAATAAATTAGATTGTTAATGTTCGCGTGTATGGCCCACTGAGGAGATGTTGACATGAAGACGGCGTTTCGATTGACGTGCGTAGCCTGTTGGGCAGTTTCGTCCTGGTTCGGCAGCGTGGCGTACGGCGGGGCGATCTTTATTTCGGGTCACGACCCGATCTGGCACGCGAACTTCGGGGACAATCCCGCTGGGGCCGCGAGCCTAGCCACGACCGCGATCGCCTTTGCCCGGGCCGGATCGACGGAAAAATTCTTGTTCGTAGAGTCCAAGACCGTCGCGGTGCCCAGCGGCAACGCCCACGAAGCGCCGTTCCTTACCAGCGCCTTAGGTTTCCCGGCCGGTGACTTCGACGTCTTCGACGCCGCAGACCTCAACGCCTTGCCTGATTTCCGCGGCGCCCTGGACGATTACAGCGCGATCGTCGTCGCCAGCGACCACGGCGGCATGCTCTCAGCGGCGGAGCTTGGATTCCTCAACGACCACAGCGATGACGTCATCGATTACATAAATAGCGGCGGCGGGCTGGCCGCGTTTTCTCAGAGCAACGCCACGGGGCTGATCGGCACGACCGACCGGTACGGGTTCCTGCCGTTCTTAATCTCGAGCACGGACTTCCAAACCGAAGAGACCGGTAACGTCGTCACGCCGTTCGGGGCTTCATTGGGTTTGGCTGATGCTGACGTCAACGGCAATTTTTCGCACAATTTCTTTGAAGGGACCGGGGGAATGAACCCGGTCGATTTGTTCAACGGCGACCCGACCCGGCCGCTGTCGCTGGCCTTCGAGGGCACGATCACCGACGGCGGTATCCCCGAGCCGACCACCGCGGTGGCGCTAACGGTCATCGCGCTTGGCGGGCTGCTCTCTGTGCACCAACGGCGCCGGTGAATCCGCAACGGGTCGCTCCATGATGGCGGTTTCGCCATGCATGCGCGGCCCGGACGAATCGGCGATACGCTTTTTGTACGCAGTACCGCTTTCCGCAGGTTCAAAGATATCTGCAACAGGATGATTTGACACCCGATGCGTGGCGCCACCGCAGGCAAGGGACCCCAGCCGCCCCATCCACCCCGGGGCAAGGTTGGTTACTTCTTCTTGTCGTCTTTATCTTTGGTGCCAGGATCGTCGAGGACCTCATCGACGAGGCCGTACTCCTTGGCTTCGGTGGCCGAGAAGTAACGGTCGCGCTCCGAATCGGACTGGACCTGGTCGACGCTCTTGCCGCTGTGGCGGGCGAGGATGTCGTTGATCTGCTGCTTGGCTTTGAGGATCTCCTCGGCCTGTATCTGCACGTCGGACGCCTGGCCGGTCAGACCCCCGAACGGCTGATGGATCATCACCCGAGCATGGGGAAGGATGTACCGCTTACCCTTAGTGCCCGAAGCGAGGATCACCGCCCCGCCGCTCTGGGCGCGGCCGATGCAGTACGTGGCCACGTCGCAGTTGAGGTAGCGCATCGTGTCGTAGATTGCCAGCGTGTCGTCGACGCTGCCGCCGGGGGAGTTGATGTACAGGTTGATGTCCACCCCCTTCTTCTGGTTCTGGAGGTGCAGCAGCCTCATGATGATGCCGGTGGCGGAGGAGTAATTGATCTCCCCCACGAGGAAGATCACCCGGTTCTCCAGCAGCAGCTCATCGATGGTCATCTCCCGGTAACGCTGGTACGGCACCTGGGCCATCGCCGCGTTGTAGACGCCACCGGTTTGGGCTGGCAGGTGGCCCGGCACCGCTTGAGAAGTTGGATCCATTGGAAGATTCATCGCATTAGCCCTATCAAGATCGTGAGACGCTCAGACACCCAACCGCCCGTTACAGCTGCGGTCACTGCATGGAGTGCAACATCATAACGCCGGCGGTGCCGAGACGGTAGTCGCCGCAGGCCGATTTTGCCAGCGTCGATCGGGGGCCGGCCGATATGATGGTAGATGGACACGCAACGCGGGCAACGTAACGTATCGGTAATGACTCTCACCCCGGGGATCCCCGTGTCGCGTCCACGAGTCGTGTCGCAGATTCTTCCGGGGCAGGTATCGTGTCCGGGTTGGCGGTAGGGATGTCTAAAGATTATTGGTCGAGGTCGGTGTGAACCCCGAGTCATTTATCTATCGTTTAGAACAGGTGCTGCGACGGGCCCAGACGTACCCGCTGTGGATCGTGGTCCTGGAGCTGATCGCGATCTGGGCGTTGGTCTACATGGTGCTGCGCTTCCTGCACGGGACGCGCGGGGCGGGGATGATCAAGGGCGTGGCGCTGATCCTGATCCTCGGCACGCTGCTGATCCGGGTCTTGGGCGACGACAACGCGTTCGAACGGCTGAGCTTCCTCTACCGCAACTTCCTGGGGTTCGCGTCGCTGGCGCTGGTGATCGTGTTCCAGCCCGAGTTGCGTCGCGGGCTGGTGCGGCTGGGCGAGGCGCGGTTTTTCCGTGGCGGGGGCCTGCGCAAGGCGAGGGTGATCGAGGAGGTGCTCGAGGCGGTCGCGTACCTAAGCAAGAACAAAATCGGCGCCCTGGTAGCGATCGAGCGCCAGGTGGGGCTCACCGGGGTGGTCGACGCCGGGGTGAAGCTCAACTCGGACGTGACCAGCGAGCTGATCAACACGATCTTCTGGCCCGGCAGCGCGTTGCACGATATGGGGGTGGTGATCAAGGGGGATCGCATGTTGGCCGCGGGCGTCCAGTTCCCGCTGGCCGAGGGTGAACAGCTCAGCTCGGAGCTGGGCTCGAGGCACCGGGCGGCGATCGGTCTGTCGCAGGAGTCCGACGCGTTGGTGATCGTCGTCAGTGAAGAAACCGGCGACGTGAGCCTGGCCGAGCGGGGCCAGCTGGCGCGGCGGCTATCGATCGATCAGCTGCGCACCCGGCTGGTCCAGGGGTTGGGCCAGCTGCAGATCCCCGCCGAACCGCGGGAAGGTGACGGCCCATCGGGCTCCGGGGGGTAAGATGCAAGGACACCCATGAACGCCGCGACCAAAACAAGAATGTGGGAGTACACGCAAACCCTCGTGATCGTAACGATGATCACGGTGCTGATCTGGCTGTACGCCGAGAGCGAGAACATCAAGCTTCAGGAACCGATCCAGTTCGACGTCCGGTTCGTGCCCCCCGCTGGTCAGGACCTGATCATCGCCCCGTCCGAGCTAACGGGCGTGACCGTCACCGTCCGCTGCGCCACCAGCCAGTACACGACCCTGACGGGCCTGCTCAAGAAACCGTTGGAGCTGGAGATCAGCCCCCAACAGGCCGTGGTCAAGAGTCAAGACCAAGGCGACGTCGTGCCCGAGCTGGTGATTAAGGTCGATCTGCGGGATCACCTCGAAAAGTCCGCGGTGGGTGAACTGGGCACAACGTTCGTCGAAGTCCACCCCGAAGTGCTCGATGTCAGGGTGGTGGAGGTAAAGCAACAGTCTTTGACAATATCGACCACTCAGCTCTTCGAAGAGCTGGATGAGGGCATCGGTTCGGTGGTCATCGACCCGCCCGAGGCAGATATCTCGCTGCCCCGCCAGCTCATGGACCGTGCCAGCGGCAACCCCACGCAGCTTCCCGGGTTGGAGGTGCAGCTGACCCCAACCCAGAAAGAACAGATTAAAGAACTCAGTGAGAACATGCTCTGGGGACCGACACCGGTGCGCATCATCCCGGTCCAGCCGAAGTTACCTGGTCAACGCGAGGACCCCTGGTGGCTACCCCTCACGGCCAAGACGATCGAGCCCCTAACCTCGCAGGTGACCATCACCGTCCGCAAGCCGACCGATGAACACGAGCTTAAGAGCGTTCCGATCCTTCTGGTGGCGCCGTGGAAGTCTTTGCAAAACTACTCGATCAGGGTCGTCAGCGATGATCAGGACGACCTGATCGTGCTCGATAAGCCGATCAAGATCTCGGGGCCGGTCGACGAGATCAAAAAGATCAAAAGCGGCGAGACCATCGTCTGGGCCGAGCTGAGGCTCACCGGCCAAGAGATCTACAACAGCCTGGAGTCAGAAGCCGTGTCGAAGCTGGTCGATATCGACCTGCCCCCGGACGTGCGGCTCGAATCAGCGATCCCGCGAGTGGAGTTTACCGTCACCGAGTTGCTTCTTGGTTTGACGCCCAATGCGCCGCAGTAAGGATCGGGCCAGGGCCTTAAGGCCCTGGCTGCGCCTTGATAGAACGCGCCTTCTACCGGGGGTGGGGGGTGATCGCTTGAGGAAACTGGTTTACCTCCCGATCGCCTTCTATACTTGTTATAAAAATAAAGTTTCTTTCAAGGTCCATGGCAAAACCGACGCCACAACCCGCTGCCCGTAGAGCCGATCCGCCCGTCCGTTGCGTCGACGACGACCGCGTGAAGCTGGTGGCGATCGACCTCGATGGCACCCTGCTTCGCTCGAACAAAGCCTTAAGCAGGCGCTCGGCTGACGCCGTGTCACGGGTGGCGGCCAGCGGGGTCGACGTGGTCCTTGCCTCGGCGCGACCGCCGCGGTCGGTGCGGGTGATCTACGAGTACCTGGGCCTGGAGACCTTGCAGATCAACTACAACGGGGCGCTGATCTACGATCAACCCCGGGGCCAGCACGTCTTCCACCAGCCGCTCGATCCGGCGCTGACCCGGCGTATGGTGCGCGTGGCCCGCCGGATCGAACCGACGGTGGCCGTGAGTGTTGAGATCCTCGACCGGTGGTACACCGACCGCGTCGATGAATCCCTGCCCACGGAGACGGCCAAAGAATTCGTCCCCGATTTCCTGGGCCCGCTGGGGGACTTTCTGCATATCCCCGCTACGAAGCTGATGTTCTTGGCCCCGCCGGCCCGTCTCCAGCGGGTCCGAAGCGTGATCCGCCAAGCTTTTGGGGCGACGGTGACGGTCACGACCAGCGACGAGCACATGATCCAGGTCCTTCACCCTCGGGTCGACAAAGGTACCGCGGTGGCGATGCTCGCCCAACACCTTGGGGTGCCCAGGCGGCAGGTCATGGCGATCGGGGACGCCCCCAATGACCTGGGCATGATCCGCTGGGCTGGCCTGGGGGTGGCGGTAGAGAACGCGTGGCCCTCGGTGCGTGTGGCTGCCGACGTGATGGTGCCCAGTAACGATCGCGACGGCGTGGCCACGGCGCTGGAACGGTTTGTGCTAACGGGGGATTAAACGACGTGTCCCGATCATGGGCGCCCCCGCGTCCGGGTGGGTGAGGCCTACGCCTCGCGCTTGGAAATACGGTATCGGTGGCGCTGCGAACCTCGGACACCTTCTCGTCGCGGTAAAGAATCGTGGCAGTATCCATCGGTGGCCGGACTATCCGTTTGATTGATCCGGGCCCGGTCATCGGCCACAATGCCCGCATGACGATCAACGCCGCGATCCTCGGGCCCACCGGCTACACCGGGCTGCACCTGATCCAGCTGCTCCAAGGCCACCCCCAGGCTGAGGTGACCTACCTGGCCAGCGCCCGTGATGAGCCGACCGACATCCGTACCATTTTCCCTAAGCTCGATCATGTGGTGGCCCGCGATGTGGCGATCTGCCGCCCGATCGACCCGGCCGCGATCGCCCAGCAAGCCGATGTGGCCTTTGTTGCCTTGCCGCACGGGGTGTCGATGAACTACGTGCCGCAGCTGCTGGATGCTGGGCTGCGCGTAGTCGACCTCTCGGCGGACTACCGTCTCCGCGACCCCGCGGTGTACGAAACGGTTTACGGCCAAGCACACGGCGACCGGGCTCATCTACGCCACGCGGTTTACGGGTTGCCCGAATTGTTCCGCGACGACCTGCCCCGCGCCAAGCTGATCGCCAACCCGGGCTGCTACCCCACGGCCGCGGCGCTGGGCCTGGCTCCGCTGCTGCGGGCGGGGGTGGTGGCGCCCAACCCCATCATGATCAACGCGGCGTCTGGGGCAAGCGGGGCGGGCAGGAAACCGGCCACACACCTGCTGTTGGCCGAGCAGTACGGCGGGTTTGGTCCCTACGGCCAGATCGGCGGCCACCGCCACGGGCCGGAGATCAACCAAACGCTCACGGCGGTGGGCGGGGCTGCGGTTGAGGCGACGTTTGTTCCCCACCTGCTGCCGATTGGCCAGGGGATCC
Organism: Phycisphaeraceae bacterium; assembly: GCA_965224205.1. Taxonomy (GTDB): domain Bacteria; phylum Planctomycetota; class Phycisphaerae; order Phycisphaerales; family Phycisphaeraceae; genus CBDCYN01. Next base: position 14,254 of record CBDCYN010000043.1, read on the forward strand.
TTGAGACGATCTATGCCCACCCCGCCAAGCCGGGCTTGACCGAGGAGGACTTGTACTCGGTCTATGAGCAGGCGTACGGGGCCGAGCCGTTTGTGCGTGTGCGTCGCGGACTGCCCAACGTGTGCCACGTCGCCGGGACGAATTTCTGCGATGTGTCGGTGCGGGTGGTCGGGACCGACCAGCAGAGATGGGTCATCGTCTTTTCCGCGATCGACAACCTCATCAAGGGCGCCAGCGGTCAAGCGGTTCAGAACATGAACGTCCTCTTTGACCTCGACGAAACCGCGGGTCTGCACCCATATGGTTAGCCGCGGGCCCCGTCTTCTGGGCCGGTACCGAGCTAGCGATAGCCGCCCCATACCAGCGGAGCTATGCATCCCTTGATATGAAAGGACGGCTCGGTATAGGCACGTGTCTTGGCAGCCCTGCACCGCGTCGGGGCACCGACGCGGTGCTTGAGGCCGAGCGCATCGAGACCCCATCTCAGCGAACATCCGCAGAGCCGTGAATCCATGAACTCATGAATTCATGGAGCGGGATTTATTGGATTGACGATAAATAGATCATGGGTGAAAATCCCTTGTCGATGCGGTGACACGCACCGTGTAAACACCCACCGCGTCGGGCGTGCCACCAGTCATAGATGCGTATATTTTCGCGTCAACAAAGCTTGATCTGGTCCGCCCGTGCGGAGTGATTGGATAGCAAACCCTTTTCTAGAAGGACGGCAACGTATGGATGCGTTATTGAAAATATGGGCCGTGGTTGGATTCATTAGCCTTCTTGGGTGCGAGAACACCCACACCCGCGAAGAGCTGGTCGAGGCGGCGCCGTATGAACCGGTGCTCCACACCGGCCCGCTGCCGCATGAGCTGGCGGCCACCGGCCCGTCGATGGCGTATCAAGACCCGGGCTTGGCGGCCACGCCACAACAGCAGGTGTACGAGCCACCGCCCGCCTATGACCCGTCTCATCAGTCCTACGGCAACGCCTACGTCATCCGACGGGGAGACACGCTGTGGTCGATCGCCAAACGCGTGTACAACGACGGGAAGCGTTGGTCCGACATCCAGGCAGCCAATCCCGGCCTGCACCCCCAGCGCCTGCGTGTGGGTCAAGAAATACACCTGCCGTAACCAGCCGGCCATTCTATGATACACGGCCATCCTGCCTCACAGCGATGCGGGGTGCGGTGATGTGTCGAGCCGTCGATGGTAGATCTCAAGACCTTCCATACATCCAATCCCCGCTTATTCCACGTTGAGTTACTTATTTTTTTTGTAACGATTGACTCGAACGAAATCCAACCAAGACACAGGCTATCGACTCCGGGATCAACCTTAACCTGAGAACTTGTTTCAAGCTTGGGCTACACGCGTCGCGTATCCATCGCATCCCGTTCATCATCCCATGAACCGCTTCACATAAGGGGTTAACGTTTGATGGCCTGTGGCCTGGGTGAAAGGCTTCGGCGGCCGGTGGGCCAAACGTCTTTAGAACGCCTCCAAGCATGGCGCACAAAATGAACATCTATTTTTATACAAGTTTGCCATCAGCACGCGCTTGAACATCAACTTCTTTGCCATGAATTCATGAGGACACCCCTTGCAGGGTGTTGAAATCTATTTAACGTAGGTATACTAAAGTCCATGAGCGTATCGTGTGTCGAGGGATGAGTGAACGTCATTGCACGGTATCTTGGGGATGATGGGCGAGTCAACGATTCATTTACAGCATCGTCTGCGGCGCGATGCCAACAGGGCTCGCGTTTACGCCGACCAGTTCTACGGAGGTTTGAGTTTGACGCAGTCTGCCCAATGGCTAGCCGTAGCGAAGCAGCGATGGTCATGGTAGCTGAGAAGGGTCTTTCTCTAGGGGTTCTTTAGTGACTCCTGACACCATCGCATGGTGTGCCTTTGGACCGTGTGGCTTTGTTCTAGATGGATCCAAGTAGCAAGGTTTTGGTACAGACCCAAACCCGGATCGATCGAAACGTCAACACGATAGATGCCGTGTGATGCTTCGATTGGATAACCTTCGGTGAACCGATCCGGTTCGCCGGCGGGCACGGGCCCTGATCCGCATCGGACAGGTCCTGGGGGACAACGTTATATGGGATCCACGACGACTGATCCTACGGCGACCATGGATAGCCTTGTGCTGTTCCGTAACAGCCAGGGTATCGAGGCCCGCGGTACGCTCATGCGCCTTAGCCGCAACCTGGTCGTCCTGGAGGTCTACAACCCCTACTCGATCGTCCAGATGAGTGAGGTGCTCCACGACGTGCAGATCCGCCGCGGGCAGCGCACGATCTACACCGGCAAGGCGGTGGTCAACAACCTCGTGAGCACCGGTTTGCTGCTGATCGTCTCCGCGACACTCGTGGACCCTTGGTCCGATCTGATCGACCTCTCCCCCGGCCCGGAGCTGCGCGACGAGGTGCGCGGGTTCGTTCAGCAATGGGAACAGGGCAATCAGCGGCTGCGGCCCTCGTTCGAGTTGATCGTCGGCAAAGCCCACAACTTCCTCGAGGAATTGAGCCTTTGGCTCGAACACGGCGAGGCCCTAGCCGGGATCCGAGACAACGGCACGCCCAGCGATCTGGTGCGAGAGTTCGTCGCCGATGTAGACGCGATGGTCGCCCCTAAGCTCGACGAGCTGTTCGGAGAATTCGACGACGAAGCGCGTCAGGTCCCCGAAGACGAGTCGTCGGTCCACAAAGCCTACGCGCGTCGCGAGCTGCACCCCCTGATGATGTGCTCGCCGTTCCTGCACCGGTCGTACACCAAGCCGCTGGGGTACGCCGGCGATTATGAGATGGTCAACATGATCCTCGACGACCCGTGGAAAGGCGGCAGCACCTACGCCCAGATCGTCAACGCGATCTTCCTGCGGACCGGCACCGCACAGGGGCACCGCAACCGGGTCGACCGGCTCGTGCAATACCTGGAGTCCGAGGCCAGGCGGGTCGCCGGGCCGGGCCGCCGGCTGCGCGTGCTCAACATCGGCTGTGGGCCCGCCGCGGAGGTGTTCCGGTTCATCCGCGGCAGCCAGCTGTCCGATGACTGCCAGATCGAGCTGCTGGATTTCAACCAGCAGACGCTCGACTTCGCGTCCGAGAGGATCTACGAGGCGATCTCGGCCCACGGACGCAAGACCGAGGTGAGGTTCATCCACCGGTCGATCCACCACCTGCTCAAAGAAGCCTCCGACGGGGCTTCCCACCGAGAGCCCGCCTATGATCTGGTGTACTGCGCCGGGCTGTTCGATTACCTCTCCGACCGGATCTGCAAGCGGCTGCTGCGTCTGTTCGAACAGTGGACCTTCGCCGGCGGATTGGTTATCGCCACGAACGTACACGTCAACAACCCCGCGAAAGGCGTGATGGAACACCTCCAGGACTGGAACCTGCTGCTGCGTGACGAAGATGACGTGCTGGCCTTAGCGCCGGGGCCGTGGCCCAGCCGGGTGCTCACCGACGCGACGGGCACGAATATCTTTCTGGAGACCCGAAAGGCAACCGAGTCGCCATGAGACAGGAACTCGACCGATCCTACCTGCTCAACGCGTACCAAGAAGCCGACCGTGAGGTGCGGCTGTCGTACTCCAAAGTCGGGTGTATCTTGGTCCTGATCCTGGTGCCCGCAGGCAGCCTGCTGGATTTCCTGGTCTATGAACGCCTGCACCTGGTGTGGCCGTTCTTCAAGATCCGTCTCCTGGTCGACGTCGTGACCGCGGGGATCTTAGCCCTGCACTTCACGGCGATCGGGCGGCGGTACGTCGGCCTCCTGGGGCTGTCGTGGGTTCTGGTGGTCAACCTGGCCATCAGCTGGATGATCTACGCTTCGGAAGGGGCCGTGTCGCCCTACTACGCCGGGCTGAACCTGGTCATCCTGGCGGTCGGGGTCCTGCTGCCGTGGGGGTTGAGCGAGACCTTGTTCGCGTGCATGATCACGCTGGCGATGTACCTCACAGCCTGCCTCCTGCACCACCTCCACCACCAGACGCTGATCCACCACGATATCCTCTACAACAACATCTTCTTCTTGGCGCTGACCGCGATCATCTGCGTGACGTCGAACTTTTTCAAAGCCAAAGGCCGGTTCGAGGATTTCCGCCTGCGCCACGAGCTGGATGTCCGCAACAAAGAACTGGCGGAGATGGACCGGCTCAAGTCCCAGTTCTTCGCCAACGTCAACCACGAGCTGCGGACCCCCTTGACGCTGATCCTATCGCCCGTCGAGCTCCTCCTTCACCGCGACCCACCCCTCGATGAGGAGGTCGGCCAGGCCCTGGTGATGGTCAAGAACAACGGCCTGCGCCTGCTGAAGCTGATCAACGACATGCTCGAGGTCATCCGCCTCGAAGAAGGTGGGCTGATGATTGAGAAGCAGCCGATCGACCTGCGCACGTTTGTGCCGGGGATCGTGGATTCGATCCGGCACCTAGCGGCCCGGAAGGGGATTGAGCTCTGCGCCGATGGGGATCCCCAGCCGCTGATGATCCGCGGCGACACCTCGAGGCTCGAGAAGGTCTTCCTGAACCTGTTATCCAACGCGATCAAATTCACCGATCCCGGCGGGCGGATCGTCACCCGCTGGGCAGGCAATTGCAAATACGCCCGCGTCGAGGTCCAAGATACCGGCATCGGGATCGCCCAGGACCAGCTGCCGCACGTGTTCGACCGGTTCCGCCAAGCCGATGGGTCCTCGACCCGCAAGTACCAGGGCGTGGGCCTGGGCCTGGCGCTGTGCAAAGAACTCATCGAGGAACACGACGGCAAGCTAACCGCTACCAGTGAGGTCGGCCAAGGAACGACCTTCGTGGTCGAGCTGCCATTGGGGCTGCGCGGCTCGCACGCCGGCCCTGAAACCGAGCCCCCGGATCCGGACCCGCCCACAGACCCGTTCGCCAGCACGTTCCGCGCCGCCGATCGATCCGTCCCGGTGGATACCGACCAGGACCAAGCCGACCCCGGAGAGGTCGGCAGCGGCGACTACCGGGTGTTGGTCGTCGAAGATGAGACCGATATGCGCCAGTTCCTGGTGTCGAGCCTCATGGACGAGTACCGGGTGCTGCAGGCGGCCGAAGGCCCGTCGGGCCTGGACACCGCTCAACAAGAACAACCCGATCTGGTCCTGCTGGACCTGATGCTGCCCGGGATGGACGGCCTGGACGTGTGCCGGCAGTTGCGGAAAAACGCCAACACCCGGGACATCAAGATCATCCTGCTCACCGCCCGCGCCGACGACGGTTCGAAGATCGAAGCCCTCGAGCGCGGCGTCGACGACTTCCTGACCAAACCGTTTAGCATGGTCGAGGTCAAGACACGCATCAGGCACCTCCTGGGCGAGGCCAGCTTGAGGAGGAACCTGCGGCAACGCAACGAAGAGCTCGAGCAGACCCTCAACCGCCTCCAGTCCACCGAAGCCCAGCTGATCCAGAGTGAGAAGATGAACGCCCTGGGCAGCCTCGCCGCCGGGCTGCTGCACGAGATCAACAACCCGCTCAACTACACCATCACCGCCGCCCAGCTGCTACGGGACGCGTCGACCGAACTCGACGACGACGCCAAGGACACCCTCAACGACATCAATGAGGGGATGAACCGCATCCGCGATATCATCACCGACCTGCGGGCCTTTGCCTACCCCGAAGAAGCCGACAAGCGGCAACGGTTCGATATCGAAAACGCGCTCGACATCGCCATGCGGTTCACCGCTCACCTGCGCAACGGCCAGTATATCGACTGCGACGTGGCCATAGACTGCCCGGTCCTGGGGTCCAAAAGCCAGATCAGCCAGGTCTTCGTCAACCTCCTGGTCAACGCCCTGCACGCGGTCGCCGAGATCAGCCACAGGCGCCACCCCGTGATCCGCGTCACCGCCCAACGCAGCGGCGAGCGGTTGCTGGTCAAATTCTGGGACAACGGGGTGGGGATCGACCCCGACGTCTTATCGCGAATCTTTGACCCGTTCTACACCACCCGCGAGGTGGGCCAAGGGATGGGGCTGGGCCTTAGTATCTGCCACACGATCGTCAAGAACCACGGGGGGCAGATCCGCGTTCAAAGTGAAAAAGATGAGTATACTGAGGTATCTCTTGATCTGCCCCTGGCCCCTGCACGGGATAAGTGACTCATGAACCGAGGTTACGATTACAAGAAGTTCGCGGTGCTCTATGTCGACGATGAGGAGCAGGCGCTGAAATACTTCGGCAAGGCGTTCTCCGAAGATTTCCAGGTCCTCACCGCCCCGAACGCCCAGCGGGCTATCGACATCTTAGAAGAGCCCGACAGCGAGCCCGTGGGTGTGCTCATCACCGATCAACGCATGCCGGGGCAGACCGGGGTCGATCTCCTGGGCAAGGTCCGCAAGACGCGCCCCGACATCATCCGGATCATCACCACCGCGTACTCGGACCTCGACGACGCCATCGACGCGGTTAACTCCGGGGCGGTGTTCCGGTACATCGCCAAGCCGTGGGACATCCGCGAGCTGCGGACCGTGCTGCTGACCGCGATGGAGTTTTTCCAGGTCCAGCGCGAGCGCGATATCCTGCTGCGTGAGAAGCTGGGCGTGCTTCAGCGGATGATTATCCTCGACCGGGTGCGCAGCTTCACCGTCTTGGCCGCCAGCCTCACTTGCCGGGTCCGCAATTCCATGACCGCTTTGAAAGCTTTTTTCGACCTCGTGCCCGTAGGCGTTGGCGAGAAACTCGCCGATTCTTCGATGGACTGGGGCGACCTCTGGACCCTGGCCCAGACCGAGAGCCAACGACTCGTGGACGCGGTCGACGAGGTCGTCAACGCGACCGTCGACTCGGACTACACCTTCAGCCACAGCGTCCAGCTGGCGGACCTCGTCCGCGACCAGATCGACGTCAATGCTCACACCTGGCAGCAGAAGGGGGTGCGATTCGATTTAGATCTGTCTCAAGTGCCCCCAGTCACCGGCGATCAGAGAATGATCGCGAGGCTCATGGATATCCTGCTGTCGCGCCAGGCCGCGCTGATCAATGAGCCCAGCAGCATCAAAATCTCGATGCAGCAGACCGACCTGCGCGGCGATTCCAGCGGGGTAAGGGTCTTGTTTACCGGTGGCCCCCAGCCGTGGGACGCGGCGCAGATCGAATCCCTGTTCTCAGCGGTCACCCCGGCCAACGCCCAACCCCGTGACCTGGGCCTGGACATGCTGGCCGCCTTCTTTATCGCCCACCACCACGGCGGGGACCTGAGGATCCACCCCGCCCCACCGTTGGGCCCGGGTTTTGAGCTGCTGCTGCCGCTGGACCCTGAGAATGCACAACGACCCCCGCTGGAATCCGACTGGCTCGACCGTATTTTTACGACGCTCGAGGCGTGGGGCCGGCTCAATGCCGGGGTCTGAGCCTATAGTATGGATGGACGGGGGGAAGGACGGGCCCATATGTATGAAGGACCAATTCCTAGCCCGGATCGCCCATGAGACCCGAACGCTGATCTCCGCGATCTACGCCTGTACCGACCTGCTGGCCCACAGCCTCCAGGGGCAAAAAGAGTCCCTCGACCTCGTACAGACGATCCGCGACAACGGCGGGCACCTGCTTCAGCTGATCAACAAACGCCATGGAGATGTGCAAGATCGACGCGGGGATGATGTCGATCCACAAGATCGATTCCGACCCCGGCCAGGTCGTCGCCGACGTCGTAAGCCTGATGCACTCCAAGGCCCTCGACAACGGCCTGAAGCTCTCAGCGGCCTGCCGCGGACCGATCCCCCAGGTCATCCGCACCGACCCGATGAGGCTGCGTCAGATCTTGATCAACCTCATCGATAACGCGATCAAGTTCACCGACGAAGGCCACGTCGAGGTCACGATCGAGATGGTCACCCCCGCGTCGAGCCAGCAGCCGGGCATCCGGTTTTGTGTCGAGGATACCGGGATGGGGATGGCGGGCGACCAGCTCGAGCGGATCTTCCTGCCGTTCGCCCAGGCCGACGACTCGACCGATCGGTACTACGGCGGCACCGGCCTGGGGCTGACGATCTCAAGGCAGCTAGCGGACATGCTCGGGGGGCAGCTGGCAGTGATCAGCCAGCCCCACCAGGGGTCCACGTTCACGCTAGAGATCCCCACCGGGTCTCTTGATAGCGTGGCGATGGTCGACCAGCTGCCGCAGCTGGTGTTGGGGCCGACGTCGAAGCTCGATACCGCGATCGCCAAGAACATGCCCGATCACAAGGGACGCCTCGACGGCTTGCGGATCCTGCTCGTTGAGGACCGCACGGAGTACCAGCTCCTGCTTTCGGTGATCCTCAAGAGCGGCCGGCGGCCACGTCACCCTCGCCGAGTCGGCCCAGGCGACGATCGACCGATTGGCCCAAGCGACGCTGACCAGCAGCGGGTTCCACGCGATCCTGCTCGACGTGCAGATCCGCGAGGCGAGGCCGCTGATCGCTCAGATCCACGACCAGGGCCACCACGGCCCGCTGATCGCGCTGACCGCGTCGCTGCCCGCCGAAGGACGGTGCCCGTGGCTCGAGGCCGGGTGCACCGGGGCCGCGAGCCTCAACGCCCGCCGCGGTGAGCTGTCGTCTCGACTCATCCGGGATGCTGGCCACCTCGGTGGCGGTATGAGGCGTGACCCAGAGCGATCACGGGCTAAACCCCTGACCTCTTTTCGATCGATCAACCCCCGACGGAGACCGCGACGATGATCAAGTTCGTGTATTGCGTGCGGCGCAAGCCCGACGTGTCCCCGGAAAAGTTCCGCCAATACTGGCTCGAGAACCACGGCCCGCTCGTGCGGAAACACGCCCAGACGCTGCGGGCGAAGAAGTACATCCAGAGCCACACCCTCCAGAGCCCGCTCAACGACGCGGCGCGTACCCCCCGCGGTTGCACCCAGCCCTATGACGGCATCACCGAGGTGTGGTGGGACAGCGAAGAAGACCTCATCGCGGCCCTGCAAACCCCCGAAGGCCAACAGGCCAATCTCACCCTCGCCGAGGACGAATCGACGTTCGTCGACCTGGAAAAATCCTGCGTCTTCTTCACCGAAGAGCACACGATTTTTTGATCTGCAACCGCCGTGCCATCTCCATGATCTTCTCCCGCAGATGCCCGATCGCGGCGTGGCCACTCATGGCGATCAACCCCTCGGCGGGGATCGGCTGGCCGAACATCACCCGGATCGTTCCCCGCGCCCGCGGCAGGGCCCGGCCCTTGGGCCACGCTTCAAACGCCCCGTCGATCGCCACCGGTACGACGGCCGGCTTGGCCCGCTTGATCAGTAGCATCAGCCCCGTGCTGAAACGGGCCGATCGACCCGTCGGCGGTGCGCGTGCCTTCAGGGAAGACCAGCAGTGCGTGGCCCCGTTGGAGCACCCCGATCGACCGCCGCATCGCGGCCATATCGGCGGTGCCGCGCTCCACCGGGACCGCGTTGAGGGACCGGATCAGCCACGCGAAGGCCGGTTGATGAAACAGCGTCGACCGCGCCATCGCATAAAACTGCCTGCGGTGCGAACCCAGGCCCACGAGGATCGGGTCGAGGTACGACTGGTGGTTGCTCACGAACAGCACCGGCCCGGTGCGGGGGATGTGGTTCAGACCCCACGCCCGGTACCGGAAACACGAACCCATCCATAAGTAGCACAGGCAGTGCAAGCCGTACCACCACAGGATCCGCCCCACGGATGCCCCGGGCTGACGCGCACGCAGCGAAGCCAGCGTCATGGTGACCGGCCGCCGTTGCCAATGGTCCAAGCGCCCGGCCCCGACCCCGGCGGCCGCGAACCCGCCGCGGTTGGAGGCGCCGACCCCAGCGCGGCCTCGACTTGTGCCTGTAAGAGATCCACCACCTGCTCTAGGGTGAGATCAGAGGTATCGACGCAGGTCGCGCCCTGGGGGCAGTGGCAGCGGGCTGTGCTGCCGTTGGCGGTCACGCTGATCGCGGTCGAGGATCGCGTCGAGCACCTGGTGCTCCTGGGGACGCTGCCCGGAATCCGAGTACTGCTGGGCGCGGCGCTTGGCGCGGACCTGGGGCGAAGCGTCGAGGTAGAACTTCGCTTGGGCGTCGGGGAAGACGACCGAGCCTTGGTCTCGGCCCTCGGCCACGAGCCGGGGATGGCGGCGGCCGATCTCACGCTGGTGGGCGACCATCACCTGCCGCACGCCGGGGACCGACGCGACGTCGCTGACGATGGCGGTCACGTCTGGGTCGCGGATCCGCTGCCCGGGGTCGTGGCCATCGATCAGCAGCCGCGGGGGGACCGTGTCCCAATGAAACGCCAGTTGCGTGCGTTGAGCCAGCTCGACCGCCTCGGAAGGATGGGTCTTGGCGTTGACCCGCGCGTCCATGCACCGGACCGCGAACGCCCGGTACATCGCCCCGGTGTCGAGGTACTTGGCGTCAAGCCGCTTGGCCAAAAGCTGCGCCACCGTCGACTTGCCCGACCCCGCGGTCCCATCGATCGTGACGACCAATCGCTGCATCTATGAAAGTGTAGCGATGTCGTACCCAAGGGGCGATCTGAACTCTAAGGGTCAACCCCGATGTCCAAGCGGTGTGCTGTGATGGGAGCGTCAGCGCATCACGGCTCCGTCCTTCATCGGTGGTGTCGATGCGTCCTAAAAAACTGGTCGTGTACAAGATTGACAGGTCGATTCATCCGGGAGGGGGGAGCTTACCTCGGTGGGGTTACGCGGCTCTGATCGCTTGACCCGAAGTTGTAACGATGGACTTTACCCAGGCAGCGGGGTCGTCGGCGATCTGGGCCTTGGCGACCAATTGGGTCCCTACGATCGGCGGCGAGGTGTTTTGTGTGTCAGCTGCGAGCATAAACACTCGTGCCTGGTTCTCGGGGATGATCTTCTGGCAGGCTTGGATCATCTCTTGGATCTTGCCTTGGGGTAGGTCCACGTCGCACAGGATCACCGTCGGCCTTAATTGAGGGTTGTGGACCGCCAGCTTCAAGTGTTCGATCGTTTGAGGGGCTGAGCTGACCCAGTTGAACTGCACCGACGGGTGGAGAGAGAATTCATCACGCAGCAGCTTGGCCGCTAGGGGATCACGTTCGATCAGCAGCACGCGCACGGGGTTCGGGGTCGCGTCACCGGGGGGGGGAGCTTGAGGGCCAGGGGCGGCGGGTGGGGCGTGGGTTTCCGGGGTCGATTCGGGGTCGCCGACCCAGACCTTGACGCAGTTGCGCCCGGCGTGCTTGGCGGTGTAAACGGCCTTGTCCGCGGCGAGCACCAGCTGCTGGGCAGAGGGGTACAGACCGGGTCTAGCGGGGTCGGTCGCGGCCACGCCTACGCTGGCCGTGACCGGGATCGAGGGCGGGGCCCCGTCGACGCCGCTTAGGTCGAACGGCTGGCCGGCGATCGTCTGCCGCAGCAGTTCCGCGATCCGGGTGGCTTTGTCCTGGGTACATTGGGGCAGGATGATCGCGAACTCTTCGCCGCCGTAGCGGCAGACTGTCCCCAGCTGATCGACGATGTGCCCCATCCGTTTGGCCAGCTCGACCAGGACCGCGTCACCGGCCTGGTGGCCGTGGGTGTCGTTGACGGATTTGAACTTGTCGGCATCGACGAACAAGACCGCGATCGGCTTCTTCTTTGTGGCGGCGGCGTCGAACTGGCGGAGGATCTCCTGATCAAACCGCATGCGGTTGGCTGCGCCGGTGAGGGCGTCGGTGACGGTCTGGGCGTGGAGGGTGTCGGCTTTCTTCTGGAGCTGGGCGGTTTCGCGTTGGGCTTCGAGCTGCTGCTGGACGAGCTGCTCGTTGGCCATGGCTAAAATCGTAGCCGCGTCGGGCAGATCGCCGACCCGCTGGTCGAGGATCTGGGCTAGCTCATCGGCGGCTGTGGCGATCTTGTCGAGCAGGGATTCCACCGATTCGTTGTTCTGCTTGAACCATTCGTGGGCGCTCATCATCAGATCCGCCAATGGCTGGGCAGGCTGCTTGGCCGACATCACCTCCGCGGCCATCCGGCCCAGGGCGACCACTTTGACCATGTCGCGGAAGGCGGGTTCGGCGCGATGCGGGTCGTGGTGGTGACGGACACAGGCCACGACCGATTCGGCCATGCGCCACTTGGAGGCCAGCTCGGCGCCGACCTGGGCATGGGTGAACCCCAGTGAGGTTTGTTCGTGATCCGACAGCTGGCTGTGGCTTCTCGGGGCCGATTGGAGCACCGAAAGGTACGCGTCGCGGATGCTCACGAAGCATGCGAGCATGCCCATGTCTTGGAAGAGGCCGGCGGTGAATGCCTCGTCGGGGTCGCAGGCCCGGGTGGTGAGGGCGATCTGGCGGGCGCCGGTGGCGGCGGCGATCGTGCGGCGCCAGTACGCTTCCATATCAAAGCCGCTGTGGGTGGTCATCCCTTCGGTGACCTTGACCACGCTGAAACCCAACACGAGAGCCTTGACCGCTTTGAGACCAAGGAAGCCGAGGGCTCGCTCAAGGGTCGTACAGGGTTGGGACAGCCCATAGAAACTGGAATTAACGGTCTTGAGCACGCGGCTGGCCAGGCCCTGGTCGGTCTTGATCAGCTTCGCGATGTCGCTGATGGAAACCTCTGGGTCGCGCGTGATCTGTAGCAGCTCTGTGGCGATCGAAGGGAACGTCGGCAGATGGGTGCAGCTTAAAACCCGATCGAGCATGAGACCCCCTTATACTCGTTATAGATCGATCCACCCGCATCCGAAGCACATCCTTGCGCAGCGGGACATCGGTATTTATCGGGTGCTGCGGGGCTATTCCCCATAGCCGGTAGAGGCTATTTTCTTTTCTAATTAGAACGGTTCCTGGAGATCAGGGGAGGGGGGGACTGGATGGTCATGGCCATGCGGGTCAGGTCGGCAGCGGTGTGTGCTTGGGTTTTGTGCATGATGCGGGCACGGTGGATCTTGATGGTATTTTCACTGCGGTGCAGGACCTGGCTGATCTGCTTGTTCGTTTTGCCCTCGACGATGAGCGCCAGGACCTCTTTCTCACGCGGGGTGAGCAGCCCGAACCGTTGAGCGATCTGGGCGTGTTCGGCTTGGGCCTGCTGGACCTGGTCTAGTTTTTTTATCGCCCGGTCGATCACCTGTTCGAGCAGGGTGACATCGAGATCGGACTTGACGACGTAGTCGTCGGCGCCGGCCCGCATCATGTCAACGGCGACGTACTCGCTGCCCTGACCGGTCAGGACCACGACGGGGCGGTGATCGTTATCGGCCCGCATCTGGCGCAGGAACTCTAACCCGGTGTCCGCCCCGAGCCGGTAATCGAGGAAAACCATCTTGACGTGCGGGTTGGATAACCCCTGCTGGGCGGCGACAAGCCCGTGGCAGTGGATGAGTGTCCACGCCTGGCCGTCGATGTCTGCAAGGCAGCGGCGGAACAGGTCGGCGTGGTCTGGATCGTCTTCAACGAGCAAAATCGCGGGCTCATCGGTCATGTATAATTCTCCCGTACCCGCCAGGACCTATCCCGTTGCTGTAACCGCTTAAGACGACGTGTCGCCTGGGTTGCGTCAAAAGCTCACGCCGCGAGGGACATATTAACCCTGCTCAAGGCGTTTCCAAAGAGGGCGCGCTTGTTGAGTGGGCCAAACAAACCCTTGTTGCATGTGTTCGGCATTGTAATGAAAATGGGGAGTCCTGTAGAAGTGAAGTAAGGATACGTAAGGGGCTGACCACCGGAATCCTTAGAGCGTATCCCGATTTTATGTACGGAATACGGTGGTCTGGTTATTCGGAAGGACCACTGCCTCCCGGTCGCGGCTCGCTGCGAACGCCCGCGGATTAATCGTGATGCGTATCAGATACGTTACTTCACCTTTATGTTCCTCACCTTGCTGCGCCGGGTGGGGGATGTACGCATCGCGTATCACCGTACCGTACCGCGTCGGGTAGGCGTTGGACACCGAAAATTCCCCTGCCACGTGCGTGAGTCATGCCGTATTTTCATCCGGGACCGGTATGTACCGACCCGGGCTGAGGATCCCGCTGGGGTCAAGGGCCTGCTTGAGCTGACCGGCGACGTCCCAAAAGACCGAAGGCGGTGCCGAGAGCTTGGCAAACCCCTGGGGCCCGGTGCGGTAAGGGATGTACCCCGTTTCGGTGAGCGTGGTCACAAGCTCGTTGTAACAAACTTGAGCGGCGGCGGACTCCGTTTCTTGTCGCTTGTCGAAGGCGATGTTCGAGATGCACAGCATCGCCCGCTCCGAGATCATGGTGAACGTGACCAGTGGCTCGAACCCGTGTTTCCTATAAATAGGCTCGAGGATCGTCATCACCTCGGTGGCAGCCTGACCCGATAGCGGCAAGATGGGCGAGATCCACATCAACCCGGCGTGGGCGTCTAGCGGGTCAACCGCTTGGGGCGGGCCCTGGTCACGGACGCGCCAGCCCGTGCCGGCTAGGTGCTCGTTAGACGGTTGGCCCTTGAGCAAGCCGTACACCGGCTCGATCAGTTCGACCATCTCGCCCAGCGTCGCGCCCAAGCCGACCCAGCCCAAGACGCGTCTGGCCGCCTTCGCGGCGGCGATCATACGGTCGTCCACGAAACGCAGTTTGTAAGGGCGTAGCGCCCGTTTGAGTTCGCGTTTGATCGCCCTGGCTGTGCCTGACGTGCCGTAGATCGCCCCCAGCCCGTTCCACGCCCCGACCCCGAACCGGCGGCATAGGGCCTGTCGGACGTCTTGAGGTAGAGGGGTGGCGCCGTTGGTTTCCTGCCAGGGGTAGCGGGTGCGGGACGAGATCACCCGCAGGTCGTTGGCGATGTGGAGGGTGCTGGTCAGCTGTCGCTCCAACCGCAGCGGGGCGAGCCGATCGATGACATCCGTTAGGTCCCCGTCGTCAGGGGCGCTAAACAGGAACGCTAGGCACCTCTGCGGCTTGGGCATCAGCCAGATGCAGGCCTGGGTGACGATCCCGAAATTCGACTGCGAAAACAGCCCGTCCACAAACGGCCCGACCCCGTAGCGGTACACGCGGCTGGCCTTGGCCCCCTGAAAGTGTCCCAGCCCGGTGTCGAGGACCCGGCCGTCGGCCAGGACGACCTGCATCCCGCAGGTATTGAGGAAATGGTCCCCGTAGCTGGTGTGGCCGCAGCCGCGGTCGAGGCTGTTACCGACGATGCTGGCCGATAAGCCGGCGCCGGTGGAGTCCATCCACAGGTCGGGGGCGTGTTTCTTAAGATAATCCGATAATTGCCCTTGGGTCACGCCCGGCTCGATCACGGCGTAGGCTAGTTTTGTGTTGACCTCGAGGACCCGGTTCATCCGCTTCAGGTCGACGATGACCTGGCCGGGCGTGGGGGCACAGGCGTCGCCGTACCCCCAGTTCTTGCCGCACGAGATGGGGTAGAGCGGGATCCCGTATTCGTTAGCCGTTTTGGCGATCTGGCTGACTTGTTGGGTCGAGTCCGGTAACAGGATCGCTGCCGGGGCGTGGCCTGGTAGGGGTGAGGTGGTTCGTGCGTAGGGGCCGAGGTGGTGTTGGGTGGTCAGGACGTTTTGGCCGCCTAGCAGGTCGGCCCATTGGGGCAGGACGCCCTGGAGAGCATTTTCGCGGTTTTTTGTCGTTGGGTTCACACTTTGGCCTCGGTGTCCGATATAATAACGGTTCAATCAGAGCTGGACTTGTGACGGGGAGGAGCACTGTTTTCTTTCATGCACGAACAAGCAGGCGATCCGGCGGGGCCTCCTGACGAGAGATACTCGTGGCAGGAAGAGATTTCAATATCCTAGTTTTTGGCGAAGGGATCGGCTTAGCGCACGTCACCCGTCCCTTGCTGATCGCTCGTGAACTGATGCGGCGCGGCCATCGGGTGACCTTCGCGACTTCGCGACGCTATGCGGGGTGGGTAGAACGATACGGCTTCAAAGCGCAGACGGTGTATACCCCCCAGCCCGACGATGTCTACGGGCGGCTTCGGCGGATGCGCCCGATGTACACGGCTCAGGAGATCGAGCTTAGTGCGCGGGCTGACCTCGAACTCATCAAAGAAATCAAGCCCGATCTGGTCCTCGGGGATTGCCGCAACAGCCTGCGGATCGCCAGTGAGCTAAGCGGCACACGGTACGCTGCGATTATGAACGCGAACTGCACGCCCTGGTTCGATGGGGTGTTGCGGTCGCCGGCGGCGTTCCCGTTGAACCGGGTATTCGGGAAAAAGCGGGTGGATCGGTACCTCACCCCGGTCTTGGGTCGGCCGGCGCGGGCGATGGTGTGTCGGTATCTGTGCGGGGATTACGCCAGAGTCCAGAAGAGGATGGGGGGTCGCAAGCTCTGCCATGATTTTCGTGTGATGTTTACTTCGGAAGACCTGAATCTGATCGCGGACTTGCCCGAGTTGATGCCGTGTCGAGACCTGCCCGACCACGCCCAGTATATCGGGCCGCTGTACTGGGCGTCGGACCCGCAGCACAACGCGGCGACGCACGAACTGCTAGGTCAGATCAGGTCGGATCGCCCGCTGGTTTACGTGTCGATGGGGTCGAGCGGCCGTGAAGCCACGCTCGACCGGCTGATCCCGGTGTTGGCGCGGTTGCCGTATGAATTTGTGGTCACGACCGGGGATCGCCCCGATGCGGGTTGGGCTGGTGCGGATCGGGCAGACAACCTGCACCTGATTAAGTTTGCTAGTGCCGCGCCGGTTTTGGAGCGGGCCTCGGCGGTGATCTGTCACGGGGGCAACGGGACGATCTATCAGGCCCTGGTGCACGGGGTGCCGATCATCGCGGTCCCCAGCTTCTTCGATCAAGAAACGCAAGCGGATCAGATCGATGAGGTGAGGGTTGGGGTGCGCGTGGATGAGAAGGCGGCTGATGCCGCGGTGCCCCGGGCCCTTGAGCGGGTCGTGCTTGAGGATCTGGGGTTTGCGCGAAAAGCTCAGGAATACGTACCGCTGATGGCCAAGAGTCATGGCGAGAATTGGGGGGCGGACGCGGTGGAGGTGTACCTAGAGGCGGAGTTGCCCGCTTCTTCGATCTGCCGGGTCCTGGAAGACGAAGAGGCGCTTGAGCCGGTGCGGTGACCTTGAGACGAACTGTATCGGTTCGGGTGAAATGGTCTGCCACTGATGGTTAGCTAGCCGGTGATATGATTGGGATCCGCACCGGCAAGACCAGCCCATCAGTGGCACTGATCGTTGTGTTGTGTATCGTGGGGCTGTTATGACGACACCGACGCCATCGCAGGCCAACCCGCTGGTGAGTGTGGTGATCTCGACGTACAACGAAGCCGAGAGCGGGCTGTTGCAGAAAGCGGTCCGGTCGGTGGTGGATCAGACGTACACGAACTGGGAGTGCATCATCGTCGGGGACGCGACCTCCCACGCAGGCCTGATCGAGTCTTTCCTTGCGGAACTCAATGACGACCGGATCCGGTTCGTGAATCGAACTGAGCGGGGAGGACCTTTAGAAGCGGGTGCTAGGCCCAAACGGGATGGCGTCCCTCTTTCGAGCGGAGAGTATCTGTGCTTTCTTGATGCGGATGATCAGTACACGTTGGATCATATTGAAGCTTTGCTTAGACCTTTCCTTGACGACCCTCAGACCGATCTTACCTTTGGTAACATGCTTGTGTACTGCCCGATCGGCGCCAAACGTCGGCTCAGTTACGTGTGGCATGGGAAGTGGAACAATAAAATGCGGTGGCGCATGATGAATCGGACAAACTTCTTCGGGCCTAGTACCGCGATGATCAAGCGTACATCGTATGACGCATGCGGCGGGATACAGCCGGATGGTTTTATGTATGACTGGCGGCTTTGGCAGCGACTTATTCGAACCGGACATGATCGGTTCTGTCATGTTCCGAAAACTGTTGTCCATTATTATGCCCCTCGGCTCTACCAGTTTTTGTTCCTTCGCTACATCTCATGGGGCCTGCCATTCAACATGCAACGCGCCGCAGAGCAAGGGAAAGACCCCAACAACGAGGGCCTAGTTCGAAGTTTATATAAGGGTTAGTGCTCATGACGAGCACTTCAGGGGAACTCAGACATGCGATTTACTGGGTTTCATCGTGCGATCGCGATCTTCCACCGTGAGCATCGCCAGACCTTTCCAATTCATTTTGGCAACGAGATTCTTGTCGAAGAATTGGATAAGCTAAGGAATCGTTACAAACAAGCAGGCCTTCAGGCTCCGTCCTACACGGCCATGGTCATTAAGGCGATTGCGATAGGGATCAAAGAAACGTCTAAGCAGTACCCGGAGATAAACTCCTTCCTCACGGGTTTCGCGGGCTGGAAGACGATACACACGTTTGATCGAATCAGTGCCGGGGTTGCTGTTTCACGCGATGAAGACGGTTTAGACAGGACCATTCATGGTGTAATCCAAGATCCTGAACAGACTCCACTATCCAAGATTACAGCTCAACTGAAAATATTCTCTACCGGGGTCGTCAAGGATATTGATTATCTCCGTAATTGTTACTATCTGTTTCGCGCTCCACGGATTGTTCAAGAGATCATCTGTTGGTGCGGCAAGACGTTTCCTAAGAACCGTCGACTGTATCGGGGAACATTTGCTATCACTACGATCGGTAAATTTGGAGTCGATTGGCAATTGATGCTGCCTCAATCTGCAACGCTTCAATTTGGATTTGGCGCCATTCGAGAGCGTCCCGTCGTGAAAGAT
The DNA here is from genome assembly GCA_965224205.1 of Phycisphaeraceae bacterium. Classification (GTDB taxonomy): domain Bacteria; phylum Planctomycetota; class Phycisphaerae; order Phycisphaerales; family Phycisphaeraceae; genus CBDCYN01. The sequence continues at coordinate 32,881 of CBDCYN010000043.1, forward strand.
GGCCAAGTCGTATCAGCCCGAACTTTCTATCTAACACATTCCTTTGACCGGCGGCTAATGAACGGGAAACCATGCACGATCCTTATGGAACGAATTCGGGAAATTCTTAACCACGCAGAATTTGATGACAACCCGGAAGAGAAAGCGCAATAACCTAACCCTATAGGCGTTAGACCGGGTCGGATCAGCCTATGTCCCATTTCTACAAATAGTCGCCCCTGAATAATCCTCGAGAGGCTGGTTTTGACGGGGTTTTCGGTGTGGATGTGGTGTGTTAGATTGCAAGGATTGGCGATTGGATCAGCCGAAACCTTGCAATTTGAGGAGCACCGATGACGCCCCAGGGTAGTGTGTGTCAAGTTGCGCACATTTGATCAGGCGGTCTCCGGTGGATGTAAGTTTGGTTGGCCCGCAGTGAGGGCGAACGTAGTGAGCCCGAGCGGAGGGGCAACCAAACTTCGCGCGGCTACACTGTATTAGTTAAGACTTCATCTGACGCTTCCGTTAATCTTTGTTTCTCACAGAAGGAGACCGTCAGATGACCACCGACCAGAAGATCATTGCCAACAAAGTGGGGTTGCTCAAGCTGGCCCAGGCGCTGGGCAGCGTGTCGCAGGCGTGCAAGGTGATGGGGTATTCTCGAGACAGTTTCTACCGGTTCAAGCAGCTCTACGACCAGGGCGGGGAGTTGGCCCTTCAAGAGATCAGCCGCAAGAAGCCGATCCTGGCCAACCGCGTCGACCCCGAGATCGAGCAAGCCGTGGTCGCGTTCGCGATCGAGCAGCCCGCTTACGGGCAGGTGCGGGTGTCGAACGAACTCAAGAAGCAAGGCAAGCTCATCTCACCGGGCGGGGTGCGAAGCGTGTGGCTGCGGCATGATCTTGAGACGTTCAAGAAGCGACTCAAGGCACTCGAAGCCAAGATGGCTCAGGACCCCGACCACACCGTGCTGACCGAAGCCCAGGTCGTGGCGTTGGAAAAAGCCAAGCAAGACAAGCAGGCCCACGGTGAAATTGAAACCGAACACCCCGGCTACCTCGGGGCTCAAGACACGTATTACGTGGGCACGATCAAGGGCGTGGGCCGGATCTATCAGCAGACGTTTATCGATACGTATACGCGGGTGGCGCACGCAAAGCTCTATGATCGCAAGAACGCCCTCGTGGCCGCGGATCTGCTCAACGACCGGGTGATCCCGTGGTACGAACAGCACGACGTGGACCTGCTACGCATCCTCACCGACCGCGGCACGGAGTACTGCGGGAATCGTGAGCACCACGAATATCAGCTGTACCTGGCGATCGAGGACATCGATCACACCAAGACCAAAGCCCGAAGCCCGCAGACCAACGGGATCTGCGAACGGCTGCACAAGACGATGCAGGACGAGTTTTATAGCATCGCGTTCCGCAAGAAGATCTACACGAGCCTCGAAGAACTCCAAGCCGACTTGGATGCGTGGCTGGTGACGTACAATGAACAGCGACCCCACAGCGGCCGCTACTGTTACGGCAAGACCCCGATGGCGACGTTCAAGGATTCGATCCCGTTAGCCCACGCCAAGCGGCTCGATGGCTCTTCTCTAGAAGGGGTTCGGGTGAGCGAAGCGAACGAGAGCCGAGCCGAGGATCTGGGCGTCACCCAAGGCGCGATCGAGGCGCGGACGAAAGACACTCGAAGCGGCAGTCTTGCTGTTGCCAGATAACTCTCGCGTGTCAGATGAAGTGGTGGCTAGTACAGCTACACCGCCACGCTCATCGGTTCTTCCTGTTGTTGTTCCTGTTCGTCGAGCCGTTTCATATCCAAGTACCGCCGCGTGCCCCAACGGGTACCGGCGACGTGTCGCAGCCTCGCTGCCGAGAGCATCAACGCCGATTGCCCGTCCGGGAAGCTGCCCACCACCCGAGTGCGTCGGCGGATCTCACGCATGATCCGCTCCAACGGGTTGTTCGTGCGGATCCGAAGCCAATGCTCACGGGGGAAGCTCATGTAGCTGAGCGTCTGTTCGACCGACGCACGCACCAGCTGGGCCGCCCTGGGCAGTTTCATCGACTCAAGCTTGTTCGCCACATCCTCGGCCTTCTTCAACGCCGCTTCACGATCTTCCTGGGCGTGGATCGCCTTGAGCATCGCCGACACCTCCTGGACCTTGCCCTTGGGGGTGATGCTAAACACGTTGCGGTACCAGTGCACCACGCACCGCTGCCACAACGACTCGGGATAGAGTTCGCCAAGCGACTCGACCAGACCCAGACACGCATCGCTGATAAACAGCTTCACGCCACGCAGGCCCCGCGTCTTGAGGTGACGCAGGAACGCCAGCCAACCCGCCTTGTCTTCCTTGGCCCCCTCGGCGATCCCCAGCACCTCACGATACCCGTCCGTCGCCACGCCGATCGCCACCAGCACCGACACGTTGCGAACTTCACCACCCCACGAGCGTTTGAGGCTGATCCCGTCGAGATATACATACGGGTGTTCACCTTCGATCGGCTTGTTCCGCCACTGCTCGATCTGTTGATAGACCTTCTGATTCAGCTCGCTGACCGTCGATGGGCTGACCTTCGTGCCCCACAACGCCGCCGTGATGTCCTCGACCCGACGCACGCTCACCCCGGCCAGGTACATCTCGATCAACGCTTCCTCGACGCTGCTCTCGCGACGCTTGTACCGCTCGATGATCTGCGTCTCGAACGGCAAGCTCCGCAGCCGTGGCACCTTCAACGACACCTGACCCGCCTTCGTGTGAAGCTTCCGCTGGTAGTGGCCCGCCCGCGTATCCTTGCGGGCATCGCTGCGCTCATACCGCCCAGCCCCGCACAACACCTCGGCTTCGGCATCCAGCAGCTGGTTCAACGTCTGCTCCACGGACTCACGTACCACCCGGTCCACGTGACCCCGAACCTTCGCCTCGTCGATCCGAAACACCTCTTTCATCCCGCGGTCCGATCCAGTACCCTGATCCATTGCAGTTCTCCTTGAATGGGGTTGTTTAACTCACCAACACCATCCACCTGGAGAACTGCCTTTTCAAATGTGCGCATGATTCAGGACGTTATCGCCATTGAGCCGAAGATCGGTCACGCCAAACATGACCACCGCATGGGCCGCTGCTATCTCAAGGGGTTGGTAGGAGACGCGATGAACGTGATCCTCGCCGCCGCCGGGGCCAACTTCCGCAAACTCCTGCGGCTGTTGCCATGCGCCTGGCGACGTTGGTTGCTCGAAATGATCCGCACCGCCCTCAACCCGATCCCACCCACCACCCAACGCCTCGCCGCCGCATAAAAAAGGGCTTTTTCAGGGACGACCAAATAGTATATCTGGGAGACTCGGACTCGGGAAGTGTTCTGTATTGGATAAAAAAGTACTCCGCAATTTTCATTGCGGAGTACTCAATTTACTGATAGCCTTCTATATCATACGAAATATAGTTATTCGTATTCTTTCAAGCCTTACGACGACGTGTCGTATAGCCAGCAAGTCCCAAAAGACTCATCGCACCAAATCCTGCAGTAATCGGCTCGGGAACTCCGTTAACAGGTATTGTTCCAAACCCTACAGGGTCGGTACTGTCCAACTGCCATCCTTGATGCTCGTTGGGATTACCCTGGCCAGGAAAGGCCGCTACATTGTTTTGTCCTACTGCTAAGATATCACGACCTACCAAAGGATTACCAAATCCATCCACATTACCGGGATCATCATAAATCCCCTTTTCTAGCTGATTGAAAAAGCTACCGCCGATTGCATTAGCGTAGAACAAGAAATCCCCTCGATCATTCGCTGCGTCGATTCGTTGAATAAATACAGTGGGCAAGCCTGACCCTGCTTTCGCGATAAAGCCATTCGCCGTCGGCGTCACTCCGCCCGGCCCTGAATCAATATCGGTTATATTATGACTTACCAGCAAAGTATCAAAAAATTCATCGATGTCAGTCTGCCCCAGGGGTGTCATCACTGCTGTGAGCCAATTAGTTCCGTCTTGGAGGTTATCCTGTGTGCCAGGAGTCACCTCATCTGCATCATACTTCAGGTTGTCAGATAGAAATGGTGTGGAAGGAGAAGGACTCAATCCAAAATCAAACCCACCATCCCCGGGGGCAAGTGGATTGTTTCCACCCGGCCCGGGAGCCGTTGGTTCAACAAACGCTGAACCATATTGTGTCCCTACACCGGTCTCCTCTAACCAAACCTCAATGATTCCCCCCGAACCTTGAGGGGCAGAGCCACCTCCAGTGTCTGACCATTCACTAGGCCCCGCTGCTACCCCACCATCAGCAGCTCGAGTCAGAGCAGCACTCGTCGCCAAAGGAGCATTTGGGACTACATGGCCAGGCCCGAAAGTAGCGCCAACAACGTCTGGCGCAAAACCGACATTGATAACATCATCACCTGTGTTAATAAGTCCGTCGGCTCCGGCGTCAACCTCTAGTTGAGTTAGAACTGTATTCCATAATACACCTGAAAGCTGATTTCCAAGCGTGTCACTGGAAAGATTCAGACCTCCGACAATTGGACCCGCCGATGGCGGATTACCATTGCCTGGACCTTGAGTGCCATTACTCGGTGGATTGGCGTTAACATGCAGCGAGTTCACACCAAATATGGTCTGATCCCTATCTCCCAAAGACGCACCCTGTGTCGTTGGCTGGGCGGACCCGTCCGGACCTGCGGGGCTACTAACCCCGTTAAATGTACTGGTCCGATCGAAGAAATCGAACACCAGTCTAGCATCATCCGGCAATAGATCATTAAACGCCGCCTCAACACCCGCCGACACGCCCATGGTGCCAGCGATGGCTGCCACACCCATCAACAACTGTCTCGTACTCTTCTTCATCGTCAGGCTTCTCCTTTCCGATCCTCGAGCGAGGATCATGAAAATGTTTTGAATTGCTTATCGTAATACCCCCGGAAATCAACCACCAACAAATGGCTTATTCCAGAGAACACATTTTATACCTGTGAATTCATACCGTTCGAAAATGAACTCTTTACACACACCGACCGATTCGTTTTCTTATGCCATGACCACCTCATTGTTACTGTCCGCACCGCTTGTTGTACCCCGAGATGCGAGTTCTCTTACCCCACACCTGAGATGATTATATCCCTCACAAACCTCAGCTAACTGTGTATAGGGTATCTGGATCGAGACTAGATTGCAAGGCGCAGAGGAGGAAAATTTCAAAAAATTTTACTTTTTTCCATAAATTTATTCCTTATGGTGAACCACGGACCCTCCCGAAGGTCGTGCGGGCAGTCTAGGCGGTTGAGGACAAGCGACGCGTCGGGGGTGTTTCTCGTCTGGCTCGTCTGGCTCGTCTGGCTCGTCTGGCTCGTCTGGCTCGTCTGGATTGATGCTAGGCAGCGGCGCTGTTTGACAAGCGAGTGATCGGACAACTGGAGGCGGACACGAGAAACGTCAGATGGAGTCTCAATTATTACATCTAAGACCTCTGAGAAACCTCTCGCGAACGGCGTGATACCGGCACTTGTGGCTCCTCCGTAGGGATTTATGGATCATCGACTTGGTTTTTTTCAGAGACCTCTTTAATCGATCAGATAGACCACACCTTCGAGCTATACGCACCGTGTATAAATCTATCGCGTCTGGCGTGATGTAAGCTATTGATGCACCTGCTCGCGCGTCGCTAGAGATCGTACAAACTTAGCCGACCAAGGTATAAAATTCACGAAGATTCCATTGCCTCGAGAGCTTTGGCGGCTTTGTCGACGTCGGGCTCGTCCTTGCGGCTTTCTGCAGCGGCTTGGAAATGATAACGGGCCCAATCGGTGTTGTTAAGGTTGCGGTAAACGATGCCAAGATGGTAATGCACAGAGGGCAAATCGTTTAGAGTTTTAACCGCCCGATTAAGATGGCTGATCGCTTGCTCGTCGTGGCCACGGAGATGCTCAATCCAACCCAGGGTGTCTAAAAGGGCTGCGAGATTTGGGGCATCTTCAAAGGCTTGCTTAGCCAGACTATACGCTCTATCGAGCTTATCAGGAGCGTTCTCTGCCAACAGGTAAGCCAGATCGTTACTAGCGACAATCCGATACGGAGAATCTTCATCATTGACGATCATCTCAAGCACCGAGATAGCCTTCTGGGTCAATCCCGCAGCATGGTAGGCTTGGCCCAAGGCGTAACGGATATGATAGTTATCCGACTCATTTTCAAGTAGCAAAAGATAATCATCCGCTGCGGCTTCGTAATCCTCGTTGACGATATTGTCCCTCGCGGACAAATACATCGTTAACATGCTGTTAGGCATTGCTTTGCGAGCATCAGAGAGCGTTTCGATCACCGGTTTGTTCTGATCGAGTAGGGCATGGACAAGCAGGGTGTAAGCTAGAGGAAAACTAGCTTGACGACCGATCACGTCGCGACAAAAGTCCTCTGCGAGCTGTGGCAACCCGAAATAATCCAGCGCCGCGATGGCCAACCCCAAGTGGGTGCAAGACTCGACAAGTCCGGGCGATTGGATATCAGGACGATCAAGAACATCAATTAAGTCTTTTTCATAAATTGTTTTGCGTGGAGGAAAACTTTCCGCTGCCGACCGTGCCGCGTCAAGGTCACCGTCGATGAGGGCTTCCAAGAAACCAGAAATACCTTGATACGCTTTGTCTTTGGATTTGGGTTCTTTGAGGGCCAGAGCGTACAAATTGCCTACTTCAGTTTCCGCAAATTGGTCGGCGTAGACACGGTAGAGCGACCGGGCTTTTTCGACCTGATTCAGACGCAACAGGACCGCCACGCGAGCAGCGACGAGCTGGAGCCGGTCCGGGGCGATCTGAATCATCTGCTCGAGAGTCTGGCTCGCAGCAGCCCAATCACGATCATCGGCATTCAGCGCTAAACGGATACTAAACCACTGCAACTTCATTGCATCAGGCAAACGCTCCAAGGACAGGGCTTTATCGCTCCACCGGACCAGGTCATCATGCGTGCTGTGACGCAATTTTAAAGCGATCATTTCACGGATTACCGCAGCGACGTACCGGCGGTTACGAGCGAGGGTTTCGAGGCGGGCCTTGGCGGCTTCAACCATCCCTGACTGTTGCTCGATCCTGCCCAGAATCACTTGAGCTGCGGGGTACTGCGGGGCGTACTCGGGGATGAGCTCGAGCTTCTCGCGGGCCATATCGTCCTGCCGCAAGGCCAAATACGCCTGCCCCATGGCCAACAGGACACGTGGGTCTCTTGGCCGAGCGCTCCGCTCGAGTTCTTCGAAGGTCACCGTCGCCTGACGGTGAAGACCCAGATTAACGAACAACTTTCCGAGGCTAGCCAGGGCGACGATCCGTGCAGCGGCGTCTATTTTCGAGGCTTGCCGCAGAACCTGTTCCGCGTTCGTGTAGTCGAGGTTCAGCTCATACGCACGGGCGAGGCTAAACCACATCGGCAGGCTTTCGGGCACAAGCTGCGTACCCCGTTTATAGATCTCTATCGCCTCCGCGTACTGACCCATCTTCGTTAACACGTCCCCTTTCCACCGAAGCAGGGTCGGGTGATCCGAAAGCTCCTCGAGCCACCGATCGAGGAAGGCTAACGCCCGATCATACCGGTTGAGGCTCAGGTACCATCGCAACACCTGAAACCGCAGAGACCGCTGATCCGGGGTGAGCATCTTGCTCAATGCGTCCAGACTCGCGAGCGTTTCATCGACGCTGCGCTGACGCGACAGCAGCCCGATCCGACGCAGCTCAATCTCGTTGGTGCGGATCCCCTCCTCGACCAGTGGATCGAAAACCGCCACCGCCGCTTCGAGGTCCCCTTGAGCGGCGTGTATCCGGGCCATAGCGTCCGCGATACGCAGCGCCCTATCGTCCCGGTTGCGGATCAGAGGCTCATAGACCGGGTCGAGGCGTGCCAATGCTTCCTTCGGCTTCCCAGAAGCCATCAGCAGCCCCGCTTGAGCTAATCGAGAAAACGGCTCGTTGACCACCTGGAGATTGACCAGCTCGTTGAGGCCACGGTCGATCTCTTTTTGTCGAATAAAAATCTGGCTAAGCATGATATACGCCCGCAAGTGGTCGGGCTGAATCTGGATCAGCGACCGCAGGGCATCTTCAGCTTCACGCGGGGAGTTTTGCTGCAGGTAGACGCGAGCCAGCAAGATCCGTAAATCGGGGTCGTTGTTGCCATCTCCGATCGCCCGGTTGCAGGTAAGGATCGCTCCGTTGTAATCCTTTTTCTTGATCTTCAGCTGAGCGACGACCAGCGGGTTCGAGCGCTCGTTGAGGTTGGTTTCGTCGATCTGGTCGAGGTGCTCTTCGGATTTCTCACGCTGGCCCTTGGCTTGGTAGATCCGTGCAGCCAGGGCGTGGGCATCGACTTGATCAGGATCGATTTCCAAGATCTCGTTGACCTGTTCCAGCGATTCTTCAAGCATAGAAAGACCGATATAAGCTCTGGCCAATTGCAGCCTTGCGCCTATATCAGCAGGTTTTTCCTCCACCACCGCTTCGAGCGTATCGATGGCCCGGTCGAAATAGCCCTGCCGCAGGTACAGCTGACCCAATACTTGGTCGACACTTGCCACCTGATCGGGGAACTTCTGCTTGATCTCCTCAAGCATCTGCTTGGCCTGCTTGTCTTCGCCTTTACGCAGCAGCGCCGCAGCTAGCCGCATATGACTCGACACGGCATTGGGCTGGCGACGGACCAGCTGCCGGGCGTACCGCAGCGATTTGTCATAATTTTTCAGGTAATCGTGGCCGTCGATCAGGATCGCGACGTGGTCATCAGTAATCGGCGACAGGTACTCGACCTTGTCGAGCATCTCCGCGACGGCTTGGCGGTTACCGCCCGTGGCCAGGTGCTGGAGCATCAGCCGGATCGCCATCGGCTTCGACGGGTTGCGGTGATAATACTCTTCCACGTCGGGCATATCGCCGGCCTGCCCCTGGCGGACCACCAGATCCATAAAAGCGATATGGGCCTCGTCATTGTTCGGGTCCAGCTCCTTGGCCCGCGCCAGGGCCTCCTTCGCTAGGATCGGGTCGTCTTCGAGCTCCATCATCACCCGCCCGTACAACGACTCGATGCGCGAGGCGATGTAGCGATTCGGCGGGCGTTTGCGCAGCTTCTCGAGCACTTCCCTGGCCTGGGCGTGCTCTTTTTCGTAAAACAGGGCTGAGGCCAGGAAGTACCGGGCCTCGACGTCTGCGGGAGATTTTTTGATCACCTCGTCGAGCAGCCGCTTGGCGTCGGCCCAATCGCCAGCGTCCATGTGCAGCCTCGCCGCGGCCAGCTGCCAGGCCCGCGATTTCTGCTGCGTGTTGTCGACCGCGGAAAGCACCTTCCAACCGAGCTCCAGGCGAGCGCCCTTGGGCTGATTCGTGACCGGGATGTTCTGCAACCCCGCGATCAGATCGCCGGCTAAGCTACCGGGCAGTTCTTCCTGTCCAGCCATTTTCTCCGCCAGGTCCCAGATCTCCCGCCAACGCTGCCGCTGGATCAGCACCCCGACATACATCCGAGCCGCTGCGAAATGCTGCGGATCCGCCTCGATCGCCTGGCGTAGCAGCCTCTCGACATCGTTGACCTGGTTCTCGATCAGCCTTTCGTAACGGTTCTTAACCTCGTCTTCACTCTCCTGATCCCCATCGATCGTGGTATCGAGACGGCTGATCGATCGGCTCTCGGTTGTAAGCAGGGTCTTGTATCGCCGCGCGTCCATCTCAGCGAATTTAGCGCGGGTGAACGCCACCTCAGCGGGGCTGTGCCCACGTTGAGACAACCATTCCGCCTCCTCACGCCCCATCTTGAGCACCTCGTCAAACCTCTGCTGAAGCTTCTCTTCTTTGACAAAGTTGGTCTGACTCAACAATTGATGGAGTTTGCGGAATGCCCAAGTGACATGTAATTCCCTGGAATCAATGTTGTTAGGATGAATTTTGATGATGTGATCGAGCGACTTCTTGGCGTCGTCGAGGCGGGCAAGCATCACCTGGGCACGTGCTTTGACCATCATCGCGTCGTTGTTGCCCGGTTGGGCATCCAGCACCGAGGTCGCATAGTCCAAAGCCAGGTCCGGCTTGTTGTTCGACAGTGCGATCTGAGCCTGCTGCATCTGGGTCTGTGGGTCTTCGCCACAGCTGGCCAAGGCCAGCATCGCAGAAAACGCCAAGATCATAAAAAATCGTAATGAATTACTATAAATGGAGATATGCATGATTCACTCTCCTGAATGTGTCTCTGGGGTGTCGGTTTCGTCCGCAGTGCTGCGCACTACCAATTCATGGATCCACCACGCGGGGACCGCATATGAAATCCCGGTCGGTTGCTCGATCATGTGTTCGCGGGTCTTCGAGCCCAGCGCCTTGTTGATAATACCCCAGACTCGCCCGTCCTGGGCGTCGAACAGCGGGCTGCCGCTGTTGCCTGGGAAGACCACCAGGTTCAATTGGTACATCTCGTAAGGTTCGCGGATTGCCTGGGCCAGCTTGGGCGTCATTCTAGCACCCGCCGGCAGCGGCAGCACCGCGGGGGCAATCGCCGCGACAATCCCGCTATGGACCGCGGGGACCAGCCCCAGCCGAAACCCAATAGGGTAACCCAGCACGGCGACCGACTGACCTTGACGAGGTTTTTCGTTCAGGATCAGTGGCAGGGCCTCGGCAGCAGGGCCCTCGAACCTCAGCACCGCCACGTCGTGAACCCGGTCCATCCCAAGGATCGTCGCTTCACGGCCCTCGACCGCCTTCGTATCCGGGAAAAACACCCGTAGGTGCCCTTCCCGGTCGCGTCTCTGGATCTCCTCGACCACATGAGCGTTGGTCACAACCGTATGCCCATCGTGGACCACGAAACCCGTCCCGAAATATTGAGCCGTCGGTCGATCTTTGAAATAATAGCTCCCCACCGCCACCACGCTTGGCCGGATCTTGGCGACCACCTCGACGAACGACCCACCCCCGCCGTCGAGCACCTGCGGCGACGATTGAGCCATCGCCTCGACCGCCACCGACGCCCCCCCCACCGCGACAAGAATCACACCCCAGCAGACCCCCGATAAAACCCTGCGGAGATAGTGATTGCTGGGCCTTGGTGCCGCCGCCTGATCTCGGATCGTACATAAAGTCTGCCCAAGATGGCGGCCACGACCATCGGGCGATTTCAACCAAAGCCTAGGCATCAATGAAGCATTCCTTACGCGACTCTCTCGTGGTGACCAACCCCGTAACCCGCGACCAAGTGTGACATCATCAATCCCCCCCCCACATTAATGGATGAGAGAACGCAATATCGATCGACCGGCCCCGCGCAATCCCTGCAGAATCTCATCCCTACGCCGCTAGATTTGAAGAAAACGCGTAAAAACGTCTCTTTTTTCGCTAAAATTCCCGGTTCCCTGTCCCAACTCCACGCAATCCGTATGAATTATCCACACTCATTTTTCATGGTACAACCGATGCCATGACAAGCACGACCGGACGATACGTTCCTTGTCCTCCGTGAGAACTATTGAATGTAGTATGTTACCAAACGTCGTCGGGTTCTGTTGTTAGATGAATTAATTTGGCTTGACCCAGGGGCATTGCATTCAACGCCGGTTGGCCTCGATCCACAAAAAAACAACCGAACGCCCTTATCGCCAGGAGGTAGGCGCCGTGGGTCGCCGGCAGCGGAATGCTCACAAACCCTTACCCCGTCCCAATACCAGCCACGGCTGGCGACCTGCAACACTGTCACCGCCGGCCATCGCGGGCGAGGGTCGCCGATCCTCGACCGTAAGAGGCACTATTTGAGCGGGCAGCGCAGCGGGCGTAAGATATGTTCCCTATAGTCTGTCATGGACTCGACAGGAAATACCCAGCCGGACCACGGTACTGGGGACCGTGAACAGGATGATCCCAACCTTTCCTCGACGACGTAGGCACTCGCAGCTGATCGTATCGGGATGATGGAGACGATGCCCGTCCATCTATGAGTGATATCTTCGATGAAACCGTAACGTTTGAACAACTTGGCCTGCGTAGCAGCGTGCTCAAAGGGGTAGAACAAGCCGGGTTCAAGCACCCCACCCACATCCAGGCCTCGGTGATCCGCGCCACGCTCGACGGCCACGATATCATCGGCCAGGCCAAGACCGGTACCGGCAAGACCGCCTCGTTCGGGCTGCCCCTGCTTCACCTGGCTGACAAAGCCACCGCGATGCAGGCCCTGGTGCTCGTGCCCACACGCGAGCTGGCCGTGCAGGTCGCCCAGGAGCTCGAGACCCTCGGCAAGCACACCCCGATCCGGTCGGTGTGCATCATCGGCGGCCACTCGATGCGCGACCAGTCCAAGTCGATCAAGGACGGGGCCCAAATCATGGTCGGTACCCCAGGGCGGGTGATGGATATGTACGGCCGGCGGGAGGTCCACTTCAAGCAGGTCAAGTACATCGTCCTCGACGAGGTCGACCGGATGCTCGATATCGGGTTCCGCGACGATATCCGCAAGATCCTCTCGATGGTCAAGCAGTCGCACCAGACGATCTTTGTGTCGGCGACGATCAGCGAAGAGATCGAGCGTCTAGCCCGCAAGTTCACCCGCAAGGACGACACCGAGCGCATCACCGCGGTGTCCAGCTCGCTGACCGTGTCCCTGGTCGATCAGAAGTACCTGCCGGTCGAGGCGTGGGACAAGCGGGCGCTGCTGCTGCACCTACTGCGCCACGAAGAGCCCGACACCACCGTGGTGTTCTGCCGCACCAAAGCGACCGTACACCGCGTGACCAAGTACCTCCAAGATAAAAAAATCAACGCCCGGCAAATCCACGGCGACCTGGCCCAGGTCAAACGCAACCGCGTGATCAAATCGATGCGCAAAGGCACCCTCGACGTGCTGATCGCTTCGGACCTCGCCGCACGCGGCCTGGACATCGAGCACATCTCCCACGTGATCAACTACGACCTACCCGACGACCCCGAGCTCTACATCCACCGCATCGGGCGCACGGCCCGCGCCGGCCGACGGGGGATCGCCTGGTCGTTCGTCACCCCCGATCAGGGTCAATTGCTCACCGAGATCGAGAAGCTCACCGGGACCCTGATCGAGAAGATGGAGTACCCCGACTTCAAACCCGGCCCGTTGCCCAAGGACGTCGCCGAAGAGCGACAGCGACAGCAGCAACGGTCAAGCAAATCACTGAGCGAGACTTTAACCGACCGCACCCAAGGCACCTCGATTGAAGAGCTCGAAGGCGAAGAACTTGAGAAGCTGTTCCCCGGAGGGGTGATCCCCTCCAACGCCCCACCACGGACACTCGGGTCCCGGTTCAAGACGCGCCGGCGACGTTGATGATCCAAGAATGACCCCGGGACGGCTTGACGAACCATGACCGTGAGGGGAGGGTCACCTACCCGAAAAGAACTTGCGGATCGCGTGAACGGTGGTCTGTCGCCCCACCGCCGCGATCGATTCGGTCAGCGGGATCTCCTTGGGGCAGACCTTCACACAGTTCTGGGCATTGCCGCAATCGGAGATCCCCCCGGGTTCTTCGAGGGCCTCGAGCCGATCATCGCCAAGCACCTTCCCGGTGGTGTGGGCGTTGAAGTACCGCACCTGGCTGATCGCCGCGGCCCCGATGAAGTCGTTATCGATCAGGAACTGCGGGCAGGCTTCGAGGCAGCACCCACACGTCATGCACCGCGACATCGCGTAACGCATGTCCTGCTGCTGGGGGGACTCGGTGGGCCCGGGGCCGAGGCTGTGCGTCCCATCGGTGGGGACCCAGGCCTTAACCTTGATCAGCGAATCGAACATACGGTGCCGATCGACCATCAGGTCACGCACGACCGGGAACTTCGTCATCGGCTCGAGGATGACCGTACCGTCGTCCGATACCTCGTCGAGCAACGCGTCGATCAGGGCCGAGCAGCTCTGGCGGACCCTGCCGTTGATGACCATGGTGCACGCCCCGCAGACTTCTTCGAGGCAGTTGCAATCCCACACCACGGGCGCGACCTGCCGCCCGTCAGTCGTGGTGGGGTTGGCGGCGATCCACTGGAGGCAGCTGATCACGTTCGCGTTGGGCTTATACGGCACGTCGAACTGCTGCCAGTACGACGAACCCTGCGGGTTGTCTTGCCGCTTGATCTTGAAACGGATCACCCGGTCATCGGTGGATGGTTCATTGGTCGTCATACAGGTTCCGATCATTCTTGCGTCGTCAGGGATGACTCAGCCGCCGTGCGGCCCGCGGTCCAGTCGACCCTAAAGTGTACATCGGCCCGTCGCCGTGCCCAGCCCAGAAACGCCCTTGCTTCGGCCTGATCGGCCAGGAACGTGCAATCGAGGTGCGCCAGCGGCCGGACTGATGCGTCGTAGAGCCATAGCCCCGCGCGATCAGCCGGTTCGCAGAACGGGTCGCGCCACCACGCCGCGGCGATGTCCGCCAACGCGACCCTCGCCTCCGAGCCCGGAGCCGTGATATAGAGGGCGTCGTCCGAAACCGCCAACTGCCGGCCACGGACGCGGCGCCGGTCCGTCGCGACCGATCGCCACAACACCCAGCCCGTGACCACGACCAGGCCGACCGACGCGGCACGCATCACCGGGTTCGACCATTGGATCATCATCCAACCCGCGAAGATGATCATCATCACCGCCGCCCCGATCACCTTGTTCCACTGGTACCGCGCCATGCGCGACGGCGGCAGCCATAGATGGGCCTGATCTTCGGGGTAAGGGACGGTGGTGGTGCATCGACTCATCGTTTTTAAACCGCAGTCCGTTAGGCCCCGTTAATGACGGGAGGTGCTCTTCATGTCGTCGCGGCGGCAGGGGTTTGCGTGTCTTTCTGATCGTCGCCCGTCGCTTCGACCTTGCCGTACGTCCGCGCCCGCGGTTCGATCAGCGGGGTGGGCACCGGTTCAAACTCCAAGACCGCCTTACCCGCGGCAGGGTCGTACTTGGCGATCGTGGTGTTGTGGAACTTCTCGTCGTCGCGTTCGGGGTAGTCGGGGCGGTAGTGCGAGCCGCGCGACTCCTTGCGCTCGATCGCCGCGATCAGGATCGCCTCAGCGTAGATGAGCATGTCCCCCAGAGCCCGGGTGAAGCTGAGGTTCTGGTTCGTCCACGATCCGGTATCACTTAAACGCACCCGGCGGTAGTGCGCGATCATCTCGATCACCGCGTCGTAGGCTCGTCGCATCCGGCCTTCTTCACGCACCACGGTGCACGACTCGGTCATCTCGTCGCCGAGGCGCTGGTGCAGCTCGTACGGGTTGGCGTCCCCGTCGGACTCGATCAGCCGACGCATCTTCTGCTGCTCGTTCTCAACCGCTGCGTCGAAGAGGACACCCGGGACGTCATCAGCTCGCTGACCTGGAACCGCGTCCTTCACGTAGTTGACCACGCTCAGCCCGCAGAACAGCCCGTCGAAGATACAGTTGAGCAACGCGTTGGCCCCGAGGCGCGTCGCCCCGTGGTACTGGTAGTTGACCTCGCCAAACGCGTACAGCCCCGGGACGTTGGTCATCATGTTGTTGGGCGCCCCCAGGACCATACCTTTGTGGTCGTCCTTGGCGGTGTAGACCGTGTACAGCCCGCCCATGGAGTAGTGCACCGCCGGGAAGATCTTCATCGGCACGTGATGGGGGTCGTCGCCGGCGAACTTCTCGTAGATCTCGAGGATCCCTTCAAGCTTCTTCTTGTTGGCGTCGGGCAGGTGCGAGACGTCGAGGTACACCATGCGCCCCCCCCCCACACCGTAACCGTCGCGGCAGGCATAAAAAATCTCACGCGTGGCGATGTCGCGCGGCACCAGGTTGCCGTACTTGGGGTATTTTTCCTCAAGGAAGTACCACCGCTCGTTCGTGGGGATGTCGTTGGGGGCGCGGGTGTCTTTCTTCTTTCGGGGTACCCACACGCGCCCGCCCTCGCCGCGGGCTGATTCGCTCATGAGCCGGCACTTGTCTTCACCCGGGATCGCGGTGGGGTGGACCTGGATGAACTCCGGGTTGCCCAGCCACGCCCCGGCTTGGTAGCAACGGGCCGCCGCCCCGCCGGTGCAGATCACGCTCATCGTGCTCTTGCCGAAGATCACCCCGCACCCGCCGGTAGCCATGACCACCGCGTCGGCGCGGAAGGCACGGACCTCCATCGTCCGCATGTCCTGGGCGACGATCCCGCGGCACACCCCGTCACCATCCACCACCGGCCAGAGGAATTCCCAGAACTCGTATTTTGTGACCTTGCCTTCGGCTTCGTATCGGCGGGTCTGCTCGTCGAGGGCGTAGAGCAATTGCTGTCCGGTCGTGGCCCCGGCGAAGTGGGTGCGTCTAAATAGGCTACCCCCGAACAGCCGCAGGTCGCGGTACCCCTCGGACGTGCGGTTGAACGGCACGCCCATCCGGTCCATGAGGTCGATGATCTTCGGCGCCCAGTGGGTCATCTCATACACCGGCGGCTGGTGCTGGAGGAAGTCGCCCCCGTAGAGGGTCTCGTCCATGTGCAGCCACTCGGAATAACCCTGCTGGCGGGCGACCTCGTTGCAGGCGTTGATCCCGCCCTGGGCACAGACGCTGTGCGACCGCTTGACCGGGACCATGCTAAACAGGTCGACCGGTGTGCCGGCCTCGGCGATCCGCACCGACGCCGCCAAGCCAGCCAAGCCCCCACCGACGACGATCACCCTGGGTTGTTGGGCCCCATGTTCAGCCATAACGGTTTACCTCATTACCTGCTCGTCGCCCGACGTCACGCCTGCAGAAGGCCACGGATTGTAATCCGTGGCCTTCACCACGGGCGCGCCCTTAATGCGTCGCGATCCCCTCTGGTTGAACGTCGATCCGCCTGTCAACCGGGGCGGGTGCTGACCCGACCGCGTGGTCGTCGTCAATCATCCGTTCATACGCCGCCCGTTCGGCGGGCGAAACCTCGTAGCTGCGTGCTCCGATGATCGCCCCGGCTGAGAACACGGTCAGCGCCATCCCCAAGCCCGCGCATGCGTACCCCCACCGCCGCTGGGCCGCGACGCTGATCGTCAGCCCCCAGCTGATCGCCGCCGTCCACAGCCCGTTGCACCAGTGATATACCACGCTCAATACCCCGACGACGTACAACGCCAAGACCACGTTCGACTGCAACGCCATCGCGGTGGTGGCGTGGGCTAACGGCGTGCCGTCGGGGCCGCTCACGTAGAACGGGGTGAACCACCCGAACAGGCTCCACCGCCACCGCAGCGTCGCGATGTGCAGGAAAATAAAAATCAACGCGACGATCCCGGTCACGCGCTGCAACTGGTAGCGGACGTTACCGCCGTACCGGTACTGGCGGGTATTGGGCTTGCCGCTAAACGTGTACACCAACCCCAGGATCGCGTGGAAGCCGATGCTCGACCACAGGGCGATCTCGACGTAGAGCAGGGCCGGGGTGGAATGGATGAAGTCGACTTCGTGCTGGAAATGGTTCACGCCGTGGGCGTCGGTGCCCATGATCATCTGGAAGTTCGTGAACAGGTGCATGATCACGAATACCCCCACCGGCACGATCCCCGATAGGGAGTGCAGCCGACGCAGCAGGAAGTGGTGCTGATCCAGGAACGACACGGCCGGGTCGGCTGACCCATGACCGGCAGGATGATTCGGTTGTGATGCCACGCGTAGTTGCCCTCATCGGCCGGGGTAGATATTGCTCGTCCATAGACGCCCCGACCCGGTCTTGCTGTTCATCCACAGAATAACCCTGTGACCCACCACGTCAAAGACGATCGAAATCGCCTCACGCCCCGCCCATCAAGACCGCAAGCAACCCCTTCTGGGCGTGCAACCGGTTGTGGGCCTGGGGGAATACCCGGCTGCGGGGCCCATCGATCACGTCGTCGGTGATCTCTAGGTTCCGGTACGCTGGCAGGCAGTGCAGGACCACCGCGTGGGGTGGGGCGGTCTCGAGCAAACGGCTGTTGATCTGATAATCGGCAAATATCGCCCGGCGCGCAGCGGTCTCGTCTTCTTGGCCCATCGACACCCACGTATCGGTGTACAACGCGTCAGCCTCCTTGACCGCCTGGGCGGGGTCTTCGGTCACCATGATCGCCAGGCCCGGCGACTCATTCTTCAGTTTTTCAAGGAACGCATCATCGAAGGTGTAGCCCGACGGGCAAGCCAAGTGGAACCGCAGCCCTAGCTTGCCGCAGACCATCGCGAGGCTGCGGGCGACGTTGTTGCCGTCACCGATATACGCCAGTGTCTTGCCCGTTAGGTCCCGCCCGAACTCGTCCATGAGGGTCATCATGTCCGCGAGGACCTGGGCGGGGTGGGATCGATCGCTTAACGCATTGATGACCGGGATCGCGCTGTGGGAAGCAAGGTCTTGGAGCTTTTCGTGTTCATAGACCCTGGCCATGATCCCGTGGACCATGCCGCTAAGGACGCGGGCGACGTCGGCGGAGCTTTCACGCGTGCCTAGGCCGACCTCCCCGGAACGCAACAAGATCGCGTGGCCACCCAGGTCGAGCATCGCCTGCTCGAAGCTCACCCGCGTACGCAGGCTGGGTTTCTCGAAGATCATCGCCAGGGTCTTGCCGGTGAGGATCGGGTCGTTGGCCCGGCCGTCGAGGCGCTGGCGTCTAAGCTCAAAGGCCACATCGATCACACGGCGGATCTGTTCGCTAGGGGTATTGACGATCGACAGAAAATGCTTCATCACTTAGCTCGGGATTTCGGCGATACAGTTGTTAGAAACACCATGTTTAGACATCGTTACTCCACGAGCCGGGGCGGATTGATCCAGATCTCGATCACAGCACGATCTCGGTGCCGACCCCCTCTTTGGTGTAGATCTCCAGCATCAAGGAGTGAGGGATCCGCCCGTCGATAATGTGCACCTTGGCCACGCCCGCCTTGAGGGCGGTCAAGCCGGCCTCGACTTTTGGGAGCATCCCTTCGGTGATCACGCCATCTGCGATCAGCCCCTCGATCTGGTTCTTCGTAAGGTGGCTGACGAAACTGCCCTGCTGGTCCGAGACGCGGATCCCGTGGGTATCGCTCACCAGCACCAGCTTATCGGCGACCACCGCCGCGGCGACGTGGCCCGCGACGCTGTCGGCGTTGACGTTGAGCTTGCCCCCCGCCGGGTCGCGGGCGATCGGGGCGATCACGGGGATGGTCCTGGCCTCGACCAGGGCGTTGAGCAGGTCGGCATTGACCGAACTAACCCGGCCCACGAGCCCGATATCGATTTTGCGCTTGGGCCGGTCCTTGATCGAAACCCCGCCGCCGGCTAGGTCTTGGACCGGTTCGTCATCGGCTTCGAGGAACATGCGCTGGGCGAAGACCACGCAGCTCGAGAGGCTGTGCAGGCCCATCGCCTTGGTTTCCGCAAGAGCGATCTGATTCACGATCCCGGCGTTGACCTGCTCGACCAGGACATGCTCAGCGATCGAGAGGGTGCGCTCGTCGGTGTACCGGTGGCCCTGTACGAACTGGGCGTCGATCCCCGCTTGCCCCATAGCGTCGGTGATCGCCTTGCCACCGCCGTGGACCAGGACCGGGCGGATCCCCACCGCGTGCATGAAGCACACGTCCTGGATCAGGCTCGCCAGGGCCGAGGGGTCGTCCATGATCGACCCGCCGATCTTCACGACCACAACCTTCCCGTTGAACCGCCGGATGTATTCATACGCCTCGACGAGCGACGCGGCTTTGTGGATAGCTTCTTCCATCGTGGCAATCCGGTTGAGGCTCTGCGGTCGTGTGTCACTGGCTGGTGGTCAGCCCGTGTGAATGCTGTATTATTTTTGGCCTATGCACTGCCGGGCCGGCCGCCGATGACGCCCAGTGCGAGTTTCGAGACCTAGCTCAGAACGCAACCCTACCGTAGGGCGAGCCAAACCGTTCAATCTAGCCGCTGGCCGGGCGGTCCGCAAAAGTGATCGGCGGCGGCCACGACGCGGTGCGAGTGGCGGGACCTTCTGATATGTTAAAGGCTGACAACGTGAACGGTCGCTGCGCCCCCTACAGGGACGCGACGCTGAGTTTTGGGAGTGCTGAGTTATGACGTTGAAACAAGGTATGCTGCTAGGTATCGCCGCTGGGTTGTTGGTGATGGGGACGGGGTGCGTGTCGAATGAACACGATGATGATGAAGTCATCGTGCTCGCGGAAGATCCCACCTACGACGAGACGCATCCTTACGCCGAGGATGACTCTTGGCAAGCCGTCGACGGGGTCGCTGAGCCCGGCCTTACCGGTTTGCCCGATACGGCTGACCCCGGTGATCGTCTGGCCCAGACCGACGATGGGTTAGTAATCGAAGACCGCGTCGCGGATGGACCGGTCGACTCAGAACCGCAGACCCCCGCCGAGCCGGACGGCTTACCGCAAGCCCATGCGGACGGCGCGATCCCGGTCATCCCCGACGACCCTCACACCGCGACCGGGGACGCGCACCCCGCTGAAGATGGCGCGGCGTTGGAAGCTGACCCCGGAGATGACGCTGGCGAGGGATTACCCGTGCCGCACGTCGACGCCCAGGAAGGGGAATACGACCCTGAGGCGGATGACCCGGCGCTGGGCGATGAAGAGGTTGCCGCTGAAGCTGCAGACGAGACAGCCCCTGAGGTCGAAGGGGGCGAACCGGTTGAAGAACCCGAACTGATCATTACCGGTGAGCCTTCGTTGATTGACGTGGACCGGTCGAACTGGTCACAGGTGACCGTTAGCCCGTACCCCGGGGTGACACACCACCACCCGCATTACTTCACGGACTGGTCGCTTCGCCCCACGGACACCCCGATCCGCTTCAGCGACCCCGTCGAGACCCAGCTCCAAGCAGCGATGCAGGACACCCACCACTGGGGCTGGGACGGGGCCAACGCGTTGTCGTTCATCGCCCAGCCGATTGAGTTCGGCGTCGACTTTTTTTTCATGATCCCGGGGCAGATCGACCACCCGATCTGGAAAGACGTTACGACACCGGCGGCGCCCGGGTCACGCGTCTCAATGAGCCCGACCGATACCTCTGCGATGCGACTGGCCCGTAGACCCTTCTGGCATCGGAGTCGTATCACGTCGGTGATGCCCAACCAGCCCCAATCGGCCGTGGAGACCGTGGCCAACGCAGAAGACCTGGACGACGACGCAACCCGGCAGGCGCCCCGAGTGAGACCGCGAAGCCCAATGAAATCCAGACCACGATCACCGCTGGGCCGTCACTAGCCGGTCTGGACCCATCTAGTTAATCGTGGTCCGCGGTTGGCCCCTCCCCGGGTCAGGCACCGCCCCTCCTATTTAGCGTCCGGTAAAGCCGTATCTATAGACTCGTTATCCTACCGGTTTCCCGACGCGCTGTGACCATGACGACTAAGAAACTAGGCCGGTTCCCTTCCTGCGACGCGGTGGATCTCGAAGCCCCGCGTGCGCCGGGGTCTTATCCGGATGGCACGAAGGAACCGTCGGCCACCCGCCCGGGCCGACGCGAGCTATCCGGACGGCTGGCGGGTTTGTCTCTGCCCCGCCAGGTATTGGTGCTGGCGATCTGGCCGCTGCTCGAGCAGTTCATGAGTTACCTCGTGGGGACGGTCGACCTATCGTTGGCGGGTCACCTGGATCGATCGCTGCAAGTCGCCGCGACCGACGCGCTGGGGGTGAGCGGGTACGTCGGGTGGCTGATGGCGATGGTGCATTCATCGGTGGGGGTCGGGGCGACGGCGATGATCGCCCGGGCCACCGGCGGTCGGCACCGGGGCCTGTCCAACGCGGTGGTGGGCCAGTCGTGCTTGCTGGCGGTCGTAAGCGGTTTGGGCGTGGGGGTGGTGATTTTTGCCGCGGCGCCCGCCATCGGCCGCACTGCGGGGTTGGAGGGGTTGAGCCTGGGCTACTGCGTGGCGTACCTGCGGATCCTGGCGGTGGCCACGCCGTTTAGTTCCCTGCTGCTGATCGGCAGCGCTGCCCTGCGCGGCGCGGGGGATACGCGGACGCCGTTCTGGGTGATGGTCGTGGTCAACGCGATCAATATCATGACCAGCTGGCTGTTGGTGTTCGGGCCCGGTTCGATCGGGGGATGGGAGGTCACCGGGATCGCGATCGGGACTGCGGTGGCGTGGACAGCGGGGTGCGTGATCATCATGACCGCGTTGCTTCGTGGGTGGGGCGGGATCCGGCTCTACACGCACCGGCTGCGGCCCCACGCCCATACGCTGCGTCGAGTAGTGCGGATCGGGGCCCCGGCGCTGCTCGAATCGGTCGTGGGGATGTGGCTGGGTAATTTCGTGGTGCTGATGATCGTGGGGCGGCTGGCGGTCGAGGGGGCGATCGGGGCCCACATGATCGCGATCCGGGTCGAGTCGATCAGCTTCCTGTCGGGGTACGCGTTGAGCATCGCGGCATCGACCCTCGTTGGCCAATACCTAGGGCTGGGGAATCCGCAAAGAGCCAAACAGGCGGTGGGGCTATGCTGGGGGGTGGCCTCGGTGATCATGGTATCGCTGGGTTTGGTGTTTCTGTTTGCCCCGCGGCTATTCGCGGGGGTGATCACGGATTCCCCGGTGCTGATCGAGCAGTGCGTGACGCTGATCCAGATCTGCGGGCCGATCCAGATCTTTTTCGCTACCCACCTGGTGTTCTCCGGGGCTCTGCGTGGAGCGGGTGACACCGGCGTGACGATGTGGATGACGAGCCTATCGATCTATCTGGTGCGTTTGCCGGCGGCATATCTGCTGGGAGTCGTTTACGAGCTGGGTCTTAACGGGGTCTGGTTAGCGTTGTGCGGGGAGCTGGTCTTGCGGGGGGGGCTGTTCGCGGGGCGGTTCTGGCACGGGGGGTGGTCGAGGATCGAGGTATGACAGGCATCCAACCAGATCGGGGTCACGGTCAGCCGGAGCGTGAAAATGAATCGGGTCGGGTGGTGCGTTTGCCCGATGGGGAAGCTTTGACCCTGGACCAGCCGCTGATCATGGGCGTGCTCAACGTCACGCCCGATAGCTTCTCGGATGGGGGCTGCCATTTTGATCCCCGCACCGCGGTCCGTCGGGGGCTAGCGATGGCGGGTGAGGGAGCCGACATCATCGATGTCGGGGGCGAGTCGACCCGTCCCGGGGCCCAGCGGGTGGATCGCGATGAACAGATACGGCGGGTCGTGCCGGTGATCCAAGAACTCCGCGGGCAGCTGGATCGTGTCGGAAGCCAAGTGATGATCAGTGTCGATACGACCTCGGCGACGGTCGCCCAAGCGACCCTGGTCGCGGGGGCGGCGATGATCAACGACGTATCCGCGGGTCGTGACGACCCCGATATGTTGACCCTGGCGGCGGCCCGCTCGGCGCCCATCGTCTTGATGCACATGCGGGGCCACCCCGGGAACATGCAGGACGACCCGCGTTATGAAAACGTTGTCGAAGAGGTATGGGGCTTCTTAAGGGAGCGTGCGGAAGCCGCGACGGCAGCGGGTGTGGGCCGTGAACGGATCCTCATCGACCCGGGGATCGGGTTCGGCAAGACCACCGCTCACAACCTGGCTCTTCTGGCGGGGATGGCTGCGTTCGTCGAAACCGGGTACCCCGTGGTATTGGGCACCAGCCGCAAACGGTTTATGCGGGAAGTCTGCCAACGCCCTACGCACGAACCGCTTACCGCGTTGGATATGGACCCCGCCACCTGCTGCACCACGGCATTAGGTGTGGCCGCTGGCGTGGCCATCTTTCGGGTGCACGACGTCGCGGCCAATCGGCAGGCCGCGGACCTGGCGTGGGCGATCCGTCACCGACACGCACGGCGAGAACGTGTAGGAAAATCTACGACGGGGTAAAATGCTGCTCGGTGGGGAGCCATGGATCATCGACCCCCGATAAAATCATAAGAGTCATGGGCGGGCCCAATACAAGGCCGAAACGCTCGCTTTATTCCGCGTCACGATCATGCAGTATTGTTTTACGGAACACAGTCCGGTCGGCAAACTCCTGCTCGTGGGTGATGCCGAGGGGTTGCGTCGTGTATCGTTTGTAAACGCGCCCAGCCCGATCCGTATCGACCCGAGCTGGAGCTACGATCCCGCACCGTTCCGCGAGGCGATCGACCAGCTCCATGCGTATTTCGAAGGAACGTTACGGTCCTTTACGGTCGCGCTCAACCCACAAGGAACCGCGTTTCAACACCAAGTGTGGCGTCAACTACAAACGATCCCTTACGGGGCCACGACCTCCTATGGCCAAGTCGCGCGTGCTATCGCCAACCCACGGGGGTCGAGGGCAGTCGGCGCAGCGAACCGGAAGAACCCGCTGCCGATTCTCATCCCCTGCCACCGGGTGATCGGGACCCACGGTCAGTTGGTGGGTTATGCCTGCGGCTTAGGCCTGAAACGGACCCTTTTATCTCTCGAATCGCGATATTGTGTCTCGTCACAGCCGTCTCAAAGCCGCGGGGGCACCCCGCAGACCGTGTGATTCGACAAACCGACGCGGGGGCCCTTCGGCGTTGAGACCGCCGGGCCTTTCCGAAAGGAGAACCGATGCATTTTCACACGGGACAGCACCCTGGAACGCTCACACCCCTTCAGATCGCGCCGCCAGAAGCCGTGGCGTCGGCCAGCTATGGGGCTCGACGGTCATAGCAAACATGGAGATCTTTATCCTCCTAGCGACGGCGGCGGGGCTGACGGTCGTGGCGGCCACGGTGGGGTTGATCTATACCATGGAGCACCCCGAAAGAAGGACTCTGGCCTACGCATTAGCGAAACGGATGCCCACCGACCCCTCGCAGCTGGGCGTGGCGTATTCCGAAACCACCGTGACCCTCCCCGACGCCGCTACGACGCCTGTGTGGATCCTCGAAGGCGCACAACCCGAAGGCCCACTGGTCGTGATCACCCACGGATGGAGCGCCAGCCGGTACAACGCGCTGATGCGTGCGGTGTTGTACCTTCAATACGCATCGAAACTGGTGATCTACGACATGCGTGGCCACGGGGAATCGACCGCCCAAACGTGCACCCTCGGGCGGCTAGAGCCCGGAGACCTGCTATCGATCCTCGATCAGACGAACCTCCAGCAGCGCCCGGTAGTGCTGGTGGGGATCTCGATGGGCGCGGGGATCACGATCGCCGCAGCCGCAGACCGGGAGGCTCGAAAGCACAACATCACCGGCGTCATGATCGAGGGGCCGTATCGCTACCCGATGGAGCCGGTGGTCGGGCACCTGCGCTGCCGCCGCTGGCCGCCGTACCCGATGGTCTGGCTGGCCGACGCGTATTACCGGCTGCGGATTCCGGGGTACGAACGATATGACCGCGCCCTGCACGCGGCCCAGCTGCGGTGTCCTCTGGTGATCCTCCATGGCAGCGACGATCCGATCTGTCCAATCGACTCGGCCAAGGCCATCGCCGATGCCGCGCCCCTGGGGCGATTCGTCCCGATCGAGGGCGCCGGCCACAGCGACCTGTTCGAGCGCGACGAACCGCTCTACCGGCAGGCCATCCGTGATCTGTTCACATCCGCGGCCGAAGGATCGAGAATCTCCGTTGACCGTAACCATCGCCCGATGGCTTCACCCGCTTCGTCACAGCCGTCATCGCATTTCCAGGAGTAACCGCCATCACGGACGCTACCGAACCCGAACTCGCCGCCAAGATCGATCACACCCTGCTTCGCCCTGAAGCGGACCGGGTCGACGTGCACAAGCATCTAACCGAAGCCACGCAATACGGCTTCGCCGCGGTGTGCGTGAACGGGGTCTATGTCGCGGACGTGGCCAAAGCGCTACGCGGCACACCGGTCAAAACCTGCGCCGTGGTCGGGGTTCCCGCTGGGAGCGGCCAGCCCGGCCGTCAAAGCGATCGAGGCGACCGTCGTAGTCAAGGACGGGGCCCAGGAGATCGATTTCGTCGCCCACCTGCCGAATCTTCTCAAGCGAGACCTCGTCTCAGCCAAGGCCGATTTTCTGCAAGTCGTCAAGGCGGCCCGGTCCGTGGACCCCTCGGTCATCATAAAAGTGATCATCGAGTCGGCGTTGTTAATGAAAGACGTCAGCGACGACGAGGGCGAAGCGAGGATCGAGGCCGCTTGCCGCGCGGCCCGGGAGACCGGCTGTGATTTCGTCAAGACCTCCACCGGGTTCCACCCCGCAGGCGGGTCGACCATCCGGGCGGTCGGCTTGATGAAAAAACACAGCGGCGGGATGTACGTCAAAGCATCCGGCGGGATCCGTACACGAGACCAAGCCGTGCAGATGCTCAACGCCGGGGCGGACCGACTCGGCTGCTCGGCGAGTGCGGCGATCGTTCAAAATCTTCGATCATGCCGCGACCCCGCAGAGGCTGATGATGGGCATGCGGAGTGACAGTTTATTCACAGCCGGGTTGTGACCGATCTCATAGGTGTGGGGACAAACGTCTCCCCCGGGGTTTCATGCCAAGCGGTTGGGTTGCAGTCTCGGAGGATTGAGCCACGCTATGAAACTTCTTTAAGCCTATCACGCAGGTACGAAAGCCCCAGCCGCACCGCCAAGCCCGGGTGCTCGATCCCCTCAAACTCCAGCGACAGATAGCCGTCATAGCCCGCTTGCTCGAGGATCTTTAACTGGGCGGGGATGTCGATCTGACCGTGCCCGACGATCGCGCCCCTTAGCCCGATACCCGATGTCGTGGCGAACCAGCCCGAATCCGGGGCCGTGGGCATGTGTTCGATCGGCTTAACGTAAAAATCCTTCACGTGTACCAGCACTGCGTGCTTGGCGAGGCGGGCGACCGCTTTGACCGGGTCTTCGTTGACGCAAAGGAAATTCCCCATATCCAGGGTGAGGCTGAAATTCGGGTGGTCGACGGCTTCGAGGACCCGTTCGACACGGCCCGATGCTTGGATGAAGAACCCGTGGTTTTCCAGGGTTGTTTTGACACCATGCGCCTGGCCGTAATCGGCGATGTCTCGGATCGCCGGCACGACCGCTTCTAACGCGTCGACAAATAACGCGTCGTCGTTCACCAAGTCGTACCGACCGCTCGCTGATGCCTGCGGCCCGCGCGAGATATCGTGTCGAAGCGACGGCGCTTTAAGCTGCGCCGCCACGTCGATGTGTCGCTTGATCGCTTCGACCGCCCGCCGCTGTTCGACCGGGGGACGCCACAACTCCGCGGCGACGCAGAAGCCCGCCACCTGTAGACCCAATTGCTCGCAACGATCCTTCAAGGCCGCTGCGTTTTCAATCGGGTCACCCAGCTCGTCATCGAGACCCTCAGGCTCGGCGAACTCCACCGCCCCGACGCCTTCGAGAGCCACTCGTTCGAGGCCCTGCTCGAGGGTGCGGTTATTTTCGCGTCGCCACCGCGACAGGCTATACGTGCTCACGGCTAGCTTCATCACAGTCTCCACACCGGAGCGCGACCCCCACAAACCACAAACATCCATGCACCCATGGATACGTTCCCATCAGAACTGCACCGGCAGCCCCTCTTCTTTCCATTTCTGGATCAGCAGCCGGAACTCCGAGACCGCTTTCTGGAGCCGCTCGAACGCGTCGTTGAGGTTGTCGTAGAGCGAAGGGTCGTTGAGGAGTTTTCCGATCGTCCCATCGGTGGTGTTGGCCTTGGCGATCGCTTGGTGGAGGGTCCCGATCGCCCCCGAGGCGTCGTCGGCAACCGCGATGTACCGCTTGATCAAGCCGTCGATGTTCACACGCGCATCGGCGATAAGGCCACGGCTATCGGTCAGCAACCCGTCGACGCTATCGGCGCTTTGCTTGAACCGCTGCGTCAGTTCGCGGAGATTCGCCGCGGCGGTCTGGACGTCGTCGCGCAGCTGCGGGTTATTGACCCACTCGTCGAGCCCCTGGGTGACGCGCTGCATCTCCGCGAGGCGCTGGTCGGCCCGGGCCATCGCGGTGGTCAGGTTCCCGAGCATCTGCCCGGAATCGACGTTTTCTAACTCCTGTTGCCGGGTGAGCTGATCCAGGTTCACCCCCACCTGCTCCCACTGTTCGCTAAGCTTCTCGATGGCGATGCCGACCTTGTCGAACCGCTCGACCATCTGCCGAAAGAGCATCGAGGGTTCGCTGATCGCCGCTTCGAGCTCGCCGGCGAATTGGCTCACGAGCGTCAGAGACTGCCCCTCGATCTCCGCTGTGCCGTTGGTGGGAAGCAGGTCGGCGGCTTGCTGCGGGGTCAGGTCGCTGATATCAAAAGCCAGGGTTGGGCTACCCCCTAACAAAGGGCTTTCGGCCTCGACCCGCACGCCCCGGGGCACGAGCACGTCTTCGCGGATCAGCGTGGTCACGACCACCCCGGGCCGCGACGGCTGCTGGAGGTCGACCCGGGTGACCCGGCCGATATCGATCCCGCTGAGCTTGACCCGGCTGCCTTCGCCCAAACCGCTGGCGTTGGTGAGTCGCACCCGGATCTCGTAGCCCTTTTCCAGCCACGCGGGCAGGTAGCCGAACAACATCAGCAGGACCCCGAAGCCGGCGAAGCCGACCAACGCGGTGAGCCCGACGATCGTGTTGCGCGTTTGTTCTTTCATAGGGGGTTCTCGGTTGAAGGGGGCAGGTCCGCGTCGGCGAACCCGGCGCGGATCATGGCCAGCTGGTCCTGATCCGCCTGACCGCGGATGAAGCGTTGGACCACGTCGTTATCGGTGTTGTGGAACGCCACCGGCTCATCGTCGGCGATGATCCGCCCCTCGTAGACCATGACCATACGGTCGGCGATCTTGTTGGCGCTGGTCATGTCGTGGGTGACCACCACGCTGGTCATGCACAGCCGATGAGCGAGGTTGAGGATCAGCTCGTTGATCACGTCCGAGCGGATCGGGTCCAGCCCGGTCGTCGGCTCATCGTAGAGCATCACCTTGGGCCGCAGCATCACCGCCCGGGCCAGGGCCACGCGTTTCCTCTGGCCCCCGGAAAGATCGGCGGGCATCTTCGCTTCAATCCCGGCCAGCCCCACCATCCCCAGCACCTCCGAGCACAGCCGCTGACGTTCTTGAGCGTCGTACAGGCCGTGCTCCTCGAGAGGGAAACAGATGTTCTCGCCCACGGTCATGGAATCGAACAGGGCCCCCATCTGAAACAAGAACCCGATCTGCTTGCGGACCGCCACCAGCTGCCGGTCGCCGAGGTGGTCGATCCGGTTGCCTTCAAAGAAAATCTTCCCGGTGTTGGGCTTGATCAACCCGGCGATGTTCTTGAGCAGGACGCTCTTGCCCACACCGCTGGGGCCGATGATCACCGTGATCTGGCCCCGGTGCAGATTCAGGCTCACACCGTTGAGCACGCGCAGCGACCCGAACGAGACATGCAGGTCGTCAAGCCGGATAATCGGCGGGTCAGTCCCATCGGAGCACGGGCGGGTATCACCTCGCGGGTGTGTTTGTTCCGTAAGCTCGGATAAGAGCGTTGACCCCGGATGCGTTTGTTGCGGCTTTTGAGTATCTCCCGAAGCGGGATCCGTCAGGTGGGCCGGAGACTCGACGCGGCCGGGCCCTGGGTGGATTTCGCGGGGGATTTCGTCCTCACCCGGCTCGTTAGCCTGTGGAGGTTTTTTGAGTAACCGCGACAACAGATCGTCGGGACCCGAACCTTTCCGGGCCTTGGCGGGATTCGAGGATTGCCCCCCCGGCCACAACCCGCCTTGCTCACCGTCGTCTTGTGGTGTGTTTTCGCTCAATGGAAAAACTCGCCGATGGCGTGTGCGACCTGGCGCTGCTGATCTTCGGTTAGACCGGGGTAGATGGGCAGGCTTAAAACCTCCGCCGCGGCTTGTTCAGCTCGGGGCAGGTCCCCGGGACGGTACCCCAGATCGACGAACGCCTCTTGAAGATGCAAGGGCAAGGGGTAATACACTTCACAACCGATCCCACGCTCCTGTAGCCACGCCCGCAATCCATCGCGGCGACCGTCGCCAACCCTTAGGGTGTACTGATGATACACATGACGCGTCCCTGGTAACTCTGTCGGTCGTATCAGCGGTAACCCCTCCAAATATTGATCGTACCGCGCCGCTTGAGCCCGCCTTTGATCTGTCCATGACGCCAGGTGAGGCAGCTTGATTCTCAGGATCGCCGCTTGGAGGGCATCGATCCTAAAGTTGCCGCCGATCGCGGCGTGGTGGTACCGATCCCGCTGGCCGTGAACACGCAGCAGGCGCAGGCGATCGGCCAGGTCATCGTCGTGGGTCGTGCACGCCCCGGCATCCCCGAACGCGGATAGGTTTTTCGTCGGATAGAAACTCAAGCACCCGACGTGCCCGATCGTCCCGGCGGCTTGGTCGCCGACGCGTGCGCCAATCGCTTGGGCGGCGTCTTCGATCACAGCCAGCTGGTGGGTCCGTGCGGTCGTCATGAGCGACCCCATATCCGCGGGCTGGCCATAGAGGTGCACCGGCACCATGGCGCGCGTCCGGTCGGTGATCGCTTGCTCGACAAGGGCGGGGTCGAGGTTGAACGTCACCGGGTCGATATCCACGAAAACCGGTTTGGCCCCGAGCCGGGCGATACCGCTAGCGGTCGAGAAAAAAGTAAACGGGCTGGTGATCACCTCGTCGCCGGGGCCGATGCCCAGGGCCATCAACGCCATGAGCAGAGCGTCGGTGCCGCTCGAGACACCCACCGCGTGTTGGACGCCACAGCTCGTGGCCAGTTCCCGCTCGAATGCTTCGACCTCCTCGCCGAGCACGAACCGGCCCGACCGGGCGGTCGCCTCGAAGGCCTCGCATAGCTGCGGCAGCAGGGGCAGGTGTTGAGGCACCAGGTCTAGCAATGGCACCGGCATGACGGTTCCTGGGTGAGGGCTTTCATGGACGGGTTGGACAACTTCAAGCATAGAACAAGGCCCGTAACGTGCCAAATACGACGCAGCGGGGCGTCATACCGCGGGCGATGGATCGGCCTGGAATCGATCCGGTCGCGGGGTCTCGTCAAGTGCCCGCTCGACCCATTGGCACATCACGTGGATCAGCAGGTGGTGGGCCTCCTGGATCCGGGCGGTGTTCTGGCTAGGGACGATCAGAGCGACCGTGGCCAGACCCTTGGCGGCGCCGCCGTCACGGCCGAGAAACGCGATGCTGTGCAGGCCTTGAGACTGCGCGGCTTGAAGGGCGTGCAGGACGTTGGGGGATTGCCCACTGGTGGTGAAAACGACCAACACGTCGCCCGGCTGACCCAAGGCCTGGACCTGCCGGGCGAAAACGTGATCGAAGCCGTAGTCGTTCCCAGCCGCAGTGAGGGTGGAGCCCGAGTCGTTGAGGCAGATCGCCGGGTACGGCTTGCGGTCATCCAGGAATCGGACGACGAATTCCGTGGTCAGGTGCGAAGCGTCGGCGGCACTGCCCCCGTTGCCACAGATCAGCAGCTTATGGCCTTGAGTAAGCCCGCCACGGATCAAGTCCACCGCGGCGGTGATCTGGGGCTCTAAACCTTCCAGCGACCGGAGGGTGTCGATGCTTTGGGAGATGATCTGCGTGTAGAAACTCATATTGATGAAGGAATCGTTTTATTTGTGCCCCTGCGGGCCATCGCCGGTGAGGTACTTGTTCTTGACAGCTTGGGCGAGGTCGATCTGGTTGATATTCGCAAGGGTGCACAGCCAGGCCAGCACGTCTGCGAATTCTTCTTCCAGGTTGGCCCTGGCGGCTTGTTGGCGCGGCGCGGGGCCGGTGGGTTGCTGCTTGTCGCCAGCGTCGGCGCAGGCCGCGGCTAGGGCGGTGGAGAGCTCACCGACTTCTTCGATGAACCACATGAACGTCGCGGGGGTTCCCCGGGCGTGATCGGTCTTATAGTACCGGTCACGGATGAAAGCCTGGAAGGCGTTAAGGGTCAATGGGTCGTTCATCGTTATCCGTTTAGATCATGGGTTACGAGGCGGCCGCCCGTAGTTGGTCGTATCTATATCAGGATTTGGGCGCTATTGTCCCTTGCTTTCGAGGAACCGCAAACCAGCGTCCCGTTTATCATGTATGACTCTTATAGATGCGTACTTCACCATGACCACCACGACACTCGAAATCAAGGGCATGCGTTGCGCCAGCTGTACGAGCGGTGTGGAGAAGAGATTAAAAACCGTTGAGGGGGTAAGCGATGCGTCGGTCAACCTCGCGTTGCATCAGGCGACGATCCGCCACGACGTGGATGTCGCGCCGGTGACACGCCTGGTCGAGGCGGTGCGTGAGGCTGGGTTCGAGGCTTCCGTGCCATCGCAGCTTGATGTCCCTGGTGTGAAAAAGAAGCATGCTCTAGAGGATCGCGGCGATGACGGCTCAATCCACGCGGGTCACGATCATGCCGCGAGAGGAGGCGGGTCTCTATCGACCGCGGTGTTGACCGTGATGGCGATCGTGGTGGCGGTCCTTGGCATGACGTGGAAAAGCGCGGCGTCACCGTGGGTGCAGCTGTTGTTGGCCACACCAGTGCAAATCCTGCTCGGTTGGCCGTTCTACCGGGGGGCGGTCCGTGCGGCGGCACACCGGCGGGCGGATATGGACAGCCTGGTGGCGATGGGGACGTCGATCGCGTTCGGCTATAGCGTCATGGTTACGCTGACCGGCGGGCGGGTGGTTTACTTTGATACCGCGGCGATGATCCTGGTGCTGATCACCGTCGGCAGGTGGCTCGAAGCTCGGGCCCGGTCGAACGCGGCGGCGGCGATTAGAGGGCTGATGGACCTTCAACCGCCTCAAGCGGTAGTAATCCGCGAGGATCAGCCCCAGACGGTCCCTGTTGAAGCGGTCGTGCCCGGCGACCTGCTGTTGGTACGCCCGGGTCAGCGGGTGCCGGTCGATGGGCAAGTCACCGAGGGACGATCCACGATCGATCAGGCGATGGTGACCGGAGAATCGATCCCGGTCGAGGTATCGCCGGGCAGTGCGGTGATCGGAGGGACGATCAACCAAGCGGGGGCGTTCCGATTCACCGCGATGAAGACCGGGCGGGAGATGTTCCTGTCACGGATTATTGACTTGGTACACCGTGCCCAGACGTCCAAGGCCCGTGTCCAACGGGTCGTGGACGAGGTCGCGGCGGTGTTTGTTCCGGTGGTGATCGGGGTCTCCGTGGTTGCGCTGCTGGGGTGGGGTCTGTTAGAGGGCGACTGGTCGCGGGGGCTTTACAGCACGGTGGCGGTGCTGATCGTGGCCTGCCCGTGTGCTTTGGGGTTGGCGACCCCGATGGCGATCATGGTTGGGACCGGGCTGGGTGCCCGGCAGGGGATCTTGATCAAGGACGCGGCGGCCCTGGAACGGGCGGGGCGGCTAACGCATGTGATCCTTGACAAGACCGGGACGTTAACGCGCGGCCGCCCTGCGGTGACCGATGTGGTGACGATGGATCCCGAACTGGACGAAAAGCAGTTGATCCGCCTGGTCGCTTCCGTGGAGACCGCCAGCCACCATCCGTTGGGGCAGGCGATTGTGGGATACGCCAGGCAGCAAGAATTAAGCGTATCGGCCGTGGAGGGTTTCGAGACGATCACCAGCGGGGGTGTCATGGGTCGGGTCGAGGGGCGGTGGGTATGCGCCACCAACGACCAGGTGCTACGCGACCGGGGCGTTACGGGGTTAGAAGATCTTGATCCCCACAGACGTGATCTAGCCGAGAAGGGGCACGCGGTGGTTTGTGTCGCGGTCGACGGGCGGGCGGCTGGGGTGATCGGGTTGGCAGATCAGATCAAACCGGAGGCGGCCTCTGCGGTTTCACAACTCAAGGCCCTGGGGCTGGAGGTCGTGCTCATGACGGGTGACCATGAGGTCGCTGGACGGTCGGTGGCGTCATCGGTGGGGATCGAGGAGGTGTGGGCACGGGTCCTTCCCGCGGATAAACATGCGAAAGTCACGCAGCTTCAGGCAGCGGGCGGGGTGGTGGCGATGGTCGGGGATGGGATCAACGATGCCCCGGCCCTGGCGGCGGCGGATATCGGGATCGCGATGGGCGGTGTGGATCGCGGTATGGCGGGATTAGTGGATGATCCGGGGAGCAAGCCGGGGACGGGGCCACAACCGGGTGGTGCATCGGATATCGCGATGGAGGCGGGGCACGTGGTCCTCGTGGGTGGCGATCTGCTGAACCTGCCGCGGGCGATCCGTTTGAGCCGGGCGACGATGCGACGGATCTGGGCGGGCCTGTTCTGGGCGTTTATCTACAACGTCGTGCTCATCCCGTTGGCTGCGGTGGGGTACCTGCACCCGATGCTGGCCGCGGGGGCGATGTCGCTGAGTTCCGTGAGCGTGGTGTTGAACGCGCTGTGGCTGAGGCGCAGCTGGCGGCCGTGACGGGGGCTCTACAGGATTCCCCCGCCGAGAAGAAACCGCTTGCTGACGCGCGCGGCTCGTGACGGATCGTTGATCCGCAATCAGGGTTCGTGAAGAAATTGGAAATCTACGCCGCCGGTGGATCCTCAGGGATCGCATCGGTCTGGGCCTGGCGGTAGGCCAGGAGGCGGGTTTCGAGCTCTGGGTCGGATAGCGCCAGGATCGCAGCGGCTTGTAGGGCGGCGTTGACCGCGCCATGGCTGCCGACCGCGAACGTGCCCACGGGGATCCCCTTGGGCATCTGGACCGTGGCCAGTAACGCGTCGATCCCGCCGGCGAGTTTGCCCTCCATGGGCACGCCGAGCACCGGCAGGTGGGTCAGCGCGGCCATGACCCCAGCAAGGTGGGCGGCCATCCCCGCGGCGGCGATGATGATTTTTAAGCCGCGCTGTTTGGCCGTGGTGGCGTAATCATGGGCCCGCTGGGGGGTGCGGTGGGCAGAAACGATCTTTATCTCGTGAGGGATACCCAGCTCCGCGAGGACTTCCGCGGCTTTGCGCATGGTCGGGGCGTCGCTGGCGCTGCCCATCACGATACCGATTTGGGGTTGTCTCATGGTGGGGGATTATAACGATCACGCCAAATGATGGCGCCGGGGGGTCGCCTAAGCCGTCAATGGATGAACCGCATCTCCCCGAAGTTGGGGATAAACGCCATCGCATCGTGCTTGAGCCGAAGGGGGGCGGGGAAGTACACAAAGAACGCCCGGCCCATGATCAGGCGGCGGGGGATGATCCCCAGCTGCCGTTCGAGGTCTTCGTTATCGTTAAAATACTGCTTGCGGATCCAGGGGTGGATATCGGCCCAGTAACGGCTGTCGAGGCTCATCGGGCTGTTGTCGCCGAGGCAGAAGAACTGGTCTTGCCCGAGGTCGACCGGCTGGCTGGATCGGTCGGGGTCGCCTTTGAAGTAGCCCCCCCGGGCGGTTTGTGCCTGGGCGTCGTTGGTGGAGTAGTAGAGGTCGCGGTCGAGCTCCACGCGGTGGAGGGTGACCGGCGACCCGCTGGTTTCGATAGCGACCGTCGGGGTACGGCTGGGCCCACGCCGCGATTGGATCGTCCCTAACGGCAGATCGAACGTGTACGTGAGCACCTGTTCACCCTCGATCCAGAGGCTGGCTTCTTGATCGACGTACCACAGCTCGACGTGGCGATCTTGGCGCGGCATAAACGGGCCGATGTCCACGGGTGTGATAAGGGGCTGAGATAAACCCGTCTTGGGGTCGGTGGCGATGAGGGTAGCGGTCCCTTCTGCGTCAATCCGGGCGCTGAGGATCCTCTGCGACCCGTCGAGGGAATCTAGCCTCGCGGTGGTCTGGAGGGTCACGGTCAACCCCGCGCTATCCGGGACCAGCGTGACCGCGACCCGGATATCTTCGATGGGTTCGGGGTCGCCAAACGTCTGAGTGAGTCGATAGCGGCGGAATCGGTTCTGGTTGTAGTAGTAAGGCCCGGCCCCACCTCTATTCACTGCGGTGAAATCGAATGTGATCTTGCCGGCTTGCGAGGATTCGTGGCGGTACCCGTGACGGCCGTCTAGTTCCCAGTCGTTGGGTCGATCGGGGGTCCACGGCACGCGCCACGGGGTTTGCCCTGAGAGGCGCTTCCCACCATCAAGCGGGACGTAGCTGCTGTGGTAAACCGGCTGCCACACCGCCCGCTGAACATTGGGGCGGGTGGTCTTGCGGGCGATCCGCCAGGTGGGGTCGGCGCCGGGTTGCGTCGAACGCGTGTACACGTTGCCCTCGATCAGGTATAGCAGCTCCTGGGGCAGGCCCACGAGGCGTTTGATGTAGTTCGAGGTCGGCCCGGCCGAGCCGTCGGGGTTGTCGCGGTCTTGGGGGTTCTTGAAAACGATCACGTCCCATCGTCGGGGCTCGGTGAGGCTGTAGATAAATTTATGGACCAGGATCCGGTCCCCGGCGCTGATCCGCGAGCCTTTGGGGATGGGGTTGGCGTAGTGGCACATCGGGCAGCCGGTCTGGGTCGGGTGCTGGAGGACGGGGCGTTTGGAGGGGACCTCGGCTTTGAACCCGAACCCACACTGCACGCAATTCACCCGCATGTGCTGGCCCAACAGAGTGGGGGCCATCGAGCCGGTGGGGATGACGAACGCCTCCACCACGTAGGCCCGGAAGACGAACGCCAGGATGAACGCGATGACGATCGATTCGCAGGTCTCTTGGATGGACTCATCGTTATTGGCTTTTTTGCGGCGTACGGGGGGGGGATCGGGGGTTGCCTGCCCGTCCTGAGGTTTGGGGGTATCAGGGTCATCCAAGGGTGGGTTGGGGGCCTGGCTCGGGTTATCGAGATCCGCGCTGCCCGCGAGCGGTGGTTGACTGTCCATACGTTCTCTTTATCACGCTGTGGAACCGCCCGGGGTCAGGGCTGGCCCGATCAAGAGGTCTCATGGTTGCGGTCGATATCGTTACAGCACTTGCACACGGCGCCACTCAATGGTCGTGGTGATGACAGGCTCACTATGGTACGGCGTCTAAAGGGGTTGTCCAAGGGATAAGCGACGGGGCGTGTGGGACGCAGGTGACGCGTAGGGTTAGTTGCGTGATCCAAGAAACAGTGCGAGGATGACTTGCATGGTCAGTAACCAGTTTACAGCCAGCGTGGTGACGATGACGGTGACGGTGAACGTGATCCTGCTCAGCTGCGCTTATCTGATCTTTTTGGAGCGCAAGGTCGCGGCGTGGATCCAGAACCGGATCGGGCCCAACCGGACGAATTTTTCGTTCGGGGTGCTGCCGATCCGCCATCACAACTGGGGCCTGGGCCAAGCGTTGGCTGACGGGTTAAAGCTTTTCATAAAAGAAGATTACACCCCACCGAGGGTAGACCGGGTGATGTTCCTGCTGGCCCCGGTGGTCGTGATCGTCCCGGCGATGTTGGGCTGGGCGGTGATCCCCTGGGGGGGGTATCTCAGCTGGGGGGACGAGGTCCTTCATATCGC
The DNA here is from genome assembly GCA_965224205.1 of Phycisphaeraceae bacterium. Taxonomy (GTDB): domain Bacteria; phylum Planctomycetota; class Phycisphaerae; order Phycisphaerales; family Phycisphaeraceae; genus CBDCYN01. The sequence goes on from CBDCYN010000043.1 coordinate 70,070, forward strand.
GGTGGCCCCGGTCCATATCGGGGTGATCTATATCCTGGCGATCGGGTCGCTGGCGGTGTACGGGGTGGTGCTTGGGGGTTTTGCGTCGAACAACAAGTACTCCTTCCTTGGGGGGCTACGGGCCACGGCGCAGATGCTCAGTTATGAGATCCCGATGGGGTTGGGGTTGCTGATGATCCTGTTAATGTACAGCACCCCGCGGGCGGACATGCTAGTGAATTTTCAGGCCAACGGGGTGTGGAGCGTTTTTTACCAGCCGCTGGTGGCGATCATTTTTTTCACGTGTGTGCTGGCTGAGTGCAACCGCGCACCGTTCGACCTAGCCGAGGCGGAGCAGGAGCTGGTCGGGGGCTACCACACGGAGTATGCGTCGATGAAATGGGCGTTGTTCTTCTTGGGCGAGTACATGCACATGATCACCGGGTCGGCGTTCTTTGTGGTTTTATTCCTGGGCGGGTGGGACCTGCCGCTGATCCACGAACCGCTGGTCGGGGGGCTGGGCTGGGTGTTGCTCAAATCTTCGGTGTTCGTCGGTAAAGTCGCGTTCTTGTTGTTTGTGATGATGTGGATCCGCTGGACCCTGCCGCGGTTCCGGTTCGATCAGCTGATGCGGCTGGCATGGCTGTCGCTGATCCCGGTATCGGTGGTGTTGCTCTTGGTCACGGGGGTAGCGGTGTTTCTGAGGCTGCCGCCGGTGGTCTTGTTGCTGGCGAATATCGGGTTGTTTTTTGGTCTGTGGGCAATCAGCCCGATGCTGCCCCAAGGTCCCGCGGTCAACCGCCGGGTCGGGTTGGCGGGGTCTCGTTTCAGCCCGTCGACGGTCACGGCCGCGTAAAACCTTTTCTTCTGGGGCGTTTTCTCAATGGGCTTATCGTGTCCGCGGCCAGACGCGACCGGGAGACAACGGGTCGGACACCGAGGGGGACCCCGCTTGCCGATGCGCGCGGCTCGCCATAAAACGACACAGGCCATGAGAAAATGCCCTATCCAAGGGGAAACACGGTACACTTCATATCGGCCGCTGGGTTATAGATCCGGTCTTGACGCCAACGAACGGGTGTCTGCGCGATCGGGTTTATGTCTTGAGCATCTCCAGCGCTTGGGTGAAGATGCTGCGCAGATCAGGTTCTACCCAGGGCTGGTCCACCGCCCACCGGAACCCTTGACGGATGGCCGCTGGGCTCATCGTCGTTAACCATATCCCGCACCGGGTTCTGCCCACGGCCAAGCACGCGTAATAAAGAGTTGAGGCGATACTGTCGGGGATGAGGCAGCTGACATCGTCGCGGCACGCCTTGGCGTACTCCTTGGTTTGTTTCAACAATTCGATCGGGGGGTTGGCGTGGAAAAAGAGGTCGCCAAACGTGGTGATCGGCGGGTTAACGCTGGTGACCCAGGCGTAGAGTTGATCAAGATCGACCCCATTGAGGTTCTGCAAGTCGTCCATTAACGAAGCCGAGAGCTGGTGGGCGAACATCTCGGTGAGATCCTGGTCCCCCCACTGAGGGGTGGCCTCGGTGCCCAGCCCGATGATCCTCGCCAGGTCAGACGCGGCGGTGTTGTCTAGGTCAGCATCATGCATATCAAGTTCGTGCCGGGTTCATACCGGCACCGAGGTTTCCTGGTCGTGGCGGGTTTGGGGCCGGCCACCGACCGGGGATGGGGCCTGGGACAAGATCCGCATCAGGTCGTCGATCTCTTCATCGATCGCGCCTTCGCCGTGGACCTCGTACTCACCGATCACCGCGCGCAGGTGGCGGGTGAAGATCCGTTTGGCGGTCATAAGCAGGTTCGAAGCGTGAACCGGTGATCTTAGATCGAGTTGACGCACGAGCTGAGCGTATGGCACCTGCGGCTGGGCCTCGAACAGGGGCAGATACAAGCGGGCTTCGAAAACACCCCAGGCCGCGTGCTGGCCGGTGTCTCGGCACGCCTGGCGCATCTGGGTTATCGCCTGCCTGACGACCGAGCGAGCCCATTCGACCTCGAACCACAGATCGGGATCGCGGCGTCGGTCCGGCGGGGCAGCCACCGCGACGTCGACCGTCGGCCTCTGCGGCGACCGTTTCTGAGCGTTCATCCGGCGGATCACGCTGACGTAGAAATTCTTCAACGCCGTGAGCAGGAAGTTGCGGAACCTGCCGCGTTCCCGCTCGGCTTTGGCGATCAGGTCTTTCTCGAGGACCTGACTCAGAAGGAAATCACTGATCAGGTCGTCGGCGTCCAGGCTGGGGTGGTTCTTGGTGCGTGCCGACAAGAACGCCCGCATGGCTGGTCGGTAGAGCTCCAGGAGTTGAGCGATCGCTTGCTTCTTGACGGTGGAGCTGGTGCTCCCCGCCCGGATCACCACCGACCACCTCGTCGTGGGTAGCCGTGGATCCGCGTGGGAAAGATGTTGCGGTGTTTTACGCAAGGGGTTGTCCCGCTAGCGACTCGATACGAACCATTCGCGTGATCACGTATTATAGCGTCATTGGGTCAAAACGGTAGCATGGAGAGGGTTCGACGCGATCCACTGGCATGGAGGCGCGTTCGCGGACGGGGTCTGGCCCCCGGCCCTCGCGGCGTTGACAGGCTCGTCCAGGGCTAACCGATGTGCGCATCGCGTAACGAAGGACGTATAGAGGTTATATGAGACCCCGAAAACTCCCTCGCCGCGGACATGAGTGATGCCGTCTTTTCATCCGGGATGGGTATACCTAAAACGTTTCGGTGGAGATTCTCCGCGAGATGACCGACCCGGACCCTCCCAACCGCGAGTGTGACGACGAATCCGATACCGCGGATGACGAGGTGTGGTTCTCGGGGCAGACCGACCAACCCCCGATGAGCCGACCCGGGGCTAAGCTTAATGACAATGACCCCGACACGCCCCCCATGATCGAGGGCTACGAGATCTACGCCAAGCTGGGCCAGGGCGGGATGGGCACGGTGTGGAAAGCCGACCAGCGGAGCACCAAAAGGCTCGTAGCTCTGAAACTGATGCGCAGCGGCGTGCCGTGGTCCGACCGAGCCAAAGCCCGGTTTGCCCGGGAAGTGGAATTGGCCGCCCGCCTGGATCACCCGTGCATCGCCCGCGTGTACGATTCGGGCCTCGACAAAGGGGTTTATTATTACGCGATGCAGTTCGTTGATGGGGTCCACCTCGACGACCCCACCGTCCGCGCCCTGCCCAGGCGGAAGCTGCTGGAGTTGATACGGACGATCTGCCAGGCGGTCCAACACGCCCATCAGCGGGGGGTGATCCATCGCGACCTTAAACCGTCGAACGTGAAGGTCACCGCCGACGGCAGCCCGTGCGTGCTCGATTTCGGCCTCGCCAAGACCGTGATCGAAGATACCGATGCGCAGGTGACGGTATCCGAGGTCGGTGAGCTGGCCGGGACCCTGCGCTACATGTCCCCCGAGCAGGCCAGCGGCGACACCCAACAGGTCGATACCCGCTCGGACGTTTACTCGCTGGGGGTGATCCTCTTCTTCTTGTTGCTCCAAGAGTACCCCCATGACATGACGGGCACGTCGTTTGGGATCCAGCGCCGGATCGTTGACGAGGAAGTGCGTCGGCCCCGTACCCTGGACCGGTCGATCGACCGCGAACTCGAAGCGATCCTGCTCAAGGCTTTGGCGAAAGATCCGGATCAGCGATACGCCTCAGCCGGCAACTTCGCCCAAGATTTGGATCGGTATCTGGGCGGCGACCCGGTCACGGCCCAACGGTCGACGATGGCGTACGTGTTGCGGAAGTGGGTCTCGAAAAACTGTGTCCCGGTCGCCGTGGCGGTGCTGGTGATCGCGACGATCTTGGGCTTGATCGCCTTTGGGTTTATACGTGAGCGTAACCTGCGACAACGCGCCCAGCATGAGGCTAACGTCAATCGTCGTCTGCTGTACTTCAACAACATCGTCCGCGCTCAAGAACAGGCCCAGTCCAACACCTCTCGGGCGGCCGAGCTACTCAACGACTGCCCCGAAGACCTGCGACACGCCGAGTGGCACGTCGTCAACTGGTTGGTCGATCAGTCCATCCACACGATCCAGCCATCCGGCCCGGCTAACGGGGACTTGGCGTGGAATCGAGATAGCCAGGAATTCGTCTCGGCTAACCGAAGATCCACCCGAACCCTTGATCCCCTCTCGGGACGAATCGCCGAATCCCCCCACCGGTCCGACGGTCATGACAAGCCGCCGAGCTCGGTGGCGATCAGCCCCAACGGACGGTACGTCACCACCCTGGAACAGCAAAGCCGTGTGAAAGACAGCTCTGAACCGTCACTTGCTAAGGAACCGCAGCCAACAGATCAAGATCGATCTCGATTCACCGTCGCGGTGCGAGACCTGATCACATCGGAAACGATTCGTGCTGACCTGCCCAACAGAATATCCCCGCGGAGTATCGCCGTGGGTCCCGAAGGAGCCAATATCGCATTGAATAGTGGGTCATCGGTGCATGTCTGGGACTTGCGTGAAAAGCGGGTCCGTGAGGTCGCTCTACCCAAGAAGGGCCGGGTGTCCTCCCTGCGATTCAGCCCCGACGGCCATTCATTGATGATCTCGGGGCAAGTCCCGCAACCCAGGACAGCCAGCGGCAATACCACGCCTCCCACGACGCTGCGTCCACACAGGAGCGGCTTTGTGCTGGTTTGGGACCTGTCGCTCGGTTCAACCCAGTGGAGCCGTTCCTACCCATCGGTGGTCCATTCGGTGGCATATCGGGACGATAACCAGGTGACCGCCTCTGCCAGTGGGGGCTACCTCGACCTCACCGATTCCGGCACGGGCCGGTCGCGGATCCGTTGGAAAGCCAACGGCCGGGCCTTGGCGTTTAACCCGGACGACGACACCCTGGCCGCCGCGGAACCCGACGGCACGATCCAGCTTTGGGACCTGCAGTCACAAACCCCGTTGGAGACATTACGCGGCCACACCACCCGGATCCGCGATCTGGTGTTTTCCTCAGACGGCCGGTACCTCTTGTCGCAGGACACCGGGGGGGTGCTCAAGGTCTGGGCGACCCGGTCGGGCCTTCCACCCCAGGCCCCCAGCTGGGACGATGAGCTCATCGCTGTAAGCCCTGATGGGAGGTACCTCGTCCTGGCCGAGGTGGGCACCGGTTTGACCCGGCTCGTGGACAGCCGGTCGAGGCGAGAAAACTTCGGGTTCGGGGTGACTTGTGACGATCTATCCGCCGTGCGGTTCAGCTCAGACGGGTCGGTGGCCCTGACCTTATCGGGAACCGCCCAGAAGACACTAGAACTTCGCCACACAGCGACCGGGGCGGTGACCGCCCGTTACCCGCAAGCCGTCACCGATGCCCAGCTAAGCCACGACGGGACACAAGTCGTGCTTTGTCGGGGCCGTGAAGTGATCTGGTGGGATACGACGACCAACCAAACGACCACGATGCCCGCGCAGCACGAGGGGTTGATCCGAGCGGTCGCGTTGGGGAACACAAACCCGGTGGTCGCGTCCGGGGGCGATGACGCGACCATCTGCGTAACCGGTCAATGGTTCCACAAGCTCATCGGCCACGACTCGAGCGTGGTATCGGTTCAATTCATGGCTACGGGCAGTGAACGGCTCGTATCGATCGACCTGCGGGACACGGTGAAGCTATGGGACACCGTCAACGGGGTTGAGATCGCTACCCTCAGCGAGGGCAAGAGGGTCCCGTGCTTAGCCATGCCCGGCCCGTGGATCGTGATCGGTGGTCACCGGGAGATACGCTGCATCGACGCGCGGGACGGACAAACCCTAAACACCCTCACGGGGCACACGGGGTTTGTCCGGGCTCTGGCCGTAAGCGACGACGGGGCGAGGCTCGCCTCCGGGGGCGAGGATGGGACGATCAAGCTCTGGGACCTGGAGAACGGTTTGGAGATCATCACGCTCGAGGCGCACCGGGCGGCGGTGTCGTTCCTGACGTTCACCCCCGACGGCCGCGGCTTGCTCTCGGTCGATCGCCACGGGCGATCGATACGCTGGGGGAGGATCCCTCCGTGATCGTGGCCGCACGTCGTACCAGCCGAGCCGTCCGTGAAAGGTAGGGACCATACGGACTGACCGCCGGATCGGCATCAACGGCCACAATCGTGTTTTCCTGTTTTGCCTGGGCACCACGATCTGAACCGAGAGTCAATTGTTATGCCGCGGCGCCTTGCCCTTGTATCGGCTTGGGGTAGGTTCTTAATAGACAACAAAGAAAAGACAGGTTGATCTAAATCCACGCTAGATAGAAGAGAAGACAGGAGGGAAAGAAGATGACGGTAGTGCGAATCGTGATGAAGAGCTTGGTGGTGTGTGCGGTGATCGCTGCCGGCGTCGTGGCCCTAGATCAATACCAAGGCCGGCGGTTTGAGGTCACCGATTCCGACCAGAGCCGTTTTACCCTGGTGACCTGGAAGTACTGGGGGATGGTCCAGGAGATGCATCAGGTGCGGTACAACGTCGAGGAAGATACCTGGGAGCTCGAAGAAAACGGCCAACGAGTCTCGATCGACTGGGAGATCTGATCTCCGCATGAACCGCGCATCGTATCAGCGTTCAAAAACGGTCTACTAACTTTACGTCACCAACGGGTCCGCCCAAGGCTCATCCCAGCCTGTTCCGGGATCACGCCCGATTAACTACTGCGTCCGCAGTTCCTGCCAGTACTCCGCTGGCATGTCCATCGCCAGCTTCAAAGCCCCGTCAGCCCCGGCGTAGAGCGGGTCGTCGACGCGGATCACGTGCCCGCCGCCGATCGCGTTGAGGCCGTCGGACACGCGCTTGGTCAACCCGTCGAGCTGGCTGCCCCCGCCCGAGAGGATCACGTTGTGCCTTAGCTTCTCCTGGAACTCGGGGTCGAACGTCGACACCAGCTTGTGGATCCCGTCGACGATCGGTTTAACCAGCAGCGAACACGCCTGCCGCAGCTCCTCGGTGATGTCGTGCATCACCGGCTTGCCGTTGACCGGCAGGGAGACCTCGATCGTGTCCTTGGCGTCGGAGACAAAGCCGTACGTCTCCTTGAACTGCTTGCACATGTTGATGTTCAACTGGGCTTCGGGGTACTTAGAGCGGATCAGGTCGAACAGGTGGCGGTCGATCGAGTCGCCGGCGACCTCGAGGCTAATCTGGTCCTCCTCGTTGGGCACGGTCCCGTGCATCCGGCAAAGGTCGGTGGTGCCGGCGCCGATGTCGATCACAAGCACGTCGCTGATCCGGTCCATGGCGTAGGCGACGGAGAACGGCTCGGACACGATCATGACGCTGTCGAGGACGTCCTTGGCGGCTTCGATGATCGCCTGGTTGTTCTTGACCGTCGCCTGGGAAGGCACACCGATCACACCGTATAAAACGTCATCTCGCCCGGGGTCCATCATGTCCACCAAGTGGTGCACGAGCATCTTGGCGGCCTCCATGTTCTTCTGATACTCCTCGGTGTGATTAGTGGTGTCGTGGGTGTACTTGATCACGCCCTTTTCGAGCGGGCGGTAGAGGTTGAGGGAAAGGCGATTGTTGAGCGCCTCGCGCCCGAAGACGATGTCTTTGCCCAGGTGCTTGCGGCTGACCGCGTCCTTGGGCCAGCCGACGTAGCTCTCGACGGTCTTGCGCCCGCCCTCGACCGAGACGATCGAGCTGCGGCTCGTGCCCAGGTCGATGCCCATCAGCAGGGCGTTCTTGGCGTCGCCGGTGTCGTGGTCCCCGCGGGTGTCGAGGACGGACTTGCCGAACGTGGGTTTGGAGGAAATCACGGACTTAGGCATGTCGGGTGTTGATTTCTGCTCGGGCATCGTTAGATGGTCTCCTGTATCTGGGGGGGTCGACCCTCGTCGTTGTCGTGTGTGCCCCGTCTGATCCTTCGGTCGGACTGGGCTGGGGGCGGGCGACGTACCAACGTGGGACTATCGCTTCTACCATGGGCCAAGTCAACACCGATACGTCGGTTCAGGGGGGCTCTATGCCTCATCGTACGGTGGTTTGGTTGTCTTTCGGGGGTCTTGTGCGACCCCTAGTTTTCACTGGGGGTCGCGGCCATCCCCCGCCTCAACTCGAGATTCGTCTTGAAGATCTCCGCGAGCACGACGTCATGCTCGCGGTTCCTTTGATAGGCTGGGATACGTCGGGACGACCCACGGCCCTCAGACCCCACTCGGCCAGCGGCGGTAGAGATCTTGGTCAAAACGGACTCGGCCTGGCTGATCATGCTCGCGAGTCGGGTGATCTGATCTTCCAAGGCCTCGTTGGATTCTTGGTCGCTGGTGGCGACCGGCGTCGCTGGGCGGGCTGGACGGGCGGCGACCTTGTCCGGATCCACCGGGCTGGTGATGTTGCGGCTGTTGCCGAAGAGGGTCGCGATCGCCTGAGCGACGCGCTGTCGTGTGCGCACGGCGCCCTCTTCGGCTTGCTGGCTGATACGGATCGCCTCATCGACCACGCGCATGACGCCTTGTTGCATCTTCTCGCGGTCGAGCACCCACACCCGCTTGCCGCGGTACCGCTTCTCGATGTCGTCGAAACGGATCTGCCGCCCGCCTTCACGCAGGGCGCTCTCGATCTTCTCCGAAAACTCCGACAGCTGGGGGGAAGATGGCGTGGCGTTGGGGTCCGGGTTGGGAGTGTTTGAATCAGCCATGACTCGTTGCGAGCGTGCCTTTCGATGATAAGTATAGGCATCGGGGATGCGAACACCTCATCGCTGGGGCGTTTGAGACGGTAATCCCCCTGGCCGTGTGCCCGGGGATCGCTACAACTAATTTAACTCTATGCACATAAAATCAGGTGGGTCGTTGGCAAATCACCGCCGTGCGGGCCCCTAGGTCGTCTAGGGGCGTTGGCCGGTCGGCTGTCCTTTGATTTCTATCGGCTCAGGAGATCTGGGAGATCTATCGGCAAACCAAATTATACGCAACACGTATCCGAACATCGCATCAATGACCCTTTGAACCTCGAGAGCTTCGACGCCGCGTATACGAGTCAAACCGTTTTCTTATCCGGGAGCCGTATCGCTTGGGGACTGCCGGATCAGGGGCACGGCCTTGAACGACTGGCCGAGAACCTGCCGGCTGTCGATCCCCATCCAATCGTCGAGGACCGCCGCGTAGATCGAGCGGAAGTCCATGGTCATTTTAAGATCCCCGGCGTCGAGGTTGGACAGACTGGGGTAGGCGCCGATAAAGCCCGGCTCCACCGCGGTCCCGAACACAAACACCGGGCCAGCGGTGCCGTGGTCGGTGCCGTCAGAGAAGTTCTGCTCGACCCTCCTGCCGAACTCACTAAACGCCACGGTCAGGACCCTGTCTTGTTGTTTAGCTGCGATTAATTCGCTGTAGAACCCGTGGATCCCCTGAGCGAAGTGCCACAGGCTCTGACCATGCAGATCGACTTGTCGAGCATGGGTGTCGAACCCGTCGATCGTCACGTAATAAACCTCAGCGGGGCAGCGGGCCGCAATCAACCTCGCCACAAGACGTAGCTGGTCCGCCAACCGACCCCCAGGGAAACCGGTGAGGACTTCCTGGAGATCCACCTGGTTGATATACCTCGACACGTTCTGGGTATGAGTCGCCAATCGCCAGACGTAATCCAGCTGAGACGCGGTTGCGGCGGAGGGTTCTGGTTGCTGAGGATTGGCCGCCACCTGGATCTGATTGTAAGCCTTTTTTATCGCTTCGTTTAATTCGGATCCGGCCCATTGGCCCTGCCCTGGACGGCTCATGACCCAAGGCTGCGGGTCTCGGCCCTGGAAGACGATCGGGACCTCACGACCGATCGCGATACAACGCAGCGCCCGTTCACGGTCGCTTAGCTGGGCATCGGACGACCGCAAAGCCGCAGCGACCCACCCGACCGCTGGCTCGTCCCGATTCGAGGTATCGCCGGTGTGCCAGACACGCCGGCTACCCTCATGGGACCGGTCCGGTCTGGGGTAACCTACCCCGTGGATCACCGCGGCCATGTCGTGATCGAGCAGCTCCTTGATGGCGCCCAGCTCGGGGTGCAGGCCCAACCCGTCCGATTGTTTAATCTTGAGGACCTGTTGAGGATCGATCGCGATGTTGGGCCGGGCGCGGTAATACTCTCGCGAGCCGTACGGGATGACCGTGTTCAGCCCATCGTTACCGCCGCCGAGCTCGATGAGGACCAAGACCCGTGGCGGGGTAGCGGCTTGACCGTCGGCGTGAGTCAGGGTCGAGTCCTGGGCGGCCCAGACGGGCGTGGACGGCCCAGATACTGACCCGATGAGAGCCGTCGCCACCGCGGCGCCCGTCTCGATAAACTCTCGGCGAGAAAAATCATTGCGTCCGCTCATGGGCGGTCCCCCCTGGCCTGTATCACCATCGCCGGTTTCGGGCACCGGTGGTGGGTCGTTTCCCGGGCAAGCGAAACGTGCCCCACCGGGTCGCTTGAATGATGACCCTCGGTACCGCGGGTTTCATACGCAGGGATTAACATAGCTGGTACTCCGGCACGGTCGTGATCAGCAGCAGCACCGCGATCAAGGTATGGCTGGTGATCTTCTTGCGCTTGCGGATAAAGTCCAGCAGAGCCCCGCGTCGCTCTGGGGCCAGCGGGACCGTGAGCATCATCCCCGACAGGTAGTCCACCACCGCCTCACCCGACGCCACGGGCAGGTTCTCTAACAGCGGCTGGGGGTCGTAGCCGATCCCGGCCGCGGACCACTGCCGGGACCCGGCCAGCTTGCCCGTGATGAGATACGCGCAGAGGTTGTGCCGCGCCCGGAGGGTGGCGTTATTGAGCCATGATCGGCCCGTTGGCCAGCCGTGGTACGAGGGCGGCTCGAACAGGCGCTGCCCCATCCGCTTCATCAGCAGGGTGATTTTCTCCGGATCGCGGGGGGGCGTGCGGAGCAACCGGGCGGTGCCGATCAAGAGTTGAGTGGGGGTCTTGATCTTGTTGCCCACGATCCCGGGGTCGTAAAAGTGCTGGCTCTTGAAGACCCGCTTGAGCACCGCGGCGATCTTGAAACGGTAATCGGCCAGCAGCCTGGCCATCTCCTGGACCACGGCGGCCGACGCGGCGTCGGTGGGGTCGTCTAGATCCGCTACGAAGTGGTCGTAGAAGCGGCGGGCCACCCACGCGTGACAGGCCGGTTTGCGCAACAGCAGCGCGGCCAGGTCGTCCCCGTTGAGGTTGCCCCGTTCCCCCAGAACCGCTTTGGGGCCCTGGTCATGGATCTCCGCGTGGTAGAAGAAGCTATTGTCGTGGACGCCATAACCGGTCAAGGCTTTGGCGCTATCCCGGACGTCCCGCGAGGTGAAGCGGTCCGGGCCCAGCGCGAACCGTTCAAGCAACACGCCGGCCATTTGCTCGTTGGGCGCGGCCTTGTGGTTCGAATCGTTGTTGAGGTACAAGAGCGTCGCCGGGTCGCGCACCACGCCCATCAGCAGGTCCGCGACGCTGCCCGACGCCCCGGCGCGGAACAGCTGATTCTGCTGAAACATCAGGTAGCTGTCGCTGACGACCCGGTAACTCGACGGGAAGTGGCTGTGCCAAAGCAGCGTGAGGCGTTCCTCGAGAGGCCGCGGGGTCTGGACCATCCGCTCCAGCCACCACCGCTCGATCTCCCGCATCTGGAATAGGTCTTTGGCCCGGCGGCGCTGCTGCTCGAGCTCGGTGTTCTGAAGCTCACTCGTGTTGCCTTCACGCAGGGCCTTGGTCCGCTTGGCCCGCTCCGCGTCCGACACGGGGCGGATGATCCCGGGATCGAATTGTGGTTGTTCCAGGCCTGAGTCGTCGATGTTTTCATAATCAACGATAAAATCGACCGCTTGGTCGAGGCCCATCAGCTGCAGCGTAAGGACCTCCGCCGAGCCGCCGCCGAAGCCCGCTCGAGACAAGAGATGGGCCGCCTGCGCGTAACCGAAATCACCCGGATCGATCGGCTCTAGGGAGGTGTTGATGGCCATGAACGGATCCTACCCCCCGGTCGGTCGTCTGCTCAGGTTATTGTATACCCATCCCGGATGAAATTGCGGCACGATTCGTGTACGCGGCAGGTCGTTTTCGGGGTTCAGAGCGTACCCGACGCGGTACTTTGATACGCGATGCGTATATATGGATGAATCGAGTCTCAATCCCGCCTTTCATGTTAACAGGTTTCAGCCCCTGGGGTCGACCCGAGGATGTCTGGCGGGACGGCTCGACATAGATCCTCACCCCAGACGTGTTTCTGAGGTTTGTGGAAATGCTCGTCCCTCGCCCTGTTTGTTTGCGCAGATCATCTCATCTTATGCGTTGTTGATTATCCTACATAGATAAGGATCGAGGGGATCCCAGGAAGACCCTATAGGCAATACCGGCCAAGCAGCAGCCCGCGGTTTACCCCTTCTCACACACATTCTCAGTGGACCACTCGAAAACTTGTAACGTACACAGCACTAGACTCTGTTTTATTGATCTTTGAATTGTTGACTTAACTGCTCTGGAGTTAGCTCGGTCCTGAAAAACCCATCTGCTGGCAAGCCTCGGAACTAAGTCAACAATTCAAAGATCAATAAAACACGGATCGCGTGCCACTAGTGATTTGTCCGCCAGTGTGAGAGACCAAGAATCGTGGGTATCCGCACTGGCGGACAAATCACTAGTGGCACGCCCAACGCTTTCAAAATGCGTTTTGAAACAAGGCCTAGGCTTGGTCAAACCGGGTGGTCACGGAGTGGTGAAGACGGGCGGCGATAGCGCACGGGTTTCAAAGCCTCGCGAGGCTGCGACGCCCCGTGAACCTTGAGTAACAGCGTGATGCAACGGTCGATCTTATACGCGGGCGGCGGCACAGGCGGGCATATCTTCCCCAACCTGGCGATCCAGGAGCAAGCCCAAGAAATGGGCATCGCCGCTGAGCCTCATTTCGCGGTCTCGATGCGGCCACTGGACGCTCAAATCATATCAGCACATGGCTGGGGGTATACCCCGGTCCCCGTTGAGCCGCTGCCCCGAGGGATAGGCGGGTTGGCCCGGTGGCCTGGGTTTGCCAAATCCTGGCGACGAAGCGTCCGTGTCGCGAGAGATCTGATCAGGCGACATCAGCCGATCGCGGTGGTGGCGACCGGCGGCTTCGTTTGCGGGCCCGTGGTCGTGGCGGCTCGACGAGCCCGGGTGCCGGTCGCGTTGGTGAACCTCGACGCGGTGGCGGGGCTGGCTAACCGAACCCTTGCGCGGCGCTCGACCACGGTGTTTACCGTGTATGACGCAGCGCTGCCGGGCCGGCGTATCGGCCTACCGCTGCGACGAACAGCGGTAGGGCCTGGTGAACCGGGCGAGGCGCGTCAACGGCTGGGCCTCGATCCCCGGGCCCCGACGCTGTTGGTGCTCGGCGGCAGCCAAGGAGCCCGTACCGTGAACGAAATGATGCTGCAGCTGCTGCGAGACAACGCGGCGCGCCCCCCATTCCAAGGCTGGCAGGTGTTGCATTTATTGGGGACCGGGACCCGATGGGAACCCTACACCCAGGCGTATCGCCAAGCCGCGGTGGACGCGAAGGTCGAGCCGTTCCTGGATCAGATCGGGCTGGGCTGGTCGGCAGCGAGTCTCGCGATCAGCCGCGCGGGAGCCGGCAGCGTCGCCGAGGCCTGGGCCAACGCGACCCCGACGATTTTTATGCCCTACCCGCACCACCGCGATCAGCACCAGCGGTTCAACGCCCAGCCGCTGATCGAGCTCAAGGCCGCGGCCCTCTTCGAGGACCTGATCGACCCCCGCGTCAACGCTCAAAAGATCCGTGACCTGCTCTTGGGCTTAATCGAAAACGATGAAACGCGATCGGAGATGACCCGTCGGTTGCAACGGTCGTGGCCGGGCAACGGGGCCCGGGACGTCGCGCGGTGGCTGGGCGGACGATTGTGAGTGTTGCGCAGGCATCTTATAATCGGTTCATTACGGCGATCGAGTGGCTAGGGTTGATGTCTGAGACGGGACCATGAACAGCGTGGCTCATCAAACGAAGGCGACGGACCTGAAGCGTATGCGGCAGCCAGCGACGATGGTCGAGCGGTACCTGGAACGGTACCTGACCGAGCGTCCGTTGCCGGCCAACCTGCGCGAGGCGGTGCGGTACGCTCTTTTAGGCAGCGGCAAACGGCTTCGGCCGATCTTGACGATGCGGTCGTGTGAGGCGGTCGGGGGCAGCCTCGAATCCGCGTTGGCGCCGGCGGCGGCGATCGAGATGATCCACTGCTTTAGCCTCGTCCACGACGACCTGCCGGCGATGGACGACGACGACCTGCGTCGCGGCCGCCCGACGCTGCATAAGCACACGACCGAGGCAATGGCGATCCTGGCCGGGGATCTGATGTTCGGCCTCGCGTTCGAATTGATCGCCCAACAATTGGGTCCCGGTGACCTGCTGGGCCGCGTGTCGCTGGAATTGGCGCGGGGGGCCAATGCCATGATCGCCGGCCAGGTCTACGACACCCTGCCCGATTTCGAGCCGTCGGTCGCCCCGGTGGACCGGCTGCGGACCACGCACCGCCACAAGACCGGGGCGTTGATCGCCGCCGCGTGCCGGATGGGCGCGATGTGTGGCGGGGCCAACGCCCGGCAGCTGCGGTCGGTGACGCAATACGCCGAGTCGATCGGCCTGATGTTCCAGGTCGTCGACGACGTGCTGGACGTGACGCAGACGACCGAGCACCTCGGCAAGGCGGCCAACAAGGACGCCCAGAAGGGCAAGCTCACTTACCCCGGGCTTTTGGGTCTCGACGGCAGCCGGGCAGAGATCGACCGCCTCCGCGACCAAGCCCATCGGGCGCTGGACCCCCTAGGCGACCGGGCTTCGTGTTTAAGAGAGCTTTGCGACTACATGGCGGTACGCGAGAAATAATGAGGCAGGCGTGGCGGCAACGCCGATTATTTAGGAAGAACCCGGACACGGCCTGATCGTAATAATATCTTTTTGCAGCCGTGTGGGTCGCGGTCCAGTGGGTGTAAACCTCAAGAGGAATAAGCATGATCAATCAGGATTTGGCGGACTCGGGGCAGGAAAGCGGTACGGGTCTGCTGAACACGATCCAATCCCCTTCGGATCTCAAAAAGCTAGATGTCGAACAGCTGCCGCAGCTGGCCGAGGAGATCCGCCAGGCGATCTGCGATCAGGTCTCCAAGACCGGCGGCCACCTGGCCCCGAACCTGGGGGTCGTGGAGCTGACCATCGCGCTGCATTACGTGTTCGATTTTGCCCACGACCGCCTGCTGTTTGACGTCGGCCACCAGTGCTACCCGCACAAGCTGCTGACCGGGCGTCGCCACCTGCTAGCGAAGCTGCGGCAGCGGGACGGGATGGCCGGCTTCCCCGAGCCCCGCGAAAGCCCGTACGACCTGTTTAGCGTCGGCCACGCCGGCACCGCGATCTCCACGGCGGTGGGGATGGCCCGGGCCAGCGAATTGCAAGACGATGGCCGCCGGGTCGCGGCCCTGATTGGGGACGCGTCGATCGTCAACGGCGTGGCGATGGAGGGCCTCAACAACGCCGGCACGCTCAAACGCCAGTTCCTGGTCGTCCTCAACGATAACGGCATGTCGATCGCCAAGCCCCAGGGCGCGATGGCGGGGTACTTCGACCGCGTCCGGGTCAACCCGCACTTCGGGGACCTCAAGAAACGCGCCCGCGAGGTGCTCAAACACCTGCCCGGTGGGTCGGCGATCGAAGAGCTCACCCACCGCGCCGGGGACATGATGAAAGCCGCGGTCGCCGCGGGGCATATGTTCGAGCAGTTCGGCCTGCTGTGCGTGGGGCCGATCGATGGCCACGACCTGCCGACCCTCATCGACATGCTTCTGGAGGTCAAGGATTTCGACCGGCCGATTTTGCTCCACTGCAAGACGGTCAAGGGCAAGGGGTTTGACTTCACCGCCGGGGACCCGACTACGTTCCACTCGCCCAAGCCGTTCGTGGTCGAGGGCTGCCGGGTGGAGCTAAAGAAAACCGGCCGGTCGTTCACCGCCGCGTTCGCCGATGCCATGATCGACGTGATGGAACGCGACGACCAGGTCTACGCCGTCACCGCCGCGATGCCCGACGGCACCGGGCTCAACAAGGTGATCCCGAAGTTCCCGGACCGCAGCCTCGATACGGGGATATGCGAATCCCACGCGATGGATATGTGCGCGGGGCTAGCCAAATCAGGGCTCAAGCCGTTTTTTGCGGTCTACTCAACGTTTGTCCAACGGGCGATGGACCAGGTGTTTCAAGAGGTCGCTTTGCAGGGCCTGCCGGTGCGGATCTGCCTCGACCGGGCGGGGTACGTCGGCGGCGACGGGGCGGTGCACCACGGGTTTATGGATATCCCCTTGTTCGCCCCGCTGCCGGGGGTAGTGATGCTGGCGGCTAGTGATGAACCGAACCTGCGGGCCGGGCTGGAGTTTATGCGCAACTACGACCAGGGCTGCTCGGTCATCCGCTACCCGAGGGACAACGTCGCCGGCGAGCCTCTTCAAGAAGAAGCCCCGCCTTTTGAACTGGGCAAAGCCAATCTGGTGAAGCCGGCCAAGGGATCGACGGACGGTGATCTAGCGATCCTCGCCTACGGGGTGATGGTGTACGAAGCGGCAGCGGCGATGCGGGAGCTTGACCAGCAGGGCTACAACGTGGCGCTCTACGACGCGCGGTTCGCTAGCCCGGTCGATATCGAGCTGATCCGCAGCCTGATCGATTCGGGGGTGCCGGTTCTCACCATTGAGGACCACGCGCTGACCGGTGGCTTCGGCTCACTGGTGCTGGAAGCCTGCCACGAGCACGGGGTTTCCACCGATCGGATCCACCGCCTCGGGATGCCTAGGCGTTGGGTCTATCAAGCCAGCCGGTCGGACCAACTGGCCGAGGTCGGGCTCGATGCGGCCGGGATCGCGCGGGCGGTGCGCGGGATCGTCGATAAGAAACCCGCGGCCAAGCTGCCGATCCGCGTCCAAGCGGACCCGACGACATTAGCCAAAACAACGCGATGATCATCGCTGCATATGGGTGATGATAGAACGTGGCCGGATCGGCGGATCAAGCGATCGGAGTTTTTGCTGGCCCCCCGATGTGTTTTTATCCAATCGTCGCGTGCCTCATGTCCGGGAACCCGTTGCTGACACGCTTGACTCGCTTTGAGGCCCTACGGATGAGTCAGGGGCACTCTCCGTTAAAGCGGGGTCGACGGGGACGTGAACAAAGTCGACCCAGCGGTGTCTATCTTCCCCCCCTTGCTTTTGACCTGGGCCGAACCGCTGATGTGTAGGGTGCCTACCTCAGAGCCACCGGGATCGACGAACCCGACGAGGTCGTCGAGGGCGATTTTCTTGACGTCACCGTCGACCATGATCTGACCTGACAAACGATTAATCGTCAAAGCCTTGACGTCACCAGTGACCTGCGCTTGGCCGGTCCACGCGCCGACGACCCTCGCATTGCCGAGGGCCAGGTCTTCCAACAGGTCGCCGGTGAGCAACAGTTCAGCACCGAAATCGCCGGCGGTGGCCTTGTCGCCTTTGATCGTCAACGTCCCGATGGTGGCCGCCGAGAGCAGACCGCCGGTCCATCGCGTCGCCTGCGTGCGGCCGATCTTTCCACTGACCGATATCTCCGCCTGCTGCACATCGCCGAGTCTAAGCGCCCCGATCTCGGTGACCATGTCGAGGATCCAGTTATCAATCACCCCGTCGACGCGAAGGTTCTTGATCTCGCCGGCCACCTCCCAGGCAGTGTTCTCGACGTTGCCGGTGATCGTCACGTTGCCCAGCGTTTGTTTCACGGCGGGGTCAGAAGCCCCCGACAGGGTTAGATCGACGTCCAGGTCACCGGGGACGTTCTGTTTGCGATCGCCCTTGATCTTAATGGACCGGATCGATTGGGCCTCGATGGAACCGCCGGTCCAGCGGGTGGCTTCGATCTTGCCGATCTGCCCCCCCACCGAGACGTCGACCAGATCGGCATCGGCGACGTTGAGTGATCCAAGATCCTCTTCGATGGTAACTGACCAGAAGTGGACCCCCTGCTTCACCTCGATACGGCCAGTTTGACCGGAGATCTGCCACACGGAGCTGTCGATCACACCGGAGATCTTCGCGGAGGCGAGGGTCTGTTTCACTTTGGGGTCCTCGGTGCCTAAGAGCGTCAGGTCGGCGTGAAAATCTCCGGGTAGATCGGCCCGGCGGTCGCCTTTGATCTTGAGAGACCTCAGGGCGTGGGCGGTGATCTGCCCCTCGAGCCACTGGGTGGCGTCGATCGAGCCGACGACCCCGCTGGCGGTCAGGTCCGTGGAGATCACGCCGCGGAGCTTCATCGCCCCCAAAGCCCCGGCGATATTGATCACCCAAAGATCGGCTTGACCGCCGACCGCGATCCGGCCCGTGTCGCCGTTGATCTCCCAGGTCGCGTCGTGGACGTCCCCGTTGATTTTGGCGGAACCTAATCCGTGTTGGACAGCCGGGTCATCCGTGCCGGTTACGGCAACGTCGGCCCCGAAGTCTGCAGCGATGTCGTCTGCGCGGCTGCCCCTGATCTTGATCACCTTCACGGCGTGGGCGGAGATTGACCCTTGAGCCCACCTCGTGGCGTCGATGGTGTCGACTGGGCCCTGGACGGAAATCTGCGCCGAAGCCACGTCGCCGAGCTTGAGTGATTTGAGCGGGCCCGAGGTGTTGAGTGACCAGCCGGTCACGCCGCCGTTGACCTGGATCTTCGCCGTCTGCCCGCCGCCGGAGACGACCCAGCTCGACCCCCCGACCGACCCGGCGATCTTGACGGCACCGAGGGTCACGGGGTCGCCGCCAGCCCCGGTGAGGATGACGCTGGCGTTGAAATCGCCAGCGAGGTTCCGCTTCTTATCCCCTTGGGTGGTCAGCTTGCCGATGGATGGGGCGGTGATCGTGTCCACGAAGAAATCGGTATCAGCTGATTCGGTGAGGGTCAGTGACCGGATGGGCGTCATGGAGTCGATGCTGAGGTCTTGGGTAAGGCCAAGCCGAATCGTCACCCCCGCGGGCAGTGCCGGTGACGAGCCGATCTGGATGACCGGGCTGGCGGTGACGTCGCCCAACTCGAGCCAACCGATCCCGCCGGCCAACAAAGCGTTGCCGTGGAGATCGACGGTCTTGCCGATGACACGACCCACCGGGTCTAACGCAGCGATCCCCTCGATCACGAACCGGCCGTCGCCCCCACCCTTGGTCGTCATCTTCACGGTCGACTTGGCGTCCGTGTCTCGCAACAGCAGCATATTTTGACCCGTGATCTCGTCGACGGTGACCTGCCCCGACCCGTTGCCCGCGAGCGTGAACGTCACCGCGGTGCCGTCTTCGTCGTTCAAGACCAGTTTTGTCCTTTTCTTGCGGCCCTGGACCGTCCCAAAAACCCAGTCGAGGGGTTGGGCCTGCCCAGTGGAGGCGACGTTGTTCAACTCATCTGATTCCGTGATCGTGTTTTCGGGATCGATCTGGGCCAACAAGAAATACTCTCCTGGTTCGATCACCGAGGAGACCTGCCAGGTGAGGGGCAGCGTGGTTTCCTGCAACGGCTGAAGCCGCACGGACCGGTTCGTTAGCCGGGCCACGAGGGTGTCTTGATTATCTAGGACCGGGTCCGTGGAGACATACAGATCAGCCGCGATCCGGGCGTTGATCTTTTCATCGCCTTCATTGGAGACCACCAGTGGGACATTGACCTTATCGCCCGGAACGATCACCGCGGGAAGGCTCAGCCCATCGCCCAAAGCGGCCTGTAGGTCGATCGCCAACAGGACGCGTGGTTCAAGGGCCTCGAGGCGGTGTCCGCATCGATGATGTATGCAAGCGGGCTTTGTCCTTTCCCGAAGGTCCACAGCGGAAAGCATCTGTCCAATCCTGCTGAATCTGGAAATCAAGCCACGGTTCGTGGGGTGCCTGTTAAACATAGGTCGCAGACGGGGGGTTGACCAAGCCGTGCGTGCCATGAGCAAGTACGTCGTCAACTAAGATCCGGTTCTGTATTCATCGTCCAATCCGAAGGGCCACAATATCCGGCCGTGGGAACATCCCGGCGGGGCCCCTGGTGGACCGCGGAGGCGCCGGACCCGCGGAAGATCGCGGCACAGATGTAGGGCAACGCCTGACCGAGGGTGGACTTGAATATTCCATGCCTACCCTACAAACGGTAGCCCCCGGTTATCTTTTAGTCTAGACCCATGGGCGTCTCTCGCGTTAACCGACCGGCGGCAGCGACGATCAGAGATTACGTTATGGAACTCTAGGTTGACCAGGGCGTTAGAGCCCATGTTGACCTTCCGTGACCGGAGAGGTGCTTACGCAGGGTCGTGACACGGGGTCTGAAGTCGCGGTCTTCGTCAACGGATAATAGGGCTGCGGGTTCATCCCGGTGGTGTACCCTCACGTCTGTAAATTTGTGCCCCGTGGGTGGGCTGGACAGCGGCGGCGATTTGAGAAGCGGGCCATTGAAACCTTCCATGGAAGGCAGTGGACAAGCTTAATCGGCCAAAGCGGATGTCCGAATCAAAGCGGTCGGCGGGGTAGGAATAAGCTTGGGCTGCGCCAGACCGAGATATGGCGGCTTCAGCGAAAGTCGGCGAAATCGGATCGACAGGGATGATGGATGTAAGTCAATGTTACGAACAGATATGAACCTCAGTGAAAATCGGGGTGACAGGATTTGAACCTGCGACCTCTTGACCCCCAGTCAAGCGCGCTAACCAAGCTGCGCTACACCCCGCACATAGTCAATGTTAGACAAATATAGCCTTTAAACACATTTACGCAACACCCTCTAGAATCCCTTGATGATCATTGTCAGACAATAATACGCGATTCTGCGCGCCTCCTTGGTGCTTATTTGGTGCAAGAGTTTCGATCGCGTCGCCTAGGTTGATCATTCTCAATTTGGCGTAATAACGAATCGTAACCTTGGGATCAGTGTGGCGGGCTAGTTTGGCTACATGAGCCAAGGGCACGCCCGCTTCCAAAAGCCAGGTGATGCCGGTGGCCCGCAAGCATTTACGGTCTATCTGCCCGCGATCATTGACGTACTCAAGCCCTGCTTTGTTCACGTCTCGTCTCCAGGTAGCGATCCTCGGCTGCGGCGCAACAACCTTTGAGGTCAAGCGTGCCGATGGTGTACGCCAATTCAACAGCACAGATCTCAGCTCGCTGTGCATGGGTATCACGTCATGCCTCTTGGCCTTGGCCTTGTTCTCACGAACCGTGATGGTGCCATCCTCAATGTCGAGGTCGGCCCAATCCAAACGAGCGATCTCCGACCATCGAAGCATCGCATATAGGGCGATCTGGTAGTACACCCGCCGATACTCAGGAGCGACATCCAGGATTGCGTTGAACTCATCAGCAGTCATCACGCGGGTTGGTCGAACCGGGCCAGTGCTACCCGCTCTAGATTTCACGGCGGCGATCGGATCGAAGGTAATCCGTCCGAAATCAATCGCCCATCGGATGAAATGCCGTACCGCCTTGCGAGCCGCTTCATGGCTGCGTTTCGAACTGAAGGTCTGTTGAAGCCACTTATCGAGCCGAGCGGCGTCAAAGTCGCGCAGACAACTGAACTCACAATCGGCTACGCACCGCTGGAGGTAATTCTGGGTCCACGTCACCGACCGAGGCTTTGCTCTTGACGCGTGATAACAACGAAATTCCTCGATCATCTCGGCTACCGGCCTGACGCTGTGCGTCTGAGCGGAGGCAATCCGTGGATCTAACGCCCCTTCGCGGATCAGTGTCGCCTGGTCGCTTAGGTGCTGCTGAAGTTTGACTGTATCGGCGTAGCTGAGGCAACCCACGCGCATCACCCAGTTGCCGTGATGATCGCGGTATTTGAAGTAATACTTCTGGTCCTTGCCTTTATGTCGCTTGAAGGGTCTCACGGACATTAAGATGCCTCCCATCCCCCGATCATGCAAGATTCAACGTCCGACCGCAGCCACCGTACCATCTTGCGGGACATCTTGGTGGGCTTGGGAAAATCGCCCCGCTTGACCATTTGGTCCAACGTCCTGCGGCTGATCTGAAAGTGATGACAAATCTCCTCGGCAGTCATCAAAAAAAAGAGGCAAACAGTCAAATTTGGCTTGCAGCATTTGGCACCTCACGTCTCACGGTGATCTCCACTCTCGGGTTGTCTTGGACTTTTTGTCTTTCTGGTTCCATGTGGCCATAACACCTTTATTGAGCAGCACCCAATATTCGAAATAATGTTTGGCGGTTAATTCTGCTTGTCTTATGTCGTGAAGGCTCAACCCCATCTTCAGGGCGACTTCGCGCAACGGATCGCCCCGAACCCACAACATGGCGGCGATATTGAACAACGACTCGCCTATGACCCTGCGATTTCGGATAAGCCAATCCGTCCGCGGCGACGTAAGCTTGCGCGTGATCCGTCCAAGCCGCCGTCTCACCTGCCTCGCTCCACATTGACTTATCGCGGCTATCTGGCCAACTCTGTGACCGTAGATGTAGATGAACTCAAAGACCGCGTAATCCTGATCGTTTAGATAACAGGCCCTCGATTCTGCTTTCTCAATCCAATCTCTGTGATGGGTCTTGATTTCACTCATGCCGGCCCTAGAGCGCTTGGCGTAATTAATCGCCGCTGGCCGATAAGAGAGATTTCTGGCAAGGAGGCCAAGGTCATGGCGTATTCGATGGATCTACGTAAGCGGGTGGTATGGGCCGCCGAGTCGGGTCAGACGATCACGGGGGTATCACGACAGTTTCGGGTGGCGAGGTCGACGGTTCGCGACTGGTGTGATCGGCACCGCCGGGGCGTGTTGACGCCGGGGGTGCCGGGGCCCAAGGGGTCGGTCAAGCTTACGGCGGCCGATGAGCAACGGATGCGTGAGGCGGTGGCGGCCAAGCCGGGGATCACGGCCAAGCAGTTGAGGGCGATGCTGAACCTGGGCGTCGTGGAATCGACGGTGTGCCGGGCGTTGAAGCGGCTGGGGCTGTCGCTCAAAAGAAGTCGCTGATCGCCGCCGAGCAAGATCGCCCCGACGTGGCCCAACGCCGCCATAACTTCACGATCGCCCGGCGGTTCGTGGACCCGGCCCATCTGGTTTTCCTCGACGAATCTGGGGCCAAGACGGATATGACCCGGCTGTATGGCTGGTCGCCGATCGGGCAGCGTTGCGTGGACCGCACCCCGCACGGCCGCTGGAAGACGCTCACGATGCTCAGCGCGATCCGGCTCGACGGGGTGATCCAAGGTGCGACGGTCGTGGTCGATGGCCCGATGAACTCGGCGACGTTCCTGGCCTACACCCAGCAGTTCTTGGCCCCGTCGTTGCGCCCGGGTGACGTGGTCGTGATGGACAATCTCTCGAGTCACCAAGCCGCCGCGGTGCGCGAAGCGATCGAGGCCGTCGACGCCGACCTGTGGTACCTGCCCCCGTACAGCCCGGACCTGAACCTGATCGAGAAGCTGTGGAGCAAGGTCAAGGCGTGGCTACGCCGCGTCGCCGCCAAGACCTTCGGCACGCTCCAAGACGCCATCGCCGATGCCCTGACGGACGTCACGCCCACCGAGTGCCAAAACTACTTCACCTCTTGCGGATATGGCGATTATTGACGCAAAACGCTCTAATGTTCAACACGGGTAACCGTGATCTCCACCCTCGGGTTATCCCTATCAACCTCAAACTCGGTCAGTTCATGTGTGAGCACATCGGCGTTGTCGTCTTGGATCACGCCTGCGTCGATTAGGCCGTCGTAGGCGGCTTTCATGGCGTGCTCTGCGTTTCTGATATCTCGACGCCTGCGATCGGGCCAGAAGAACGTCAAACGCGCCACAGCCTGGCCCCAGGGCTCCTGGCCTAACCTGTGAGCCAGGGCTTTGACGTAGGCCATCCTCCGGTAGCCTCTCGTGTGCCGGCTCTTGGCCATGCGGCCGCGCAGCGAGCCCACGGTCCAATTAGTCGTCCCTGAAAAAGCCCTTTTTTATGCGGCGGCGAGGCGTTGGGTGGTGGGTGGGATCGGGTTGAGGGCGGTGCGGATCATTTCGAGCAACCAACGTCGCCAGGCGCATGGCAACAGCCGCAGGAGTTTGCGGAAGTTGGCCCCGGCGGCGGCGAGGATCACGTTCATCGCGTCTCCTACCAACCCCTTGAGATAGCAGCGGCCCATGCGGTGGTCATGTTTGGCGTGACCGATCTTCGGCTCAATGGCGCTTCGACGCTTTCGGCGTTTGCGTTGCGTCGAGGTCAGGCTCTTTGAGCGACTGCCTGCCAGGTGGACCGTGGTTGGTCCGCCATAATCATGGCCGCGGTAACCCCGGTCCACGTACGCGTCGCTCAGCGTCACGCCCGTGATCGATTCGACCTGATCCAAGGCCCGGCTCAATGTGTGCCCGTCGTAAGGGTTTGCTTCGCACAGCATCGCCCCGACAAACCAATCATGGCGATTCGTTGTCGCCAGCGAGACCTTCTGGCCAAACTCATATCGCTTGTGCGCTTTGCCCTTGCTGATGCACCGCACCTCCGGCTCGTGCAACGAATACAGCTTGTTGGAATCACCCTGACGCTGGTCCCGTAAACGTTGACACTGGGCCAGCAACGCCTTGAGTGGTTCGGTTAATGTCCCGGCTTTCCGCCGCACGTCGCGGATCAATCGGCCCGCCCATGTCCGCATCTTGCGCAGCTCTCGCCGCATCCGCTTGAACTGTCGAGCGTGGGCGTAACGACTAGCCTTGACCGACGCCCGCTTGGCCACACGCACGTACGACTGACGCAGCGCGATGCCGCTTGCTTTCGCCGCCCGGCCCAGCTTCACGATCGCTTTGTACAGCAGCTTCGAGTCCGTCGGATGCGTGATGTTTTTCTCCTGCACCGTCGTGTCCACGTTCACCTGCTTCATCTCGCGTTCGGGCAGGTGCTTTTGTTCGACCGCCACCGACACCGTCTGTTGGAGCAACACCTGTAGCTTCTCTTGACCCACACGCTGACGCCACTTGGTCATGCTCGTGGGGTGGATCGGGCACTTGTGCTGGAGATGCGTGTAGCCGCAGAAATATTGCCAATACGGGTTCTCGACCCACCGGGCCACGACCGACTCGTCCGACTCATTGAACGCGTGTTTGAGATAGTGCAGCCCCACCATCAGCCGGGTGGCCTTGGCTGGGACGCCCTGGTCGGGGCTGGAGCAATCCCGAAACGCCGCATCGAATGCATCCCAATCGATCTGCCCAGCGAGTTGGACCAGCGGATGCTTGGGGTTGAGCAGCTGATCGAAGTGGGCCTGGAACAACTCAAAGGCGTCACGCGGGCTGGGCTGGGGCGTCATCGGTGCTCCTCAAATTGCAAGGTTTCGGCTGATCCAATCGCCAATCCTTGCAATCTAACACACCACATCCACACCGAAAACCCCGTCAAAACCAGCCTCTCGAGGGTTATTCAGGGGCGACTAGGTAGGTAACGCTGGGTGCTACGGGGTTGGCCCAACGCCTTACAGGCACGACGCTGCGAGATCTTGTCACGCCCCAAACGACGACGCACCGAGTCCACGGCTCGACGCCGACGCTCGGGGTCTACAAGTTTGGGCGGGCTGCCTCCTTGAGGATCGCCATGTCCAACGCTTGGTCGGCGACGAGCTTCTTGAGCCGGGTGTTCTCCTTCTCAAGGGCTCTGAGTTGTTTGGCCATCTGCGGGTCCATCCCGCCGTATTTCGTCCGCCAACGATAGTACGTCTGCTGGCTGATGCCCAGCTGCCGGCACACCGCAGGCACCTTCTGGCCTTTGCCAAGTTCCACGTCCGCCGCACGCAACTTCGCCACGATCTGTTCCGGCATCAATCGCTTCTTCATAAGCAATCCTTTCCGGCCAAAGGCCGGTTGGATTCTCTCACAAACCCTGGATCAAATTTCTAGGAGGGGGTCACCGGCCCGTGTCGAATCTCGATGAGCTTACCCCGCCGGTTCCGGATCGCCTTCCACCACACCGCGGTGATACGCGATCTCACTTCCCACCGGCATCAGGTCTGGGAAGAACGTCTTGCGCGGCTGGCGGTCACGGCTAAGGTACGCCCACGCCACGTAACCGGTCGCGACCACGAGAAACGCCACCCCCCCCGCGGTCAGCACCACTTGGGTAATGACCTGGAAGAGCGGCCGGTCTTTGGTCAGCAACTCCACATGAGTCACCGGCCCGCCCGCCATCACCACCGCCCACACCCATACCGCCGTGCCGAAAAACGTCACCAGGCTCATCGGCAACAGCACCTTCACGCAGGCGTACAGCACCTGGTCGATCCGGATGCGCGGCAGCGTCCACCGCAGCCACATCTCCACGAACACCAGCCCCATCGCCTTGACGATAAACCACGTCGCCCCGTACAGGTTCAACACCCCTAACCCCACCGCGGATAACCCCATCGCCTCGGCCTTGCCCGGCCACGTCGTCGCCGCGGTCACCGCCCCGTCAAAGAACGCCTGCCCCGCCGCCACCGGGTCGTACCCGATCATCGCGTACACCGGGTCGACAATCCCCAGCGGGCTGTTCCACCCGCCCAGGAACAGCGTCGCCTGGATCCCCCCCACCACGAACATCGACGCGTACTCCGCGAAGAAAAAGAAGCTAAACCGCAGCCCGCTGTACTCGGTGTGAAACCCCGCCACCAGCTCGCTCTCCGACTCGGGCAGGTCGAACGGGGCCCGTTTATTCTCCGCCAAACTGGCCACAAAGTAGATGAAAAAACGCGAAAAATATGAACGGGTTGTGGAAAATAAACCAGTCCCAGACCCCCCCACCCTGCAGGTAACCCAGCGCCACCACGTCCAAGGTCCCCGCGACGATCACCCCGCACAAAATCGAGATCCCCAGCGGGATCTCATAACTGACCAGCTGACACGCCTCACGCATCGCCCCGTAAAGCGACCACTTGCTGTTCGAGCCCCACCCCGCCAAGATCACCGCCATCACCTCGATCGCCAGCACCGCCAGGATATACAGCAACCCGATGCTCAACCCCGCTTCAAAGATAAACTGCGGCCCAAACGGCAACGCCAAAAACGCCGCGAACACCGGCGCAAACGCCAGGTACGGCGCCAGCCGGAACATAAACCCGTCCGCCCCACGGGGCATGAGGTCTTCTTTAAGGATCAGCTTGATCCCGTCGGCGATCGACTGCGACCACCCGTGCCAGCCCCCGGTGTGCATCGGCCCCACCCGGCACTGGATGTGCCCCGCGACCTTCCGCTCCCACCAGATGCTAAACATCGCCAACAAGCTGATCATCGGCAAGAACACCGACGCGACGATCCCCACCTTGATCGCCACGTACAACCAGATGTCGCCGCCCGCTAGTTCTGAGATCATAAAAAGCCTCAAAGGTCTCGCTTATCGAACCGCGATCGAAAGCCCGATGCATGCAATGCTTAGACTCTATCGCCATATCGGCCGGCCCCCGACCCCCACCCCAAAACGTATCGCCAGATCGGCTAGGATTGTATCACCCAACACGTGCGACGAAAAAACCCAGCTGCGACGCCGCTCACTCCTTACCCAGAACAAAATATGGCCCTAACCCCCGACGGGGGCTCGGCCGCCCGATCCCCGACGCCGCTCTCGCCCAACAATCCCACACGCCTAGCAGACCACCGCAACCATCAACAGAAAGCCGTCCGCTGGCAATTCACCACCGACGACGCCAGAATCAAACTCAAACGATTCTACCCCAGTACTAAAGCTGAAAGCTGACAGAGTGCTAGACCCGTACTGATACACCCCATAGCAGTAACGAGACCAGGCAGATCAGCCCAATGACAACTGCCAGGAGAGTGATGAGAATCCGGATCACATGAGCGGTGCTACGTTTCTTCTTGCGGCGCGAACCATGTTGGCGGCTGCGGGGGGTGTGTTGCAGCGCCTTGTCGAGGTCGTCGATGCTCCCTTGGTGCGGATCAGCCGCGTCAGGGGGCGGGTTTAGATCCGACAACGCGATGTGGAGATGGTCCAGCAGCCGGTTATAGTCCGCGTGCCGCGCCGGCGGATCGGGCTGGAGCATCTTGCTGACCGCTTCGACCGTCTGGGCGTGGAGGGTCGGCGCGGTAGACACGGGGGTCCGTCGGGGCGCTATCCAAGCGGGCGAGGATCATCTCGTTGGCGTTTTCCCCCCTTGAACGGGTACTGCCCGGTTAGGGCGTGGAACAGGGTCGCTCCGAGGCTGTAGATGTCCGCCCGGTGGTCGACGCGTTGCTTGAGGGCGACCTCTGGCGCGACGTAATGCGGGGTGCCATAGACCTGCCCGTCTTGTTGGGCATGCTTGAACCTCGCGATACCGAAGTCCACGAGCTTGGCGATCCCCTGGCCGTCTAGAAGAATGTTGTCGGGCTTCACGTCGCCGTGGATCAGGCCCACCTCCCAGGCGGCCCGCAGGCCCTCGGCGATGTCGATGCCGATCTCCAGCGCCCGGGATTCATCGAGCGGGCGGCCGCCGGCGATCAGCTGGTCGAGCCGACCCCCATCGACCAGCTCCATGACGATGTACGGCTGATCGTTGAGCTGACCCACCGAGTAGATCTGCACCACGTTGCGGTGGTTCAAAGCCGCCAGCGCACGCGCCTCTTCGAGGCATTTTTTGACCGATTGCTCGTTGCCACGGGTCGTGTCTTGGATGATCTTGATCGCGACCTGACGCTTGAGGGTCTGGTCGACCCCCTGGTAGACCTTCGCCATCGCCCCGCCACCTAAAAATTTGATCAGCTCAAACTGCCCCAGCTTGGCCGTGACCCGCATCGGATACCGGCAGTGGGGACAGGGCACCACGCTAAGCGGCTTGGCCTGGCTCAGATCAACTCGCCGCCCACAACGCACACAATTGACCGCCTCCATTTTTTTCGTGGTGCTTTTCATGCCTCTACCGCTCGGGGGCTAATCGGAGACATCGTTCCATATCGTGATATATTAGCTATTTGTCGATGAATCGGCCCTGTTCACGGGCGGCGGGAACGCTCGACACCGGTGATAAAAGGATCATCGGCCCATTCATTGGTCCCCACAACCACAAGGCGAACAGGTGGCAATGGTGGTCTACGCCGAGCGACCGAGGCGCGAGGAACATGGCAGGCCGCCCTGCCTCGAGATGACGCACCGTGTATCTAAACACCGCTTGGGCCATGCTCTGAACCCCGAAAACTCCCCTGGCCGCGTGCACGGGTCACGCCGTACGTTCATCCGAGATCGGGATAACGATTACGGCGGCGGCGGATCGGATCCCCCGGCCCGCTCGGGCGCGGCGTCTCCAAACAAGGCCCGCCCGATACGCACGAGGTTGGCCCCTTCTTCGATCGCGACCTCAAAATCGTCGCTCATCCCCATCGACAGGATCTTCCAACCCGGGCCCCCGATCTTGGAGCTGGCGATTTCTTCAAATAGCTCCGCGGCGCGGGCGAAGGTCGGGCGGGCGTCTTCGGGATCCGCACCGCGAGCGGCCATGGTCATCATCCCGCGCAGCCGAAGGTGGGGCATCGTGTCGATCTGCTCGGCGAGGTGGATCGCCGCCGGCGCCGCTACGCCGGATTTGTTGGGTTCGTTCGAGATGTTGACCTGCATCAAGACATCCACGACACGATCCGTACGCACCGCCAGGCTGTGGATCTCCTCGGCCAGGCGGAGGGTATCGATGCTGTGGATCAGCCGCACCAGAGGCACGACTTGTTTGACTTTGTTCCGCTGTAGGTGACCGACCATATGCCAGCGGACCTCGGTGACCGGGGCGACCGGCGAGACCGGCTTGGGCGCCGCGCCCGATAACCGCCGCCGGCGCGACAAGAACTCATCAAGCATCGCGGCGCGTGGGGCCAGCTGCTGGACCCGGCTCTCGCCCAGGTCGCCGTGGCCGCTGTCGACCAGGAAACGGATCTCGTCGGGGCTGGCGTTTTTGGTCACCGCCACGAGCACGACATCTTTCGGCGAGCGACCCGCGCGCGCCGCGGCTTGGGCGATACGGTCCGTCACCTGACGGTAAGCCTGCCCCAATCGGTGTGAACCCGCAGACTGAATGGTCACCATGAATAATGAAAATAAGGATTTAACCCGCCGACGCAACCCGTCGCCGGCGGAAATATTTCATCCCCACCAACCCGCCGATCCCCAGCACCAGCGCCGCGACCAGCGTCGCCTGCACCCCGACCGACCACTGGCGGACCGTTTCGATATCGTCGGCGAAATACCACGCGACCAACACCCAAAGCGGAACGCTTAAGATCGCTGCGGTTCCGTCAAAAACCAAGATCTTCCAGAACGGGATCTTAAACGCCCCGGCGCTGAAATAGACCGCCGCCCGAAGCCCCGGCATGAACCGCGCTAAGAAAAGTGTCTTGCCCCCGTGAGCGTGAAAAGACATCTCCGCCCGTGCCAGTCGTGCCGGCGTAAGGTACCGACGCAGCATCCGCAGCCGCTGGACCCGGTGCCCGTACCGCCGGCCCATGAAATAGATGATCGAATCCCCCCCCATCACCGCCAAGAACGCGACCGGCAGCATCACCCGGATATCCGCTAGCCCGATCCCGCAGCAATAACCCGCCAGCAGCAACGGCAGGTCCTCCGGGATCGGCAGGCCTAACCCGCTTGCCAGGAGGATGACCACCACGCCGACGTACGGCAGGTGTTGAATGAAATCTTGAGCCAGATTCTCCATGGCGTTACAGAAAGGCGAGGGAAATGAAGCCCGCAGCCGCAGATATCCTGTTCATCGGTCAGCCAGTTCGTATGCCCCGTCAACCGGGCCCCTGCGCCTCAAGCCGGGAATCGCACAGCGTGCCCGGATCGAGGATGGTGGCCCTTGATCAGAAAACTTATCGGGATAAGACCCTCGTAAGGCCAATATTTCAACGAGAATCTTTGCCCCCTAGCCATAAAAGGGCCTTTTATACCCATCCCGGATGAAATAGCGGCATGATCCCTATACGCGGCGGGCCAGTCCCCCTGCCCGGTCCGTGCTCGACACGGCCACTGGATCCGCGATGCATTACTTCCAAGAAGATTCAGTAGAGGATCGATGATCCGCACGTCGCCATTTTCAGCATGACCTTGTTTACGCCTACGCAACGCGCTCCAACTGCCGCCATGTGAAGCGATTAATTATGTTTTCCCTCTCTAAAAGTCGCAGGCCATCTCTAACAGGGCGTCCTTATTGAAAGACCCCCGGGGTCACAGAAGGATCATCGAAGACGATACGTGTGCCGATATCCCGCTTATCCCCGCCACCGTATCGATCGATCGTGTATCCACAGCGCTCAATACATCTTCCGAGTTCCGACCCGACGCCTAGACTATACCCCCCTCCTATGATTTTGGCCAAACCCCCGATGACCGGCTGCGGACGTCAACCCATCGACCATAACCCACTAGGTAGGTCGGTCATGCCCCATAACCGGAAATGACTGTTGTCCCGATGACGATTGACCGACAACAACCATGGACAACACACACCGCTTGCTCGTAGCTTAGGGCAAGTCTAGAATCGCCTTGGGATGAATCCAACCCTTATAGTATCCGTGTTTTATACCCCTCCTACAAAAGGTTTAGGGAGGCAGCCCCGAGACGTAACGAAAAAAACCTAGACGAAGTCCGAACCTTCAGCCGCGCAAGAGCGCTAAGATGACAGTGTAGTACCTGATAGGAAGGGGTCTGGCCCACTGGGTCCAAAAGATTTGAAAAGGTGCTAGGGCTCAGGGCCGGGGCAATGCTCACCATAGGGTTTCAAATTCAAGACACGCTTTGACTCGGTGACCCGCACCAGCGAAGGATCACGCCATGTTTGAGAGATTTACAGACCGTGCACGCAAGGTCATGGCTTTGGCCAATCAAGAAGCCCAGCGGTTCAATCACGAGTACATCGGCACCGAGCACATCCTCCTGGGCCTGGTCAAAGAGGGCTCGGGCGTCGGCGCCAACGTCCTTAAGAACATGGACGTCGACCTGCGCAAGGTCCGTCTCGAGGTCGAGAAGCTCGTCAAGTCTGGCCCGGACATGGTCACCATGGGCAAGCTGCCTCAGACCCCGCGGGCCAAGAAGGTGATCGAGTACGCGATCGAGGAGGCCCGCAGCCTCAACCACAACTACGTCGGCACCGAGCACCTGCTGCTAGGCCTGCTGCGCGAACACGAGGGCGTCGCCGCGCAGGTCCTCATGAACCTGGGCCTGAAACTCGAAGAGGTCCGCGAAGAGGTGTTGAACCTGCTCGGCGCCGGCGTCGACCCGGAAGAGACCGCTAAGGGCGTCACCGGCCCGGAATCGTCGGGCAAGGCCTCCAAGAGCAAGACCCCCGCCCTCGATAGCTTCGGCCGCGATCTGACCGAGCTGGCGGTCGACGGATCCCTTGATCCTGTCATCGGCCGCGCCAACGAGATCGAACGATTGATCCAGATCCTCTGCCGACGCACCAAGAACAACCCGGTCTTGCTGGGCGAAGCGGGGGTCGGCAAGACCGCGATCGTTGAAGGCTTAGCTCAGAAGATTATCGGCAAAGACGTGCCTGAATTACTAACCGACCGGCGGATCGTGGTGCTCGACCTGGCCATGATGGTCGCCGGCACCAAGTACCGCGGGCAGTTTGAGGAGCGCATCAAGGCAGTGATGAACGAGGTCCGCCGCGCCAAGAACGTGCTGCTATTCATCGACGAGCTGCACACCCTCGTCGGAGCCGGCGGGGCAGAAGGCGCGATCGATGCGTCCAACGTCCTCAAGCCGGCCCTGTCGCGGGGCGAGATCCAGTGTATCGGCGCAACAACCCTCGACGAGTACCGCAAATACATCGAGAAAGACGGAGCCCTCGAACGCCGGTTCCAGACCATCCTCGTCGAGCCACCCAGCAAGTCCGAAACCGTCCAGATCCTCAAGGGCCTGCGCGACCGGTACGAAGCCCACCACCGCGTCCAGATCACCGATGAGGCCTTAGGGCAAGCCGTCGAGCTAAGCACCCGGTACATCACCTCGCGTGTTCAGCCCGATAAGTCGATCGACGTCATCGACGAAGCCGGCGCCCGGGTGCGCCTCAAGAGCATGAGCAAGCCGCCGGACCTGGCCGAGATCGAAGAGAAAATCGAGCGGCTATCCATCGAAAAAGACGAAGCCGTCAAGGCCGCCGACTACGAACGCGCCGCCGAGCTGCGCGACCAGGCCGAGAGCCTGCGCCGCAAGAAGGAGCAGATCCAAAAAGACTGGGCGACCAAAGCCAAAGAGGTCGACGGCGTGGTGGATGAAGAGGTCATCGCCGAGGTCGTCTCGAAGATGACCGGGATCCCTCTCACGCGCCTTGAGAAGGCAGAGACCGAGCGGTTGCTCAAACTCGAGGGCGAGCTGCACAAGACCGTGGTAAGTCAGGACACCGCCATCAGCACGGTCGCCAAAGCTCTGCGCCGGGCGCGATCCGGCTTGAAAGACCCCAAGCGGCCGATGGGCTCGTTCATCTTCATCGGCCCGTCGGGTGTGGGCAAGACCCTGTTGTCCAAGGCCCTGGCCGAGTTCATGTTCGGTGATGAAGAAGCCCTGATCCGCATCGACATGAGCGAGTACATGGAGAAGCATAACGTAAGCCGCCTCATCGGCGCCCCGCCCGGTTACGTGGGCTACGAAGAGGGCGGCCAGCTCACCGAGCGCATCCGCCGCAGGCCGTACTCCGTGGTCCTGCTCGACGAGATCGAAAAGGCCCACCCGGACGTGTTCAACATGCTCCTTCAGATCATGGAAGAGGGTCAGCTCACCGACTCGTTCGGGCGGCACGTCGATTTCCGCAACGTCGTGCTGATCATGACCAGCAACATCGGCGCCGACCTGATTAAGAACAAGGGCGGGTTCGGGTTCACCAAGCCGTCCGAAGAAGCCGACTACGACAAGATCAAACAGACCCTCAACAGCGAGATCGAGCGGTACTTCCGCCCCGAGTTCATCAACCGCCTCGACGACGTGATCGTGTTCCGACCGCTCACACGCGAGAACCTGATCCAGATCGTCGAGTACGAACTCACGAAGGTGCGCGACCGCCTCGAGAGCCGCAACATCGGCCTCGAGCTCGATAACGACGCCAAGGATTTCCTCATCGAGAAGGGCTACAACCCCGACTTCGGCGCCAGGCCGCTACGTCGCGCCATCGAGCAGTACGTCGAGGACCCGCTCAGTGAGTCGATCCTGCGTGAGGAGTTCACGCCCGGCCACACGATCCAAGTCACGCGCGAAGAAGAAAAGAACCACCTCACGTTCAACGCGATTAAGCGAGAAGGTGAGGAAGACCAGTCCACCGACCTGGCCAAGGCGGGCGCCGATAGCACGTAACCCGATCGTCTTCGCAAACCCCGGACACCGCATTAGCCCCACGTCATTGACGTGGGGCTAACTTAATGCATCATCTCCCTGTTCCGAGATCGCTGCCGTGTCGAACCCTCCTCCAAGCCGTGTGCATCCTCCGGCCGAATGCGGTAACAATGGGCCCCATGGAGACACCGCGGACAAGAAAAAGAAGGCTTGGATGAACTGGCTCATCAAGCTGCCGTTGTTACTGGCCATGGCGTGCGCGGGCTGGTGGACGCTGGCCTACCTCGTCCAGGACTGGATCATGTTTCCCGCTGGCATGACGCCCCCGCCCTTGGCCCAGCCGCCGTACGTCAACGCCGAGGTCCTCAAGGCCGACGTGAGGTCCGGCGCACAAGCCGAGGCTTGGTTCGTGCCCACTCCGTCAGCCTTGCCGCACAACCCCGCTCCCGTCGTCGTCTTTTTCCATGGCAACGCTGAGTTGATCGACTACCAAAGCCGTATCGTCGACCTATACCACGCCATCGGGGTCAGCGTGCTGCTGGTGGAGTACCGCGGCTACGGCCGGTCACAGGGCAAACCCTCCCAAGCAGGATTCCGCCAAGACGCGCTAACGTTCCTAGACCAAGTCAAGAACCGACCCGACGTTCAAAGCGACAAAATCATCTACCACGGGCGTTCACTCGGCGGAGCCGTGGCTACCGACCTGGCCGCTGCCCGCCCCCCGGCTGCGTTGATCCTCGAATCGACCTTTCGAAGCACCGCAGCGATGGCGCGGCCGATGGGCGTGCCGTGGTTCGTCATCAAAAACCCGTTCGAAACCGACCGCGTCGTGGCCACGCTCGATCGGCCGGTGCTAATCATGCACGGCAGCCAGGACCAGATCGTCCCTGTCAGCCATGGCCGAACGCTGCGCGACTTAGCGACCGGTTCCGTCACCTACCGCGAATTTCTATGCGACCACAACGACTTCCCCGGTCTGGGCCATGAAACGGCGTACATGGACACGATCGAGTCGTTCCTGATCGAGCACTACCTTATCTCCGCTCCCCACTAAAGCGTTCCCCAAAATAGCACGCCCCTCCGTAGCGAGCCGCGACTGTCAGGGAGCGGGTTCTTCTCAGGTAGGTCTCAGGTACGTACCACGTATGAATTTCCCTGTGTCCGTATCTAGAGCGCTTGGCGTAATTAATCGCCGCTGGCCGATAAGAGAGATTTCTGGCAAGGAGGCCAAGGTCATGGCGTATTCGATGGATCTACGTAAGCGGGTGGTATGGGCCGCCGAGTCGGGTCAGACGATCACGGGGGTATCACGACAGTTTCGGGTGGCGAGGTCGACGGTTCGCGACTGGTGTGATCGGCACCGCCGGGGCGTGTTGACGCCGGGGGTGCCGGGGCCCAAGGGGTCGGTCAAGCTTACGGCGGCCGATGAGCAACGGATGCGTGAGGCGGTGGCGGCCAAGCCGGGGATCACGGCCAAGCAGTTGAGGGCGATGCTGAACCTGGGCGTCGTGGAATCGACGGTGTGCCGGGCGTTGAAGCGGCTGGGGCTGTCGCTCAAAAGAAGTCGCTGATCGCCGCCGAGCAAGATCGCCCCGACGTGGCCCAACGCCGCCATAACTTCACGATCGCCCGGCGGTTCGTGGACCCGGCCCATCTGGTTTTCCTCGACGAATCTGGGGCCAAGACGGATATGACCCGGCTGTATGGCTGGTCGCCGATCGGGCAGCGTTGCGTGGACCGCACCCTGCACGGCCGCTGGAAGACGCTCACGATGCTCAGCGCGATCCGGCTCGACGGGGTGATCCAAGGTGCGACGGTCGTGGTCGATGGCCCGATGAACTCGGCGACGTTCCTGGCCTACACCCAGCAGTTCTTGGCCCCGTCGTTGCGCCCGGGTGACGTGGTCGTGATGGACAATCTCTCGAGTCACCAAGCCGCCGCGGTGCGCGAAGCGATCGAGGCCGTCGACGCCGACCTGGGGTACCTGCCCCCGTACAGCCCGGACCTGAACCCGATCGAGAAGCTGTGGAGCAAGGTCAAGGCGTGGCTACGCCGCGTCGCCGCCAAGACCTTCGGCACGCTCCAAGACGCCATCGCCGATGCCCTGACAGACGTCACGCCCACCGAGTGCCAAAACTACTTCACCTCTTGCGGATATGGCGATTATTGACGCAAAACGCTCTATACCCATCTCGGATGAATTTACGGTACGACTCGTGTACGCGGCACGAAAATTTCCAGGGTTGGAAGCGTTCCCGACGCGGTACGTTGATACGCGATGCGTATCTCCCGATCAGCCCACGACCCGCCCTTCCTACACGTCCTGGGCCAGGTCGACCAGGGTCTCGACCCCGTCGATCGTCGCATCATCGTGGCCTGAGGTTTGGTCATCGGGCGTGGACAGTGGGACTTCGTCGCTTAATATCCGCAACCGGACAGCTGAGCCATTGAGTTTTCGGGCCCGCCCGGTGGCGTTGAGGGCTGGGTAAGTTTCGGGCCCGATTAATCCGGCCGAGGCGAACTCGATCTCGCTTTCCAACGCCGCCCCAACGACCGGACGCATCTTTTGGTACCGCTGCTGACGTTTCTGTTTCGCTGACACCGTCGGGTTGATCGACGGCCCCGCCGTGGGGGTCGCGTGGAGGTTGCTGTGCCCCGCGGTGATGAACGCGGTGGCGCCGTCGGGCGTGCCGGGTGGGAAGAACATCCCCAGCTGCTCCGTGGCTAAGATGATAAATCCGATCTCAAAGAAATCGGGATTATTGGGCGCGTCGATCCCCAGCAGGGCATACGCGTCGAACTCCTGGCCGGCGAATTCCACGGTCACGTCCACCCACCCCCCGCTGGGCGGGAACAGGTCGGCAAACGTGCCCTGCTTCTTGATCGTAAAGCTCGCTGGCACCCCGCTGGCGTCCGGGTCGGTGAAGTCGGCGAAAAATGTCCAGCTCCACTGGAAGTTAAAGGTGGTGGTCGGGTTGGCGAAGAAGAAGTCCAGCGCGTCAGGATCGTTGATCTCGAACTCCCAAGCGGCGACGGTCGTGATCTGCGGCGCCGGCCAACCGATCCCAAACGGGCTGCCGGGCGGGGGGGTCGTCCCGTTGATAAACGGCGGGGAAGCGAAATAACCCACCTGACCCTCAATAGCCCCGTCGGGTCCGATCGTGACCGAATCCAGGGTCAGGTCGTATTGATCCGAGATGGTGAAGGTCGTGTCCGGGGCAGCTGGGTCGGCGACCGGCAGCGACGTCGATTCACGGTTGCGTGTGAGGATTACGTCGTCGCCGAAGATGACCCCGTCGGCGTTGACGTCCAAGAACGGTGAGTAATCAAAGGCACCGGGGGTCGAGAACTGAACGGCCTGGACGAGCTGGGTATCGTTGGGTTCGACCCCGGGCGACACCAGCACGAACTGCCCGTCCACGACGGCCAACGGTTCGTCCACGTTGCCCGGCAGGACGTTGAACCGGAAGCGGAAGTTGCCACCGGCCTCGCCGTCGCCGGAGGGGAACGTATCGCTGGGCTGCGTGAAATCGACCGGATTTTCCCATTCCCCGTCCAGGGCGTTGCCCGCGAGGTCGGTGACACCTTCGAACAGGTCGATCAGCAGCTTGTCAGCGCCGATCCCGACCACCCCGCCGGGCTGGTTCGGCAACGCCAGGGTCCACGTCGCGGTGAAGGTTACCGGGTCGTAGCTGAACCCGCTCAGCGTGTACCGCGGCACGTTCACCCCGTGCAGGGCCAGGTCGTCCTGTTCGACCGTAACCGGCTCGTTGAAGCGGATGCTCACCTGATCGAGGTTCACCCACGGCAGGGTCACAAGCTGATCAAAGCCTCCGTGAGGGATCGCGAACCCGATCCCGTGGTCCGGGTCGACCTCGTTAAGCACGCTGGGCGACCACTGCGAACCACTAACCAAGACCTCGACCACCTGAGGCCCAGGGTCCACGACCGTGATCAAACCCGGCACGATCTCTACGGGCACGATCGACTGGGCGTCGCCGTCGAATAGAGCAATCTGGTTGACCTCGACCCCCAGCTCCATGGTCCCGAAGAACCCGGGGTCGACCGTGAACTCAACACGGAACAGGTCCTGCCCATCTAATATCGGATTAGCCTGGCCGATCCCGGGCAGGTTATCCGCGACGCGCAACACGTGACCCGGATCCGGCGAAGTAAACACCAGCGGCGTTTGACCGGGGAAGATCGGGTTGCTGGCTTCCTGGGCGCCCACCAGAGATAGCACGGTGCTGGGGTCGACGCTCAGCTCGACGTTGTACGCGGCCAGGGATTGATCGAACCCGTCGGGGACCTCAAACCGCAGATCGATAAACCCGCTGACCACGTCCGTGGCGCTGCCGGTAATCACGGTGCTCTCAACCACAACGACCAGGGGTTCGATCACTTGCGTGTGGAGCACGTATTCCCCTGAACCCGACACAGCCCCCACCGCGACGCGGTAGACGCCCGCTTCGGGCGCGATGACGCTTAGCTGGGCATTGCGTGCATCGGGGCCCGAGTTGTCGTCCGTGGCGATCGTTAGCCCCGAAGGGTTGATCACGGTCAGATTTGGGTCGAGCGTGTTAGCGGCGTCGTTTGCGAACAGAGTATCGGTGGCAAGCACCAGCGTCTGGTTAGTGTCGAGAGTGATCTCATAGAAATCCTCTTCGGTCAGACCGGTTTGCTCGTCCAAGAACCCCAGCGCCGCGCCGGTCTCGTCGAGGCTGCGCAGCGGGGCGGGCCCGATGACTAGTTGGTTATTCGGCTCGGTGTCGAACGTCAGGGACTCGGTCACAACTAGGCCGTAATCCCCAAGGATCTGCGAGGTCAGCCGCAGGGTGTAAAGCCCGTCGGCGGGGACCTCGAACCCGAGGATCGCCTGGTCGTAGTTGCCCGCGGCCACGCCCAAGGGGTCCGAAACGGCGGTCGCGAGCACCGTCGATCCGTCGATATCGAGGAGCTCTAAAGTCGTGGTCTGCGTGGACACGAAGCTGGCATCCAGACCATCGAGGATCACATCGACCCGTTCCCCAGCGACGAGGTTGACCGTGTATTGGTCGGTGTCGGGGCCAGAGGAGTCGCCGCCGTCCCCACCGCTGGAGAACTGTAGGTTATCGAGAGGGGATATGTCGAAGCCAAACCCAGCGGCCTCGATGGACGCGATATCCGCGGTGGGGCGCGAGATGCTTAGTGTCTCGGATTGACCGGTCGAAAGTGAGCTACTGAAGACTTCCTGTAGCAGGTTTCCATCGGCGTCAAACGCCCGTAAGACGGACACATCCGAGAAATCGTCGGACCCGGCGTCGATCGACACGAAATCAACGGGTTCATCGAAATCTGCTACAAGAATCAGATCGAATTCGTTCCAGCCCTGTGCGCCATAGATTGTGTTGCCAAACACGTGCGCCCCGGTCGGGGCAGTGAAGCCGAAACTCGCTGCATCAGCCGCGAACACGCTATCCCCAAATACAGGGGTACTGAGCGTCACGCCGGGCACGGCGGTGTCGAGCACCGTCCCGTCGGGGAAATCATCGGGCTCGACGATCGTGACCGCACCGGCGTTGGCTTGCGAAACCCCCGACAGGGACCCGGCGCCGAATTCCGGCCCCCACGCCAGGGCGTCGAGGCCCGAAACTGTCTGACCAATAACGGTGGTGCTCCCGTCGCTCGTATCTATGTTTACAAGAGAGTAAATACCTGTGTTGATATTATCGTTCCAAGATCCGAACAGAACGCCGGTCTCGGGGTTGAAGTCCAGCGCGTTGACCCGATCAGGGACGTTGCCCGCACTCCCGGACACCTCATTGGCGAATCCGGTGATAGGGTCAATCGTGACCAAGCTGAAGTTACCCGAGGGAGTGGCAAACAGTGTGCCCGAAACCGGGTCGACGTCCATCCCGTTGCCTCCACCGAAGAACCCTGTCGGGCCGATCAGCGCCGTGTCGGCTGAATTTGGATCGATCACAGAGAGAATCCCGCCGGTAGAGAACGGATTGCTGTACCCGTAAAGAATGTCATTGACCGCGTCGTAGCCCAAGTCCGGCACCCGGTTGACGTTTCCGAAGAACGGGTCCTCGAGCGACCCGATCAGCGAACCGGATCCGGTCGTGGGATTGATCTCGATGAGGACCGCATTGAAGGTGATCGGATCCAACGCCGACGCCACCAGCCGCCCGTCGTTGAGGAACGTCATCCCCGACACGCCGTTGAAGCCCGTTGGCCCGATCAGTGTGGCGTCCCCAGTCAGCGGGTTGATCCGGTACAGGCTGCCAAAATCCCCGCCAAAATTGGTCCCGGTGGCGGCGCCATAGAGAACCAGATCCCCGTCTGGATCGGGGTCGGTGGTGGGCCCGGTGATTAAGATGTCGTCGAGGTACCAGCCCTCAAACCCGTTGGCGATGGAGTCGATGGTATTGAACGACCACCGCAGGGTGATGTCATTGCCGGCAAACCCGGTCAGATCCGCGGTAGCGGTCTGCCACGCCCCGCCGGTGCCGTTGGACGGCAGGGTGTTGTCGGTCGTACTTAGCAGGGTCTGGAAACCCCCGCCGGCGTCGATCGCCAATTCGGCTGCGTCATAGAACGTCGAGCCTTCGGTCTGGAGCAGAAAGTTGAAGCTCAGCTCGATCGGGCCGGCGTTGGGTAGGCTGACCAGCGGTGAGATCACCGTCCCGCTGTTGGTGGCGCCGGTATCGAAGTTACCGCCGCCAAGAGGCCCTTCGCCTTGTCCGTAATACAGGCTGTTGGGTGGGGAGTGGTTCGGGTCGCCGTCGGATGATCGGCCCTGGGACAAGTGCCACAACCCGTTGATCACGAAACCGCCCAGGCCGGCCTCGAAGTCCTGGGAAAAGATCACCCCGTCGGTCACGCCTTCGGGTTGGCTAGAACCGATGACCCCTAGCCGGCTTGAGCCCAGATCGAGCCGCGAATCATCGATCGCCAGGGCGTTGTCGGCATCGCTGTCGCCAACAGCGGCTTCGAGTGAAGCGTTGCGGTAGACGTCGAGGCTGTAGCCGGTCGCGGCGTCGCCGCTGACGGTGAGCACGACGTTTTCCGTAGCCCCGATCGTTAGCGGGGTGAGCACGGCCGGTTGGCCCGGGGCGGGGGAGGTGAAGACGTTGCCGTTGAGTTCTAAGGTCACGATCGCGTCGGGATCGTCCGGGGTCACCACCGCCGAGACGGTTTGCCCGCCGTCGAGGGGGAACTCGAACCGGTCGGCCTCGCCCACGGCGGCTAATGATCCGGTATTGCCGATGCTAGCGGACATCAGC
Source organism: Phycisphaeraceae bacterium (assembly GCA_965224205.1). Classification (GTDB taxonomy): domain Bacteria; phylum Planctomycetota; class Phycisphaerae; order Phycisphaerales; family Phycisphaeraceae; genus CBDCYN01. The sequence continues at coordinate 111,555 of CBDCYN010000043.1, forward strand.
CCGCCCAGCGGTTTGACCCGTTGGAAGTCATTGATCGGGGCGCTCTGCCCGGGGTTGGGGGTGACGGTGAGGATGTATTCACCCGTGGTGTCGTTTTCAGCAGATAGCTTCACAATGTAAGTACCGCTGGTGGTAGCGACGTGGGAGAGTGAGCCGCCAGCGTCGAGGGCGACCGAGGCGCCGCTGGGGTCGAACAGCTCGATGGCGACGTCGAGATCGTTCTCGAACGCGCCCAGGCCAGCGCCGGGGAGGGTGGCTTCGATCGCTAGGAGATCGCCGGCATCGGCGAAGAAGCTGTAGTGGTCGCTCTCATCGGGTTCCTCGTCGCTGCCGCCTGGGTCGACGTCGAAATTAACGATCCGGGCCAGCTCAAAGTCGGAGAGGCCTTCTAACGCGCCGAGCTCGAGGTTGGTGAGCTGGGTGGCCTTGCTCAGCGCCGATGCCTGGTTGGTGTTCTGGGACGCGAAGTGCATCACGACCTGCGTTTGGCCCGGGGCCAGCACAAGGTCGTACGCATACGCAATATCGTCGAGATTCAGGGACGCGAACGTGGGGCCTGCTGCGCCCGGGCCGGAGGTCACATGTACAATCGTCGGGTCGCCGCTGAAATCAAAATCGTCCGTGACCAACCAATGGTCGGCGGTGCTGAAGTTGAGGTCGCCGTCAGAAGTGCCGATCAGCTGGGTCGAGCTGTCCGAACCCAGGTTTGTAAAAAGGGAGACGGTGTAGTTCTGCGCCGACGCCGAGGTGTTGGTGACGATCTCCAAGAATCGGGCAAACCCCCCGTCGTCGGGCACGAAGATCTTGCGTGTGACCTCAATCCCCCCGCTAGAGGCGTCGGGTCCGATGACGACCTCACGGCTGCTGTCCTCCGTGCCCGCACTGGTGAAAAACCCAAAACTAGAGTGGAATAGTCCGCCGTCGTAGGCGTCAGACGTGCCGTCGTTGATTTCTCCGAAATTGGAAATATCCCACAAGAACCCGTCGCCGTCGTTGAGGAGAGTTGGCAAGCTGGTGATCCCGGTCGGGGGTGGGTTGTCGCCGGTGTCGGTATCTTCAACGGCGCCGAGGCTGCCCAGCGCGACATGAGTGGTGGAGATGTCTTGAGCGGATCCGGGATCATCGTTCGGCTCGAGGTCAAACGCGGCGTTGCGGGTGACCACCAGGTGGTAGTCGACGTCCTGGCCGGACACGCGAACGAAATAGGTCTGTGCCGAGGTGGACGCAAACCCGTCGATGACCTGATCGGCGTTGTCGGCCGCGACGGCGGTGGCCAGCTCATTGCCGTCGGCGTCGAAGAGTTGCACGGTGGCGTCGCCGTCGAGCGCGAGGGTCGTGGTCTCGCCCTGATCGAGGGTGAACCGGTACCAGTCCTCGCTGTCATCGCCGCCGCTGGGGGTGCCGGTGATCTGGATCTGGTCGTAACCGCGGCCATCAACAGTCAAGTTGACGTTATCGAACTGCTGGAATTTGATCTGGAAGTCTGAGCCTAGCGTCATCCCCGCCAGGGTGGCTTGGGCTGCTAGATCGATCTCGATCTGTTCCCAGACCCCGAAGCCTCCAGAACTAGGGCTAAAGACCGGGTGCCAGTTGACGCCGTCGTCGCTGATCGCCACGCCGTCGGCGTTGAAGCTGCCCGTAAAATCTCCGAAGAACGGGGTGATCTCGTCACCCCAATTCGCGTGCCAGAAGCTGAGGGCCGGGTCCTCGACGCCGGAAAGGTCCACGGTCCAGACCGCTTCATTGAGGTTGTCAAATCCCCCAAAAAACGGAACGTTGTTGTCCATCAGCAGGGCCAAGCCGGAGCCGTCGGCGGCCCCGAAGTTGCCGGTGACCTGGATCCGCCCCGTCGACAGCGAGCTGCTCGTTTCCCACTGAGCGCCGAGGATGCCGGATTCGAAGTCTTCGCTATCGATCACCTCGGTGCTACTGGAAGACTTGGATAATGACCCGACGACCGCGGCGTGCTGGGCTGCGCCGCCCAGGGAGATGAAGCTGGGGTTGAGGTCCTGGGCCGAGTCGAGCGTGTCATTAGCCACCGTCTCGAACGCTTCGTCCTCGGCCGAGGCATTGAGCAGGAATTGGGCGGAATAGGCCCCGAACGACCCAGACTGGCCGGCGATCTCGATGGTGTAGGTGCCCTGTTGCGTGATGGGTATTGCCTGGAGCACGAAGGGGTCGCCGGGCAGGGCGGCAGCGGCGTGGGCGATCACGGAGCCATCGGGGCCCAGCACGTCGACCGATGGCTGGAGGGTGGGGTCGGGGTCGATGGTGACGGTTAAGGTCTGTCCGCTATCTAAATCGATCTCGAATTGGTCGGCTGGGTTGAGGAAGTCGATCTGGCCGCTGTTGGCCTCGCTGACATAAGCCAACCCCCCATTTAAGCCAACCGATTCAAAAGGGGCAACGGGGATATCGACAATTGCCGCGGTTTGCGAATCGGCCACTGGGGCTTGCCCGATCTGGAGGGTCACGATGGGATCGGGGTCTTGGCCGGCCGAGTGTGCGATCGCATCGAGGGGATTGACGTGGGCGGCGGTCAGCAGGACGCGCGGCTCGAGAGGCTCAAGGCCGAGCCCGATCGGGTTCCTATTGTTCGTCGTAGCAGGTATCGGGAGGTTGGCCAGGAGGGACTGGCGGCTTCGGGCGGGACGGGAGAACAAGGACCGAGCCGGTTCGTGGACATAAATGTTCTCTAACATTATTAGATTACCCCCTTAAGGTTGGGCTGCCCGTCAACGGGCGAAGATAATAGCGTTCATTCCTGAAACGAAGGGTGTGGTCCCATGATTGGTGGGCTTGATGACACCGTGCCCACCAGTGACACGGCGCGTATCGAAAAGTTTGATCGAGTGACACGGGCTGCTTGGAATACCTCTGTTGTCGGGCACCTACACCGGCTAACAGAAAGCCCGTGGCAGCCCGTATCGGGTTCATATGCTTCTCACCACATTCTTAGATACGCAATCCGTCATCGAAATACCGCGTCGGGGTTGTATTGGTTACCGAAAAATCCGTTGCCGCGTTACTTGAACACGCCGCATGGTCACCCGGGAGGGGTCTATTTTTCTAACTCAGCCGATCGGGCTGGTCACGGGCAGCGGCGGATTGGGGCCGTGGCGGGTTTCATCGTGCTAGCCGACCCGTACGCGGCTGCACACGCAGCCGTGCGCCTGGGTCAAACGATGGGGTACCGCGTAGTGTTGCGTCGATCGCCGCTGAGTACGGCAGCCAAGCCCTGTGAGACGCTCGAGCGTCATATCAGATCCGCCCGGTTTTCGAGATCAACTAAGTTGAACCCAAGTTACATCCCATGATCATGTTGACCATGACGGTCTGTCGAACGGGTTCCCCAGGCTTCGACCTGAAGGTGCCTATCTCAGACAAAGACCGAAATATTACTACAGTGAAAGCCGCAATCGTGCCCCTGAAAGCACTGACGTAGCTAAAGGCACAAGAGTATACTCGTAACTTTCAGCGGCGCCAAGAGGTTTTAATCTGTTTTTCGATCTAGATCACGGTGAATGAGGGCCAACGCATATGACAGGGAGAGCTGCGAAGGACCCCTCCCAGGCGGCATAACGTCGATATATTTATCGCAAAATGATTGCCTTATGTATTTTTACCTGAGTTTTCTTTTGAGGTCTCATCGCGTTGTTCGGGATTGTCTTCCCGCGATGAGCCTCATGGCCTGTGATCGCGAGGGACAGGAGATCGAAGGATCGCTCAACCCATCGATCTGCCTTGAAATCGGCCACATGGATTTTACCTGGCCCGGGCCCTGAACAACTCACTGGTGAGCGTGGGCTTCAATTTTTAAGCAGATGCACCTGCGACATTCGTATTAAAGTTTCCGCATGTTGTAGATGAAAATACTTGAAAAGCCCAACATAATGCGTTACTATTTTGAGATTGATACTAAATATGCGTTATTCATGTTGATTAATGATTAATTTTAAGGCGAGGGGGCCTGTCGCGAACTGCTGGAGCTGGATTGAGGTATTAAACGTTGGCCTAGCCACTCGTCAAAAGCAAGACATTTGCAAAATTTAAGACGCATGAAGCGGTTTCAACAGGATATCCAAGATTTGTTTGTATTTTTTGAGACGTGTAACCCGAAATTTCATCACCTTGCAACGAAACGGGAATAGACCGGTTCTTCGCAAAAAATTAACAAAGGAAAGAATTTTGGGAATCTTCTATCTATCAACCGAAAAAAATGGTATGATGTTGGACTTTCCGTATTTTCGGTACTGAGGTTTTGCTATGAGTATCAGTCACAAGTCTTCCAATACACAAGTCTTCCATCTCATGGTCTATCGGCGGGCGCTGCACCCGGAACTATTCGAGCTCCAGGGCCGGCGTTGCTTCCAACACGGTGATTACGAAGTCGAGTGCTGGATCGCCCCAGCGGCGCATATCGTGCGCTTTCATTATGGCGGGCAGACCCTCAACGAGGTCGTGATCGAGAACAGTGACCATCTGCCCGAACTGGGGTTAGCGTACGCGCTGCCCTGTCTAGGAGAAAAAGACTTTGAGCTTGAGGTCGAGACCGATGAAAAGATCGGCTACGTCACCACGGTCCAGACCGAGCTGCTCACCGATAACCTCTTCATGGCCACGTACCGGGAGATGCTCGATTACGCCACGGAGACCGACGCCCTACACCACACCTGGAAGCCGCAAGACGGCGACGGCGCCCCGAGCCTGTCGATCCTCGATACCCAAAAATACAAGAAAGAATTCCACATCCAAAGCTACCACCTGATGGGCACGAACGGGTTCGTGCTAAGGACCCAGTCCATTTTTGAAGCCTGCGATTGACCGAATTGAAGACCGGTTAACGCCTTAGAACTGGCGGTAGTATCGCTTGACGTCACGCACCTGCTGTCGCGGTGACCAGTACGTCGTCAGCGATGGGTCCGGTTTGCGGTGCATCGGGTCGCGGAATAATCGCATCACCAGCCCGATCGGGGTGATCACCAGGTAGAACGTGATCGCCAGCACGATGTGGGAGATGGTCCACCCGATCGGGAATGCGGCGTACAGCCAACCCTTGTAGATCGGCAGCCGAAGCGGCGGGACCAGGAAGAACACCACTGCCAATGCTGCGCCGATCCCCCAGATGTATTTCGCCGCCAGCGGTGAGCTGAACTTCCACCACACCAGCCCGCCCACCAACGCTGTAAAACCGATCAGCATCAGCCCGAAGATGTTCAGGTCACGCTTGGTTGGGTCGAGTTTGAGTTCGATCACCGCCACGGTCGGTCTCCTATTATCCCCGGAAGTGATTCCCGGGAGTGGCCATCTTGGTTTTTCAGGTCGGCCTCGTAGCGAGCCGCGGCCGTCAGGGAGCTCGCTCTTCGTCGGTTCGCGGTGTCATCCATAAGGAACCACCCGCTGTCTCACGGTCGCGGCTCGCCAAGCAGCTCACTCGAAGTTGTGAACGCGACAAGACACTAGCCTGCCAGCCGCCGCGCCCCCGATCAATCCAGCTCGAACTGGGCCATGTATTCATCCACCTTCTGCTTGGCCGCTTCGGGTTGATCTTCCTTGAACAGGACTACGTCTTCCATCACGAGCACGTCCATGTGCGTGGCCATGAAGCAGCGGTACGCGTGCTCGGGGCTGCACACGATCGGCTCGCCGCGGATGTTGAAGCTGGTGTTGATGATCACCGGGCAGCCGGTCTTTTCTTTGAACGCCTTGATCAGGCGGTAGTACCGCCCGTGGCGGTCGGGGTCGATCGTCTGGATCCGCGCCGAGTTGTCCACGTGCGTGACCGCGGGGATTGTCGAGCGTTGGACCTTCAGTAGATCGATCCCGGTCAGCCCGTCGGCCTTCCCGTTGGTGGGTAGCAGCTTGTCCGGGTGGACCGGGGCGACGATCAGCATGTACGGGCTCTCCTGATCGGCCCGCATGTCGAACCACTCAGCGACGTCTTCACGCAATACGCACGGGGCGAATGGGCGGAACGACTCGCGGAACTTGATCTTGAGATTCATCACCGACTGCATCTGCGGCGACCGCGCGTCGCCGATGATCGACCGTGCCCCAAGCGCCCGCGGGCCAAACTCCATGCGCCCGTACATGTGCCCGACGACCTTCTCATTGGCCATGGCTCCGGCGACGGTGTCGAGTAGCTCGTCCTCGTTGTCGAATTGCTTGTACTTAGCCCCGGCACTGTCGAGGTAGGCCGTGATCTGCTCGTTGGTGAACCTCGGGCCCAGTAATGAGGCGCTTTGCAGGTCGTGCTCATTGTCGACCTGGCGCGGGTTGTCGAGCAGCTGGTGCCACACGAACAACGCCGCCCCCAGCGCCCCGCCGGCATCCCCGGCAGCCGGCTGGATCCAGATCTTGTCGAAGATGTCCTCCTTGAGGATCTTCCCGTTGCCCACGCAGTTCAGCGCCACCCCCCCCGCCAGCACCAGGTTCTTCACCCCGGTCTCTTTACGCACGTGCCTCGCGACGCGGAGCATGACTTCTTCCGTCACCGCCTGGACCGACGCGGCTAGATCCATCTCCCGCTGGGTGATCCTCGTTTCGGACTTGCGCGGCGGGCCGCCGAACAGATCGTCCATCTTCGGCCCGGTCATGGTCAGGCCCTGGCAGTAGTTGAAGTACGACATGTCCATCCGGAACGAGCCGTCTTCCTTGAGGTCCATGAGATGGTTGAGGATCTTGTCCTTGTAGACCGGCTTGCCGTACGGGGCCAAACCCATGACCTTGTACTCCCCGGAGTTGACCTTGAACCCGGTGTAGTACGTGAACGCCGAGTAGAGCAGCCCCAACGAGTGGGGGAACCGCTGCTCGTGGGTGAGCTCGATCTTGTTGCCCCGCCCGGTGCCGTAGGTGGTCGTCGCCCACTCGCCCACGCCGTCGAACGTGATGATCGCCGCCTCTTCGAACGGGCTGGGGAAGAATGCGCTGGCCGCGTGCGACTCGTGGTGATCGGTAAAGACGTACCGCCCTTTGTACTGGTGGTCGAGGCCTTTATCCATCTCCCGCGGCAGGTGCAGCTTCTGGCGCAGCCACAGGGGGATCCCCGCCAAGAACGACTTGAACCCGACCGGGGCGTAAGAAAGATATGTCTCGAGCAGCCGCTCGAACTTCACCAGTGGCTTGTCGTAAAACGCCACGTAGTCGAGCTGGTCGGGGGAGATGTTTGCGTGCTCTAGGCAGTACCCGATCGCGTGGGTCGGGAAGTTGTAGTCGTGCTTCTTGCGCGTAAACCGTTCTTCCTGAGCCGCAGCGGCCACCTGCCCGTCGTGCACCAGGCACGCGGCGCTGTCGTGGTAGAACGCGGAGATGCCGAGGATGTTCATGATAGGTTATACCCGCCGCGTCTCGTGTTATCGTTTCTAAAAAGCTGTTTCAAAATCTGTATCCCGTTGGTTTCCGCACTGGCTGACAAGCAGCCAGCGGCACCCGTCCATGGTTTTGAAACGGCTTCTAAGATTCACTCGCCCCCAAGCCCTTTCTCGTGTCCCGCACACACAAGCCTGACGGTAAGCCATTTCAAGATCCATGGCTAGACACATCTCGCATCAAACGACCGGCTCAATAGGATGCATGAGACATCTAAAACTCCCTTGTCGCCTACACCCACCATGCCACCGTTCCATTCGAGATGAATGTAAGTCACGTACCAGCAATGATATTAAATCATTATGAATAGGGTCAACCGTGGTTGTAAAATCGTGATAAGTACCCGTCACGAAAACCTTATCCCCTCCTCAAACCCACTGAACCGTCAATGCCTGCGGACCTAAATAATATAGCATCGTCGCCGTTGACCGCGGGCTTGAACGTAATACCCCTCGCGATCACGACACCGCAACGGCGACGCTTTCGAGCCCGATAAATTCTTCGCCGCGCCCACGCGTCATGCCGTGTTCTCATCCGGGATCGGGATCCCCCTTATCCGTTAAATCATCTTCGGCAGCTCAGCGTCCACCTCAGGGAAATACCGCCGCACCAACGAGCAATCAAACCGCGGCAGGATCGACGAAGCCGACTCGCGTGCCAACAGAAACTCGAATGTCGCTTTGACGACCCTCTCGGGAGCGACCCGCCCATGCGACCAAAGGTCGTAGTCCGACCAATTGAGGGTCACGTCGTAGTGAAAATCATGCCCCCCGTCGGTGACGGACACCTCGTACGCCCACTGGTTTTTGCCCTCGGTCTCGGTACCGATCTTGATGGAGGCCATAAATCAATATTCTAACTTAATTCCTTCGTCGTAGGGGTCTACCTTAGTCTAAGCCAGATAACCTCATCAATATAATCTTAACGGAAGTCAGATCCGTGTTACAGTGGTGATCGACCCAACCGGGCCCCTGGTTCAAGAATAAAGGGGCCCTATACAGGCAAAGAGGTAGCCATGACTACCAACAGGCAACCCCAATTCTGCGACGACGATGGCACACCGATCAACCCCGATCTCATCCCCAAACCCGGCTTGTGTGTCTCGTGCCGGAAAGACAGCCGGGCTCATGAAGACCCCCTTTGCATCCTCACCCGTTACGATCAGCACGGCTGCGACGGTTTCAGGTGTGATGCATATGAACCAAAAGGCACCGATCCCGACGGGTTCGACCGGTCATACGGCTGACCATGAATCCGCAGCCGATCGAAGCCAACCGTGCGTCAGCAAACGGTCTCTTACGACAATCTTTTCAGCACGTCTTTTTCTAGGTGTTTACGTTCACAGCGGCCAACGGGCCCCGCTTTGAGGGACAGGCAAGCGGTTGTTCATCCGTTGGGTATCGAGAGGCCACCTCACGGTTCGAGCAGCACCTTGATCACTCCGGGGTGGCGGGCGACGCGCAGGGCCTCGAGGCCGTCAGCTAGTTTCATGCGGCGACTGATCAGGCTAAGCACGTCGATCTTCCCCTCTTCCAGAGCCGCCAGCGCTTCGGCCTGGGGCCCGCACCGGCTGCCAATGAGCTGGATCTCTTTAATCACGAGGGGCGATAGGTCGACGTCACCATCGCCCTGTTTCGCCCCCCCCGCCGCGACCGTAGTCTTGAGCACGATCTTGCCCCGGGGCCGCACCATCTGCATCGCGGTGACCAACCCCTCGCTGGTGCCGGTGCAGTCGACGACGATGTCCTGATCCGCCCGCAGCCCCACGTCGCCCACGAGCCGGTGCTTGACCCCCCATTTCTCACACAGCGCCAGCTTCTCGGGGTGTTTGCCCACGCAGCGGACCGTCGCGTTGAGCTGGCTCATCACCTGGGCGCACAACAATCCCAACCGCCCGTCGCCCAGCACCGTCACATACGGGCGACCCTCCACCGTCAGCTGCTGGAGGATCTGATACGCCGCGGCAAGCGGTTCGGCAAAGACCGCCTGGTCGTCATCAATGTTGTCGGGCACCACCAACAGGTTCTTCGACGGCAGGACAAACCCCTCGGCGAAGCACCCGTCACGCCCCGCGATCCCCAAGACCGTCCGGTCGCGGCAATGCTCGGGCAGACCGGACCGACACATATCGCATTTGCCACAGACGCAGTTGATGTTCCCCACCACCCGCTTACCGGTCAGCGGACGGCGCGTCTTGCCCACGGTCTTCTCGACCACCCCCACAAACTCGTGGCCCAGGACCCCTTCGAACCCCATGTAACCGTTGCAGATCTGCAAGTCGGTCCCGCAGATGCCCATCCGCAACGGGCGGATCAATGCCTCACCCGCCCCGGGATCGGGCTGAGGGTGATTCACCACCACCTGCGGTTTCCTGCCGTCATACACCAATGCACGCAATGAACGTCAACTCCTATACCCTGATCCGTTCGGGATCAAAACCCTTTTCGTACGACATGGTCTTCTATCGGATACAAAGCGACCCGCTTCTAAGAGAATGTACCGTTCGGCCCCGATCATGGCCACCTCCCCCCGGCTCAACGCGATCATTTCCGGGTTATGCGCCTTAACGAGCCGCCACTGTCAGGCAGCGGTTTCTTCAACCCTCCCCGGTGTTCGATCAGGAACCCGCTGCCTCACGGTCGCGGCTGGCGGTGAAGCCCTACACTAATTTCAAAACCGCGTAGGCAGGCATTCCCACTGGCGGCCCAGTCGCCAGTAGCACACCCATGGACTATCAAAAGTTTTGAGATAATGCCCAGCCCCTAAAGGGAATCAGGGCTGCGTGTGACGACGCGTTACGGCGTCTCGGGCACCTCGATGTCGAGTCCTTCAAAGTCCTGCCGGTCCATGTGCAAATGCTTGAGGGTAGCGCCACGGGGCACGGCGAAGTAGAGGTACAACTGATCGTCGGCTTTCATCCGCCCCCGGGGCAGCTGCCGGGCCGAGACGATCGGCCGCGCCGGGTCGATCGAGATCTCTTGAGCCCCGGCGCCCTGGGCCCATACATAGCCGATCGGCTGCCACCGCTGGCCGTCAGAATCTTCGAGCCAGATCGGCTGGGGTGTGTCAACACTGACCGCCGCCAAGCCGAACATCTCACGCACCGAGGCGCTGTCGAGGCCCACCCGGATTATCGCCTGATAGCTTAGCGAATAGACGCGGTCGAGCAGGTGCTGACGGCTCACCTTGCTGTATTGGGGCTTGGTCTGGATTTGACCCGAAACCACCCGGTTATCTTTCCGCGTGAGCGTCGATGCCTGATTGGCGCTGATCGGGAACGGGAGCATATCAGACAGCTCCAGTTGCCCCCCGTCGCCTAGCGGGATCGTGCCGTCACCGGGAAGGGGTTCGATCCGACCAGCCTCACCAGACGCCGGGCCGCTGTCCGCCGCGGGCCGCCCCAAAGCCTCAACAAATCTAGCCGAGTCGATCAGCGGCTGAGGCACGGCGAACCGGAGACGCCGGATCAGCACGGCCTCGGCGCGTTGCCGCGGACCAATCTTGAACACCCACCCCACCCGGCTTTCTTGTTGAAGCCCGTAGGCGGAGTCCAGGTCGGTGTTGAACAAGCCAAAGAACTGCTGGCCCGATCCCTGCTCTTGCCACGTCCACCCCAACGGGGGCACCAGGGTGGCGGGCTGATCTTCTTGGTCTTCTCGGACGATCAAGCGGACCTGCGTCGGTGGCACGCGCAGCACCCCGTCAACGTCGAATGAACCGGGGTCATGGCTCCATACCGTTTCAACAAGGAGCAACTGCTGCCCGGGTTGGCCCGTTCCGATCAGCCGCGCGACGTCGTCGTCAAGCCCTTCAACCGGCCCCGACGCTTGGTACGCCTGCTCGACCCTCACGCTGCCCGGGACCGCTGCCACCCGGCTGTACGGGTCGTAACGCATCCGGAACAAAACCGCTTGCTGAATCAGAGCAGGCAACCGCACGCCCAGCGGGTCGTGGTTCGCGAACACCCCGTCCGACAACCGCTCCATGAAACGCACCGACCATCGGTCGACCGGCAGCCACAGGTCACCCGCCGGGTTGGGGATGACAACACCGCTCGGGTCCACCACGGCCGGCCGGTAACCCCCGGCCCCGACCGGCAACGACGTGAAGTTGAGCCCGATGACCACCACACCCGAGCTCAACACCCCAGACGCCAACCCGCACACCGCCCCACCCATCTTGCCCACCAACGGCTGCAACTCGGGTTCTGTGGTGATCAACAGGTCCGTACCCTTGTAGAACGCGACCTGCCAGAAAAGGAACGGAGCCACCAACCCGATCGCCCACGCGTTCTCAGCCACGTGCGGCATCAGCACGCCCAGCGTGATCACCTCCCAAAGCCCCAGGGCAAGGCTCGCCGCCACCACGGTCGCGATCAGGTGAAGCCAGGCGCTAAACCAACCCTGGACCACCCCCCACCAGTACCCCATGAAACCCAGGAACCCGATCAATAAAAGATTAGCGAGCATGTTGTATCCATCGCCCCGTTGACCCGGCCCCACGGGTTCTCGCATCGCGTCGCCGAAACCCGCGTCGAGGGGGTCAGGAACCGCGGGAATAGTCACGCCGCAATCCCCAGCCAAGCCGTCATCATATCCCTATCCATCCCGGATGACATGAAGGCCCGTTCCGCGTCCGCGGCGGGTAAAATTCGGGGCTCAGCGCCTCCCCGACGCGGTATCGGGTAACCCGAGGCCTCCATCCACAACGCGATGATCACTGCCGGCCCATCTCTTGGCTAAGCACACGCGTGACCTCGCTGATGCTCGTGATCCCCTCGACCACTTTCGTTAACGCGACCTCTTGGAGCCAAAGCATCTTCTGCTTCCGCAGGTACGACCGCAGCTGATTGATCTGCCTCGACGCCAGCAACCGCCGCGTATGCTCGTCGAGGATCAGCACCTCAAACACCCCCACGCGCCCGCGGTACCCCAGCCCCAGACAGTCCGGGCAGGGCCCGGTCGAGTCCTTGACGAGCACCTTCCCGCTGTGCTTGTACAGCTGCCCCACCCGGTCCGGAGAGAGGTTGAGCTTGTGCAGCACCGCGGGGTCGGGCGTGTACGGCACCCGGCAGGTCGTGCACAGTTTTCGGACCAGGCAGCAGCCGATGATCCCGCCCAGCGACTGGGCGGCGGCCTGCGTGACCCCGATCATCTCGATCCACCGCCGCAGCGCCGCGAACGTGTCGTTGTGCCGCATCCCCGCGTACACGCGCACCTCCGGAGCGGCGTCGACGAGGACCTTGGCCGTCTGGTCGTGATCGAGGTTCTCGAGCATCAACACCTGGGGGGCCTGACGCAGCATCGTCTCGATCCGGGCCTGGATCTCCTCGGCGTCGGCGTTGGGGTCGACCTGGTGGTGGTTGACCCCTTCGATCTCTTTCACCAGCTGGTGCTCGAGTGTCATGATGCTCTGCGTGTACGGATCGTGCCGTTTAAGCAGGCTATACAGCGCGGTGGTCTGGCCGTGGCGCGGCGGGCTGGTGACGATAAACACCCGGTGGTTCTCGTCCAGCACCGGCTCGATCCGCTGCAGTTGTGATTTGAGCAGGCCCAGCTGCTCGAAGCTATGCCGGGCTCGCTGCTGAGGATCGATCTCCAGAATCATCTTCAGGGCGCGGGTCGAGCCATGCGTGCGCACGACCAAGTCGACGTGCCCGGTGTCGGGCATCTGGACCTGAAGCGAACCCGACAACCGCCTGCGACGGTCGGCGATGTCGAGCCCCGCATGATCCTTAAGGTAGTCGATCATCGATAGGGCCAAACCCGGCACGAGCCCCGGCTGAGGGTAAGCCACCCCGTCGATCCACACCACGACCCGAGCCAGCTTCTCGTCGGTCACCAGCTCCACCCGCTGGGCGCCGTGCGGCAGCGCGTAATCGAACAAGTCTTCCAACGCCCGGTGTGCCTCGGCGGCCGATTCGGGGGCCTTGGGAGGGGGCACGGGGTCGCCATCGGGGCTGAGGATTTGAAGCTTCGAACGGTCGCCCCACGGCCCGTTGCCTGGGGTGACGGCCGGTGGCCCCCATGATTCCCAGGGCATCACCCACCGTGCCTGGTGCGGGACCCGCGGGTTGCGGTACCAGCTGTAGCCCCACAGCGGGCCCAGGGCCGTTGCCGCCGCCAACGGCAGCCCAAGCCAGAACCACGGGATCGCCATCCACAGGCCAAAGCCCAGCAACGCGGTCAGGAGCTGAACGGTGTTGCACACCCGCCTCGGCAGCAAGTCGTAACGGTCCAGGTCCCGGTCGATCTGCACGACCTGCCACGCCCACCCCAGCAGCACAAGCATCATCACGATCGGCTTGAACACGCTCATCAAAACGACGGGCTGCGTGGCCTCGGCAAGGACGCTTACGAGAAGGACAGGTCGCTGCATCATGGATTCATGCTATACACATCGCGTCGCAAAATACGGTGTCGGGGGCGCCTTCGACACCGAAATTTTCCCTGCCGCGACCATGAGTCACGCCGCATTTTCATCCGAGATCGGTTTCCATGCACCGCGTCTCAAAATACCGTGTCGGGGATGCCTTGGACACCGAACACTGACTGGCTGCGTACACGGGCGATGCCGCCTCTTCATCCGTGACGGGGACCCGCCCGGCACGCTCGCTATCGCAGGCCTCACCGGGCATACCGCAAGTCAGAGGACCTGGATCCCCCGCAGCTTCATGCGCAGTTCCTCGGGCCTCGTGGCCGCCGACAGGGCGACCTTGGGGTGGATGTACTGACGGTTCACGAGGTCAGCGAGGCTGTCGGTGAACGTCTGCATCCCGGATTCCCTCTGGCTTTGGATCACCTCGTCGAGCTGGTGTTCACGCCCGTCGAGGATCATCTTCTGGGCCGGGGGGCATTGGAGCAGGATCTCCACCGCCGGCACGTGGCGGGCGTCGTCGCGGATCCCCATCAGCATCTTCTGGCACACCATCGCCTTGAGCTGGTACGCGAGCATGTTGCGGATCCCGGTGCGTTCGGCGGCGGGGAACAGGTCGTAGATCCTGGCAAACACCTGCGAGACGCTTGACGCGTGCACGGTGCCGAAGACCAGGTGCCCGGTTTCGGCCGATTGCAGCGCGACCTCGAACGACTCGCGGTCGCGCATCTCCCCGATCAGGACCACGTCGGGGTTTTCCCTGACCAGGGCGCGCAGCCCAAGGGCGAACGAGGGCACGTCGATCCCGATCTCCCGCTGGTTGATCACGGCTTTGGACTCGACGAACAGGTACTCGATCGGGTCCTCGAGCGTGACGATGTGGCAGGCCCGGTTACGGTTGATGTGCTCGAGCATCGAGGCGATCGTGGTGCTCTTGCCGCTGCCGGTGATCCCCGCCACCAGGACCAGGCCCTGGAGCTCTTCGGCGACACGGGACAGCACCGGGGGCATGTGCAGCTGCTGGAGGCTGAGGATCACGTTGCTCACGCACCGCGCCGCGATCGCGCTGCGGCCCCGGGTGCGGAACACGTTGACCCGGAACCGATGCGGCCGCCCGTCGGCGATCTCGATGTCCACGCCCAGGTCCAACGATCCGTGCTCGGTGAAACAGTCCCACTGGGCGGGACTTAGCGAATCCTCGATCCATTTCTCGAAAAGAGCGGTGTCGAGCTTGGGGTGGTCGAGCGTCTTGAGAGACCCGCGCACCCGGATCCGGGGGACCTGACCGCCCCGCAGCAGCAGGTCTGCGGCCTGGTGCTGGACGGCGCTTTCGAAAAAACGCCTCAGCGGGGTGTCGATCAAGGACCGGCGATCCGCCTGGTGCTCGATGGGAGCTACCGACGGGGATTCGTGATCATTCACCATAAACAGGGGCCAATCATGGACCGCCATCAGGTGCGGTTGTAGGATGCAAATAGGGATAAAACCTACGCCCATACCCTAACACATCACCAGAAATCTTCATGCTTCGAACACGATCGCCCTCGGCTCATCAGCGGCGGTTCAACCAGCACGGGTTGCGGCCCAGCGAGTGCGGCGGGTTGCCGGCTCAAAAGGATCGAATAGAATGCCTTGTCATTCATTCAAGACCCCGTCGTCTAGTCAGGTCTAGGACACCAGGTTTTCATCCTGGTAACACGGGTTCAAATCCCGTCGGGGTCATTCCGCCGCAACCCGCAATACCGTCGGTGGGGCACAGTCGGTGCGGACCCAGGGGTGAAGGCCTCCCATCTTGATAGCCCAAGCGGGCTTCCAAAAAACGATGTGTTTGTCTGAACCGTAGCTGATCCACCCTCAGAGGGATCGGATCAGCTGGGATTTAGTGGTGATGGTCGTGGTGCGGGTCGTGTTCGAGAGGTTTGTTGACGGGCACGTTGTGCGGTGAAGCATGGTCGTGGGCCCCGGTTTCGAACCAGCTGATCGCCCACGCCAACGCCAAACCCATCACTAGCATCGCCGAGAGCTTAAACCGGTCGTGCTGATGGAACTGTAGCTCCGGTAATAGGTCGCTCATCGAGATGCAAAGGAACATCCCGGTGGCGAACGCCAGGGCGTAGCCGATCGTGGGCTGGCCGTGGTGGGTCATGGCCTCGTGCCCTAGGTGGAACAAGACCGCCCCCAGTGGCACGGCCAGCGCGAACAGGGCGTTGACCACGTGACGCGAACGGGTCGACCAGCCCCCGGCACTCATGAGCGTGGCCAGGCTCAAGGAGTCAAACGGCTTGTGCAGGAAGATCATCAAGAACACCGCCAGACCCGCTAATGTCCCATGCGGGGCGTCAAGCTCGTTTTTGATGCTGGCTGCCAACCCCGCTCCGGCGATCACGCTGTGCAGCGTCAACCCGACCGCGGCCCCGCCCCAGGTGAGTTCATGACCATGATGGGGTTTGTGTTCAGGATGATTGTGCCCGTGATGGGGGTCGCCCGGACAATCTTCCGGGGCGAGATCGGGCACGTCGTGGTGGTGGAAGCAAAAGAACCGCTCGAGGAAGAACATGACCAGGAACCCGGCCAACACCCACATCACGACCGGGTGGACGGAGCCGACCTCGACGATGGCGTGGGGTAATAGATGCAGCATCCCCACGCCCAGCATGAACCCGGCCACGAGGCTCACGGCCAGTTCCATCCGCTGATGGGTAAGCCGGATCCATAGCGGGATCACGCCCCCAGCCAGAGAGGCCAGCAGGATGAGCAGGCAATACACAGATAGCATGATGATCGGGGTCATGAGACTGTCTCGACGCCGGTCTGCTACCCATGACCGGCCCTCTTAGAGCGACGCGTGTTATAATCTCTTTTGAAGGGCGAAGCACGGCAACGGAAATGGATCCACTGTCAACACGCATGGACGATGACATGTTTCTTAATTCATGGGGGTACCCCAATGGATGATTATGTGGCACAGGTGCCCCAGACGTATCGCCAGCGGTACAAAGAGATCGTCAAGTTAACCGACGCGTTCTGTGATCAATTCCTTAATGACAATTACAAAGACTTATCCCGGAAGTTGACCGCGGTCTTCTGCCAGGACGGATCGCCCGTAGAACGCGGTAAGACGCTCGGCTGGGCCGGCGGGATTCTGCGTTCATTGGCCCGGGTCAATTTTTTGTCCGACCCCAGCCGATCGCCGAATATGTCTGCTCAGCAGATGGCCGAGGGGTTAGGGGTAGGTGCCTCGACCATGACCGCCAAGTCAAAGGTCGTCTGGGATTTCTGTGACCTGATGCCCATGCACCCCGACTGGTGCGAACAAAGCCTTATGGAGGAAAACCCGTTGGTGTGGATGGCGCAGGTCAATGGGTTTATGGTTGATCTGCGGGATGCTCCATGCGAAGTGCAAGTCATCGCTTATGAGCAGGGCATGATCCCATACATCGCGGCGGATCAGCCCCACGAGGACGGGGACGACAACGCCCAAACCGAAGGGTTTCTCAATCGTATCGGATTCAGTGATAGCTAAAGGCAAACACTCACCGATCGTGAACCTGAGGAACGTCCCCAGACCCAGGCCTCAGGTGGAGTCCTCCGGGGATTATGTCCGGGGTTGGGGTTTACGCCGCGCTGCCGGCGAGCACCGGTAGCGGGTGATCCGTCGTGGGCTTGTTGTCCTGTTGGAGCGTTTCGAGCTTCCTCGCCGCCGCGGGGTTGGCGTAGGTATTAAAGACCAGCGCCTTGATCGTGGCCCAAAGCCCGCCGAAGCTCGAGAACGTGTGATCGACCGCGGTGGCTTCGTACCCGCAATGCACCATGCAGTCCTGGCACTTGGGGTTGCCCGAGGCCTTGCCGTAGGCGTCCCAGTCGGTGTTGTTCATCAACTCCTCGAAGGTGTCGACGTACCCATCCTGCAACAGGTAGCACGGCTTCTGCCAGCCGAAGAGGTTGTACGTCGGGTTGCCCCACGGCGTGCATTCGTAATCCCGCCCGCCCATTAGGAACTCGAGGAACAGCGGCGACTGGTTGAAGTTCCACCGCCGCTTGCGGTTCGAGAGGATCATCTCGAATAGCTCGTTCGTGCGGCCGCGTCGCAAGAAGTGCTCCTGATCAGGGGCTTTGTCGTAGCTGTAACCGGGGCTGACCATCATGCCCTCGACGCCCAGGTCGGACATCTCATCGAAAAACCGACGCACCGAAGCGGGGTCGGCCCCGTCGAAGAGCGTCGTGTTCGTGGTTACCCGGAAGCCGCGTTTCACAGCCATGCGGATCCCCTCGGTCGCGACGTCGTACGTACCCTCGCGACAGACCGCGAAGTCGTGGTGCTCCTGTTGCCCGTCCATGTGCACGCTAAACGTCAGGTACTTGCTGGGGATAAACAGGTCCAGTTTTTCTTTAAGCAATAGCGCATTGGTGCACAGGTAGACGTATTTGCGCCGCTTGACCAACCCAGCAGCGATCTTGTCGATCTGTGGGTGCATCAGCGGCTCACCGCCGGGGATGCTCACCATCGGCGCCCCGCACTCCTCGACCGCTTTAAAACACTGCTCGGGTGTAAGATTCTGCTTGAGGATATGAGCGGGGTACTGAATCTTCCCACACCCCGCGCACGCCAGGTTGCACCGGAACAGCGGCTCGAGCATCAGCACCAGGGGATACCGCTTACGGCCACGCAGCTTCTGACCGATCACGTACGACGCGACCGTCCACATCTGAGATAGGGGTACACCCATCGCGTATCACCTCGGGTTCGGCAGGCTCCTGAACGTGAGTCAGCCCTGCTATTGACGATCGGTGACTCGTCCCAGCCACCGCCCGGCTAAAAAATCATTGACTCAATAGTAGCCCGTAGAGGCCAGCGATCAAACCGATACGCTGCCAAGCCCGCTATGGTTCTATTCGTTAAACTGTTACGCCATCGAACAGAAAACACGAAACCGCCAAGGATGCCCGCAGATGTCAACCGCTGTTTCCACCCCCCCCGACCTCAAAGCCCGCCTGATCGTGGGCATGGAGATCCACGTCGAGCTGGCCACGCGGTCGAAGATGTTCACTTGTGCCCCCAACGTCGCCCATCCCGACCATTTCGACGCCGAGCCCAATACGCTGTGCGACCCGGTCGTCCTGGGTATGCCGGGGGTGCTGCCGGTGATCAATAAGCGGGCGGTGGAGATGTCGATGCTCGTGGGCCTGGCCCTGGGCTGCAAGATCGCCAGGACCACGAAGTGGGACCGCAAGAGCTATTACTACCCCGACCTGCCCAAGAACTACCAGATCAGCCAATACGATCAGCCGCTGTGCCATGACGGGCGGGTCGAGATCCCTACCAGCAGTGAACCCGACGCCCCGTTCAAGACCATCCGCATCATCCGTGCCCACCTCGAAGAGGACGCCGGCAAGCTGCTGCACGAAGCGCCGGGCGGGGTGAAGATCGACCACTCGATCGTCGACCTCAACCGGGCGGGCACCCCCCTGCTCGAGATCGTCACCGAGCCGGACTTCGACACCGCTGAAGAAGCCGTCTCGTTTGGGCAGGCCCTGCGTAACATCTGCCGGTTCCTGGGGGTCTCCGAGGGCATCATGCAGAAAGGGCACATGCGGTTTGAGCCGAACATCAACGTCGAGATCACCCGAAACGGTGAAACCTTCAAGACCCCGATCGTGGAGATCAAGAACCTCAACAGCTTCAAAGCCCTGTTCGGAGCGATTCGTTATGAGCACCAGCGCCAGGTCGAAGATTGGCTCGAGACCGGCCGGGTGATGGGCGCCGGGGCCAAGTCCACGCGTGGCTGGGACGACGTTAACCAGGCCACGACCCTCCAACGCGAGAAAGAAGACGCCCACGACTACCGCTACTTCCCCGACCCCGACCTGGTGCCGATCACCGTCAGCGACGATTGGATCGAATCCGTCCGTGCCGACCTGCCCGAGCTGCCCCTGCAACGCGAGCGGAGGTACATCGACGATCTGGGCCTAAACGTCAAAGACGCCCGCGCCTTGATCGACGACCGTGACGTTTGCTTGTTCTACGAAGCGGTGCTGACCGAAGGAGTTGAACCGAAACGGGCCGCAGCGATGCTGCTCAACTACGGCGCTAAGCGGGCTAACGAACGGGGCTGCCTCGTTAGCGACCTGGGCATCACCCCCAAACAGATCAAGGAGATCGCCGACCTGGCCGCGGCGGACAAGATCGGCTCCTCGGCCGCTGACGAGCTATTCGGCCACTGCTGCGACCCCCAGAATCAAGATTCATCCGCCACAGCGATCGCCGAAAAACACGGCCTGCTGCAAGTCAGCAATACCTCTGAGTTAGAAGGGTTTATCGACCAGGTCCTCGCCGACCCGAAGAACGCCAAGCCGGTCGCGGATATCCAAGCGGGCAAAGACAAAGCCATCGGCGCCCTGCTGGGACAGATCATGAAGCTATCCAAGGGCCGGGCCAACCCGAAGATCGTCGGGGACCTGATCAAACAGCGGGTGCGAGGGTGACCCGCGGTGGCACGAGCGAAGCGATCCGACGAGCCGCGACCGTGAGGGAGCGGGTTCTTGTGTTTACACCGAAAACCGAAGAAGAACCCGCTCCCTCACGGTCGCGGCTCGCTGGGGAAACCGTCCGAAAATGAGTCGACGAAGCGTATGGCTCAACCAGTGAACTCGTCGGCGAACTTCTTCTCACGCAGCATCTGATCCGACGGGACCATGGTGATGCAATCCCACGGGCACACCTGCGAGCACAGGGTGCAGCCGATGCACCGCGGCAGGTCGATCGTGCACACCTGGTTGACATGGCTGTGGTGCGGCCCCGGTACGGTATCGATGCAGTCGACCGGACACACCGACACGCACGCCTCGCACCCGGTGCACATGTCCTCATCGAGCAGGGCGAGCTGTTTGGGGGGTTTTTTAGCCATGGGTTGAACCGTCTTCTACCGATTGCGTAGCCCATTGTAGGATATGAGCGACCGTTTTTCACAGGATCGGTCAGAAAGCTGATCTGGATTAGATTATCGGCTGGGCGGGATCAGCGATACGGACCTCAAACATCGTTCGGTATCGATACGCGTGAAGTTTAACTATCAGATTTTCTGGGGGCTTGGATCGCCAGCTCCATAAACAAAACCTTTAGCCCTCCCGTCATGGACGGGGGGCTAAGTGAACCAAAGGCCTCACTCAACACCACCCAAGGAACGATTCCCATGCCCGTCACCCCCCCACTCGATCTCGAACAAGCCCCGCCGTCGACCCAAAAAATCTACGATCGCATCAAAGAGACCATCGGCAACGGCAAGGTCTCGACCGGGTTCCAGATGATGGGCCACGCCGAGGCGTACCTCCAAGACAGCTACATGAACTACCGCAAGTTCGTCCACGACGGGGCCGGCCGGCTCGACGCCCTCCAACGCGAAGCGATCGTCCTGGCCACGTCCAGCGCCATGAACTGCCACTTCTGCGTCCGCTCCCACGCCAAGACCGCGATGAAAGCCGGCTTCACCGAGCAGCAAATCGCCGAGATCCTTTCTGTCACCGCCACCTGTGCCATGTACAACACCTATTACAAATTTAGGGACCTTGCCGGTGACAGCACCTTTGAGGGTTTCTCCGTCGGCCTGCGGGCCCACACGTTCGCCAAGAACAGCATCGGCCAAGAGACCACCGAGCTGATCAACATCGTGGTCTCGAACATCAACAACTGCCCCAAGTGCACCGCCGGCCACGTCAAAAAAGCCCTGGAGCTGGGCCTGACCCACGAGCACATCGACGAGGCGATCAAGGTCAGCGCCACCATGGCCTCGTTCACCACGTTCCACCGCACGCAATAGTCCCCGCCCCCGGGTACCCGGTGCGGGTGGTCGAGACCGACGCTGAAATCAGTCTTGCAACCGTTGAACAATCCACGCCCAGCCTTTAAGATGACGGCAGCCATGCGTGAGATCGTTGGCGTATCCGATCCATCCGGCGAATAAGAGCATCTCGCAGACGGTGGATGACCTTGACCGCCTAAACGACTCACGCCGTGATTCCCATAACGGTTCGGTGACCCATCGGGGCCAATCCCCGTGTGCCCGATGAGTAGACGATCAACCCACAAGTAATTGAGGCTCGCCATGACTCAGCGTACCCCCACCCCCCCCACCGCCCCGGTCGCCGTTCGCCCCACGTCCTCACGTGGCCCGCAGACCAAGCCCCATCCAGCCGGCGACCCCTCGGCCCCTCGTCTCAAACGGCAGAACGTCACGTTCAGCTTCTTCCGCTTTACCGACGCGTTCCACGCCTTAGCTCTCGATCAGCGCAGCGGGGTGGCTGCTCAGCTGGTCGATCTGGTCAAGCGGTGGGAGACGCGCAGCGACCAGAAGCAGGATATGATCCTCAAGACCTATTCCCTGGCCGGGGTCCGCGCCGAAGCCGACCTGATGTTCTGGTTCATCAGCGAGGACCTCGACCACCACGAGCAGTTCTCCGCCGAGCTCTACAGCGCCGACCTGGGCCGGTACCTGCACTGCGTCGATCGGTATCTATCCCAGACCAAGCGCAGCCAGTACGTGGTAAAGCTCGACCCGGAGAAGTCCGAAGAAGAGAGCCGGTTCCGCATCGTGCCCGGCAACCGCAAGTACAACTTCGTCTACCCGTTCGTCAAGACCCGCGATTGGTACCTGCTCTCGAAGCAGGCCCGCCAAGGGATCATGGACGAGCACATCGAGGTCGGCTCGAGCTACCCGTCGGTGAAGCTCAACACCACTTACAGCTTCGGACTCGACGATCAGGAATTCGTCGTCGCGTTCGAGACCGACGAGCCGGGCGATTTTCTCGACCTCGTCCAGGCCCTGCGCGAGACCGAGTCCAGCAAGTACACCCTGCGGGACACCCCGATCTACACCTGTATCCGCCGATCCATCGAAGAGATCGTCGCCCAGTTCGGAGCCGGGGCGTGATCTCATTTGTTCTCTGGCAGCACCATTTACCTCCCGTTCATGGCCAGCAAATCGGTATGGTTGCATTATGACCGACCCGGTTCTTATCCCTGACCGACTCGCCCAATCACGCGAAACGCTCCAACGTGTCGACCAGGCCCACGTGCTCCGTTTTTTCGACGATCTTCCCCCTGCCCAGCAGCAGCACCTGCTAACCCAGATCGAAGAGGTCGATTGGCCTGAGGTCGCCCGCCTCGTCAAGACCATGGTGCTGGGACAATCGACCTATAAGCTGCCCGAGAAGATCGACCCCGCCCCTTCGTACCCCAGCCCACGGAACCTACCCGAAGGTGACGAAAAGCTGCAAGCCAAATACGCCGATGCTCGTGCCCTTGGAGAAGACCTCATCCGCCAGGGCAAGGTCGCCGCGTTCACCGTCGCCGGCGGCCAGGGTACGCGCCTGGGCTGGGACGGGCCCAAGGGCACCTTCCCCGCCACGCCGATCCGCAAGCTACCGTTGTTCGCGGTCCTAGCTGAGTACCTGCTTAAGGTCAAAGCCAAGTACGGCCGGTCGTGCCCCTGGTACATCATGACGAGCCCCATCAACGACCAACCCACCCAGATGTTCTTCGAGGAGCACGACTACTTTGGCCTCGACCCCGCCGACGTCATGTTCTTCCCCCAGGGCATGCTGCCCGCGTTCCACAAAGACGGCCCGCACGCCGGCAAAGCGATCCTCGATTCCCACTCGAACCTGGCCCTATCGCCCAACGGCCACGGCGGCTCGCTCAAAGCTCTCTACACCAGCGGCGCGATCCAGGACATGCGTTCCCGCGGCATCGAGCAGATCAGCTACACCCAGATCGACAACCCCCTGGTCAAGGTCGTCGACCCGCTGTTCCTGGGCCTGCACGCCGTCGACGGCTGCGGCATGTCGTCCAAAATGCTGCCCAAGGCTTTTCCCAAGGAAAAACTCGGCAATTTCTGCCTCGTCGACGGGCGCGTGACCGTGATCGAGTACTCCGACCTGCCCGACGAGCTGGCTGAGCAACGCACCGATGACGGGCAGCTGCGCTTCCGCGCCGGGTCGATCGCGATCCACGCCATCCGCGTCGATTTCGTCGAATCGTTGAATACCAGCGGCTCCGGCTTCGGCCTGCCGTACCACCGCGCCGAGAAGAAGGTCCCGTATCTTGACCTAGACTCCGGCCAGCGCGTCGAGCCCGAAACCCCTAACGCGGTGAAGCTCGAGACGTTCGTGTTCGATGCCTTGCCGCTGTGCGAACACTCGATCGTGTACGAGACCGACCGCGTCGAGGAGTTCGCCCCGATTAAGAACGCGTCCGGGGTCGACAGTGCCGAATCGAGCCGCGACATCCAGATCGAACGCGCCGCCCGCTGGCTAGAGTCCCATGGGCTCAACGTCCCACGTGACGGGCAAGGGAAAGTGAACACGGTGATCGAGGTTCAGCCAACGACCGCTGTCGAGTTTGAAGACCTCGGGGATGTCGATTTACCTCGATCTCTCGAACCAGGACGAGAACTGCTGCTATAGGTTTGCAGACGCGATGGTCACGTAGGCAGCTACCGTCATCCGCGGCACGGAAGTCAAGATTCATGATGGGCTACAGATCGTGCGTCGACCAAGGCTCCGCGCCTTTATTTTGGTTTCTCGACAAGGCCCCGTAAAATAGATCCCGAAACTCACGAACTATCGAGTGAATAAACGGTTAGACACACTCAAGCTCAGAGGGAACAGGAAGGATCCATGCGATGAAGCGGGTACTGAAATTCGGATTCGTGTTGTTGTTGGTCCTGGTGATCGCTGTTTTCGCGGTGTTTTTCTGGATGAACGAGCTGGCTAAATCGGGCATTGAGCAGGGCGCCACGTATGCCCTGGGCGTGGATACAACGCTCGATGAAGCCAAGATCGGCGTGTTCAGCGGGCAGTTCGGATTAGCGGGGATGCACGTGGCCAACCCACCGGACTTCAACGCCGCATCGTTCCTGCAACTCAACCGCGGTGACGTGGCGGTGACCCTGGGCTCGCTGATGGGCGATAAGGTCGAGGTGCCCTACCTGAAGCTGTCGGGGATTGAGCTCACGCTCGAGCACGACGGCCAGAGAGCCAATTACGACGTTATCCTCGAGCACCTCAAGTCCGTCGGAGGCGATGCCGGGCCCGACTCAGAGCCCACCGAACCCCAACCCGACGACACCGGATCGGGAAAAAAATATGTGATCTATGAAGTGGTGATCAACGATGTGACCGTCAACGGCCACTTCAAGATCGTCGGGGACAAGACCACGGACGTCTCGTTCAAGATCCCCGAGATCCGCTTGACCGAGGTGGGGTCGGACAGCGAAGGGGGCGTGCTCCTGTCTCAAGTGTCAGGGACCCTGCTTCAAGCGGTGCTCGAAGCGGTGGTCCGCCAGGGCGGCGACGTGCTGCCGGACCTGATCCTGGGCAACCTCGACGCCGGGCTACAGGACCTGGGCAAACTCGGCGATCAAATGGTCACCGAAGCCGAGAAAACGATCGACCGAGTCGGCCAGGAGGCTGAAAGGTTTGGTGGGGAGGTTGAAAAGGAAGTCGAAAAGACCCTCGACGACGCCGGGAAGCAACTAGAAAAAGGGATCGGCGATCTTTTAGGGGGTCTGGGTTCGAAGGAATCGAAAAGCGAATAACGCCTCAACGGAACCTTCCATCGGGGAACCATCGAACATGAAGATCGGTATTATCATTTCTGTAGCGCTTGTCTTTCTCCTGTCGGTCTTGGGCTTCTTCAGCTTCTGGGGCCTGCCCGACGAGCCGACCGCGGCCACGAGCCCTAAGACGCTCGAGAAGCTCGAGCTACCGACCGGCCTAAGCTCGTTGTCGAGCACGCAGAAGCCCAATGAAGACGCCACGGAGATCTACGACCAGGCGTTTGCGTTGTACCAGAAGCACCACGAAGCGTTTGCGGAAGACACCCCCCCGTTACGCTGGTCCGATCCGCTGACCGAGCTGCTCGTCGAGGCGATGCACCGTGGCAAAGTCAAGAATGGGTTCCTCGACGGGCATATCCCGGTGCAACCCGGGGCTCGGGCCCAGTACGAAGACGCGTTGGAGACGATCCCCGGCGTGGTGCTTCAGCGGGCCTATCAGCTTTATGAAGAGGGTGACCCGGCCCGAGCCGTCGAGGTGGCCAAGGCGGTGTGGGTGCTGGGGCGGCGGGCCTTCGAGAGCAACGTCCGTCTTTACAACCGAAGCACCGGCCTGGTCGTGATGATCGACTCCGGGCAGATGCTCCACGCCTGGGCCCAAGAGGTCGATTCACTGGACCCGGACGCGATCGCGGCTTGGGCCAACGGGCTCAACGAGCTCGAACGCACCTTCCGGAAAAAAGAAGAACTCATCAAGGGCCACGAACCCCATGTCGGTGACCTGCTCAACATCGCACGCAACGATCAGGACCCCACGTTCCGCGTCGCGGCGATCCTGAAGCTGGGTGTCGTCAAGTTCAACCCCGGTAACCGGGGCAACGCTCGGGTGATCGACCAAACGCTAGACCGATCCGCCAACGACCCCGACCCACTGATCGCCAAAGCCGCCCAGGCGGCCCAGGCCGTGACCGAAGACCAGCTGCACAGGATTTATTAGGCTTTTTCGGAAAACTTATTGGGACCCTGGGACCTGGTGCCCCAAGTGGCTGGTCCGCCATCGCCATCGGTGCGGTCTTTCTCTCAAGCCCGGATGACCCGGGCCCTCTAATCCATCGGCCGGCGGCGAGGGTTTCCGCCTCGTGTCTTAGTATATGCACCCTTTCGTCCTGATCCTTGTGCTGGTCATCTTCGGGCGCGACTTGTGGGGTGATCAGAACGACGATCCGTTGCGTATCGGGTGGTCGTGGGCCTCGGTGGTGATCCTGCCGAAGCTGTTGATCGCCGGGGTTTACCTGGCCCTAAGCCGTTGGACGCTGACCCGGCTGCCGACTCGTCGGGCGGTGGTCGCTCTGCGGGCGCAAGAACGGGCGACTTCGGCGTATCGCTTGGTGATCTTGACACTGTACTGCGTTGACCTTTGGTGGGTCGACACGCTCGGGTGGCTGCGGGGCCAGATCGGTGACCTTGTGCTCGTCGACGAGTTGCTCGTCATGGGGCCCGCGGTGGCGATGCTGGCCTGGGGCTGGTGGGCGTATTACCCGATCGACAGCCGGCTCAGGCAGGCCATTCTGTTGCGCCAGCTCGACGCGGGGCGACCGGTCCACCCGGTATGGACCCTGGGGCAATACATGCTTGCCCAGCTGCGTCACCAGGTCGTCGCGGTTCTGGTTCCCTTGGCTTTGTTGCTGAGCTGGATCGAGCTGATCGACCGCTACGCCCCTAGCCGCTGGCCCGGTTGGGACGTCGACCCCAGGCCCTTGCTGCTTATAGCCGGGTGCGGCGGCCTGCTGGTACTGGCGCCGGTGGCGATCCGCTACGTCTGGGACACGACCCCGCTGCCGGGCGGCCGCCTCCGCGACGAGCTGATGGCGATGTGCCGGAAGTACCGGGTGGGGGTACGGCAGCTTCTTCTGTGGCGGACATTCGGGGCGATGGTCAACGGGGCGATGATGGGGCTGATCGCCCCGGTGCGGTACATCCTCCTGACCGATGCGCTGCTCGAGCGGCTGTCCCGAGAGCAGGTCGAGGCCGTGATGGCCCATGAACTGGCTCATATCCATCACCGACACATGCTGTGGCTGATGACCGTCGCGGGGGCGTCGTTCGGGGTTCTGAGCGTCGGTTGGGCTTGGATCATCGACGCCGCTGCCCGCCTGGCCAGGGTCCCGATCGAAGATGCTCCTGCACATGTCTTGCCCGACGGGTGGCTGGCCCTCCCTAACGCGATGGCGGGCGTGACCGTGGCGGCGACCGTGGTCGGCTGGGTGATGATCTTCGGTTGGGTCTCCCGCCGGTTCGAACGGCAAGCCGATACGTTCGCGGTCACGCACTTGTCGCAATCTCAAACCTGGCGAGCCGACACCCCGGAAGCCCCAGATCACCCCGATCCGGGCTCGACGATCGTAAGAGATAAGGACAGCAAGACCATCGACGAACCGAGCGTGCGGGTGATGGTTGAGGCGCTACAGAGCGTGGCGATGTTGAACCATTTGTCACCAACCCGCCACAGCTGGCGACACGGCTCGATCCACTGGCGTCAGACGTACCTACGGGCCCTGGTCGGGAAACCGATCGACGATCTACCGATCGATCGCCAGGTCTTCTGGATCAAGATCACCGCGGCCGCAGCGATGGTGGGGTTGTTTTTATTCACCGGATCGCTGCCGGATTGGTTCGAGCGATTGGTGATGAAGGGGATGGGTGAAGGGTGAAAATCGTACAGCCGCCGCGCCCGATCTGACCGTATCCCCCAACTCATTCGAAGCCTATCGAGCGTTGATGGCCCTGTAGAGACAAGAACGCGGAGAGTGTCTCGTCGTCAAAACACCCGGACACAGAAAATTTCACGCGTGCTACAAAACTGAAAAAAACCGCTTCTTCACGGTCACGGATTGCTGTGAGTACGCACGGATTAATCTGGATGCGTACCACTCCTCAGACGAGGCCAATACGAGGCCGGCCTATCGCCAATCTCCGGATGCCGGGTCGGGGCGGAAGGCGATGCTCTCCTGGGGCCGGTTGTTGACCTGTTGGATCGTCACGTCGAAATCGACCTGCCGCAGCAGATCGGCGCGGTCTCGGCGAAGCGACGGGTCGTCGGGGCGATGATCGATCAGGTCGCTGATGTAAGCCAGCGCGTCGATCCAGATACCCTCCTCGGCGGCGATGGCGGCTTTCTGGCGCCGGCCGGCGGTGGCGTAACGGTGTTCCAGATCGCTGGGCGGGGGCATCCGCCAGATCTGGCATTTGGCGAACGGGTTGTTGGCTGGCTTCTTGGGGTCGGACAGAAGGGTCACCACCCATTCATACCGAACCCCTGCCTGGAGCCTGACCGACCATTTGGTGAGATCGACCCGCTGAATCCCCCCAGTCGTCGAGCCGTCGAGATCATAGATCAGCACGGGATCGACGCGGTCGGGTGTGCTGAGAGTGATCCGGATGGGGCGCTGAGTCGGCCTCGAGAGGTACCAGAACAGCGACGGCTGGGCTTGCGTGGTCACGGCGATGCGGTCGGGCACCAATACGTAAAGCCTCGGGACATCCCGGTCGGGATCGCCTGATCGAGAGGTGTCCATGTGGCGGCTATGGCGGATCTCGGGGACGCCGGGCAGCGGCCGGGTCTCGACGAAACGCAACGGGGCGTGGGGGGCAGCCACCGACGCCGCGGCCTGGGGCGGCCCGGGCTGGGCGTGCGTGACCCTCAGCGTCACCGTCAGGGCCGCGAGCGCCACGATCGGCAAGATAAGTCCCAGCCCAGTGATCCCGAAGCTGTTGGCTGCTGAAGATCGCCCCGCGTCCTCGGGCTGTTGGCGTTCGTGCCGATGGCCGTGACCGCGTCCCTCCGGTAGAATCGCTGGCGCGGGTCTGAGAACGTGATTCGTTTGACGGGGTTCTTGAAACATCGTTGCTCCTTCGTGACATCTAGACCTGGAAAGGGGCCACCAACCTAACCGATGATCCGATGCCCCCCAAATATCTATTCGCTGAAACAACGCTCACGGTGCGCCGTGTGTTGTAATAAATTGTCGTGTTACGGGCGCCAAATCTCGACCGGTGGTGCACGCGCCGCTGATCCATGGTCGTGAAGGAGAGGATCTGGCTTGATGACAAACGTGTTTCGGACAAACACCGCGGTCACGCCGCTTCTCGTCGCGGCCGCGCTGGGACCCGGGGCGGCTCTGCCCGCCCAGACACCGGCCGATCCACCGCCGCTCCTGTCGACCCTGGACGCCATCGAGGTCAAGCGGTTCGGCTTCGAGGCCAACACCGCGTTCTCCGACGACGAACTGGCCGCGGTGGTGGCCCGTTACCAAGGGCGTGTCGTGACCCTCGAGCAGCTCGATGCGGCCCGCCAAGCGCTCACGCGGCACTACGTGGTTCACGGGTACATCAATTCCGGAGCCATCCTGGATGACCAGACCGTCACCGACGGGACCGTCACGTTCGGGATCATTGAAGGCCAGCTCGCGGAGATCTCCCTACGGGGCCACGACTGGCTGCGTGACCACTACATCTTAGACCGCATCCGGGTTAGCGCCCAGCCCCCGCTGAACTTCAACTCGCTCAAAGACCAGCTGGAGCTGCTGCGCCAGGACCCGAACATCGAGTGGCTCCGCGCCGAGCTGAGGCCCGGTGTCCGCCCGGGTGAGGGGGTTCTCGATGTCCACATCCAAGAAGCCGACGCGTTTGATCTGGGGGTTGCGTTCAACAATCATCGTTCACCAAGCATCGGGGCCGAGCGGTTCGAGCTGCTCGCGTCCCACACTAACGTCACCGGCCACGGTGACCGGCTGGCCCTTAACTACGGGATCACCAAGAACGGCGTTGAGGACATCGACTTCGCGGGCGTCGACCTGGTCGACGTCAGCTACGCCCTGCCGGTGACCGCTTACGACACGACGATCAGTGTCCGGTACGCCCGCAGCGATACCTTGGTGGTCGAGGAGCCGTTCGACCAGCTGGATATCCAAAGTGAAACCCGCGAGTTTATCCTGGCACTACGCCAGCCCGTTTACCGCACCCCAACGGCTGAGGTGGCGCTGTGGCTGGCCGGTGAGCGACGGGAGAACGTGGTCTTCTTGCAGGGCGATCGGGTCGACGTCCTGCCCGGGGCCCGGGACGGTGAGAGCAACGTGACGGTCGTGCGTCTGGGCCAGGAATTTTCCTACCGCCACCACGACTACGCCCTGGCGGCGGTATCGTCCCTGCGATTCGGGATCGACGCTCTGGACGCGACCACCGGCGGATCGCCCGACGCCAACTTCTTCTCGTGGCAAGGGCAGGCTCAGTACATCCATCGGCTGGGCAAGACCCAGAATCAGGTCTTGCTACGGGTGACGACCCAGATCGCCGACAACCCGCTGCTGGCCATCGAGCGCATGGCGTTGGGGGGGGTGGACACCGTGCGTGGGTACCGTGAGAACCAGGTGGTCCGTGACAACGGCGTGGCGTTATCGTTCGAAGGACGGTTCCCCGTCCTCTTCGACACGTCGGGGCAAGGGATCCTCTCGATCGCCCCGTTCGTTGACTTGGGCTACGGGTGGAACGACGGGTCGTCGGATTCACTGAACATCGCCAGTGCGGGGGTGGGTGTCTTGTTCCGTTGGGAAGATCGGCTCGACGTGCAAGCGTATTGGGGCTACCCCTTCCGTGACTTCGACGACTCGGAAAACGACGTCCAGGACCTGGGCTTACATTTCAGCGTTACGTTATTCCTCTTCTAACGCGTTTGCGACAAGCGCCGCGTATCAACACACCGCGTCGGCGATACTCTCGGTCAACGGTCCAGCACGGGCGGGTCGACGTGGGGGTTAGACGGTTCGGTGTAGGGCGATAGATCCACACTGGGCAAGAAGCCGCGAGGGTCGATCGGGACGCCGCCCCGACCCCACACCGTCAACGAGCTTGCGTTGGCTTTAAACTGGACCGCGCAGTGCGGCTGGAGCTCGACACCAGCGCCGAGCAACAGGACCGGCCCGGGCCCGAGGCTCCCAGCGAGATCAAGTTCCGGGGGCAAGGCAGCGGTCGTGGTAAGGATCTGGGTATTCGATGTCAGGAAAATCGCGTCCGGGTCGATGGTGACGAAAACGGGCGTGCCTCCGGCGCGTCCGTCAATCACGCTGTCTTGAAGGATCACGAACTGCGGGTCGATGGAGATCTTCGCCCCCTCGTTCCCGGCGCGCCCGGTGATCGTCGAACGGACCACCCGCACCTGGTGCGACGCGGTGAGCTTGATGTCGGCGCCGTCGATCCCAGCCGCGGCGCTGATGACCCCGTCGGATATCTCGATGCTGTGTGCGATCGGGTCGCCCGAGCCAAGCTCCGAGCCGATCGTGATAACCCCGGCGTTGGCGTTTTCCGCCGCTGTTGTTACCGAACCGCCACCCCTGAGGGTGAAGCGGTCGAAATCTTGGATCACGATGTTGCCGGCTGGGCCCGCGATGCCCGATAGCAAGCTGGCCGCGGAGACCGAAGCGCCACTGTCGATCATCACCCTCTGGGCCGAAACGAAGATCTCTCCGCCCGCCCCCGGAGTGGACGTGCCGCTGAAGATCAAGCCTTCGTTGGTCAGCTCGAGGAACTCGGTGTTGACAAAGATGTTGCCGGCGTTGCCGGTCGCGTCGTCTTGGATGAGCGTCCCGGTGGACCGCGTCCGGATCGAGGCCTTCGACGACTGCGTGCCATCAGTCAGCGGCTCATTGGCGAGGGCTTGCCGCAATGCCGGGTCGAAGCCTGAAACAAACAGGTGCGGGGTATTGATCGTGATGGTCCCGCCTTGACCACGCCCCAGCGTATCGGCCCCGACGCTCGCTCCGTCGACGATCTGGACCGACTCTTGAGCGGTGATCGTAATGCTGCCCGCGCTCGTTTCTGCGGTCGCCCCGTCCTGCGCCTTACTGGCAATCCCCGATTGACCCGGATCGGCAAGATCGACAAACTGCCCGACGCCGCTGAGGACCACACGGGTCGCGTCGACCACAATATCCCCCGCGTCGCCTGTGCCTTCTGTGTTGACAGCGATCAAAGACCCGTCGCGAACAATCAAGTCCTCAACGTCAATGGTGATGGACCCGTTAGGAGACATAGCCTCGTCATCACTGGGGCCAAAGACGTTGGACGCGATCTGCGATCGTTGCGTTAGCTCTAGACGGTCGGCGGTGATGGAGATATTGCCGCTTTGGCCTCCTTGTGGACTCGACGACGAGATGAGGTTGGTGGAAAATTCGTCAGCCCCCCGGCCGGTCATCACGATCTGACCGGCGGTAATGGTTAGATCCCCCGCGCTTCCCCCTTGGCTGCCGAACGCGTTGGTGGTGATCAGCGCACCGTCGCTCATGAGCAAGGATCCGACGTCGAGCGTGACGTTCCCCGCGTCCCCGGTGCCTGTGGTTTCACTCGTGATCCCGGTCCCCTCACCGCTTAAGGCGAGCGTGTTCACGACGGTTAGGTCAATGGTTCCTCCGGATCCGCTACCGTCCGTTGGAGCGAGGATCTGGGCGCCCGCGGTTAATGTAGCGTCATCCGATTGGATCATGATGGCCCCCCCTTCACCGGCGCCGGACGGGATGGACCGGATCCCCCCACCGGTCATCTCCAGGCGACCGGTATTGAGGTTAATCACCCCTGCGTTGCCACCGCCCAGTGCGAGCGTGAAGATCCCCGCGACGCTGCCGCCGGTATGCGAGATGACGATGTCATCCGACTCAATCACCACCTGGCCCGCGTTCCCGGGGCCGAAGGTGGTCGAATCGATCCGCCCCTGGTCGGAGATATCTAGGGTCGACGTGGTGATCGCCACCGTCCCGGCGTTGCCGGCCCCGTCCGGGTTGGTTAGGCTTGACAAGAAGCTGCCGCTCGACACGGTCACGTCTTGAGCGACGATCTCGATATTCCCCGCATGTCCCGTGCCGCCCCCGCCTACATTGCTAATCAAGAACGCGCCCTGCACCTGGATCTGATCGGCGGAGATCCGCACGTCGCCCGCGTCCCCGGACCCGGTGACACTAAACGTCCCCATCTGAGACCCGCTTAGCACCTCCACCGTGCCCGCATCTACCGTGACGTCTCCCCCGGCCCCTGCGGCGTTGGTCTGAGAAAACAAGGCCGATGCCTCACTAACCCGCAGGCTCTCGGCGGTGATCTGGATGTCCGCGGCATCGCCGTCACCAAAGGTGATGGTCCCGACCTGGGCCTGGCGGACCGACATCGGCCCGGTGACGCTGATATCGATCGCCGCGGCGAGGGGGTCTGCGGCTGCCGTGGTGTCTGCTGAAACCACGGCGCCTGCCTCGATCGTCAACGACCCGCCACGGACCACCACCGCGCCGGGAGGATCGCCTGAGACATTGATGGTTGAGCCCTGCGAGACCGTCACATCGCCCAACGAATCAAACGTGCCCGGGTCTAGCGCGACGGCCTGATCGGCATCGTACGTGACCGTACCCGGGGACGCGACGCTGGCGATCTGCACCCGGCCCGATGGCGCCGCGATCGACGCCTGATCCACCGAGACGTCGCCGCTGATGACGGTCGTCGACGAACCCGTGGGCCGGTTGATCGTTGAACCCTGGATCGACAGCGTCCCGGGGTTGGTGGTGAGAAACCCGAACGCCGCAGGCGCCGCGGCGGTCAGGACGCTGTCGGCGGGGTTGACCGTGGCCGTGAACCGCCCGCCGTCAGCGAGGTCGATCGCGTCGGCGGTCGTGGCCACGAACGCCCCGGGCATATCCAAGGACGCGCTGGGCCCAAACATCACCCCTGCTGGATTGGTGAGGTAAAAATCCGCGTTGGGCATCCCCGAGGTGCGTAACACCCCGTCGATGTTCGTCGCGGTTCCGCCGGTGACCCGCGTAAACACGTTGGCAATGGTAGACGGCCCCGTGAAGGTGGCGGACTCGCCGCTGTTGACGTTGAACTGGCTAAAACTATGGAACAGGTTGTTGCCCACGGTGCTGCCCAGATCGGCTGTGATCGTGTACGCTGGGCCCGTCAAGGGACCCGCGGGGGCCGCACCCACCGAACCGTCCGTGACGATCTGGGACCAACCGCCCTGTGCGCTGATCCCCAGGAAAACGCCCGCCAAGAACACCAGCCGGGCGAATCGCGGCGCGGCGGCTGCGTTGGGGTGCTCCAAGAGCTTTGAGAAACGATAGACGCCTGTACAACTGATCAAAACATGACCTCCGTCTGTCTGGCCACGTCGCTGATGCCCCGTCTGCGCACGAGTGGCACCGGCTCAGTGGCGTTTCGTTCTAGGCGGTCGTGGTGCGGGTTTGATGGATGATAAACCTGTCGTGGCCTTTTGACCACCGATTGAGGAGGTTTCATAGGGGGTGGTACGGGGTGAACTCATTTCAATTCCCAAATCCCTCACAGCGGCTTTGGATCGAGTTGTCTATTCGTCGAGTCTGCGCCGAGGAAAGTGTAGCTGTTTATACCCATCCCGGATGAAATTGTGGCATCATTCGCGTATGCGGCAGGGAAATTCTCGGTGTCCTGCGCGTGCCCGACGCGGTACTTGGATACGCGATGCATATATCTGCCGCTGTGACAGGCGAAATACAGCCTTCAAACCTCAGATGATCCGGCCCTGGAGCGTATCCCGATTTCATGTACAACATAAGGAGGTCTGGTTAATCGGAAGAAACCGTGGCCTCACGGTCGCGGCTGGCCGGGGAACATCATACGCCATTTCGGGAAACGCTCTGGATCACGCACACGTTGTCACGGGCACCGCTCGATGCGATCGAGAAGACGTTTCAGCGCACTTGACCGAGAGTCACTGGGAGGCTAATATTTAACCAAATGGTTAAATTAAATGACGAGGCCATGGATCGAACATTCGCCGCGTTGGCTGACCCGACACGGCGGGCGATCTTATCGCGGTTGGCTGAGGGTGAAGCGACGGTCGGGGAGCTGGCTAAGCCGTTTGATGTATCCCTGCCAGCGGTCAGTAAGCACCTGCGGGTGTTGGAGCGGGCCGGGTTGCTTGAGCAGCAGCGGAGCGGGCGGGTGCGGCGGTGCCGGCTGGTCGCCACGCCGCTGGCCCCGGCGGCGCAGTGGGTTAACCGATACCGCCGTTTCTGGGAGGCTCAGCTCGACTCGCTGGCAGAATATCTAGAGAAACAAGTGATCCAATCCCACCCCAAGGAGAGCCCGACATGACCCCACCGAGGCGATCATTGGATCTACCCGAC
Organism: Phycisphaeraceae bacterium; assembly: GCA_965224205.1. Classification (GTDB taxonomy): domain Bacteria; phylum Planctomycetota; class Phycisphaerae; order Phycisphaerales; family Phycisphaeraceae; genus CBDCYN01. The sequence goes on from CBDCYN010000043.1 coordinate 147,043, forward strand.
CTCGACGCCACCCTCACCGATGCCCAAGCCCTCCATGACCACGGGTATACCCAAGCCGGGCAGTGGGACCTAACCCAGGTCTGCAAACACCTGACCCACGCGCTGATCGGGGCGGTCGACGGCTATGACTTCAACCCGCCGTTTCTGCTTCGGTTGATGGTCAAGGTGATCGGGATGAAAAAGAGAATGTTCCGCACCCGCCGCATCAGGGCGGGGCTGCCCGCGCCGGCCAGCGCCGTTTATGAACCCGTGCACGGGGATCGAGACAAAGAAGCACAGGCGGTCGCCGAGATGGCCGCCGCGATCGAAAAGTTTAAGCGAGCCCGGGGCCGGTACGTCAAGCACCCCGGGTTCGGGGTCCTTGGCGATGACGAGTGGGCCGAATTTCAGACGATCCACGGGATGCATCACCTTTCGTTTCTAATCCCTAACCAAACCACGGCGACCCCCCGGCCGGCCGTGGAGGAGGCTGTAGCATGACCGATCAACCCCCGACCTACATCCGACTCACTAAGCTCATCAAAGCCCCTCGGCAGGCGGTCTACGACGCGTGGCTCGACCCCGAATCCCGCCGCCAGTGGTGGTGCGCCGCGCCCGAGTATGGTTGCAACGTGTGCGAAATCGACCCGACGCAGGGCGGACGGTACCGGGTCAACATGGAAAAAGATGGAGAGGAATACGTCACCGTCGGCGAATTCACCGAGCTCGACCCGCCGCGGAAGCTGGCGTTTACCTGGACGTGGGAGAAGCCGTCCGACGGGGTGCGCGACACGATCGTGACGATCGAGCTCTACGACGCCGTGGCTGAAGACGGCCAGCCGGCCACCGAGCTGGTGCTTACCCACGACCGGCTGCCGCACGCCAAGAGCCGCGAGCTGCACACCGGCGGCTGGGCGGGGTGCCTCGAGTCATTGGCTAAGCACTTTGACCCGGCTTGACAGGCTAACTGAGGCGGTTTTTCAGAGAGAAATGGAATGACCCTATCAGGCGCTCCGCGACACTGCGCTGCTTGCTGGATTATGATGGCGGCAATGTCTTACCGCTCGGATGAGGGTGCGACGCAAGAATATTGATCCCGTGCTGTATTCAACGAACCGATAAGGAGAACGATCGATGTCTACGATGGAAGTTGGCAAGAAGCTGGCGGCGCTGTGCCGCGAAGGCAAGAACCTTGAAGCCCTTGAGACGCTGTACAGCAAGGATATCGTCAGCGTCGAAGCGGCCGCGATGCCGGGGATGGAGAAGACCCAGAAAGGGATCGAGGCGATCAAGAGCAAGAACCAGTGGTGGTATGATAACCACGAGGTCCACGGCGGAGAGGTCTACGGGCCGTACCCGAAAGACGATCAGTTCGCGGTCGTTTTTAAGTTCGACGTCACGGCTAAACACTCCGGGCAGCGGATGACGATGGAGGAAATGGGCCTGTACACCGTCCAGGACGGGAAGATCGTCAAGGAAGAATTCTTCTACTCGATGGAAGGCTGATGACGCTCGATTGAACGCTGACCCTGATATGCCTTACCGACCGGCGCGAGACCCGCGGTTTAAACACCAGCCGCTTGAAGACCGACACAGCGAGGCCAGGCTCCGCCGACGTCGGGCGGCGCGGCGTGGGATCGCGGTCTTGCCGGCGATGTTCACGCTGGGGAATCTTCTGTGCGGATTCGGCTCGGTCTTTTTTGCCAGCCGTGACCCTCAGGCAGACGTGCCCCTGGGGTGGACGCCATTGACCTTCTCGGCGGTACTGATCTTCCTGGGCATGGTGCTCGACGCCCTCGATGGCCGTATCGCGAGGTTAACCAAGAACACCAGCAGCCTCGGTGAGCAGCTCGATTCCATGGCCGATATGGTCACGTTCGGGGTGGCCCCGGCGTTCTTGGCGGTGCAGCTGATCGGGGTGCAGACCCCGTTCATCTCGATGCAGGGCGACCGGCTTTTCGACCGGATCGTGGTGATCATTGCGTGCATTTACGTTGCCTGCGCGGCGCTGCGCCTGGCGAGGTTCAACATTGAGCTAAAAAAACCGCAGGAATCAGATCACCGCAGTTTCTTGGGGTTACCCACCCCGGGCGCGGCGGGGACGGTGGCCAGCCTGGTGCTCTTGCATCAGCACGTGCAGATCGACCGGCCCGGCGACCCGATGCACTGGACCGTGCGGCTGGCGGCGATCGCGATGGTGGCGATCATGCTCCTGGCGGCGTTCGCGATGGTCAGCCGGCTGCGGTACGTGCACGTGGCCAATCGGTATGTGCAGGGTCACGCCCGGTTCGGGACGCTGGCCAAGATCGTCGTGCTGGGGCTATTGTTTTTCATCCACCCTCAAGGTGTCCTGGCGACCGGGTTCGGGCTGTACGCCCTTTCAGCGCCCACAACCTGGGCGATGCGGAGGCTGCGCCAGGGGCGGGCCAAGCCTCAACCCGAGGTTCGTCAAGACCGGCAGGCGTCGGGCGCCCCGCCGGGTGCCCCGTCTTGAAAAGCGATGGAGACCGTGTGCGTCGGTTAATACGCTGATACGCGGGTATGAGTGGTGAGGGGGGATAGACTACTCTTCGTCGAACTTCCGGTCTACCAGTTCTTTGAGCGCCTCAATCGCGGCTTGAGCGTCGGGCCCCTGGCGCGCGGATCCGCAGCTGCGTGCCTTGACCGGCAGCGAGCATCATGACCTGCATGATGCTCTTGCCGTCGACCTCGTGGGTGTCTTTGAAGACGCGGATTTCACTCATAAACATGTTGGCGACATCGACGAACGACATCGCTGGGCGGGCGTGGAGGCCCAGCTGGTTCTGGATCTGAATGTGCGCTTCGATCGAGTCGGGCCGGGGCGCCGCGGGGTTGGGGCAGCCCGGTGGCCCGATCGTTGTCGGGGGTTGGGGGTCGTTTCGAGACGGTCAAGGGGTTGACTCACCGTGTTACAAGCTAAGGGTCGGTTCTCATCCTTGCAGGTGCTGGGCGTCGGCGTCGTGGAGTAATTCGATCACCTGCTGCACGTCTGAGGACTGCCGCAAAAAACGGCGGAAGGTATCGTTCTGGAGATGGCTAAAAATGCTCTCCATCGCCTGGAGGTGCTCGTTGGGGCTGTCCTTCGGGCTTAGCAGCAGAAACACGCAATAGACCGGGGCACGGTCCAGGGCATTGAAATCGACCCCTTCTTGGCTAATCCCGATCGCGGCGGCCATCTTCTTAATCTTTTCATGTTTCACATGGGGCACGGCCACGCCCTTGCCGAACCCGGTCGAGCCGCCCTTCTCACGCTCGATAATCTGCGCGACAAGCTCGTCTCGTAGAGCCTTGGTGCACGCCCGGGCCGCGACTAAGGCATCGACCAGTTCTTCGATCACCTGATCACGGGTGGTGGCGACTAATTGAGGGACCACCGATTCTTCGGATACGAATTCGTGCAGTTTCATAGGCATCTCTTGGTTTGGCATTCCCCGGCGTGCCATGGTTGATAAAAAAGGACACCACCGTCATAAAGCGGTTTTCCCGTTTAACCCTCTGATCATAGACCCGTCGGCTTCGCCGTGCGAATGGCCGCGTGGCATCGTGTCCCCGAGGGGGGCTGGTCAACCGTCTCGGGATCTGTTGACCCGGAATAAATCTCCGGCACCCGGGTGCCGGGGCATGGCTTGATCCCCCGTCCATAAGGGGGGCTCGATGGATACAAGAATACCAACCTGCCGTGCCCTACGCTCGGGACCATGATCGGCGAACGATTCAAATCGATACTCAACCTCTACCTTCGCCTAAGTTGATCGGATCCACGGTGGTTCGTGCCCCACAGCCCCGAGGGGTGGCCATGTTTCGTCGTGTCACTGCGGGTCTGACGTTAGGGTCAAGGGCTTGCCGGTTTCGGTAAGAGTGGCATCGTTTGACGCAGCTACAGCCGGTCAGGTTCTCGGCTCATTGATTTTGTGTTTGTGGTTACGAAGCTTGGCCTTGTGCTCGGTAAGCTGGCGTTCGAGTTTCTTGACCGCTTCGTCGATACAGCGGTACAGGTCCAGCCCGCTGGTCTTACAGATAAACGGCTCGGCGTGGTCGACGTGGACGATGATCTCCAGCTCGCTGGTGTGGTCGACCTGGTCGATCACGACCTCGATCTTTTGGATTTTATCAAAGTACCGCGGGAGCTTGGAGACCTTGTCCGAGGCGTATTGTCGGATCGCGTCGGTCATGTCGATGTGCCGGCCGGACACTATAATTTCCATGTCATCATCTCCAATTCTTTCTTGTCGAAAACTATAAGGTGTTCGGGGTATTTTGCTGACTTGGTGGCCCGGCTGCCGGCTCCACCGCGTGGCGGGCCAACGCCTGATTAGCCTGCTTCTTATCGTCCCATCGCTGGTTCTCGGGCAGCACCACGCCGCCGCTGACCGTGAATCTCAAGGCTTCTTCGATCGAGACCGGCAGGTCGAGCGTGTCCGCTCGTGGCACGGTGATGACGTAGCCGGTGAACGGGGTGGGTGAGCTGGGCACGAAGACGGTTAGGCAGTCCTGCCCCGCTCTGTGGCCGATCGCCCGCATCGTGTCCCCGGTGACCAGTCCAACGGACCATAACCCTTTTCGCGGGTATTCGACCGCGACCACCTTGTTGAATTGAAGCCTCGGGTCTTCCGATCCGACTAAAAAATCGGTCACCTGCTTGACAGAAGGGTAGATCTGTTTCACGAGTGGAAGTCTTCGGAACAACTGTTCGCCTCGAGAGTAAAGCCTGTGACCGATAAAGCTGCCCAGCACGGCGCCCACGAAATAGGTCAGGAACACCGCGATCACTAACCCGATCAGGTCTAACAGAACCGCATACTGATTCCACCAGGATTGGAGCTTCTGCCGGCGCGTCACCAGGCGTAACCAACGCCGGTTTTCCTCGCCGCCAGCGGCTTTCCAGGCTTTGACCTCTTCGCTGGTTAAATCTTCTCGTGCCTGCTCAACCTCTTCCTCTAGCACGGTCGGCCATTCGACGTACCGGACAATGGTCTCCCGCAGTCCATAGTTGATGGGTTGGGCGATCCGGTCGCGAAAGAACCCATAAGCCGCAACAAGGATCCATATCGTCAGGATCGTCGGCAGTAAGATCGTTAGCCCGCGAAGAAAGAACTGCCTAAAATTTGACCCTCGAGAGGCCTTGTTGTCCCTAGCCATCCTAGCTCCAGCAGCTTCCGCCAGGGCCTTACAACCCTACTCTCGCGCTTGAATGAGCGATTCGATCCCTCAAAGGGCGATGCTATACGATCTTACACCTCGTTTACCTAGTAGGATAGATCCGCTGATATGTATCGTCAAAAAAGCTCGACCGTCGCACGTTAAAGGGCTAAAGATGCACTATTTTTGGTATCTGAGGTCTGGAGCGTTACTCTTGGCCTCAAAAAAGATGTCTCAGAGTCTTAATTAGTGTTCGCGGCGTCACATGAGGGGATGATCGCTGCCGGGTCATGGGCCCATTACCCTCAATAATCGGACAAAACCTTATCATTTTCTTTTTTTATGATGGATGATGTCCTGAAAACGATGAGTTTCGACAGAATTAAGGAATCGAATGAAAGATCTTCGAACAAGGTTAGGTCAGATGGGGATCCACATGCCTCAGCCACCTGTCCCTTTGGCGGCTTATGTCCCCGCGTTACAAGTGGGCGATTGGGTTTACGTTAGCGGACAGCTACCGATCGAAAACGGCCGGTTGATAGCGACGGGACGGGTGAACAGCCAGGTCAGCCTCGAGCAAGCATGCGACGCGTGCCGGCAATGTGCCCTCAATGGACTGGCGGCGATCGATCAACTGCTTGACGGGGATTGGCAGGCGTTTAATAGGGTCGTGCGCTTGGGGGTGTATGTGGCCTCGGACGTTGACTTCACCGACCAGTCACTCGTCGCCGACGCAGCCAGTCAGTTGCTCGTGGATGTGTTGGCCCAGCACGGCCAACACGCCAGGGCCGCGGTCGGGGTCAACGCCCTGCCGAAAGCCGCCCCTGTTGAAGTCGAGATCCTCGCCCAAGTTCGTGGGGCGACGATACGGGTATAGTCCCTGACCGGGCGTGGTCCCACGCGGTGACCTGACCCGATGATCGAGGGAGACCTCGACCCGTTTGGAGGATCGTTTACATCGCAGCAACCCGTGCCGTCTCGGGGTTTTTCCACGAGCACTTGACGCAAAGCATCCCGGCTAGGAAACTTGTAGCTCTACACGAATAGGAACACGTCAAGCCGGGTGTCGACCGGTTCGACTAAACTCATGGTGACCGCTGACGTGACGGGTCGTCCTCTTCGGTCCGCCCGCGACCGCGACGCTGACAACGAGGTCGACTCGACTTCAGATAATGTTTGGGCCCACGCCTAGGAGTGACTGATCAATGGCGACCAACGCGCGAAGCAACGGAGGTGCCGCGGGCTACGCCGTGGCGGTGGTGATCTTGGGGTGTCTGTTCGGGTTAACGGTCGTCCTGGCCGCGGTGTTCAAGAGCCAGATCGCCGAGCACCAGATCGCCGCCCAGGAAGCCAAGAGTGAGCTAGAACAGTTCGTCGCTCGCCGGGAGATGAACGAGTCTCACATGACGCAGCTCAAGGAGAAAGCCAAGGCCCAAGACCGATCGGTCGTGGGGATGCTGCGTGCGGAGAACGAGAAGCTCAAACGGATGATCGATCAGTCCCCCACCGCCAGCCTCGAATCGATCGAGAATCAGAAGAAGTCGCTGCAACTGTCCTCGGGTCAGACCCTCATGTCGGCAATCGTGCAGCTCCAGGCCGAGCTGGCGGCGGCCAAGAAACAGGCCCAGGAGGCCAAGGCCCAGGTCGCCAACGCCCAAGATGCAGCCGCCCAGACCCAGGCCCAGCAACAGGCCCAGGCCACCGAATACGAGCAGGCCGTCGCCGAATCGAACGATAGGATCGCGGCCGTGCAGGGGCAGTTCGACCGGTTCCGCTCGGACGTCGAAGCCCAGCGGACCAAGTTCGAGGACCACCTCGAGACGATCCGCTCCCAGAAGCAGCAGGTCATCGACGAGCTCGAAGGCACCGGCGAGCAGAAAGATCAGCAGGTCGCGTTGCTCAAACAGAGGATCGAGGAACTGACCGGGCTTCTGCCCGAGACCGGCGGTGTCGGGCCCGATCCTACCCGCCAACCCGACGGGGAAATCACCGCGGTCATGCCCGAAGAAGACCTCGTCTACATCAGCCGGGGCAAGGTCGACCAGATGATGCTGGGGATGACCTTTGACGTATTCGATCACGACGGCGGCGTCGTGGTCGACGAGTACGGCGACCTGCGGGGCTACGCGACGATCGAGGTGATCAGCGTCACGGACAATGCCTCTTTGGCCCGCGTGGTGAGGCTCCAACGCGGCAGGCGGGTCGATGAGGGCGACCTGATCGCCAATCTTGTTTACGACCCGAACACCACGTACAAGTTTTTCGTGTTCGGGAAGTTCGACATCGACAACACCGGCCGGGCCACGACGACCGACCGGCGGCGCATCGAGACGATCGTCAACAAATGGGGCGGCGTCCTGGCGCGGGACCTGTCTTATAGCACCGATTTCCTGGTCCTGGGCCAAGAGCCGGACTTCCCCGAGCCGTTAAGCCCCCACGAAACCGACCCCGAGGTGATCGCCCTACGCACCCAGCAGATCCAGACCTATAAAAAATATCAGGACCTGATCGCGTCGGCCAAGACGCTGTCGATCCCGGTGCTCAACCAGAACCGCTTCCTAGCCCTTGTGGGTTATTACCAAAGGTAATCGTCGTCGACCATGGCCCGAGACGTCCCGCCCGCGGTCCAATGGGCGCAATATCTAGCGGCGCGCCTGGCGGCGGCGGGGTTGTTGAGCTTCGATGTCGAAGACAACCTCCGCACCGCCGCGACGATCGGCAGGGGCTTGTACCGCCTGTTCCCGGCGCTGAGCCGCTGGCCCGTGCTGGGGTCGGTGCGGATGTTTTCATCGTTTAGCCAACGGCGTGACCGGGCGCGAGGCCATGTTCGCCTGGCGTTTCCAGATCTGGATGACCGTGAAATCGACCGGATCGCGCTATGCTCTTTCGAGCACCTCATCCAGCTTATCATTGAGGTCTGCCACACCCCCCGCCTGATCCACGAGGACAGCTGGTCGTACCGGGTGCGGCTGGGGGAGATCGGCCCAACGTTGCAGCTGCTCAACTCAGATCAGCCGGTGATCATGGTCACCGGACACCTGGGCAATTGGGAGGTTTTGGGCTATTTATTGACGGTGGTTGGGTACCGGGTGCACGCGATCGCCCGGCCTTTGGATAACCAGCGGATCAACGACTGGCTGCTAGGCGTGCGTGAGCGCAAGGGTCTCCGCGTCGTCACCAAGTGGAACGCCACCGACGGGATGCTCGAGATACTCAAGACAGACGGCTTACTAGCGTTTATCGCCGATCAAAACGCGGGGGATAAGGGTTTGTTCGTCCCGTTTTTCGGCCGCCTAGCTAGCGCGTACAAGTCGATCGGCTTGCTGGCGATCACCCAAAACATCCCGATTATATGCGGTTACGCCAAACGCCTACCCCACGGCTACCATTTCGAACTAGGGGCGGCAGATATTATTTATCCCCAAGACTGGTCAAACCAGCCTGACCCCCTCTATTATGTCACAGCCAGATACACCCGGGCGATCGAACAGATGGTCCGGGCCTGCCCCGAGCAATACCTATGGATGCATCGCCGATGGAAGAGTAGACCCAGGTTTGAGCGCCAGGGCAAACCGATGCCCTCGCTGATGCGTCGTAAACTAGAATCTCTTCCTTGGATGGACCAGGCAATGATGAACCGTTTGCTTGAACCGGGAACCTAACGGTAACATGGGTAAATTCGCCCATGCTAAAAGTGACGGTGACCCTCGAATCGCAGCCTCAGCGACCTTGAACATGCATGAATGTAGACCACGGTTGACGGGTTCCCGGATTGTCAAAAACGACACGGAATATATACCCGCCATGACAACCCTTAAGGAACGATACACCCACGGTTGGCCTTTTTAACCGCGACACACGCGCCAGAAGCTTGACGCGGACCCAAGCAGACCGAATGATTGTATAGTCTTGTTTGACAAACCTTATCGAACGTTGACGGAGAAACAGCCATGATCATTGATGAGACGACGGAGCAGCGATTAAAAGACAGGAAAATCCTCATTGTGGATGACGACCGCGACGTCCTCGATAGTATCGATCGGGCTCTTCACGCGGAGGGGGCGATCACCCACACGTGCGCCGATGGGAACACCGCGGTGCGGATCTGTGAGACGGAATCACCGGATCTGCTGGTCCTGGACATGATGCTGCCCAAGCGCAGCGGCTTCTTGGTACTCGAGAAAGTTAAGCGGCTGGCCTCTCCCCCGAAGGTGGTCATGGTGACCGCCAACGAGGGCAGGCGACATCAGCAGTACGCTGAGACGCTGGGCGTGGATGGTTACCTGATCAAACCTGTCCGCCTAGAGCACCTGATCACGATGTCCAAACAGTTACTCAATCCGTAGCCGGTTAACACCGCTGGCGTTGGCTGGTCCTACACGAGTAAGGACCCATTGTGGTGAAAGTGATCTAGCTGCGGGCTGCCAACCCGCAGGGGATGTTTTGATGACGAGACATCTTCCTCATCATCCCACAGGACGGCCCTACATTTTTGGCTCAGCTCTCCTCGGCTTCGATGGGAACCACGTATGTCGTGGTGCTTACCTACGAGGCAGCGGTGGTATTTTCATCTATGGCCGGTGGGTATATACTGGGGATTAAATTAGGCTCTATTGGAAAACTCGTCTTGGAATTCAATCCGGTGTATACCTTGGTCGGCTAAGTTTGTCCGATCCCTAACGACGCGAGAGCATGTGTATCAATAGCTTACATCACGCCCGACGCGATAGACTTACACACGGTGCGTATAACTGGCTGCTGGTCAGCCACGGACAGGCGATCAAAGTTTTTTTTTCGATAGAACAGTAGCTGAAGCCTAATTCATGAACGGCGGCGAAGCTTACCACTTGGTCCTTGTCTACCGATCATGAACAAAGTGGCGTGTAACCCATATACGCGGCAAGAGCGTTTACGAGGCGGCATCGACCGCTAGATACCGTTTGCCCCCTGTGATCGATAGGTCCTTTATGGCGATGCTCACCCAGTTCCGTGGACCCCTGACCCTCATCGTCCGGCGCCTGGGCCGGTGGGGATTGTGTCTGCTGATTGGTAGCCTGCTCCTAGGGCCCGTGCGGCTGGCTTGGTCGGGGCCAGCGGTGGTCACCACCAACGACGGCCGGCAGTATGTCGGACCGATCGTCGCCGAAGACGAAGAAGGGATCACCCTGCTGATCTCCGGGATCCATACCCCGATCCCCCGCAGCGATATCCAGAACATCCAATACCCCCAAGCCATTGAAGACGAATACCGCCAGCGTAAATCCGAACTGGAAAGCGACGACCTGACCGGGCACTATCAACTCGCCAAGTGGTTGTTTGATCACCAGCGATACGACCTGGCCCACCAGCAGCTCAAAGACCTTCACGCCCGCCTCACCGACGCGGCCCCGCAGGACCTGCGGTACCAGATCGACCTGCTCGACAAGGCCGTGTCCTTCCGCCTTAGTCTCCAAGAAGAAAACCAAACCCCCGACCCGAAGCAGCCTCCTTCCGATCCACAGGCCCAGGCCCCCAACGACGGCCCGCCGGTCACCCCGCCCCAGCAGCAGCCGTCACCCGCCCTGCCCAAGCTCACCGACGAGCAGATCAACGCGATCAAGGTCTTTGAACTGCCCGAAGATCTTTTCGCCGCCAAGCCCAACGTCCGCGATCACCCCGCAGACCATCAAGGACCTCTACGACCAATACGCCAACGACGCCCGGCTGCCCGAACTCAAGGAGTTCTCGACATGGCCCGGTTACCAGCAGCTCGATCTGATCTTCCAGCTGCGGGCGCGCCAGCTATACAGCCAGGTCCAGGTCCGCTCTGAACCCTCAGCGCTGCGGGAGTTCCGCCGCATCCACCGCCAATACGTGCTCAACTACTGCGGCACCAATGCCTGTCACGGCGGGGCCGAAACCGGCGGGTTCTACCTGTTTAAAGACCGCCGCGAAGACCCCCGCACGATCTACACTAATTTCTTTATCCTTCATTCCACCACCATCGATCGCCAGGACATGATCGACCGCTTAGACCCACGCAGCTCACTGCTGCTCCAATACGGGCTACCCCCAGACCAGGACGGGCCCCAGCACCCGCAAACCCAGGGTTGGCGCCCAAAATTTAACGATACGCAATCACCGCTGTATCAGCAGATCGAACAGTGGATCCATACCTTATGGACCCCCACCCCCGACTACGGGATCGATTACACGCTGCCCCCCCAAAAAACCTCGTCGGGCAAAAACCACCGCACCCACCAAGACACAGCTGGCGAGCCAACGCCCGCCCAGGCACAATAAGGTCCGTTAGCATGGTTCGGTATCAAACAGACGCAACCAGACAACCGCCCCGGGCACGCCGCACCGCGCGGATGCGCAGGCGAAGCAACCGACGACGTGCCGTTCCCGCATCAGATGGATAGACGTTGATGAAAAACAAGATGACAGCCGTTCATAGGGTCGTGATTTTCTTGGTGTGTACCGGCTGGGTTTGCAGCTGCACCGACAACGCCGCGCAGGAGCGCCAGCAGGTCCGCGAGCAATTCTTCAAGGCCATGGCCCTGGTTCAACAGGCCCAACAGGGGTTCGTCCCCAAGGGGCGGGAGATCAATCTATCCCGCGGCGACAAGAGCCCCGTGCCCGCTGGGGATCAGGCCAACAACAGCTTCTCCAAAATCCTCAGCGCCGACCTGAAAGCGTATCGTCAAAAAGTCCTCGCCGAGGCAGCCAAAATCCTCGAACCCCTGCTCAGTCGCGGCACAGCCCAACAGAAAGCCGATACACGCCGGCTGCTCTCGGAGATCCTCGCTTCTCAGGTCAACGACGCCACACAAGAGGCGGTCTTAGCGTGGACCGACCTAGCCAGCCAGGCCGCGAACCTGATGAACTACAAATCGAGCATCCACCAGGCCCAAACCCGGGTCCGTGCACTTGAAGCCAGCGACGAACCGATCGTCGCTCAGCTCAAGCAAGCCCAAGACGACCACGCCCAACGCGTCGCCGAGATCCAAGCCCAGATCGACTCGACACAGACCCAGATCCGCCAGCTCAGCGGGCAGGCCGATCGACTAAACTCGCAATCCAACGAGCAATCGGATTTGGCTCAGAAGCTAGCGCCGCCGACGCCTTTACCGCCTCGGGCGACATGCAGTACACCCTGTACGATCAGGCCGCCCACGCCCGGCGCCAAAGCGAGGACGCCGCCGCCAAGGCCCAGCAGATCCAAGCCAACCGCGATCTACTCCAGCAGCAGCTGGCGATGCACGAAACACTCCTGGACCAGACCCGCCACGCGATGCAGGCCATCAGCCAGCAGATCGAGCACAACGACCACCTGCGCGACCTCCGCCGCCAGGAACACAGCCAAGCACTCGACGCCCGCAGGACCGCCCTAACAACCCTAAAAGAAGACCTGGATCAGATCTCCTCCCGATACGCTCAAGAGATCGATCAGCGCCTCGACGACGCAACCCAACAAGCCCAAAGAGCGGTCAAATTGGTTCAGGAAGCGATCGGTATGACGAAGCGGGAGAAACGTTCAGCCCAACTCGAACTGCTTGCACGCAAGACCCAGCAAGTCGCTGTCCTCTGCGACCATATCTTGATCGCCGCTTCGCACCATCAGATGATCACCGCACTGCTGCAAAACGCCTCGGGCCCGGGCCTCCAACAAGCCAGTCTTCTACCCACCACCGCAGGCCAAGACGCAGCCAAACACAAACAGCTGATCGACACCGCCGCCACCACGATCGACGACGCCCTGGGCCTGGTCCAGCAGCTGCGGACCGGTGTGCCGGATACAGACCCCTTCGCCACCCAGATCGACGACCAAGCCGACGTCCTGGACCGTTACCGCAAGCAGGTCGCGATGATCGAGCCCGACGGAATCTCGACCGACGACGCCCACGCCCCAACCCCGCAGGCCGAACCGCCCCAGACCCAGCTGACAGCCCCGCCCGCCGAGGTATCAGAAGTTCAGCCTACCGAAATGCGCTCGTCAGACGCACCGATGAAGTAAATCAACTCATCCCAAATGAAATGGCGGCATGATTTGTGTCCGTGGCACGGAGGGAAGTTTCGGGGTCCACACATTACCGACGCGGTATTTCCCTACGCGATGCGTGTATCTATCGCCATGGGTAGCATACGACAATAAAGATAAAACAGTCTGCATATATCCAACGATCAAGGCAGCTCCGTGACCCCCATCAGGTACCGGTCGCACTCCCGCGCCGCCGCACGCCCTTCGTTGATCGCCCACACCACCAGCGACTGGCCCCGCCGGCAATCCCCCGCCGCGAACACCCCCTCGATCGAAGTCGCGAACCGCCCGAACTCCGCTTTGAAGTTCGACCGCGGGTCGGTTTCCAAACCCAATGCCTGCACGAGCGTCTCTTCCGGGCCCAGGAACCCCATCGCCAAAAGCACGAGCTGAGCCGGGTAGACCTTCTCGGTCCCGGGGATCTCCTTGGGCGCGAACCGACCGTTGTCGCCCTTGACCCACTCGATCAGCACCGTGTACAGCTCCTTGAGGTGGCCGTTGTCGTCACCCACGAATTTCTTGGTCATGATGCAGTACTTACGGGGATCGTCCCCGAACACCTCCGCGGCTTCTTCCTGACCGTAGTCGAGGCGGTAGATCTTCGGCCACTGCGGCCACGGGTTGTCGTCGGCGCGGTCTTCGGGCGGCTTGGGCATGATCTCAAACTGCACCAGGCTCTTGCACCGGTGCCGCATCGACGTGGCCACGCAGTCGGTGCCGGTGTCGCCGCCGCCGATCACGATCACGTCCTTGCCCTGGGCGTTGATGTAGTTCCCGTCGGCGTGCTTCGAGTCCAGCAGGCTCTTGGTGTTGGCCCGCAAGAAGTCCATCGCGAAGTGGATCCCCTCCAGCTCTCGCCCCGGGGCTGGAAGGTCACGCGGCTTCGTAGCCCCACAGCACAGCACCACCGCATCGAAATCCCGCATCAGCTTCCCGGCTGGGTAATCTTTGCCGACCTCGGTGCCGGTGATAAACGTGATACCCTCTTGCTCCATCACGTCGACGCGCCGCTGGACGGTGGCTTTATCGAGCTTCGGGTTGGGGATCCCGTACATCAGCAAACCCCCGATCCGGTCGTCGCGTTCAAATACCGTCACCAAGTGCCCGGCCTTGTTGAGCTGGGCGGCGCATGACAGCCCCGCCGGCCCCGACCCCACGACCGCCACCTTCTTGCCCGTCCGCTTGGCCGGCGGCTGAGGCACGACCCACCCCTCGTCGAACGCGCGGTCGATGATCGTGCACTCGATATTCTTGATCGTCACCGGCGGCTCGTTGATCCCCAATACGCACGACCCCTCGCACGGCGCCGGGCACACCCGCCCGGTGAATTCTGGAAAATTATTCGTCTTGTGGAGCCGATCGATCGCCTCGCGCCACCGGCCGTGGTAGACCAGGTCGTTCCACTCCGGGATCAGGTTGTGGATCGGGCAGCCCGCGGCCATCCCGGCCATGAGGTCGCCGGTGTGGCAGAACGGCACCCCACAGTCCATGCACCGGGCGCCCTGGAGGCGCAGGTCCTCCTCGGGCATATGCTCGTGGAACTCGTCCCAGTCCTTGAGCCGCTCGGTCGGGGCCCGGTCGGCCGGCAGCCGCCGGGTGTATTCCATAAAGCCGGTGGGTTTACCCATCGTCGGTCTCCAATGACTAAATTTAATTCCGTTCCGTTACGGCACAAGATCACGGTACAGCAAAATGATCACGGCGCCGCTGATTCCTCGGGCACCTTCACCCCACCCGGCAGGTCGACCACGTCCCCGTCGGTCGACGCCGAAGCCATGTGTTTTTCTTCTTCCAGCTCGGCCAACGCCCGTTTATAGTCGCTGGGCATGATCTTGTGGAACTTGTCCACACTCTCGCTCCAGGTATCGAGGATCCCCTTCGCGACGGTCGATCCGGTGGCCAGCTGGTGCTGCTCGATAAAATTGCGTAGCTCGGCCATGTCGATCGGGTCCTCGACGCGCTCAAGCTCGACCATCCCGAGGTTGCACTTGGGCAGGAACTCGTCGTGGGGATCGTACACGTACGCGATCCCCCCGCTCATCCCGGCCGCGAAGTTGCGCCCGGTGGGCCCGAGGATCACGACCCGGCCGTTGGTCATGTACTCGCAGCCGTGGTCGCCCACGCCCTCGACCACGGTCGTGGCCCCGGAGTTGCGCACGGCGAACCGCTCGCCGGCCAGGCCGCGGAAGTACGCCTGGCCCCCGGTCGCCCCGTACAACGCGACGTTGCCGATGATGATGTTGTCTTCGGGGACCAAACCCGCGGCGATCGATTCCTTAGGGGGGTAGACGATCACCCGCCCGCCCGATAGGCCCTTGCCGCAGTAGTCGTTGGCGTCGCCCTCGACCTCGAGGGTCACCCCCCGCGCCAGCCACGCCCCGAAACTCTGCCCCGCCGAGCCCTGGAGCTTCACATGGATCGTGTCTTCGGGCAGGCCGTCGTCGCCGTACCGCTTGGAGATCTCATGGCTGAGCATCGTGCCCACGGTGCGGTTGATGTTGAAGATCTCGGTCTCGATGCGGACCGGGGTCTGGTCGTCCAGCGCCGGCTTGGCCTGGAGGATCAGCTCGTTGTCCAACGCCCGCTCGAGGCCGTGGTCCTGCTTGATGGTGCACACGACCTCCACGCCCGGGTGCGGCTTGGTGGCGGGGGTGAGGATCGGGGTCAGGTCCAGACCCTGGGCCTTCCAGTGGTTGACGGCGTCGTTGACGTCGAGCATGTCCACACGCCCGATCATGTCGTTGAACGTGCGGAACCCCATCTGGGCCATGTACCGACGCACCTGTTCGGCGATCAGGAAGAAGTAGTTGATCACCGATTCGGGCTTGCCGTTGAATTTTTTACGCAGGCCCTTGTCCTGCGTGGCGATGCCCACCGGGCAGGTATTGAGGTGGCAGGCCCGCATCATGATGCACCCGATGGTCACCAGCGGGGCGGTGGAGAACCCGAACTCCTCTGCGCCCAGCAGCGCGGCGATGACGACGTCGCGCCCGGTCTTGAGCTGGCCGTCAGTCTGGAGGATCACGCGCGACCGCAGGTCGTTGAGCACGAGGGTCTGGTGGGTCTCGGCGATGCCCAACTCCCACGGGGAGCCGGCGTGCTTGATGCTCGTCATCGGCGACGCCCCGGTGCCGCCGTCGTGGCCGGCGATGAGAATGTGGTCGGCGTAGGCCTTGGCGACGCCGGCGGCGACCGTGCCGACCCCGACCTCCGAGACGAGCTTGACGCTCACCCGGGCTAGCGGGTTGGCGTTCTTGAGGTCGTGGATCAACTGGGCCAGGTCCTCGATCGAGTAAATATCGTGGTGGGGCGGCGGGCTGATGAGGGTCACGCCCGGGGTCGAGTGACGTAGCCAGCCTATATAGCGGTCGACCTTGTGCCCGGGCAGTTGACCGCCCTCGCCGGGCTTGGCGCCCTGGGCCATCTTGATCTGTAGCTCGTCGGCGTTGGTGAGGTAGTTGCTGGTGACCCCGAACCGGGCCGAGGCGACCTGCTTGATCGCCGAGCGGCGCAGGGTGCCGTCGGGGTCGGGGTTGAAGCGGCGCGAATCCTCGCCGCCCTCGCCGGTGTTCGACTTGCCGCCCAGCGTGTTCATCGCGATCGCTAGGGTCTCGTGGGCTTCGGTTGAGATCGAGCCCAGGCTCATCGCGCCGGTGACGAACCGCCTGACGATCTCCTTAGCCGGCTCGACGTCTTCGATCGGGGCGGGGTGGCGGCCGTCTTTGATCTTCAACAACCCGCGGAGGGTGCAGCGGTACTCGGATTCCTCGTCGAGCATCTTCGTGAACTGCTCGAACATCTCGGGGCTGTTGATCTGGGTCGAGTGCTGGAGCAACGCGATGCTCTGCGGGGAGAACATGTGCTTCTCGCCCTTTTCTCGCCACTGGTACTGGCCGCCGCTGGGCAATACGGGCAGGCGGGTCGACTCCTTGCGGATCGGGTAGCCGATCTCGTGGCGGCGGACGGCCTCCATCGCCAGCGTATCAAACCCGACGCCCTCGACGCGCGACGCGGTGGCGGTGAAGCAGCGGTCGATGACCTCGCAGTTGAGGCCCACGGCCTCGAAGATCTGGGCGCCCTTGTAGCTCTGGAGCGTGGAGATCCCCATCTTGCTCATGACCTTGAGGATGCCCTTGCCAGCGGCTTTGATGTAGTTCTTGACCAGCTTGTCGTCAGAGAATTTATCGGGGTTGAGGTTGCCGTCGCGTGTGAGGCCCCACAGCGCTTCAAAGGCGAGGTACGGGTTGATCGCGTCGGCGCCGTAGCCGATCAGCAGGCAGTGGTGGTGGATCTCCCGGGCTTCGCCGGATTCGAGGACGATGCCCAGGGCGGTGCGGCTACCCTCGCGGACGAGGTGGTGGTGGACCGCCCCGCAGGCCAGCAGCGCCGGGATCGCCACCCGGTCGGGGCCGAGCTTCCGGTCGGAGAGGATGACCAGGCTGTAGCCGTCGTGGATCGCCTGGGTCGCTTCACGGCAGATCCGCTCGATGGCGTAGATCAACGCCCCGCGCGGGCCGCCGGGGGCGTGGCGGGCGAAGGTAGTGTCGATCGTCTTGGCCTTCCAGCCGCGGTGGTCCATCGCCTTGAGCTTGGCCAGCTCCTCGTTGGTGAGAATCGGCTGGGACACGAGCAGGCGGTGGCAGTGCTCGGGCGTGGCGTCGAGCAGGTTGTGCTCGGGGCCGATGTAGCACTCCAACGTCATCACGAGCTCTTCGCGGATCGGGTCGATCGGGGGGTTAGTCACCTGGGCGAACAGCTGCTTGAAGTAGTCGTAGAGCATGCGCGGCTTGTCGCTGAGGCAGGCCAGGGCCGCGTCGTTGCCCATCGAGCCGGTGGCTTCGTGCCCGTCGGTGCCCATCGGGATCAGCAGCTTGTGGATCTCCTCGTGGGTGTAGCCCAGGCACTGCATCCGGGTCATGCGCGTCTCGAGGTCCAGACCGGGCACGGAAGCCGGGTCGGGCATGGGCAGGTCATTGAACGCGATGCGCTGCTCGATGAGCCAGTCGTTGTAGGGGTGCTCGTTGGCCAGGGCGTCTTTGAGCTCATCGTTAGAGATGATCCGGCCTTGCTCGAAATCGACCAGGAAGATCCGCCCCGGCTGGAGGCGGCCTTTGATCGCAACATTGGAGGGATCGACCGGCAGAACGCCGACCTCGCTGGCCATGATGACCAGGTCGTCTTTGGTGACGTAGTACCGGCTGGGTCGCAGGCCGTTGCGGTCGAGCACGGCGCCGATGTAGTGGCCGTCGGTAAAGGAGATCGACGCCGGTCCGTCCCACGGCTCGAGCATGCACGAGTGGTACTCGAAATACGCTCGTCGCTTGGGGTCGATCGCGTCGTGGTTCTGCCAGGCTTCGGGGATCATCATGGTGATCGCCTGGGGCAGGCTTCGCCCGGTGTGCAGGAGCATCTCCAGGCAGTTATCGAAGGTGCCCGAGTCGGAGGTATCCAGCTCACAGACCGGGAAGATCTTGTGGATCTCACGGCCAAACAGGGGGCTTGCGAACATCGACTCGCGGGCGTGCATCCAGTTGATGTTGCCGCGCATGGTGTTGATCTCCCCGTTGTGGCTCATGAACCGCATCGGCTGGGCGCGGTCCCACGACGGGAAGGTGTTGGTGCTAAACCGGGAGTGGACCATCCCCAGGTGGCTAACGTAGTCGGGGTCGGATAGGTCGGGGTAGTACTGGCCCACCTGGTATGAAGTGAGCTGGCCTTTATAAATGATCACCTTGGTCGAGAGGCTGGCGACGTAGAACGGGTGGGTCTGGTCCATGTAGGCGCTGTTGCGCAGCTCGAACGTGGCCTGCTTGCGGATGACGTACAGCTGCCGCTCGAGGGCTTCCTGATCTTCGCCATCGGCGGCGCCCACGAAGAGCATGCGCATCTTCGGCTCGGCGGCCTGGGCGGTGGGGCCGATCATGGAGTTGTCCTGGGGCACGTCGCGCCAGCCGAGGAAGACCTGGCCCTGGTCGGTGATGATCCGCTCCATCGTTCTTTCGCAATGAACCCGCTGGGCGGGGTCTTGGGGCAGGAAGACGATGCCCGCCCCGTAGTGCCCGGGTTCGGGCAAATCGATCTTCGCGTCTTTCTTGGCGACCTTGGTAAGGAACGCGTGCGGGAGCGTGGTGAGGATCCCGGCGCCGTCGCCGGTGTTGGCTTCGCAGCCGCAGGCGCCGCGGTGGTCCATATGCTCGAGCATGGTCAGGGCGTTGCGCACGATCTCGTGGCTGGCCTGGCCCTTGATGTGGGCGACGAAGCCGATACCGCAAGCGTCTTTCTCAAACGCGGGGTCGTAGAGCCCGATCTTGCCGGGGCGACGACCCAAGAAACGGGAGCTCGATGCGCGGGGATCCATTTTGGGTTGATTCATCATGAACCTCATGTACAGAATGACTGAACAGGGCGTGCGTCTTATGCGGGCACCATCGCGGACGCTTCGACCAGGTCGCCGTTGGGCCCGGCGTGCTTGAGCAGGAAATCCACGAACGACTGGATCAGTGGGGCCAACCCCTGGCTGGCTTGGCTTGAGCCTTTGCGGTGGATCACCCCTAGCGGCCGGGTCAGGGGCGGCTGAAGTTCGAGCACGACCAGGGTCCCGGCGGATTCTTCACGGCGGGCCGTGCGTTTGGGCAGGATGGCCACGTGATGGGTGACCGCCACCGCCCCCTTGATCGTGTCCACGTTATCGAACACGCTATCTATCTTCACGGCTGCGTCGTGTTCCTTAAGATACTGTTTGATGTGCCGACCCGCAGGCAGGTGGGGCTCGAAGCTGACCATCGAGCAGCCGGACAGCTCCGCGGCATAAACACTCTGACGGTTAGCTAAAGAGGGATGATCCGGGCAACAAACCACCGCCATCGGCTCGTCACGCAGGGGCACGACCTCGACATCGCGCCACCGACGCGGGTACGAGACAATCCCCAAGTCACAGCGGCGGCCACGCACCGCTTCGTATACCTCGTCTGGGTGCTTGTACTCGATCACGATCTCTACCTGCGGGTAAAGGGGCTCGTAAGCCTCTTTGATCTGGTTAAGCAGGTCAATCCCGGCAGAATAGATCGCGTCGACTCGGATCACGCCCCGTAACTCACTGCGGAACAAGGTCACCCGCTGGGTGAGACGGTCGTAGCGCTCGATCAGGTCCTGGCAGCCTTCGAGGAAGACCTCGCCCGCGAGCGTCGGCTTGAGCGGGCGTACAGACCGGTCGATCAGCGTCACACCCAAGCGCTTTTCGAGCTGCCCGACGCGCTGACTGGCCGCGGACTGCGTAATCCCATGCAGGGCAGCAGCTTGACTAAAGCTGTGGTGCTTGACCACATCGCAGAGAACGCGCAATTCGTCCATGTCGGAGGATCTTAGCATTAATATCGTTAATGTCAATAGAATATAAAATTAGAAAAATTAATAGTTGTGGTTGCAAATAAATTATTGGGCTGTACGGGTGATTACCTTAAGCCCGGGACGAGGTCAGTGCTTCGCGAAGCGGTCGCGTAACTGGTACACCCAACGCGGGTAGATCCGCTTATTCCACAAGAAGCTTTGCTGGAAGGATTGGGGGCAGGTCTGCTCGACGATTTGGCGGACCCGGTGGAAGTCCGTGAACTGCCGCCGCCAGTAGCGGTCTTCGAGCGTGGCGACCATCCGTTTGGAAAGCTCGGTGTCGAGTTGATCGGCCAGGTCGTCACCGAGGCGGTCGCGGTGCTGGCGGACCCAGTCGATGCGGCTTTTGAGTGAATAGATCGGGTGCCAGATGTCCTTGGTCTGTTGGCCACCGTGGACGCGTTTCGCCGCTAAGGGTTCGTCCACCAGCCGCAGCGAACCGACCAGCCGCACGTCGGCGAAGAAGAGCATGTCCTCGCTGTGCCGCACCGCTTCGTCGAAGCGCACGCCGTGGTCAATAAAAACTTCTCGCCGGATCATCACCGACGAGGGGGCGAGGTAGTGGTAATGGATCAGGTCTTCGATGCTGGGGTCGTCCTTGGTCGTCTCGGTCTCTTCACGGCCACGGTCGTCGAGGTCGTTCTCAAAATTGAACGCCCGGCTGTGCACGCCCACCGCGTCCGGGAACTGTCCAAGGACTTTGATCTGCCTTGCGGTCTTGGTGGGTAGCCACAGGTCGTCGGCGTCGAGGAAGGCGATGAACCGGCCGGTGGAGGCCTCGATCCCGACGTTGCGGGCCCGGGACTCACCGGCGTTTTCTTGTCGGATCAGGTGCACGACCCCCGGGTGGGCGTCGGCGAGGGACTGGACAATCGCGGGGCTATCGTCGGTCGAGCCGTCATCGATGACCCAGACTTCTTTCGGCGGGTCGGTCTGGTCCAGCACGGAACCGACGGTGGCCCGGATAAACCGAGCCGCGTTGTAGCAGGGGATCACGACAGAAAGATCAGCCATAGGGGTCGGCTCGGCGGGGACGGAAGATCGGCTACGGACAGCTTCTGGCTCTGTTCATGCTGTAATTTCGGGTTGCTTCCTCAGCGAGCCGCGACACCGTGAGAGACCGGGTTTGAACGCCAATTGACCGCCGGCCCGGTCCCTCACGATCGCGGCTCACCATATTGTAGCCCTACCCGAAAAAGGCACAGCAGACGGAACACTAGATATTACTTCACGCACCAGTCTACCCGGCCTGGTCGTCCGGTGCCGATGCATCAAATGCCGCCCGCAGATGCTCGGCGAGGGTTTCTGCAACAACCTGGCTGCCGTGTTGATTGAGGTGGGTATCCCATAGCGGGTTGTAGGTCATCTGCTCTCGATCGGTCTGCTCGATCAAAGCGGGGGTGAGGTCAATGAAACGGATCCCGTGGGTTTGGCACAATCGCTCGATGTGCTGCGGTAGTTGGTTAGGCTTCCATTCGACGTGACGCCTAGGCGTGTCGGGGTTGAACACCAGCACATCATGGAGCACGCGGCGCTTGCATGGCATGTACGCCAGCCAGGGGGTCATGCCTAGTTCTTTCGATACCGTGGCCCAATCCCGGACCGCGGCGTCTAGGGCCTGTTGGGTGTCGGCGTCGAGCTGATCGGGATCGGGCGGGTTGTACGTAAGCGTTACCGGCTGCTCGTGGGTTTCCCACTTTGCGATGGCGTTTTGGGTCGATCCGGGCTGCTTCTTTTCCGCTGTGACGGCCGTGGCTAACGCGACCAGGAACGAGGTCTGCCGCTTGGACTCTAGATCCCGAGAGGGTTTTTTCCCGGTTTTTTTGAAATCTTCAAGCCTCTGTCGCTCTTCGTTGAAGTCCTTGACGTCGTTGCCCTCAAAAAAGACCAAGACCGCCTGCTGCGTGCTGGGCGCCTTGCCGTAGTGACGCAGGTAACACGCGTGGGTCAATGGACCGGTGCTGCCGACCCCAAGGTTTTTCACCCGGACGCCCAGCCGCTGGCTCAGGATCGTAGTGAATAAGTCTTCGTCGCGGAGGTACCCCAATTCCGTGAAGGAATCCCCGACCACGACGATCTGCCAGTCTTTCAGATCGGGCGGGTTGCGGAACCCGTTTGAATCGTAACGGAAGGTCAACACCTGCTCATCGGCGAACGTCGGCTCGACCACGTTCACCCTCGCCGCCCCGGCGGTCAGGACCTTGCCCGTCCACTCGTCGGGGCCGGGCCGACGGAAAAAAGCTTCACCTATAGGCTCGATCGGCTGGCGATAGAAGATCGGGTTGCGTTGCCACGCTTGGTTGGTGCGGTTGAAGTCCAACCCGATGAACCGACAGCCAGCCTCGATCGCGGCCACCATGAAGAACATCATGATCATCGCCAGCGCCACCTTGCCAAAGACATCGGGCAGCCGCGACAGCATTATCCCCGTCAGCAGGTACACCCCGCCGGCCACCGCCAATGGCCACGTTAAAGTTGCGGCCTGGGGGTCACCCGCCCAGCTCAACCCAATCGCGACACACGCCAGCCCACCCCCGATCAATATCAAGATGGCGCGCATCGCCGAGACCACCGGTGCTGGCAAGGTAGTGGTACGCTCCAGGCTCGAAGGATTGGCTCTGCTCATGACCGAACGTAGTGTAACGGGCGTCAAGTGACGAGGTAGGCCCCTCTTACCCGGAATGGGTGTGAGTGTCGGGTTTTGTCTTGACAGGATCGGATCGGGCCTGCAAATGACCGATCTTGTACCCACGCATGGTCCCCCGCCATTGATAGAATACTTTTTTTATTTCGAATCGTCGCTGGGCGTCCCAGGTAAGGTTCGCCCATAGAGCCTTGAAGCCGAGGCTCAGCCACCGCCGCCACATCCACCTCGGCACGCCCCATAGCAGGGGGCCCTGTGAGATTTGAGGGTCAACCAGCTGCGCGGTCAACCACGTCCGCTCGAGCCGACGCAGCGCCCACGACGGCGAGCAGCGGTCGGCCGGGACGTAATGCCACACCTTCGCCTCAGGCACGTAGACCCCCCTACCCCCCGCGGCCAACAACCGGTCCTGGAGGTCGACCTCTTCACCGACCGGGTCGCCAGCAGTGCCGGTCCCCAATGCCGGGTTAAAACCGCCGACCTCTAAGATTTTTTGAGCATACGCGCCGAAATTGGCGCCCAAGAAGTGGCTGCCGGGACCGATTGGCGAATCAGGATTTTCGGGCTCCCAGCCCTTGGCCGACGCGGGCAGATGGTCAAGCAGCCACGATGGCGGCGGGGATTGCTCGTAATCGATCAACAGCGGGCCGCCGTAGACCCCGGCTTCCCCGTGTCGTGTGCCTGCCGCGGCATAGGCTTGAAAGATATTCTCATCGACGCGCACATCGTCATCGAAAAAAACCACCAGCCCGCCTTGCAGGGTCTCGACCGCGAACTGCAATGCGCGGCTGCGTCCAGCGGCATCGATGTGGCGGTACTCAACGGGCAGTCCACCACCGACCCGGTCGCAGACGGCTCGGGCCCCAGCGTCCGAGCCGTTTTCGATGACCCAGACCTGTCCGAACCCATCGGGGCGCCGAGCGAGGGCGATGCTCTCGAGCGTGCGACGTAAGAGCCGCGGTGGGCCGTGGGTGGGGATCACACAATGAAGCAGGCCCGGGACCATGGGGCGTTCCTCTGCGTTAGACCTTGAGCCCTGGGGGATGGGTATCCTGCGTCGAGGGCTCATCCGAAGCAGGCCTCACCGATCGGGACGGCGCGTTATCCCGTTGTTCCATCCGTGGCCGGTCCATTTATACGACACCGCTTGATCGCCACAGGTTGATCCAAGAAGACCCTGCACCACATCGCCACGGTCAGCACGTGCCAGTAGAGCTCGGTTTGAATATAAGAACACGGCTGGGTGTCGAGCCACCGGTCGGCATCGTCGGGGGTGATTACCGGCGACAGGTGGTCTTGGGCTAACCGGATCTGTTCATGAAAGGACGCCCGCATCTGATCCAGGACCCGGTGCTGGACCGGCGGCGGGTCGGGCTTGCGGATCCGGTCGTACCACCGCATCGCGGTGCGAACGATCCGGTTGCTGGCGACCCTTCGGCGACGGCCCGCGTACGCCAGTTCCGGGACCGTGGGCACCTTGGTCGTCCCGGGCCAAGCCGCCTCGATCACGGCTCGGATCAGCCCGTCGCCACGCTGGTCGTTCGGGTCAGCCGACATCCCGCGATACGTCCAGCACGGCATCTGCAGCGGATCGATGAACCACCGCCACCCCACGTTGCGCCGCGCCGTTGCCCAGCGGCGCATCTTCTGGTTGACGTAGTACCACGTCGTGGTTTGGAACGTGTCCAGGCCGTCGTCCTGGGCGCGTTGCAGGATGGCCTCGATCGTCTGATGGACCCCTTGCAGTGCCTCCGGGCGGGGCCACCAGGGTTCGCGGCCGCCCATCGCTTTGCCGTACACATAGTCGAACCGCCCCGCGGAAGCTTTGGCAAAGCCCTGATCCGTGCCGTAGTAATAAGCCCGCCCGTATTCACCGCCCAGGCCTTCGACCGGCAGGTACCCTTGGTCGCGGATGTAGGTCAGGTCGTACAGACCCGCGAGGTATTTAAGCGACATCAGCCCGTCGCTTTGCCAAAGGCTGCGGCGGGCCTGGCCGTCAAAATCCACCCAGGTCGGGACGGTGCCCTCCACCGCTCGATACGCCATGCCCAGATACCGTGCTAGCCGCTTAGCGCTGGGGACTTCTTCGTTGGGCGTGTTGTGGGTAAGGCACAGCGGCCGCAACCCGTGATGGCGGCACATCGCCGCGACCGCACGGCTGTCCTGCCCTCCGGTGAGGTGGAGGCGGATTTCTTCCTGGGTATCACGCAACGCCTCGATGAGCGGCCTGATGTCGCCGACCACCCGGGACGCCGCTTCCGTTTGAGGCTGGCGATGGACGAAGTAATACGACGGCAGGTCCAGGTACCGGTGGCGATGGTACCCGTCTTGACCGATCACGACGCAGGTCGCCGGCGGCTCGAGCTCGACGCCTTCAAACAATGTGCGGTTCTCCAAGCAGTGCGAGAGCGTGATGAACTCGACGGCTGCTTCCCGATCGAGTTTTAGGTCGATCCCCGCCAACATCGCCGCGGCCGCGGCCTTATTCGACCAAACCGTCACCCCCCGCGTTCGAGGCTCGGTAAAGCGGGACCTCGGCAAGATAATTGGTGATCAACGTCACTTGGCCGTCTGTCTGAGCGTACGCCGCAGCGAAGTACCCGCCGCAGCTGCCGAGGTCTTCGCTGAGCCCGTCCCGGGCATTGAGGACGAAACGAGCCAGGCGGTCGGGCTGAACCATCGAGTTATCGGCCTCTGGGGCCCCTTCGGCTAGTGAGGTGTACAGCAGCGGCAGCCCGACGGTGACCAGGGTGCCCGCGTCTTCTTTGTGCCACGAGTTCCACCCCAGCCCGGGTAGGCCCCATTGAAGCAGGATGACCGTCGCGTGCGCGAACGCCAGGTGGTGGGTTTGACTCGCGCTCTCGTAAGCTTCGTCGTACACGCGCCTCAGGTCGGCAACGATCGAGCCGGGACTGCGGACGCGTTGACCCGGGTGTGAGATGACGACCAAGAGTTCCATACAAGCCCCGCTTCGCGTCTTCAAGGTGTATCGACGCTTTGTCGACGGGTATGATGCCGGCTGATCGTGGCCGACGGATTAGATCGTATCATGGATAACCATTCGGTAATAAAGTAAGAGATAAGCCGGTCCCGCAAAAAAAAGGCTCCATGCATGTTCACGAATCGATCGCATCCAACCAAGCGCTCGGTGCCCGGTGAGGATCGCTGATGAAGATCGTCACGGTCACTTCCGATAACTACCTGCCGCTGACCAAGATGCTCGCCGAGTCGATCCGCATCTGGCACGCGGATCTGCCGATCGTGGTCTATGCTCTAGAGTCCGGCTGGGGTGATGAGCAAAGCGCCCAGCTGGCTGGGCTCGACCTCGAGATCCGCTCGCTGCCCGAGCCCGATACCCGGTTCCGCTCTGGGGCCAACCTGGGCAGTGGATCGGTGCACGCGTTGTGGAAACTCGATGCCTTGTTGGAGCAAGACGAGCCGTTCCTGCTGCTCGATGCGGACGTGCTGGTGCTCAAGCCACTGGACCCGATTTTCAAGGCCACCGAAGCAGACGGGTGGTTTACGGTTTATGAGGGGACCCCGCTTAAGAAATATCATCAAGGAGAAGTTACGTTGCTGACCGGGTTCGCAGAACTATCGGACGACCTGGCCTCGTTCAATACCGGCGTGCTCGGCTGCGACCCCGCAAAGCACCGGGCGGTGTTTGAAGTCGCCCGGGAATGGGGCGGGCAGATCACCAATATCTTTCTAGGCGACCAGGGCCTGATGAACCTGGCCTATTACAAGCTCTACCAGGACATCCCCGAAGGTCGTGACCACCATTTCAACGGCGGGTGGACCGGTCAGGGCCAGGTGAATCTTGCCCAAACGATCCTCCACTTCGGCGGCCCGAAAACCCGTCAAGCCGGGATGACCAAGCACAGCGCTATGGAATCGGTCTGGGCGACCTGGCCCAAGGGCGTAAAGCTGGTCAACCTCACGGACACCGAGTTCTGGCAAAAGTCGATGCCCCACCCCTGGCCCTGGCTCAACCAGTGCAACCAGCACAAGTACCGGTCATTCGTCAAGGCGATGCGCCGCGAAAGCCGCACCCTGATCGGTACGCCATGGCTGCTTGTTGAAAACGAATGGCAGGCTTATCTCTTGGATCGCAAGCTCCTCAATGACCTGGACCGATTCTGGGCTCAACACAGCGAGCGGTTCCGTCGAGTCCGCTGCATCCCTACCTATCACCTGGGGTCCGATGGCACGATGCCCAGCCGCTGGGGCCGTCGGTTGCGGCGCTGGAAGGATGAAGCGATCTCACTGCTGCCCCGGTAGCTGAGGCGCGACCCGACGTCATAATTTAGTCGTCCCGTGCGGGTAAGGATCGATTGTTTCCGAGGGCGATCTGGCTGCCGGCTGACTGCCCGCCACGGAGGGTTTCGAGGACGAGCCACCCTCTTCATCCCTGCCTCTAAGGGACAACCCACGATTTTTACACATCACGTATCAAAATACCGTATCCGGTACGCCTTGGGCACCAGAAACGCCGCCGCGGACGTGGGTCATGCCGTTATTTCATCCGGGATCGTATCCGTTGATACCCCCGATGGCGATTGGCTTAGAAGATACGCGTTTCGTAGAATATCATTGTAGAAAACTCTGTAAGAAAGGGATCTGTCGCTGGCTGTTTGATCGTCCTTGGGGCCGGCATACGCTCAAAGCACCGGTTCACGGACAACCGGCAGCACCGAACTCGGGCCCCAACGCTTCTCGCACACGCTCTAAGCGAAGCCTGATGCAAACCGGGGTGATCATGAAACGAATCGACCTGTTATGACTGAATCCAGCCGCCCCACCGTCGACCCCAGGGCCCAACCGGAGTCGAGTCCGGTCGACGGTAACGGCCATAAGACTTCCGCAGAGCCACAGATCCCCCAAGCCCCCTCGGCGCCGACCCCTGATCACTCGGAGATGGGTGATAGTTCATCCATGATCATGCCCCCGTCACCGCCGCCCAACCACCCCTCGCCCCCGGGGCATCCTCTCGACAACGAAGAAGGCGGTACTTCGGAGCCGACCCAGCCACCGCCTTCGGTC
Source organism: Phycisphaeraceae bacterium (assembly GCA_965224205.1). GTDB lineage: Bacteria > Planctomycetota > Phycisphaerae > Phycisphaerales > Phycisphaeraceae > CBDCYN01. The sequence goes on from CBDCYN010000043.1 coordinate 175,278, forward strand.
GGCCGCCAAGTCGCGCAGCTGGTGGTCATCCCCGCGGTGATCGTGGTCATCTGCTTAGGCTTGGCGTTCCTATTCGGCACCATCGCTGGCGCGAAGGACAGCCTCGACAACCACCTCCTGAAGCTGCGTCAGTCCAGCGGTGCCGGTAAGCTAAAATTCGGGCTCCAAGACCCCCGGTATAAAGACCGCGGGTTAGCGGCGTACAACATCGCCACCATGATCCCTTCGGTCACCGACCCCGTTGAACGCAAGCGGCTCAGTGACGAGTTGATCGACATCCTCAATCACCACGTCACCGACGACGAGCAGGTCTTGCAGTTTTACCTGCTGATGGCTATCGGGCAGCTGGGCCAAGACGGGGGTCTCGACGTGATCCTCGATCAGCTCGACGCCCCGGGCGTCAAAGCCCGTGAGGGCGCCATCGGGGGAGTGCTAAGCTGGCCTGACCAGGACCAAGCCAAGCGCGCGGTGGGAGGGCTAACGCTTAGGCTCGCCGACGAAAGCCCCGTGGTCCGTGCCGAGGCCGCCGCGGCGCTGGGGCAGCTAGCCGAACCCGGCGACCGCCGCGTGATCGAGGCCCTCAAAGATGCCATGGTGATCACGGATCTGACCATGCGCGAAGCCCAGTGGAACGCCGCCGTGGCGCTGGCCCGGCTGGGTGAACCCCAGGGCCAACAATTCATCGCCGCCGTCCTGCTCGATCGTCAAGCGCTGGCGGCCCTGCCCGCTGGGGAAACCGGCCCGTTGACCCAGAAAAAAATGACCGGGCCGATGATCGAGCGGATCATGCTCACCACCCTTGCTGCATTGAAGACCGCACCCGATCCACTGATACGGGATAAAATACGCCAGATCGCCGATAATGACCCTAGCGCGACGGTACGCAACGCCGCGATGAAGGCTCTTAACGATAAAACGCCTCGGTAGGCATCACCGCCACCGGGCAGTCTGAACAACGTAAAGGTATGGATAGACCACGGATTGAATAGGCATGGCCGAAACTCACCAAGAAGTCGTCAAGGTATGGATCGCCCCCGGCTGCATCGTCTGCGACGCGTGCGAGACCGACTGCCCCGAGGTTTTTGATGTCCAAGAAGAGACGTGCATCATCAAACCCGAAGCCACGAATGCGGAGTTCACCAAACCGCTGACCCCCTCGATCATCACCGCCGCAGAAGGCTGCCCAGTCGAGGTGATCAAGTTCGAGACGATCGAGGTCGAAGGCCCCGAGCCCTGGGCCGGTCAAGAGCAGGAAGCCGCCGAGGCGGGCGCTGCAGCCGCGGGTGGCGGCGCCAAGAAACCCGCCACCGCCATCCCTGAGGGGCCGCCCGACCCGAAGTGGGCGAAGCTGTTATCCACCGCCCACACCAGCGGCAGCCGGTCGGCCGGCGGGCCCATGGTGACGGTCCGCCCCGCCAAGGCCCCAGTCGAGACCGTCGCGTCCCTGGTCGGGCTCGACGCCCCGCCCGACGCCCAGAGCGCCGCCATGGTCGCCAGCGGCTACGCCCGGCCCCGGCCCAGCGTGACCGAGCGGATCCGCCAAAAAGCCTCGGGCCTGGCCGACTCGGCGAACATGACTCGCCGCGAATTCAACATCGCCCTGGCCGTCGCGTGGGGGGCGATCGCCGCGACCTTCGCCACCGCCGGCGCCGCCCTGCAATCGTACCTCGTGCCCAAGGTCACCAAGGAGCCGCCCACGACCTTCCGCGCCGGCAAGGTCGGGGAGTTTGCCGAGCCGGGGGTGTACGAGCAGTTTAAGGGCAGCCAGGGCGTGTGGCTGATCCACCTATCCAACGGACAGCTCGTAGCCATCAGCACCATCTGCACCCACCTAGGCTGCATCCCCAACTGGCTATCAGCCGATCAGAAGTTCAAGTGCCCCTGCCACGGCTCGGGGTTCTACATGGACGGCGTGAACTTCGAAGGCCCCGCCCCGCGCCCGCTTGAGCGGTACAAGATCAGCCTCGAAGGCGAGTTCGTGGTGGTCGACAAGTCCAAGAAATACCGCCAAGAGCTCGGCCAGTGGGAAGACGCCGCGTCGTTCGTGAACGTGTAGCGAGGTGGGTTTCTGCTACCGCCTTTGTCTAGCTCACTTAACCAAAGTGATCCAACCCTGTCATGGACCAATGCCGGGATAGGTCGGGAACTGCTCGGGCTGCAATGTTGTACAAACGACCGTTTGCGTGACAGCACCAAACCGAATCAAAAACCGGGCCGATCTTGTCACTTAACCCGTATCATAAGCGATCGATCATTTTTTAGGACAAACCCTTAGAGCACTTTGCGTAAATAATCTCCATCCTATCAAGTTTCAGGCGTGGCAGAATTTCGTCCGACCTGCATCGTCCCATGGAGAAAAATTATGCAATATGCTCTAGCGTGTGTTTTCACACCGATCTGGGCAATACCCAGACAGGCAACGCTTAAACCTGCCTCGGATCATAAAAAACTGGACGAAGCCCCCTATCCGTGCGATAATGCAATGTGGGCGGAATGCATTGCTAGATAGGCGAGGTGCATCATGATCAGATCGACACTGACCGACCGGTGGCAAACCACCATACCCGCTCAGGTGCGGGAGGCGTTGGGACTTCAACCCCGACAGGGATTGCTCTATGAAATCCACGGCGAAAGCGTCACCATCCGACCCGAAGGCGAATCCCTGATGGACCTGGCCGGGTGCCTGTCGTCTGACAAACCCGCCGTAAGCAAAGAAGAAGCACGGGACGCGGCCCGACGGCATGTTGCCGAGAACTTCTTGGGACGTGAATCGTGATCCGATACCGGATCGATATCAACGTCCTGATCCGGTTCCTGACCCACGATGACCGGAAACAAGCCAAGAAAGCAGACGCACTGTTTCAGCAAGCCGCCGATGGTCAGTGCCTTCTCATCCTGGACAAAATCGTTCTGGTCGAGACGGTGTGGGTTTTAGGGATGGTCTATGACCATCCGCGAGAACGGATCGCTGAGAGCCTGGCCAAGCTGATCATCAAGCCCGGCATCCGGTGTGAAGAGGCTCAAACCATGATCGACGCCTTATACCGGTACAAACAGACCAAGCTCGATATCGTGGATTGCTTCCTCGCCGCACAAGCCGCTGCCGAAGGCGACGCGGTCGCCACATTCGATAAAGGCTTTGGGAAGTTCGACGATGTGCAACTTTGGAATCACAAAGGGCATAGGTAGAGCTTTCGGGGGCAGTAGATTTTATTAATAGTGTCCGGACGGGCCCGGATCTACGGGGGTTTTGATATATGCATCTCTTAATCAGAACAATTCTTTGGGCTTTTTTCACAATATTTGTGCTCACAGCGGTTCTAAGTCTTAGTGGTGTTAGCTACCTCTGGTTGGAGGGTTCTCGTTTGAACCCACCGATGAAGAACTTGCCCTACCTTCACTGGTTGCTGTTGTTAACAATCGCTGAAATTGCCGGTTTGACGATCCTCGTCGCTCGGAAAGGGCTCTCTTATCTTCCTGTAACTGAGGTCAACAAGAATTCCGAGAAGACCGAACAGTTCATGTACCAGTTTCTCAGAAGCGGAAGTAGCGCAACGCTTGTAAGCAATCGATTAAGTTGGGTTACAGCGTCGAAGCGTGCTCAGAAATGTATTATTGAATTGGCTGAAAAAAATACGCTGATTGAAATCATCACCCCGCAGCCGATCCAAGACGAAGTAAAAAAAACTCTCACGGAAGCAGGTGTACGATTCTATGTAACTTGCGAAGACACCCCGCCTGAAGCGAGATTTACACTCATCAACGCAAACCGTTCCGGCTCGGAGAAACTTGCTATCGCGAGGGGCATACATCCTGATCACGAAATAACGATTTTTGATACCAATTCAGGTCCACAGATCATTGCCATGGCCAAGGACATAGTCACAAAAGCCAAAAGGATTTCGCATGCCAAACAGGTGGAATGACTGCGCAAGCCTTCGCCGTGAGCAGATTGAGTCTGGACTTGATCTGACATACACAAAAGTATTCTTGCCGTGGTATGAAGACTTCGTTCGGAATGAGAAAATACGTACGGTCCTTGAAATTGGTGCAGGCACTGGACATCTCGCACTCGCTCTCTCAAAACTCGTCAAGGAGTATATTGCGCTCGAACCATCCAATGGTATGCACAAAGTCGCAAATGATGTCTTGCGAGACTCTACCGTTATATTACGTCAAATGCGTATCGAAGACCTAGAAATTGATCGCTATTACGATGTGGTACTATCCCATCTGTGCCTACAAACAATCGATGATCTCGAGGGATTTCTGGAATGCATGTCGCGGCACGTAGCACCATCGGGGACACTTCTATTTTCAATTCCTCATCCATGTTTTTACAATGCGTATAAAAATTTGGCTCTTAGGAAGCTAAGCCGCGTATGATGTGGCTTTGCTCCTATGAAAACCTGCAAAAACAAGTACTACAAGCGTTCCCGAATCTCGGAGAAGATCTTCCGAAAAATACTCCTCGCGTTTGCGATGGACCTCACCGCCACCGATGCCGCCCGGACCACCGGCGTGAGCGTACGATCGACGAACACCATTTATCTCAAGATCCGCCGACGCATCGCCGAACACAGCGAGGCCCAAAGCCCCTTCCGGGGGGAAGTCGAAATCGACGAATCTTACTTCGGGCCCAAGCGGGTCCGTGGCAAGCGCGGACGCGGCGCCGGCGGCAAGACCATCGTGTTTGGCATCTTCCAGCGCGACGGGCGCGTCTACACCGAGATCGTGCCCGACTGCCGCAAAAAGACCTTGCAAAAAGCCATCCGGGGCCGCGTGGGCCTTGACGCCATCATCCATTCCGATGGCTGGCGGGGTTACGACGGGCTGGTCGACGTCGGCTACAAGAAACACCTGCGGGTCAACCACGGCGCCAACGAATTCGCCAATAGCCGATCTCATATCAATGGGATCGAATCGTTCTGGAGCTACGCCAAGCGTCGCCTGGCCCGCTTCAACGGCATCGCCAGCCACACGTTCTATCTGCACCTGAAAGAATCCGAGTTCCGCTTCAACCACCGTGGTGATAACCTCTACCAAGTCATGCTCAAACTTCTTCGTCATAACCCGATTTAACCACCCCTAGCTTCCTAAGAGCCAAAATTTTATTCCTGCCAATGAATATATCTATATGAAGGAGATCCATCGAGAAATATCGTTCAATATCACATGCGACCCGGATCGACCAATAACTAATGTTCCATATTTTCATCGGCCGGTATCGAAATACGTCCATGCGATCGTCTCATGTGGATTCATCATTGTTGAACTCGAAGAGGTTTTTCCTTCCCCTTCAATTCAAAAACTGTATGGTGAAAAATGGGATACCCCACGATATCTACTTGTGGTCTCAAGGCGATACAGACAGTAAACGGCTTTGTAATTTGGTAAACCGTATTAAATGGATAGGTCGCCCCAACGTCCGCTACTCGGGGCTTATGAATAATTCCCCCGTCCCCAACCTATGGTGTGACGCCACCATTTCCTCCGAGACGGGTAGCCCCCCACCCGTGATCACGGCGCCGCGACCACCGAGGCGCCGCGGCCGAAGAGGGTCAGCGGGGCGGATCGGTCGATCTCGACGTCCACGATCGACCCGACCCATGCGGGGTCGCCGTCGAAGATGACGATCAGGTCGCCGTCGGTGCGTCCCGAGAGCTGGGTGACCGGCTTTTCCCAACCGAGGATGACCGGCGCCGCCTGGGCGGCGCGGGATTGTTTGGCGGCTTGATGGCTTACGGACTCGACGAACACGCGCACCGTCTGGCCCACGTGCTGGCGGTGGATGTCGCTGCTGATCTGGCTCTGGATCGCCAGCAGCTCGTGGTTACGATCCCGCTTAACGGCGTCGGGCACGTCGTCTTCGAAGCGGTGGATCGCCGTGGTCCCCGGCCGGGGCGAGTATTTGAAGATGAAGCAGTTCTTGTACCGGGCACGGCGCAGCAGGTCACACGTGGCCTGATGGTCTTCTTGGGTCTCGGTGGGGAACCCGCAGATCAGGTCCCCGGCGATCTGCACCCGCGGCAGGTAGGCGCGGGCACGGTCGAGCAACTCCAGGTACTGCTGGGCGGTGTAGCCGCGGTTCATCAGGCCCAGGATCCGGTCGCTGCCCGATTGGGCGGGTAGGTGAAGGTAGCGACAGATTCTTGGGTGGTCGGCCATGACCTCGAGGATGTCGTCGCCGAAGTCGCGTGGAAAACTGGTGACGAACCGCAGCCTCTGCAAGCCGGACACCTCGTCGTGGACCCGGGCCAGCAGGTCCGCGAAGGTGGTAACACGTGAGGCGATTGCCGCGGGGCCCGGCATGGCACTCGGGCCGTGGGGCCCCACCGGCGTGCCGATCTGGGGCTGCTGGACGCCGTTGACGGTGACCGAAGCCCCGTGGTCGTAATGGTAATGGTTGACGGTCTGGCCCAGGAGAGTGATCTCGATCACGCCGGCATCAACGAGCCGCTTGCACTCATCGACGATGTGGCCCGGGGGGCGGTGCACTTCGGCGCCGCGCGTGTTGGGGACCACACAATACGTGCAGAATTTGTTGCAGCCTCGGGTGATCCGGACGTAGGCGCTGCCGTGATGATCCTCGGGTGAAAAGCTGCGTGACAAGTCCAGCAGCTCGAGCTGGTCTTCGGCGGCGCCGAGGGTTGAGGAGCGACGGTGGGTGTTGCCCTGGAGGGCGACCTGGCCCGACCTCCGACCCCCGCTCAGCGACCGGCTGGTTTTGACCACGTTGTCGATCAGCATCGGCAGCTTGTCGAGCTCACCGGGCCCGCAGAGGATGTCGACCTGCGGGTAGCGGCGGATCATGTCCACCCCGTCCCGCTCGGCCATGCACCCGAGGACGCCCAGCACCAGGTGGGGTTGTTCTCGCTTCTGGCGGGCGACCTCGCCCAGGCGGCTGTACACCTTATTTTCCGCGTTCTCCCGGACGGAGCAGGTGTTGTAAAGCACAACGTCGGCTTGCTGACGGTCGTCGATCAACCGGCACCCCAGCCCCCGTAGTTGCCCTTGGACAAGCTGCGAATCGAGCACGTTCATCTGGCAACCGAAGGTCTCGAGGTAAACCTTCAACCCGGAGACGCGTTGTGGGGGCTGAGCCATGCGGGCTGCGTAAGACGAGGACAAAAACCGGCCACCATGGCCATCCGATACCAGTTACCGGCTCATTGTAGGACGTGCGGCACGGAACGCTAGCAGCTGCGATTAGATCGCACCCCGGCAGGGCGGTGGTCACCGGATACGAAGACCGATGGGTTAACGCGGTTTTTCCTTAGACGATGATCAGCGCGCTTCTTACGGGTTTATACGCATCGTGTATCAAAACACCGCGGCGGAGATGTATTGGACACCGAAAATCTTCTTGCCGCGTACACGAACCCTGTCGTATTTTCATCCAGGAGGGGGATACCGATCGACTCGTCCCCGCGGGATGATACGATGGTGCCACATGGCCAAGGAGCGCATCATCTCCGGTCAGGTGGTCGACCCGCAGGAGGACCAGTTCAACGTCGCCCTGCGGCCCCAGCACCTGGGCCAGTACATCGGTCAACCCCGGCTGGTCGAGAAGCTGTCGATCACCCTCGAAGCGGTCAAGCAGCGCGGCGAGCCGATGGAGCACGTCCTGCTGCACGGCCCGCCGGGGCTGGGCAAAACCACCCTGGCCCACATCATCGCCAAGGAGATGGGCTCGCACATCGTCATCACCTCCGGCCCCGCCCTCACCCGCCCCACCGACCTGGTCGGCACCCTCACCAAGCTCCAGACCGGCGACGTGCTGTTCATCGATGAGATCCACCGTCTTAGCCCGGTCGTCGAGGAGTACATCTACCCCGCGATGGAGGATTTTAAGATCGACGTGACCATCGACTCGGGGATGCACGCCAAGACGATCACGCTACCGCTCAAGCCGTTCTCCCTCATCGGGGCGACCACCCGCGCCGGGCTGCTGACCGGGCCGATGCGGTCGCGGTTCGGGGTCACCCACAACCTCGATTTCTACAGCGACGACGACCTGACCACAATCCTTCACCGCAGCGCCACGCTGCTGAAGATCCCGGGGTATTCAACGGATCTACAAGAACCGAGACCGGGACCAATTGACCCCACATCGCGTGAAACCTTACGGTCGATCGCCCGCCGCGCCCGCGGGACCCCGCGGATTGCCAACCGGCTTCTGCGTCGGGTGCGCGACTTCGCTCAGGTCCGTGGTGACGGGGGGATCTCGCCGACGATCGTGGAAGATTCGCTTTCGCTTGAGGGGATCGATGAATTGGGGCTCGACGACCTGGACCGCAAGTACCTGTCCGTGATCGCCAAGGTCTACGAGGGCGGGCCGGTGGGGCTTGAAGCGATCGCCGCGACGCTGGGCGAAGACGGCGACACCCTCGAGGACATGGTCGAGCCGTACCTACTGCAGATCGGCTTCCTGGCGAGGACACGCAAGGGCCGCCAGCTCACGGCGCGTGCGGGTGATCACCTCGGGATCGCGATCCCTGCAGGCCAGCCCCCGGACACAGGTCTTTTCGAAGACGATCGTCCGCCGCAGGGATGAGACGCAGCGGACCGAGTACTCCGCGGCCTGACGGCTAGAGCAATTTCTGGATGGCTGTCGATGTTCGTAGCGAGCCGCGCCCGTGTGGAAGCGGGTTCTTCGTGACGCCTGGCTGTGCCGTGAGGTCTATACCAACCCTGAAAATGCTGTAGTAGCTGTCCGACACGAGAGGTACTCCCTAAAAGGCGCCCAGTTTGGGGGGAGTACCTCTGGTTGAACGCGATCGAGCACGGGCGCCCCTGCCCAGCGATTAATCACGCCCTAAGCTCCTGTACCATAAAATATTGCGATCGAATGCCAGGTGGTCCGCTCCTGTTCCCTAAACCCCCTAGAAGAAAATTTTGTTGCCGCAGCGCACGGTCGGTGCACCCAGCACGAAATGTATGGGCAGTAAGGCACCCACCCCTCGGGCCCGGCTAAGGAATCGGCAGCCCGCTGGAAGGGGGCCTGACCGTGCCCCGCGTTGTGCGTGAACGGATCGCAAATTGCGTCACCGAGCACCGGGGTATGGCCACGATCGTCAGGAAAGAGCCGGACCGTGTGGGTCTGGTCGATTGTTTCTCAAACCCCTTTTCGTTAGGAGTCATGTGCGATGAAGACAAGGAAACTTTTGCAAGGACTGATGGGACTGACCAACCGATATCTCTCGCGTCGGCGTCGGTCGGTTTCGGACACACAGGTCGAACAGATGTGCCTTGAAGCCCTAGAGGGCCGGGTGCTGTATTCAGCCACCTTAGAACTGGCCACCGCGACAGACTTAACGACCTCGACAGCGGTCTTAGCCAGCCCGTTTGCGTCTTTGGAAGACACCCGTGAAGCCCATGATTGGTTCGGAGCTGCCCAAGCCACCGGTGACTTTAACGATGACGGTTACGATGACCTGGCCGTGGGTGTACCCAGGGAAGATATCAACGGCAAGACCAACGCCGGCGCGGTCCAGGTGATCTACGGCGGCCCGGGTGGCCTAAGCGTATTCGGGGATCAGCTATGGACCCAGAGCGATCTGGCCGGCAGCAACAGCGAAACCGGCGACCAGTTTGGTTACAGCCTCGCGGTGGGTGACTTTAACAAGGACGGGATCGACGACCTGGCGGTGGGGTCGCCTTATGAAGACGGCGGGTCGGCCAATAGCGTCGGTGGCGTGCACGTCATCTTAGGCTCGCCCTCGAAGCTGACCGCCACCGGCAGCACGTTCTGGACCCAGAAGAGGGTGGGGCAGACCAATCAAGCCGGCGATTTGTTCGGGTTTTCCTTGGCCGCGGGGGACTTCAACGGCGATGGACGCGATGAGCTGGTCGTCGGGTCGCCCAAAGAAGACCTAGGCCCTGACACGAACGCGGGGATGATCCATGTCATACGGTTCGATGGGAACTTCCACCAGAACTTTAGCCAACCCTTCATGAGCGGCCCGGCGGAGATCATCTTCGCCGACAGCGGTGACCAGTTCGGTTATGCCTTGGCCGTGGGTGACTTTGACGACGACGGCCGGGACGACCTGGCGATCAGCGCCCCGTTCGAAGACTTTAACGGCCGCACCAACGCGGGCGTGGTCCACGCGATGTACGGCACGGCCAACGGCCTCAACGCCGTCGGTGCCGAGACCTGGACCCAGGCCATGGTGGGAGGCGCTGTCGAATCCCACGATTGGTTCGGGTACTCGTTGGCCGCGGGGCATTTCGACAATGACATCGTTGCGGTGCAAGGGCCCAGCGGACCTGTCTTCACATTCAGCACGCCCGATAGCCTCGTCGTCGGGGTCCCGCGTGAGGACTTCTCCTTCGGGGGAGTGGCTCGCACCGACGCCGGGGTTGTGCACGTCATCCACGGGTCTAAGACCTTTGACGGGCTGACCTCCGTGGGCAACCAGATCTTCCACCAGGGGATGCTCACCGGCACCAACCCAGAGAACTACGATCAGTTTGGTCGGACCCTGGCCGTGGGTGACTTTGATGGCGGTCTCGATGACCTCGTAGTCGGTTCTCCGTTTGAAGACTACAGCGGTAACAACGCCGGGGTGCTGCACGTGATCTACAGCGAAAAACCGGGGTTCGGTTTCGCGACCGATGGCCTGTCGACTGCTGGTAACCAGATCTGGCACGAAGACCGTATCGGGATCCCGGACGACACCGAAGCCGGTGACCAGTTCGCGCGGTCCTTGGCGGCGGGCGATTTCAACGGCGACGGGTACGACGAACTGGCCGTGGGCGTCCCCTTCGAGGACTTCACGGAAGTCTCCAACAGCCTGACCAATGCCGGAGCGGTCCAGGTGATCAACGGCTCGGTCAACAAGCTCAGCGGCTCGGGCGGCTGGTGGTACCAGGGCAAAGGTCTGAGCTTTACGTTGACTGCCCTGGTTGCGGAGCTAGACGAGAGCGACTCGATCTTCTAATCGAGTTGAAGTCTCATCCCCGCCGACCTCGAAGCGGTGACCCTTAGCCTATCGGATCAAAAAAGTATCACGGGCAGAGGGTAAGGGGCATGGAGCGGCCGGGTCGGTGGGCCCGGTCGCCCCCTTTTTCCAGGTAACGAAACGTCGGGCATGCCGGCTCATGATGAAGGGGGCTAACCTCATAGAATCCCCTTTAAAAAAGACCTCAAGACGGATGAAAATTGATGAAAATGAGTCAAAAGATTAAAATAAGGGTCAGTATTCATGGGGCCATGAGCCTGCTCCTACCTCAAGCGATCTACGAATCTTTGCGACGTGGTCTCGCCACGATTAACGAGCTGTGGAATAGTAAGTTGTCTTTGGCAAGCGCGGGGGATCACCCGAACAACGAGCAGAATCCATCCCGGAAAAAATGTGGGTGTGATCCATGCACGCGAAGAAGATATTTCAGATTTACGTCGCCCATCCAACGCAGTATCGCGGTACGCCAGACGTATATATTCTAGGAACGAGTTGGTTCGGATCTTTGGCCAGAAACCCTCAAACGTAAAAACATGGGAGATTTATTGCCATGAACAAGAGATTCTTCAATACAGTATCAGCGGCCTGCGTGACATCCATCGTCACCGCGCCGGCCACCGCACAGATTGACCCGCCGGACTTCCCGATCGGCCCCCCCCCGCCGCCGCCGACCATCGGTTACTCGGTGAGTCTCGACGACAACTCTTTATATAAGATCGAGCTCGAGACCGGCAAAGCCACGAAGCTGGGGCTCGTGAGTAAACTTAAAGCGCAGGACCCCCCTCACGAATTAACCCCGCGATTTAACGGTGTGATCGAACTGGAGTTCACACCCGATGGCAAGCTCTTCGGCATCGATCGCAACAGCGATAGCCTTCTCCAGATCAACCCCACGAACGGGCGGGTGGTCAAGGAAATGCCGCTGTTCGGCGACCTCAACGTGGTCCCCCTCCATGCGGGGCTGGCCTGGTACCACACCGAACCGGAGTACATCTACGTGCAGGGCCCCAACGGGCCACAGCTTAAGCTGATCCCCGGGATCGATTCGCTGGCGCTGGCGATTAGCGGGACGCCTGAGGTGGAAGGAGGTAAAAACCTCCCACCGGCGATTTACCTCCTGGATCACGATACCGGGCAGACCGATTGGTTGACCGATATTACATTCACAGACTCCGGTGATCCTTACAATCTGACAACGATCGCCCTTCGTCAGATCAACCCGTTGCTGCCCTTCTCCGGTGCGGGGATTGAAAGCTATAACATCAATGGCGGGGGCACCTCGGGGAATCCCAATCTTCCGGGGGTAGGACCTGTGACGGAAGGGGGAACGTCGAATCTTTTTGACAGCGACGGAAACGCCACGGGAGACTACGCATGGATATATGTAAAGGACGACGATACGACCTCAGAGGGGGACGATAACATCGCGATTATTGAAGACGAGAATATCGTGATCCGAACGTCCACCATCACGACCTCTGGCGTGGGGAATTTCCAGAGCCTGGCGATCCCCCAGCAGGACCTGTTCTCGATCATCCCCGGCGATATCGACCTCGACGGCACCACGGGGTTTACGGATTTTCTTGGCTTTCAAAGCTTCTATGGACAAAAAGGCACGTGGGCTCAGGGTGATTTCAACGGGGACGGGGTCGTCGGGATCCTCGACTTCTTCGAGTTGCAGGCTTTTTTCCAAGGCAACGCCAGTCAGCAAAGCCTCGTCGCTGAATTCGGGGAGTTCGCCGCTACGGTGCCCGAACCGGCTACGTCGAGCCTGCTGCTGGGGACGATGGGATTGTTCACGCTCGGCGCCAGCAGGCGAAGGAACCCATGATGCCGTGACGGCACGGCTCGGAAGTCGGCGAGAGGGTCGGGCCGCGGCGATATAGACGGGACCGCCCAAGCAACCGGTCGATGTGTCGTGTATCAAAACCCCCAGCCGATGATGCCTTAAGCCTTCCAAAATTATTTGCCGCGTAGACGGTGCAGACCGTCTACGCGGCTGTTTCATCCGGGGTGGGCTGATCACGCAAACGCCAACTGGCGGTGCATCGGCGATAGCTGGAGGATGACGCGGCGGATCTGGTCGGGGTTGAGCTGAGCGTCGCACGAACCGCTTTCAACGCAGTTGCGGGGCATGCCGTAGACCGCACAAGTTTCTTTCGACTGAGCCAGCACCACGCCGCCGGTGTCATGGACTTTTTTAGCGCCCTCGGTGCCATCGCTGCCGATCCCCGTGAGCACGACGGCCAGGATCGCCCGGCCGTACACCGCGGCGCAGGTGCGGAACAGCTCATCAGCGGAGGGTTTGTAGACCAGTTCCTCGGGCTGGGGGTTGATCTCGATACGGGTCATACCCGCTGTCTTCCGCACGCGCATGTGCTGCTGGCCGACGCCGACGTAGACCGCCGCGGGGAAGACGGGCATGGCGTCCTCGGCGTGGAGGACCGACAACGGGCTGGCGCGGTCGAGGTGGGCAGCGAAGGATTCCGTGAAGTTCGGGGGCATGTGCTGAGCGATGAAGATCGGGACCGGCAGGTCCGCGGGCAGGCCGGTGAGGATCTCTTCGACCACGGGCGGGCCACCGGTGCTCGAGCCGATCGCCACCGCGGCGAACCGTCCAAGATCGAATTGTGGGAGCTTCGCCATAGGAAAAAGCGCGGCACACACATGGTCTACGCCGGGGTTGACGGTCCGGGAGGCCGGATTATCTGTTCTATCGTCCAACTCGGATCCAGGATTGGCTTCGGGAGCGGTCTTGAAGCAGATTTGCGGGGGTGACGGTACGTGCGGGATACCTTACTGCGCGGTAGTGGGCCCGGATCATCCCCTAGCCGAGAACAACGCCTAAGCGGTTATCGGGCGATTCTAGCCGCGCCGCGTATCAGAGCTCTCAGGCCAAGCGGAATCGTCCCCCCCCCCCCCCCAAAAAAAAAAAAAAAAAACGCCAGGAACCCCAGGCCCGATAACAACGGTTCAGGCGAGCGAGTCGCCCTCGGGTCGGGGCCACGAGGACAGCCAAAGGCATGGGGTTCCCCTGTATGGTGGTATATCGTCATCGCGTATCGAAATACCTTGTCGAGGATGTAGGGGCCATCAAGAATCTCCTTATCGTGTACACGGATCATGCTCTCTATTAGACCGGGCTGAGGCTATCAGCACCTAAAGAGTGTAAATGATCTACCCGATCCAACTCGCACTGCTGTTCGTCGTTTGAACCAGGGGGACCATAGCGTCTTATCGCGCGCTGCATCGAAAACCGGGAGTTCATCCTTATGCGCTTTACCATCAAGCTCAAGCTCACGTTACTGCTGGTTTTGCCCCTGCTTGCCCTGGTGTACCTTGGGGGCAGCGAATACCTCACTCAGTCCCGTCGGGTCAGCGACATGGCCAACCTGGAGCAGGTCGCGGAGCTTGCGGTCAAGATCGGATCGCTGGTGCACGAAACGCAGAAGGAACGCGGCTGCACCGGGGGGTTCCTGGGTAGCCAGGGCAAGAAGTTCCAAGCCGAGCTCACCGCTCAACGCAAGGAAACAGATCAGCGGATCGATCAGCTGCAATCCTACCTGCTCGACCTCGATCTATCGCACCTCGACGAACATTTCACCAAGAGCCTAGACCTGGCGGTGCTACAGCTCAAGCAGATCAAGGATAAACGCCACGAGGTCGACTCGCTGATCCTTCCTGCCGCAGAGGCCCTGGGGTATTACACGAAGATGAACGGCACGTTCCTGGACACGATCGGGACCATAGCTGAACACAGCGCCGATGCGGAGATGTCCATGGTCGTCGTCTCCTACGTCAACTTCCTTAAGGGCAAAGAGCGGGCCGGG